>NZ_QCWA01000004.1:0-543247 GCF_003058245.1 Pseudomonas sp. GV047 | reverse complement strand
AGGGCATGATCAGTTACCTCCTGATCATGCGTATTAGCCTGTAAACCATGTCCCCGGTTAGAAATGTAAACGATGTCCCCGGTTTGTACCGGGGCAAGCCCCCTCCCACATTCAACCGAGTTCCAACGTTGAAATGCTGTTCACTGTGGGAGGGGGCTTGCTCCCGATAGCGCCCGAAAGAACAATAAAAAACCCGCGCCTGTCACCAGAACGCGGGTTTCTATTATTGCTTCAAGCGATCAACGCTCCAGCAAAATCCGCAGCATGCGACGCAGCGGCTCCGCCGCGCCCCATAGCAGTTGGTCGCCGACGGTGAACGCCCCCAGGTACTGGGTGCCCATGTTCAGCTTGCGCAGACGGCCCACCGGTACATTCAGGGTGCCGGTGACCTTGGTCGGGCTCAGCTCCTGCATGCTGATGTCGCGGTTGTTCGGCACCAGCTTGACCCAGGGGTTGTGCTGACTGATCAGCCCTTCGATATCAGCGATCGGCACGTCTTTGTTCAGCTTGATGGTCAGCGCCTGGCTGTGGCAGCGCATGGCGCCGATGCGCACGCAGATGCCATCCACCGGGATCGGGCTCTTGAACCGGCCGAGGATCTTGTTGGTCTCGGCCTGGGCCTTCCACTCTTCGCGGCTCTGGCCGTTCGGCAGCTCTTTGTCGATCCACGGGATCAGGCTGCCGGCCAATGGCACACCGAAGTTCTCGGTCGGGTAGGCATCGCTGCGCATGGCTTCGGCCACACGGCGGTCGATGTCGAGGATCGCGCTGGCCGGGTCGGCCAGTTGATCGGCGACAGCGGCGTGGGTCGCGCCCATCTGCTTGATCAGCTCACGCATGTTCTGCGCGCCGGCACCGGAAGCTGCCTGATAAGTCATGGCGCTCATCCACTCGACCAGGCCGGCTTCGAACAGGCCGCCCAGGCCCATCAGCATCAGGCTGACGGTGCAGTTGCCGCCCACATAATTCTTGGTGCCGGCATCCAGCTGCTGGTCGATGACCTTGCGGTTGACCGGGTCGAGGATGATCACGGCGTCGTCCTGCATGCGCAGGCTCGAGGCGGCGTCGATCCAGTAACCCTGCCAGCCGGCTTCACGCAGCTTGGGGAAGACTTCGCTGGTGTAGTCGCCACCCTGGCAGGTGAGGATCACGTCGAGGGTTTTCAGCTCTTCAATGCTGTAGGCGTCCTTGAGCGGGGCAATATCCTTGCCCACGGACGGCCCTTGGCCACCTACGTTCGAAGTGGTGAAAAACACCGGCTCAATAAGATCGAAATCCTGCTCTTCCAGCATCCGCTGCATGAGCACGGAACCGACCATACCGCGCCAACCGATCAGACCTACACGTTTCATCGCAACTACACCTTGTTAAAAAGTGGGCCGCCTTGCAGCAACAACTGCAAGCGGGCCCGAGAGATTACAGATTCCGCAGCGCGGCGACTACTGCGTCGCCCATTTCCTGCGTACCCACCTTGGTGCAACCCTGCGACCAGATGTCGCCGGTGCGCAGGCCCTGGTCCAGCACCAGGCTCACGGCCTTCTCGATCGCATCCGCGGCGTCGCTCAGGTTGAAGCTGTAACGCAGCATCATCGAGACCGACAGGATGGTCGCCAGCGGGTTGGCAATGCCCTGGCCCGCAATGTCCGGCGCCGAGCCGTGGCAAGGCTCGTACATGCCCTTGTTATTGGTGTCCAGGGACGCCGACGGCAGCATGCCGATGGAACCGGTGAGCATCGACGCCTGGTCGGACAGGATGTCGCCGAACAGGTTGTCGGTGACGATCACGTCGAACTGCTTCGGCGCACGGACCAGTTGCATGGCGGCGTTGTCGACGTACATGTGGCTCAGCTCGACGTCCGGGTAGTCCTTGGCCACTTCTTCGACAATTTCGCGCCACAGTTGGCTGGAGGCCAGGACGTTGGCCTTGTCCACCGAGCAGACCTTCTTGCCACGCACACGGGCCATGTCGAAACCGACGCGGGCGATACGGCGGATTTCGCTCTCGCTGTACGGCAGGGTGTCGTAGGCCTGGCGCTCACCATTCTCCAACTCGCGCACGCCCCGTGGCGAGCCAAAGTAGATACCGCCGGTCAGTTCACGCACGATCAGGATATCCAGGCCCGCTACCACTTCCGGCTTCAGGCTCGATGCGTCGGCCAGTTGCGGGTAGAGGATCGCCGGGCGCAGGTTGCCGAACAGGCCCAGTTGCGCGCGGATTTTCAGCAGGCCGCGCTCAGGGCGGATATCACGCTCGATCTTGTCCCACTTCGGGCCACCCACGGCGCCAAGCAGCACCGCATCGGCGGCGCGGGCGCGGTCCAGGGTTTCGTCGGCCAGGGGCACGCCGTGCTTGTCGATGGCAGCGCCGCCGATCACGTCGTGGCTCAATTCGAAGCCCAGGCTGTACTTGCTGTTGGCAAGCTCCAGGACCTTGACCGCTTCGGCCATGATTTCCGGACCAATACCGTCGCCAGGGAGAATCAGAATCTGCTTGCTCATGGGTTCCTCATTTCATCGAGCGACCTGCCCGTGGGCAGGTCGGGAAAATTAATCAGCGTTCGGCCCAGACCACCAGCACGTCGGTGCTGAAAGTGCCGTCGGCCTGAATCTCGTAGTAATCGCGCACTTCCTGGCCCATCGCCTGCTGCAGCTGCAGGATCGCGGCGCGCAACACTTGCGGTGTGCGCATGCGTTCGACCCACGAGATGTATTCCAGGCGCAGGCGCTGGCGGCTGCTGTTGCGTACGTGCAAGCCGGCTTCGCTGAGCTGGCGCATCCATTCGGCGGCGGAGTAGTCACGCACGTGGCTGGTGTCGCGCAGCACTTCGACGGTTTGCAGGTAAGTGTCCAGCAACGGGCTGCCCGGTGACAAGACATCGACAAACGCCGCCACGCCGCCCGGCTTGAGCACGCGGCGCACTTCGCGCAGCGCCACGCCGAGGTCGCTCCAATGGTGCGCCGAATAACGGCTGAACACGAAGTCGAATTCGCCATCGGCGAACGGCAGGCGCTCGGCGGCGCCGTTTACGGTGCCGATATTGGTGAGACCGCGATCTTGCGCAGCGGCGGCCACCACATCGAGCATCTGCTGGGACAGGTCGTAGGCCACCACTTCCTTGACCAATGGCGCCATATGGAAACTCACATGACCGGCACCGCAGCCCAGGTCCAGCAACCGTGCATGGCCCTGCCCGGCCAGTTCAGCCTGGAGCAGCGCGAATTCGGTGCCTTGGGCGTGCACGGCACTGCTCAGGTAGGCAGATGCCTGTTCGCCGAATTGTTTTTGCACGACTTGGGTGTGGGCGGTGCTGGTCATGGTGGCATCCTTCAAGGGTTGTGTTGCTGGTATCGGCCCTATCGGGGGCAAGCCCCCTCCCACATTTGGAATGCGTTCCCCCTGTGGAGGGGGCTTGCCCCCGATGAAGCCGGTCCTGCCTACATCAATTTATGCGTCACGAAACAACCAGGGCTGGCTCGCCCGGTGCCTGGCTTCGAACGCGGCAATCGCATCGCCGTCCTGCAAGGTCAGGCCGATATCGTCCAGGCCGTTGATCAGGCAGTGCTTGCGGAAGGCGTCCACCTCAAAGTGGTACACCTTGCCGTCCGGACGGGTCACGGTTTGCGCAGCCAGGTCGATGGTCAACTGGTAGCCCACATCGGCTTCCACTTGCTTGAACAGCTCGTCGACTTCTTCGTCGGTCAGGATGATCGGCAACAGGCCGTTCTTGAAGCTGTTGTTGAAGAAGATGTCGGCATAACTCGGCGCGATGATGCTGCGAAAGCCATATTCTTCCAGGGCCCACGGCGCGTGCTCGCGGCTGGAACCGCAACCGAAGTTTTCCCGGGCCAGCAACACGCTGGCGCCCTGGTAGCGCTCGGCGTTGAGCACGAAGTCTTTGTTCAGCGGGCGCTTGGAGTTGTCCTGGTAGGCGTAGCCCACGTCCAAGTAGCGCCATTCGTCGAACAGGTTGGGGCCGAAACCGGTGCGTTTGATCGATTTCAAGAACTGCTTGGGGATGATCTGGTCGGTGTCGACGTTGGCACGGTCCAACGGCGCGACCAAACCGGTGTGTTGGGTAAAAGCTCTCATCGGGTTTTCCTCAGATCAATTCGCGAACGTCGATGAAACGACCGTTGACGGCAGCGGCGGCGGCCATGGCCGGGCTGACCAGGTGGGTACGGCCACCCGCGCCCTGACGCCCTTCGAAGTTACGGTTGGAGGTGGACGCGCAATGCTCGCCCGACTCCAGGCGATCCGGGTTCATCGCCAGGCACATTGAGCAGCCCGGCTCACGCCACTCGAAACCGGCTTCGAGGAAGATCTTGTCCAGGCCTTCGGCCTCAGCCTGGGCTTTTACCAGGCCCGAGCCTGGCACCACGATGGCCTGCTTGATGGTCGAGGCGACTTTGCGGCCCTTGGCGATCACCGCCGCCGCGCGCAGGTCTTCGATCCGCGAGTTGGTGCAGGAGCCGATAAACACGCGATCCAACTGGATGTCGGTGATCGCCTGGTTGGCCTTCAAGCCCATGTACTTCAAGGCGCGCTCGATGGAACCGCGCTTGACCAGGTCGGCTTCCTGCGCCGGGTCCGGCACGTTCTGGTCGACGGCCAGGACCATTTCCGGCGAAGTGCCCCAGCTGACCTGCGGCTTGATCTGGGCAGCGTCGAGTTCAACCACGGTGTCGAACACCGCATCGGCGTCGGACACCAGGTCTTTCCAGGCTTCGACCGCGGCGTCCCAATCGGCGCCTTGCGGTGCAAATGGGCGCCCCTTCACGTATTCAACGGTTTTCTCGTCCGCCGCCACCATGCCCACGCGGGCACCGGCTTCGATGGACATGTTGCAGATGGTCATGCGGCCTTCGATGGACAGGTCGCGAATGGCGCTGCCGGCGAACTCGATGGCATGGCCGTTACCGCCGGCGGTGCCGATCTTGCCGATCACGGCGAGCACGATGTCCTTGGCGGTCACGCCGAACGGCAAGGTGCCTTCGACACGCACCAGCATGTTCTTCATTTTCTTGGCGACCAGGCACTGGGTGGCGAACACATGCTCCACCTCCGAGGTGCCGATGCCGTGGGCCAGGGCGCCAAACGCACCGTGGGTGGAAGTGTGGGAGTCGCCGCAGACCACGGTCATGCCCGGCAAGGTGGCGCCCTGCTCCGGGCCGATCACGTGGACGATCCCTTGACGCACGTCATTCATCTTGAATTCGGTGATGCCATATTCGTCGCAGTAGTCGTCGAGGGTCTGCACCTGCAAGCGCGACACGGTGTCGACAATGGCGTCGATCCCGCCCTTGCGCTCCGGGGTGGTCGGTACGTTGTGGTCCGGGGTGGCGATGATCGAGTCGACGCGCCAGGGCTTGCGCCCGGCCAGCCGCAGGCCTTCGAACGCTTGGGGCGAGGTCACTTCATGGATGATGTGACGGTCGATATAGATCAGCGACGAGCCATCGTCGCGCCGTTTCACTTCATGGGAATCCCAAAGCTTGTCGTAAAGCGTTTTGCCGGCCATCAGTCGGTCCTCATCAGCGGTGTTTCTATGCGCCGGGCTTTTCAATAACCCTTTGGCTTGTGAGGCTGATGGTATGGCGCTACATTAAATAACTCAAATTCATATTTTTTATGCTTTGGATTACCAACTGGAATACAACCATGGACCTGGCCAACCTCAATGCCTTTATTGCCATCGCCGAGACCGGCAGCTTCTCCGGCGCAGGTGAACGCCTGCACCTGACCCAGCCGGCCATCAGCAAGCGCATCGCCGGCCTGGAACAGCAATTGAAGGTGCGACTGTTCGATCGCCTGGGCCGTGAAGTCGGCTTGACCGAAGCCGGCCGGGCCTTGCTGCCGCGCGCTTATCAGATTCTCAACGTGCTGGACGACACCCGCCGCGCCCTCACCAACCTCACGGGAGAAGTCAGCGGCCGCCTCACTTTGGCCACCAGCCACCATATCGGGCTGCATCGTTTGCCACCGATCCTGCGCACCTTCACCCGGGAATACCCGAACGTGGCCCTGGATATTCAGTTTCTCGATTCGGAAGTGGCCTACGAAGAAATCCTCCACGGCCGCGCCGAAGTGGCGGTGATCACCCTGGCGCCCGCCCCCCATCACCTGGTAAGCGCCACCCCGGTGTGGGACGACCCGCTGGATTTCGTGGTGGCGCCGGAGCACAGCCTCACCGGCAACCGCGACGTCAGCCTGGCCGATATTGCCGGCCACCCGGCGGTTTTCCCTGGCGGTAATACCTTTACCCACCATATTGTCAGCCGTCTGTTCGAGGCCCAGGGCCTTACGCCGAACATCGCGATGAGTACCAACTATCTGGAAACCATCAAGATGATGGTCTCCATCGGCCTGGCCTGGAGCGTCTTGCCGCGCACCATGCTCGATGATCAGGTGGCGAGCATCGCTTTGCCGGGCATACAACTCAGTCGCCAGCTAGGCTATATCGTGCACACCGAAAGGACACTGTCGAACGCTGCGCGGGCGTTCATGAGCCTGTTGGATGCACAGGTGGATCTGCCAGTGATACCGGTATGACGCCGTGCGGCCCCAGGTTGTGAATAAAACCGCGCTGTTTGCCCATCGAGCCAAGGCCCTTTGATAATGCGCAACCCTGTCGACCCTCTACCTCCCCTGCCCCGCATCTACGCCCTGGACCCCCAGCAGGCGGAGCAGAGCTGGGACAGCGCCCCGCAACTGCTGGCAGCCCTGAATGCGGCCCGGCTGGGCGCGTGGTGCTGGGAAATCGACACGGGCCGTATCAGCTGGTCACGGGGCACCCAGGCGCTGTTCGGCTTCGACCCGCGCCAACCACTGCCCAAGGACCTGGATTACCTCGACCTGCTGGCGCCGTCGGATCGCTCCCGGGTGGTGCGCGCCTTTCATGCGGTGCTGGCCGGCGAGCCGTTCGAGCAGGCCATGCACCATCACATCCAATGGCCGGACGGCACGTATCACTGGTTGGAGATCAACGGCAGCCTGGCACCGGACAAGGCCGGTCGGCGCCGCATGATCGGCGTGATCCGCGAGACCACTCGCCAGCGCGAGCGAGAGCACGCCCTCAGCCATTCCGAAAAACGCTTCGCCACGCTGTTTCACCTGTGCCCGAACATGGTGCTGTTGACCCGCCAGTCCGACGGCCTGATCAGCGAAGCCAACCAGTATTTCGAGATGCTCTTCGGCTGGCCGGTGGCCGATGCCATCGGCCGCACCACCCTGGACCTGGGCCTGTGGCGCCACCCCGAACAACGCGCGCAGCTGGTCCAGGCCACCCAGCGCAAGGGTGAACCCATCACCATGGAAGTGCAGTTCTGCGCCAGCAACGGCCAGATCCACGATGGCACCCTCAGCGCGCAAAAGGTCGAGCTGGAGGGCGAGGCCTACTTGATCAGCACCTTTCTCGACACCACCGAGCGCAAAAACGCCGAAAATGCCCTCAAGGACAGCCAGGAGCGCCTGGACCTGGCCCTGGACTCGGCGCAACTGGGCACGTGGGACTGGCACATCCCCACCGGCATGCTCTATGGCTCGGCCCGCGCCGCTCAACTGCACGGCCTGCCGCCCGAGCCCTTCCATGAATCCTTCGAAGCGTTTTTCGAGGGCATGCCCAGGCAAGAGCGCGAGAACATGCGCAACGCTTATCGCACCCTGCGCGAAGGCCCGGCCGGCAATTACCAACTGACTTACCGCGTACCACTGGACGACGGCAGCTCGCGCTACCTGGAAAGCCGCGCCCGCCTCTACCGCGACGAGCAAGGGGCGCCGCTGCGCATGGCCGGCACCCTGCTGGACATCACCGACCAGGTGGAGCGCGAACAACGCCTGACCGCCTCCGAAGAAAAGTTCGCCAGCCTGTTCCAGGCCAGCCCCGATCCCATCTGCGTCACCTGCCTGGACAGTGGCGCGTTCATCGAGATCAACCCCGCCTTCACCCAGACGTTTGGCTGGACGGCGGCCGAGGTGATCGACAAGAGCGCCGAGCAGATCGGCCTGTGGGACGAGTCAAGCAAACGCCTGCAGCGTATCGAACAGGTGATTCGCGACCAGGCGTTGAGCAATGTGGCCATCGTGGTGCACCACAAGAACGGCCAAACCCTGACCTGCATGATTTCCAGCCGGCTGATCAAGGTGGGCGACCAGCCGTGCATCGTCACCACGTTGCGCGACATTACCCAGCAACAACGCTCGGAGGCCGCGCTGAAGGCCAGCGAGGAGAAATTCGCCAAGGCCTTCCATTCCAGCCCCGACGCCATCTCCATCACCGAGCGCGACACCGGCCGTTATGTGGAGGTCAACGATGGCTTCTGCCGCCTCACCGGCTACCGCGCCGAAGAAGCCATCGGCCTGACGCTGTACCAGATCGGCATCTGGGCCGATGAAAACCAGCGTTCCGCCTTGTTGGCCGAATTGCAGATCAAGGGGCGCATCCCTCACCTGGAAATGCTCTGGCACAATAAACGCGGCGACGTGTTGGCGGTAGAAGTCTCGGTCGAGCCGATCACCCTCAATGAAACCCCGTGCCTGCTGCTGACCGCGCGGGACGTGAGCCTGCTCAAAAACGCCCAGGCGCAGATCCGTCACCTGGCCTATCACGACCCGCTGACCAACCTGCCCAACCGTGCGCTGCTGATGGATCGCCTGAGCCAACAGATCGCCTTGCTCAAGCGCCATAACCTGCGCGGCGCCCTGCTGTTTCTCGACCTCGACCATTTCAAGCACATCAACGATTCCCTCGGCCACCCGGTGGGCGACACCGTGCTGAAAATCGTCACCGCGCGCCTGGAAGCCAGCGTGCGCATGGAGGACACGGTGGCGCGCCTGGGCGGCGATGAGTTCGTGGTACTGCTCAGCGGCCTGGATGGCACGCGCACGCAAGTCAGCACCCAGGTGCAGGAACTGGCCGATACCCTGCGCGAATTGCTTTCGGAGCCGATGTTCCTCGATGGCCATCGCCTGCAGGTCACGCCAAGCATCGGCGTGGCGTTGATTCCCGACCATGGCACGACCCCGGCGGACCTGCTCAAGCGCGCCGACATCGCCCTGTACCGGGCCAAGGATTCGGGGCGCAACACCACGCAGATGTTCCATAACAGCATGCAAAAGGCCGCCAGCGAGCGCCTGCGCATGGAAACCGACCTGCGCCTGGCCCTGTCACGCGGCGAGTTCAGCGTGCATTACCAACCCCAGGTGGATGCGCGCGGCAACAGGATCGTCGGCGCCGAGGCCCTGGTGCGCTGGCAGCATCCGCAGCTGGGCGCGCAGTCGCCGTCCGAATTCATCAAGATCCTGGAGGACAGCGGCCTGATCCTCGAAGTGGGTACCTGGATCCTCGACGAGGCCTGCGCCGCCTTTGCACAGCTGATTGTCGAAGGCTTGGTGGACCCGCTGAATTTCAGCCTGTGCGTGAACATCAGCCCCCGGCAGTTTCGCCAGAACGACTTTGTCGAACGGGTGGAGCGCAGCCTCAAGCGGCATCAACTGCCCTGCAACCTGCTGAAACTGGAAATCACCGAAGGCATCGTGATTCAGAACCTGGACGACACCGTGGCGAAGATGCGCCGCCTGAAGAAGCTCGGTGTCAGTTTTGCCATGGATGACTTCGGTACCGGCTACTCATCGCTGACGTACCTCAAGCGCCTGCCGGTGGATGCGCTGAAGATCGACCAGTCCTTCGTACGCGACGCGACCCATGACCCCAACGACGCCGAAATCATCCGAGCCATCGTGGCCATGGCCCGCAGCCTGAACCTGACGGTGATTGCCGAAGGCGTGGAAACCCCGGAGCAATTGGCGTTCCTGCAAAAGCTGGGCTGCCATTTGTTCCAGGGGTATTTGCACAGTCGGCCACTGCCGATCGAAGGATTTCGGCGGTTGTTGGTCTAGCCCTTACACCAGCTTCAACGCAGTAAGCGTTTTGCGCCGCCAGGGCGACTCGTTCAAGGCGTACTTTTGCCCATACAGGTCCAGCATCCCTTTGACGACCACCACGGAATGCCAACCGTCTGCAATCGTACCGATTGCACCGTTGACCAACTCCTCGACAGTGCTGTTACGGATGTAACCGAACAGGCCCAGGCGCTGGAGAGCCTCACCGGGGTATTCGCCATCGTTGAGGGTTTCCAGGGCCGCCGTAAAGCTTCTCCCCGCACGGAAATCGTTGTTCTCCAGCTGCGCCCGCTTGGCGCTGCAGGCATAGAGGAAGTTGGCGTAATCCAGCAATACCGGGTTGCTGCCATAGAAGTTCGACGCGGTGGTAGCCTGCCTCAGTTCCTCATGGCTCAAGCGCAACCGGAAGCCATCGCGCATGGTCACTTCGCATCCGGCTGGCGTTCTGTAGATGGCCGTGTAGATGCCTTCGGGGAAACGGGTGATAGCCGCCTTGATCGCCGACACCGTCACGCAATTGCCCTCCACACCTTGATAAAAACCGCTCCAGATATCGGCGTGCCGGATACTTTCCGATACCTGAGCCAGGCCCCTGTCACGCTGCGGTGGCGTCTCACGATCATCAAACAGCACATAACCGTAACCTTCGCCGTGCGTGTGATTGGCGCCGCCCACCACGAGCGCCGCTCCGAAGTCATGGGTCTGGCGGACCCAGGCCAAATCCCTGCCGACCATGTCGCGGGCGGCAACCCATCGCGACAACCCATACACGCCCATTCCCTCCAGGCAACGCTTGCTTGTCTCGCCCTCAAGGGTCTTCGCCAGGGCGGCGTCGAACGTCGCGTAGCCGCCCAGTTGCTGCTTGCGCTTTACAAAGGCCGCCAACATGAAGTTGGCGTGCTTCAGCGCATCAGGGTCCTGCCCTGTGAACCTTGACGCCCGGGTGACCTGTTCAAGCTCTGCCTGGGACACATGCACCCTGTATTGATCCTTCATGGTGACGGCATAACCTTCACCTGCCTGGGTTACCTGGTGGAAGACATCGGAGGGACGCGGGCCGAGGGTCATCATCATCAGTTTGATAACCGCCACGTGAGTACTGCAGTCCATATTTTCGCCGAATCGACGCTCGGCGGCTGCGAATGCATTCACAGGCCCATCAAGGCTCATCCCGGCCCCGGAGCGGACCATACTTGAACCATGCTCAGGCAGCCGTTTTGCAATGACCGTGCGATGCCCCTCAATCAAAGTGTTCATCGGACTGCTCACTCAAGGCTGGACGAAAACGTACAGCCAGGGCACTGGCCGCACCTCTTGCACGCGCACATCACACCAATGCGATGGCGTCCCCACGAGTCGGCGCGGAACCCTGGCGCCCATACATCTCTTCGCGGCCATTGATCACCGCCACGGAATGGAAGGCTCGATTGCACATGCCCAGCTGCCCCCTGGCGAGATCTCGCACACTCACCCTCTTCATGTGCTTCCTGAGGCCCAGACGCAGGAAACCCTCGCCTGGCCCAAACTCATCCTCCCCATTGTTCAAGCTTCTCACGCCGGCGGGATAACTGCGGCTCGCCCAGCCGTCGTTGTTTTCCATCTGCGCACGCTTGGCACTGACGGCGAACAGGAATTGCGCGTCCTTGAGCATGCCTTTATCGCGGCCGATAAAACGCGAAGCCGCGGCGCCAATTTTTAACTCTTGATCCGTCAAGTTAAGTACAAAATCATCGCGCATCGTCACCCGGTAACCATCACTTGTCTTGATCACCTCTTTATAGATATCCGTTGGACTTTGGCCGAACTTGTACATGGCTGCCTTGATGGCCGATACCGTGACACAGTTACCATCCGGGCCTTGACGAAACCCACTCCAGATATTGTCAGGTTTTGCGCCATTACGTTTATCCGACAGGTTCGGTATAGGCACATACTGTTTGGGTTGCGGCTCCGGCGGCACGACGGGCTCGACGGTCGGATTTACCTGAGGGCGCGGCGTACTATCGGGAACCAACTTATCCGTTTTACTCGTTAGAAGATTAAATAACTGCGTAAAAAACGAAGTGAACAACGCAATAACGCTGGCAGCCGGATCTGGATCGGCGCCTATCGCCGCCTGACCGCTTGGCCCGCCTGCGGTAGCAGATGCAGCGCCTGTACCAAACTCGATAGATTTAAACCGATAGGAAGGTGCAGGTTCGTTGACGGCCGCCGGCAAGTTTCTGTTATACGCCTGACGAACATTCACTACGCGCGCAATATTATGAATCGAACAATACGACATGGTGTTCACTCCACTTTCCGAGTATTTCTCCAAGCGCTGTGCCGCCCGGAGAAACACCGTTTTATTTATCCAAGAAGTTGCGACGCAATGGCAGGAATCAGTTTCCTAACCGACGACGGTTGATAAAGGCCCACCCCTTGAAGTCAGTCTCATTTTCAGCAGGGCCAGGACTGGTGACGTCCGCTTCGGGCTTTGACTGATCTGGAATATCCTTCTGCCTGTTATCGGTCGAGGTCACGGTCTTTGTGTCAGGTCGCGGTGTAGTTCCGGGCAGGGGCGTCGATTCAAGCCGGTGCAGCGCGCCAGGATGGATGCCTGAAGACTTGGCTTTGGAGGGTGGTGTCACCTTGGCGTCAGGAGCCTTGGAGTCCGACAACTTTGCGTCCGACAACTTGGTGTCCGACAACTTGGTGTCCGACAACTTGGTGTCCGGCAACTTGGTGTCGTGCCGTGGAGTCACGTCGAGCCTGTGCAACGGGTGAGCATTAAGCCGTACCTCAGGCCTGATGGGCGGCACCTTGGCATCGGGTTGTGGAGTCACCCCGGGGGTGGGCACCGAAAGAGGATTGACCCCTCCTCCGTCGCGCTCCACATGGGTATCAGGACAGTGGCAATTGCCGATATTGAGCTCTACCTTGACCTGCGCATTCGAGTCGTTGCTCACGTTGACATGGGGCACAGGGACCGACTGAAGCGTCCCTTTGTCGACTTTCACTGTCAGCTGGTTCGTCGTATCCGATGTAGCCCTGGGCGTTGTGCCTGGTTCCACCTTCACTTTCAATTGGGTCGCCAGGTCCGGGGTGGTCCCCGGCAACGTGGCTGGTTCCGCCTTTGCTTTCAGCTGGGTCGTCGCATCCGACGTGACCGCCGTCAACTGAGCGGGCTCTGCCTTTGCTTTCAGCTGAGTCATCATGGCCGGCGCGGCCTGCGGCAACTTGCCTGGATCTGCCTTTGCTTTCAACTGGGTCGTCGTATCCGACGTGACCGCCGTCAACTGAGCTGGGTCTGCCTTCCCTTTCAGCAGGGTCGTCGTATCCGACTTGACCGCCGTCAACTGAGCTGGATCTGCCTTCACTTTCAGCAGGGTCGTCATATCCGGCGTGTGCTTGGGTGTTTTATCGGAATGTGTGGCCAGGGCGGGGGTCATGTTTCTCCCCGACACCATCTCACGCATGGTTTTGAAGACTTGCTCAAGCATGTCGAACAATTTTGAAAATGCTCCGGCGTTGATCATCATTTCACCGTGAGGCGCTCGGGCAATATCAGGCCGAAGCGCAGGCGAAATCCATATTGGATCCGCCTTGGAAGAACTCAGCGGCTCATTGTTTTTAACAGGTGTCGATGGCAGCAAATGGTGACGTGGGCTCTCCACTTTTACAGAGGGTGAACCATTAATCGAGATGGACATGAATACGCTCCTTAGTGGGCGCCGCCCGGCGGTTACACGCCAGGAGTGGCGACAGGATTTATATGTACTGGAAAACAACAGCGCTGCCTTACAGTCCCTACTTCGTGGAGCGTGAGACTATCGAGTTCCAGAAATCGCGCCTCACATAAGGAAACCAACGCTAACTTTCAGACTTTACCCCATGGTCATTCCAAGAAAACCTTGATTCATCGCGCACCGGCGCCGTACTAACAGACATACCCACTCATAAAGTGCTGGACATGCAATTAAGAGACATAACTGAACACACCACTAATAGTTGAACTGTGATAATTCACACGCACAGAACATTCACCCGCAATCATCAAAGCGTCGCAGGAACAGTCACCAGAACGTGCAGAATGATTCAGTCCTTATCCAAAGACTTTTAAACGCAGAAGGCTCCTTGTCTTTCGACAAGGAGCCTTCTGTGAAACATATCAGGCGTTCGACACAGCGCGGTGAAAGGTCAGGCGGCGACCGGAGTATCCATCCCCAACAACCGGCTGACCTGCTCCAGTTCGGTCTCGCGGCGCAAGGCGGTAAACAGCGCGACAGCTTCGGGGTAGTTGCGCGTCAGCATTGCCAGCCACTGCTTCAACCGGCCAGGGGCCTGGCGCTCGGTCAACTGTGCGACCGACTGGGTCCAGAAGTCCTGGAGCATGGGTTGCATTTGCGCCCAGGTCATTTCCACGACGTCTTCGCCTGCACGCGCGGCGGCGATTTGCAGGGCCAGGTCCGGACGCGCCACCAGGCCGCGACCGAGCATGATGTCTTCAACACCACTGATCTCCCGACAGCGCCGCCAGTCTTCGACGCTCCAGATATCGCCGTTGGCGAACACCGGCACCTTGACCACCTCCTGCACACGCGGAATCCATTCCCAGTGGGCGGGCGGTTTGTAGCCATCGGTCTTGGTACGCGCATGCACCACGATATGCGCCGCACCGCCTTCGGCCAGGGCCGTGGCACACACCAGCGCGCCATCCGGGCTGTCGAAGCCCAGGCGCATCTTGGCGGTCACCGGGATATGGGCCGGCACGGCACGGCGCACGTGTTCGACGATCTGGTTGAGCAGCTCCGGCTCCTTGAGCAGCACCGCACCGCCGCGGGACTTATTGACGGTCTTGGCCGGGCAGCCGAAGTTCAGGTCGATCACCTCGGAACCCAGCTCGCAGGCCAGGGCGGCGTTTTCCGCCAGGCATACCGGGTCGGAACCGAGCAATTGCACGCGCAACGGCACACCGGCTGCGGTGTGGGCACCATGCAGCAGTTCCGGGGCGAGCTTGTGGAAATACGCCGGGGTGAGCAGGCGGTCGTTGACGCGAATGAACTCGGTCACGCACCAGTCGATACCGCCCACGCGGGTCAACACGTCCCGCAGGATGTTGTCGACCAACCCCTCCATGGGCGCCAAAGCAATTTGCATGGAAAACACTCAACAAAAATCGTGGCGCAGTTTACTGGGTTTCCCGCGGCAACCGTTAACCCCCTGTCAGGGCGGGACCATAACCGTCGAGAAATTCGGCCGGCATGCGCTTGGGCCTGCCGCTGGACAATTCGATGCAGACAAAGGTGGTGTGAGCCCGCAGCAAGGTCGCACCGTCACGCGGGCGTACCAGCTGGAAACGACGAGTCATCTTCAGGCGCTGGTCCCAATCGACGATCCAGGTGGCCAGCTGCAGCTCATCGCCTTCGTAGCCTGCCGCGAGGTAATCGATTTCATGGCGCACCACGGCCATGGCACGGTCCAGGCGGCGGTACTCGGTGAGGTCCAGCCCCAGGCGCTGGGAATGGCGCCAGGCGCAGCGCTCCAGCCAGGACACGTACACCGCATTATTGGCGTGCCCCAGGCCGTCGATGTCTTCAGGGGCGACCTGCAGATCGATGATAAACGGCGTTGCCAAATCCCAGCCCATGCCTTGCTCCAGTCGATTGATGTCGGCGGGAGCAGTGTATCAGGCGGTTTGCCGGTCCTGTAGACGACAGCCGGCCAACAGCGCCAGCACGCCCTCGATCACCCGGGGATCGGCCAGCACTTTCTGGTGCCCGCCTTGCTCCAGGCGCAGCAGGCGGCTGTCGAACCAGGCTTCGTGGATGGCTTGAGACGCCTTGACCGGAACAAAGGTATCGTCTTCGGCGTGCACGATCAGGCCGGGGATATTCATCTGGTAGTGGGCCACATCCAGGTGCTTGAGCGGCATGCCGAACGTCAACTCCACCTCCTGGATAAACGCCGAGCGTGCCCGCGCCGGCAGACCGACCATGGTGGTAAAGCCGCGCAGCACATCCAGGAAGCGCGACGGTGCGGCGATGCTCACCAACGCCTCGGTACGCAGCCCCAACTGCACTGCCAGCATCGCACTGGCGCCGCCCATGGAATGGCCGATCACGGCGTGCAGCGGCGGCAGTTCGGCAGCCGCCTCCAGCATGGCTCGGGCGAACAGCAGCACGTGAGCTTCCCGTCCCGGCGAACGACCATGGGCCGGACCGTCCAGGGCAATCACCGAGTAACCGTTGCCTACCAACGCGGTGATCAAGCTGGCGAACTGGGTTGGCCGGCCTTCCCAGCCGTGCATCAACAACACCGCAGGGCCTTGGCCCCAGCGCAGGGCCGACAGGCCGAAACGCAAGGTGATGCGCTCCGATTGCGCCAGCAGCGGCAGCTCCCAGTCACGTGGCGGCAGGTCGCGTGGCGTCATGAAGGCACGCCGCATCTTGTTGGCCACGGTTTGCGGTGCCAGGTGTCCAACGGTGCCGTTGAAGCGACGAATCCAGGTTAACGCGCCCATCCTCGCACCCTCTTCTAGCGCACAGCCGACTTGGCCGCGCGTAACACTCGGTCCGACAACTCGCCCGGCCCCAGGGCACGCGCCAAGGCCAGCCCGCCGATCATCAACGCCATATCAGCCAAGGCTTTGTCAGTGTCTTCGGGACTCGCGGCAAGCTGGGCCGCCATCAGTTCCACATGCTCGCTCAGCGCCTCGCGGAAGGCGTCCGGCAGCCGCGCCATCTCGCCCACGGTGGCCGGGATCGGGCATGCCTGGACTGTAGAATCGCGGTGCTTGCGTGACAGATAAAACGCCGCCACCAGGCCCCTGCGCTCTTCTCCCGTCAGCTGTGCGTCCATATCGTCGATAGATGCACGCCGCCGCGCCAACAACTGGGTGAACGCCTCCAGCATCAAGGCGTCCTTGCTTTCGAAGTGCGCGTAGAAACCACCGACGGTCAGCCCCGCCGCGCCCATGACTTCGCCCACGCTAGGCTCGGCCGGACCACGCTGGGTCAATGCAGCGCTGGCGGCTTGCAGAATACGTTCGCGGGTTTGCGCTTTTTTATCGCTCATCGTTGCCTCCGACTTTCATGGGTTGAATATTATTACCATAATAATATTTAGCAAGCGACAAGCATGACCACTGGTCAGCAGAGCAAAGGGAATGGGGAGAGAGAATTGGCCAAACGCCAGACAAACAAAAGGGCCATTCAATAATTGAATGACCCTTAAAAATCCCGCAGAGCGGGTAATCGTGGCGTCCCCTAGGGGACTCGAACCCCTGTTACCGCCGTGAAAGGGCGGTGTCCTAGGCCACTAGACGAAGGGGACACAAACCTTCTATACAACTGACCAGGCTGAGACTGATCGATTCAAGGATGGAGTGGCCAAAACCTTGAACCTGTAAATTGGTGGAGCTAAACGGGATCGAACCGTTGACCTCTTGCATGCCATGCAAGCGCTCTCCCAGCTGAGCTATAGCCCCGGATTTTTCGCCTCGCGGCGCAGCAGACCTTTCGAACTGCTTGTTGAAACTGGCGTCCCCTAGGGGACTCGAACCCCTGTTACCGCCGTGAAAGGGCGGTGTCCTAGGCCACTAGACGAAGGGGACAAAACCTTCTGTACAGCTGACCAGCGCTGAGAGCTGATCGATTCAAGGACGGTGTGGCCAGACCTTGAACCTGTAGATTGGTGGAGCTAAACGGGATCGAACCGTTGACCTCTTGCATGCCATGCAAGCGCTCTCCCAGCTGAGCTATAGCCCCTCATCGGTGAGGACGGGGCGAATCTTAATGGCGGTTTGGAAAGGTGTCAAATTTATTTTCAACATTTTCCAAAATTTTTTGCCGGGATAACAATCACTTACCGACGAAACCCCGGAAAACCTGGGTTTCGTCGCTGCAACGGACTGCTTAAGCGATAGCGCCCAACAGCTTTTCCCACTCTTTGTTTTCTTTCTTCGATACACCACCAAGCAAATCAAGGGCTTGGCGCAGGCGGAAACGGGTCAGGTCCGGGCCGAGAATTTCCATCGCATCCAGCACCGACACCGAACTGGCCTGCCCGGTGATCGCGGCAAACATCAGCGGCATGGCATCGCGCAATTTCAACTCCAGGGATTCCACCACCGCCTGGATCGTCGCAGTGATCGCGTCCTTCTCCCACTGGCGCAGGCTTTCCAGCTTCCACAGGATCAGTTGCATCAACTGGCGAACCTGGTCACCAGAGAGTTTCTTCGATTCGAACAACTTGGCATCCGGGTTAACGCCACCGGCAAAGAAGAAGCTGGCCAACGGTGCGACCTGGCTGAACGTCTCCACCCTGCCCTGCACCAGCGGCGCGATCTTCATCATGTATTCAGGGTTCAGCGCCCATTGCTGCACGCGGCTGGCGAATTCTTCCACCGGCAGATCACGCAGCCACTGGCCATTGAGCCACGAGAGTTTCTCGATATCGAAGATCGGCCCGCCCAGGGACACGCGGGACAGGTCGAAGTTATCGACCATTTCCTGCAGGGAGAACTTCTCGCGCTCGTCCGGCATCGACCAGCCCATGCGCCCCAGGTAGTTGAGCATCGCTTCGGGCATGAAGCCCATGCGCTCGTAGAACGTCACCGAGGTCGGGTTCTTGCGCTTGGACAGCTTGCTCTTGTCCGGGTTACGCAGCAGCGGCATGTAGCACAACTGCGGCTGTTCCCAGCCGAAGTATTCGTAAAGCAGGATCAGCTTCGGCGCCGATGGCAGCCATTCTTCACCGCGCAGTACGTGGGTGATGCCCATCAGGTGGTCGTCGACCACGTTGGCCAGGAAGTACGTCGGCAGGCCGTCGGTCTTCATCAACACCTGCATGTCCATGCGGTCCCACGGGATCTCGACGTCACCGCGCAGCATGTCCGGCACCACGCACACGCCTTCGCTCGGCACCTTCATGCGGATAACGTGAGGTTCACCGGCGGCCAGGCGGGCAGCCACTTCCTCTTTCGACAGCAGCAATGCGCGGCCATCGTAGCGCGGGGTTTCGCCACGGGCCTGTTGCTCGGCGCGCATCTGGTCGAGTTCTTCAGCGGTGCAGAAACATGGGAACGCATGACCCATGTCCACCAATTGCTGGGTGTACTGCTTGTAGATGTCGCTGCGCTCGCTCTGGCGATACGGACCGTGCGGGCCGCCGACGTCCGGGCCTTCGGCCCAGGTAATGCCCAACCAGCGCAGGGCATCGAAAATCTGCTGTTCCGACTCGCGGGTGGAGCGCAGTTGGTCGGTGTCTTCGATCCGCAGGATGAATTCACCGCCGTGCTGCTTGGCAAAGCAGTAGTTGAACAAGGCGATGTAGGCAGTGCCGACGTGGGGATCCCCAGTAGGCGATGGCGCGATGCGCGTGCGGACGGTGGTCATGGCAGGTCTCGAATGGGCGATATAACTGAAATTGAAACAAGGGGCGAATGGTAACAGCCTGGGTGATTTCTGGAAAACCGAGGCGCAGCCATCGGGGGCAAGTCGAATCGTCGCACCGCCCCTCCCACATTTGACGGTGTTCACGAGTCAAAGTGTGGGAGGGGGCTTGCCCCCGATGAGGCCAGCCCAGCCACCGCAGATCAGACAGCCAGCAACCGCTCGCGCAACTTGCCAATCTCATCGCGCGTCTGCGCCGCCGCCTCGAACTCCAGGTCGCGCGCCAACTGGTACATTTTCTCTTCCAACTGGCGAATCCGCTTGGTGATCTCACTCGGCGAGCGCAGTTCGTTTTCGTACTTGGCGCTTTCCTCGGCGGCCTTGGCCATGCCCTTGCGCTTCTTGCTGCGAGAGCCCGGCACGGTGGCGCCTTCCATGATGTCGGCAACGTCCTTGAACACGCCCTTGGGCGTAATGCCGTTTTCCAGGTTGAAGGCTATTTGCTTGTCGCGACGGCGTTGGGTCTCGCCAATCGCCCGCTCCATGGAACCGGTGATGCGGTCCGCGTAGAGAATCGCCCGGCCATTGAGGTTACGCGCCGCGCGACCGATGGTCTGGATCAGCGAGCGTTCGGAGCGCAGGAAGCCCTCCTTGTCTGCATCGAGGATCGCCACCAGCGACACTTCCGGCATGTCCAGGCCTTCGCGCAGCAGGTTGATGCCCACCAGCACATCAAAGGTGCCCAGGCGCAGGTCGCGGATGATTTCCACGCGCTCCACGGTATCGATGTCCGAGTGCAGGTAGCGCACGCGCACACCGTGGTCGGCGAGGTAGTCGGTCAAGTCTTCGGACATGCGCTTGGTCAGCGTGGTGACCAGCACACGCTCCTCCAGCGCCACGCGCTTGGTGATTTCCGAGAGCAAGTCGTCGACCTGGGTCAGCGCCGGGCGGATTTCGATCTCCGGGTCGACCAGGCCGGTGGGACGCACCAGTTGCTCGATCACACGGCCGGCATGCTCGGCCTCGTAGTTGCCCGGCGTGGCCGACACAAAGATGGTCTGCGGGCTGATGGCTTCCCACTCGTCAAAGCGCATCGGCCGGTTATCCAGTGCCGACGGCAGACGGAAGCCGTACTCCACCAGGGTTTCCTTGCGCGAACGGTCGCCCTTATACATGGCGCCCACTTGCGGCACGCTGACGTGGGATTCGTCGATCACCAGCAGTGCGTCGTCGGGCAGGTAGTCGTAGAGGGTCGGCGGCGGCGCGCCGGACTCACGGCCCGAGAGGTAGCGCGAGTAGTTTTCGATGCCGTTGCAGTAGCCCAGCTCGAGGATCATCTCCAGGTCAAAGCGCGTGCGTTGCTCCAAACGCTGGGCTTCCACCAGCTTGTTGTTGGCACGCAGGTACTCCAGGCGCTCGGCCAGCTCGACCTTGATACCCTCGATGGCGCCCATCAGGGTTTCGCGCGGGGTCACGTAGTGGCTTTTCGGATAGAAAGTGAAGCGCGGCAGCTTGCGGATCACCTCGCCGGTCAACGGGTCGAAGGCAGACAGGCTCTCGACCTCATCGTCAAACAGCTCGATGCGAATCGCCTCCAGGTCGGATTCGGCCGGGTAGATGTCGATCACATCGCCACGCACGCGGAAGGTGGCGCGGGCAAAATCCATGTCGTTGCGGGTGTACTGCAGGCTGGTCAGGCGGCGCAGCAGCTCGCGCTGGTCGAGTTTGTCGCCGCGGTCGACGTGCAGCACCATCTTCAAATAGGTTTCCGGGCTGCCCAGGCCATAGATGCACGACACCGTGGTGACGATGATCGCGTCCTTGCGCTCCAGCAGCGCCTTGGTCGCCGACAGCCGCATCTGCTCGATATGGTCGTTGATCGAAGCATCCTTCTCGATAAAGGTATCGGAGGACGGTACATACGCTTCGGGCTGGTAGTAGTCGTAGTAGGAAACGAAGTATTCCACCGCGTTGTTCGGGAAGAACGCCTTGAACTCGCCGTACAACTGCGCGGCCAAGGTCTTGTTCGGAGCCAACACCAGCGTGGGGCGGTTGATCTGCGCAATCACGTTGGCGATGCTGAAGGTCTTGCCCGAACCGGTCACCCCGAGCAGCGTCTGGTGCGCCAGGCCGGCCTCGATGCCTTCGACCATCTGGCGAATGGCCTCGGGCTGGTCGCCGGCAGGTTCAAAGCGGGTGACTAGTTGGAAATCCGACATAACGTACCTCTTGAAGTCACCCCAGACTGTAAACCCGTCGGGGACGAAAAAGACCACAACCCGCGAAGTTTCAGAGCGGGTCGTAGGAAAAAACCATGATAGCTGTAGAAGTGGTGGCGAATGTGACGGGTTTCAAGGCAATCGTCCTGTCTGCCGTGGTTGATCAATGTTGCAATAAGACTAACGGTCGGCAAATAAACCGAAAAACTTGGCCGAAAAGCCGTTTCGGTTGTCGCCCTCAGCGGTGATGGCCTCTATACTAGCTCCCCGTTTGTGCACCGCTCTAGTGCATTCGGCTGGAGCGCGACACGTCCCTCCCTTCCCCCATAGAGCTGCCGCAAAATGAGCCTGTTCTCCGCTGTCGAAATGGCACCACGCGATCCAATCCTGGGCCTCAACGAAGCATTCAACGCCGATACACGAACCACCAAGGTCAACCTTGGCGTGGGCGTTTACTGCAACGAGGAGGGGAAGATTCCACTCTTGCGTGCCGTTGCCGAAGCGGAAGCCATTCGCGTGGCGCAACACGCCGCCCGTGGCTACTTGCCGATCGACGGCATCGCGGCCTACGACAAGGCCGTGCAGACCCTGCTGTTCGGCGCTGAATCGCCACTGCTGAACGCTGGCCACGTCACCACCGTGCAAGCGGTAGGCGGCACCGGCGCCCTGAAGCTGGGTGCAGACTTCCTCAAGCAATTGCTGCCAGGCGCTGTCGTTGCGATCAGCGACCCGAGCTGGGAAAACCACCGCGCCCTGTTCGAAACCGCCGGCTTCCCGGTGCAGAACTACCGCTACTACGACGCCGCCACCCACGACGTGAACCGTGCCGGCCTGCTCGAAGACCTCAACGCCCTGCCGCCCCAGTCCATCGTGGTGCTGCACGCCTGCTGCCATAACCCGACCGGCGTCGACCTGAGCCCGGCCGACTGGCAGAACGTGCTGGACGTGGTCAAGGCCCGGAACCTGGTACCGTTCCTCGACATGGCCTACCAGGGTTTTGGCGACGGTATCCACGAAGACGCCGCTGCCGTGCGCCTGTTCGCCGAATCGGGCCTGACCTTCTTTGTCTCCAGCTCGTTCTCCAAGTCGTTCTCCCTGTACGGCGAGCGTGTGGGCGCGCTGTCCATCGTCGGCGACTCCAAGGAAGAAAGCGCGCGCATCCTGTCCCAGGTCAAGCGCGTGATCCGCACCAACTACTCCAACCCGCCAACCCATGGCGCAGCGATTGTTGCCGCGGTGCTCAACAACCCTGAGCTGCGCGCCCAGTGGGAAGCCGAACTGGCCGAGATGCGCCTGCGCATCCGTGGCATGCGTGAGCAGATGGTTGCCGAGCTGGCCAAGGCTGCTCCGGGCCACGACTTCAGCTTCGTCGGTCGCCAACGCGGGATGTTCTCCTACTCCGGCCTGACCGTTGAGCAAGTCACCCGCCTGCGCAGCGAGTTTGGTATCTACGCGCTGGATACCGGGCGTATCTGCGTGGCGGCGTTGAACCAGTCGAACATTGCTGCGGTAACAAAGGCGATTGTTCAGGTTCTATAAGCCTGACGGCGTCATACGAAGGGGGAAGCCGATGGCTTCCCCCTTTTTATTGGCGAACCCACTAGACTGAACCCTGATTGCCCCTTTGCTGTGAGAGCCCTATGAGAAACGACGACCTGGACCTGCGCGCCGACCGCGACGAATTGCACGACTACACCCCGCGCGCGCCCCAAGCCAAGCGCCAGAAAAGCCTGGTGTTGCAGGTGGCGCTCGGGGTGTTCCTGGGCGGTTTGGCGTTGTGGCTGGTGCAATTGGGCGCGACAGCAATCATGGCCAAGCTGGCCATGGGCACCTTCCAGTTTGGCGGCTAGGCCGACGCCACACCCTGCTCTTCCAGCAACTTCACAAAACTGTTCAAACTCTGCGACACGGTGCCCCGGCGCCAGATCAGCCAGGTGTGCAGGGTGCGAAAACTGTCCGTCAGCGGCCACACGCTCACCGTGGTAAACCCCGGCATGCTTTCCAGCATGCTGCGTGGCATCAGCGCCAGGCCGGCCCCGGCGCTGACACAGGCGAGCATGCCGTGGTAGGACTCCATCTCGAAGATCCTCCCCGGCACCGCGCCGTCCTGTGCGAACCAGCGCTCGAAATGGTGCCGGTAGGAACAGTTGGAGCGGAAGGTGTAGATGCTCTCCCCGTTCACATCCTGCCCTCGCGTGATCGGCGCGTGGTGCAGCGGCGCAATCACCACCATCTCCTCCTCGAACACCGCCACGCCTTCCAGGGTGGCATGCAATACCGGCCCATCGACGAACGCCGCCGCCAGCCGTCCCGACAATACGCCCTCGATCATCGTGCCTGAAGGCCCGGTGCTCAGGTCCAATTCAACCTTGGTGTGCTTCTGGTTGTAGGCCGCGAGCAGCGCCGGGATGCGCACCGCCGCCGTGCTTTCCAGGGAGCCCAGGGCAAATGCGCCCTGGGGCTCCTCCCCCGCCACCGTCGCGCGGGCTTCCTGCACCAGGTCGAGAATACGCCGCGCATAACCGAGGAAATTCCATCCGGCGGGCGACAGGCGCAGGCGACTCTTCTCGCGGATAAACAATTCCACGCCCAGATCCTGCTCCAGTTGCTTGATGCGCGTGGTCAGGTTCGACGGCACCCGATGAATCAACTGTGCGGCGGCGCTGATGCTGCCTTGCTCGGCAACGGCCTTGAAGATTTCCAGCTGCACCAGGTCCAAGTCATTCTCCAATCGTGAATGCATTGCTTAATATTATTCAGTTTCCAGAAAACATGCATCCCCGTAGGCTGAACCCATTCCACTCTTTCAGCCGGACGGTGCCATGAACGCTATTTCCCACCAGACCCACGCCCTGTCGATCAACCCCGCCACCGGCGAAACAGTCGGCAGCTATCCCTACGAAAACGCCGCGCAACTGGACGCAGCCCTCGACCGCGCCACCGCAGCCTTCCGCACCTGGCGCCGCCAGCCAGTCAGCCAGCGTGCCGAACTGCTGCTGGCCCTGGCCGGCGCACTGCGCGATCAAGCCGAAGAAATGGCGCAGATGATCACCCTGGAAATGGGCAAGCCCATCACCCAGGCCCGCGCCGAAATCGAAAAATGCGCCCAGCTCAGCGAGTGGTATGCCGCCCACGGCCCGGCCATGTTGGCCCCGGAACCCACCCTGGTGGACAACGGCAGCGCCCGGATCGAATACCGCCCGCTGGGCCCGATCCTCGCCGTGATGCCGTGGAACTTCCCGGTATGGCAAGTGCTGCGCGGCGCCGTGCCGACCCTGCTCGCCGGCAATACCTACGTGCTCAAACACGCGCCGAACGTGATGGGCAGCGCCTACCTGATGAAAGCGGCGTTGCAGAAAGCCGGTTTCGCCGAAGGCCTGTTCGAAGTGATCAACGTGACCCAGGACGGCGTCTCCACCGCCATCGCCGACCCGCGCATCGCCGCCGTCACCCTCACCGGCAGCGTACGCGCCGGCATGGCCATCGGCTCCCAGGCCGGTGCCGCGCTGAAGAAATGCGTACTGGAACTGGGCGGCTCCGACCCGTTCATCGTACTCAACGACGCCGACCTCGACGCCGCCGTGCAGGCCGCCGTGATCGGTCGTTTCCAGAACAGCGGCCAGGTCTGCGCCGCCGCCAAGCGCCTGATCATCGAAGCCGGCGTGGTGGACGCCTTCACCGCCAAGTTCGTCGAAGCCAGCCGCGCGCTGGTGATGGGCGACCCGACCTCGGCCAGCACCTACGTCGGCCCGATGGCGCGCTTCGACCTGCGCGACGAGCTGCACGGCCAGGTCCAGGCCACCCTGGAAGAAGGCGCCACCCTGCTGCTGGGCGGCCACAAAGTCGCCGGTGCCGCCAACTACTATGAGCCGACCGTACTGGCCGACGTCACCGACCAGATGACTTCGTTCAAACAGGAACTGTTTGGCCCCGTGGCGTCGATCATCACCGCCCGCGATGCCGACCACGCCGTGGCCCTGGCCAATGACAGCGAGTTCGGCCTCACCGCCAGCCTCTTCACCACCGACCCGGCCAAGGCCCGCGACATCGCCAACCAGCTGGAAACCGGCGGGATCTTCATCAATGCGTTCAGCGTGTCCGACCCTCGGGTGGCGTTTGGCGGCGTGAAGAAGAGCGGGTTCGGGCGCGAGTTGTCGCATTTTGGCCTGCGCGAATTCTGCAATGCGCAGACCGTATGGCTGGATCGCAAGTAGCAGCAGTGAACAAATGGCGTTAGCATTCTGTCCACTCGGCTTAACAGCATGTTTTTAGGGTCAGGATCGCACTGTGGAAAAGCTAAATCGCCTTCAAAGCGGAATCGAAGGGCTGGACGCTCTGCTCAAGGGAGGGCTGGTGTCTGGGGCGTCCTACATCATTCAGGGCCGCCCCGGCTCAGGTAAAACCATCCTTGCCAACCAGCTGGGGTTTCATCACGCGCGTAATGGCGGCCGAGTCCTGGTTGCCACGCTGTTGGCGGAATCCCACGACCGCCTTTTCCAGTTCCTCTCTACCCTGAGCTTTTTTGACGCCTCCCGTGTCGGCGCCGAAATCCAGTTTGTCAGCGCCTTCGACACCCTGGAAAACGAAGGCCTCGACGAAGTGGTCAAGCTGCTCAGGCGTGAGATCAGCAGGCAGAGGGCCACTGTCATGGTGGTGGACGGCTTGTTGAACGCGCGCTCAAAGGCTGACTCGCCGATCGACACGAAAAAATTCATTTCCGAACTGCAAGGGCATGCCGCCTTCGCCGGTTGCACGGTGTTGTTCCTCACCAGCTCACGCCTGGATGACGGCAGCCCCGAGCACACCATGGTCGATGGCGTGATCGAAATGGGCGAGGAACTGTTCGGCACCCGTTCCGTGCGCCGTATCCAGTTACGCAAGACCCGCGGCAGCGGCGCGCTCACCGGCCTGCACGAGTGTGAAATCAACGACGACGGCCTGGTGGTGTACCCACGCCTGGAAAGCCTCTATGGCCGGCCGTCCGCGCCCGACAGCGCCGACCTGACGCGCATCGCCAGCGGTATCGGCTCGTTGGACGCCATCCTCGGCGGCGGGCTGCACAGTTCCAGCGTGACCCTGGTCATGGGGCCGTCGGGCATCGGCAAGACCACCCTGGGCCTCAAGTTCCTCTCGGAATCGACGGTAGACGCCCCCGGCCTGCACTTCGGCTTTTACGAAAGCCCTCAGCGCCTGCGGCTCAAAGGCCAATCCCTGGGCATCGATATCCAGGAGATGGAAGACAGTGGCGCACTGACCATCGCCTGGCAGCCCACCACCGAAGGCCTGCTGGACGGGCTTGGCGCGCGATTGCTGCGCCTTGTGGAGGAAAAGGGCATCAAGCGCCTGTTCATCGACAGCTTGAGCGGCATGACCCGCGTCTCCAACAACCCGGCACGGATCACCGACTTCTACAGCGCACTGATGAACGAACTGCGCGCCAGGGGCGTCACGGTCTTCGCCACGTGGGAGATGCATGATCTGTTCGGCGCGGAGGTCACTTCCCCCGCGTCTGAACTGTCGAGCATTGCCGACAACCTCATGCTTATGCGTTTCTTCGAGATTCAGTCTGAACTTAGAAGGACGCTTTCCATTCTTAAGGTCAGAGACAGCTTTTATGACCCCTCATTATTGGAGGTGGTGATCCGTGACCAAGCCGTTGACTTAAGAAAGGTCTCAAGAAATGCCCCCTCAGTTGCATCCAATTCAGCGCTGCCTGGTTCAGCTTTTTAAGTCTTTGGGTAGGTTGAATTGACATGGCCACTATCCTGGTCGTCGATGACGAGTACTTGATCGCCGATATCCTTGCCTACGCACTGGAAGATGAGGGGTTCATGGTCGTCACAGCTGGCAATGGGAAAAAGGCGCTGGAGGTGCTGGAGCGAGAACGGCCGTCGCTGATCATCACCGATTTCATGATGCCGGTGATGGACGGTGAGGAGTTCGCCGAAGCGGTCCGTGCACTGCCGGCCGTCAAGCACCTGCCGATTATCCTGATCAGCGGCGCGCAGGCCCATATCGGCATGCAGCGCTCGGACCTGTTCGATGCGGTGCTGGACAAGCCGTTCGACATCGACAAGCTCATTACCAAGGTGAAGGAACTGCTGGGGTGACCTCAACTGCGGATATGCCGGCGCACACACTGCACCAGCCCATCCAGCGCCTGCGACTTTACCGGCGCGAGCACGCACACCGTATGTTCCTGCTGGCCTTCCTTCACGGTCAGGGTGTAGTGCACCTGGCCCGGATTTCCGGGCTCTGGCGTGGTGCTCTGCGGCAATTGAAAGAAGTTTGAAGCCTCGATCAGCTGCCGTAACTCTTGCTGGTCCGGCTCGGGCAACGTGTTCAACTCCACCGTACGAGGCTTGGTCAAACCCGGAAAAAACGCCGGCCCGCCGTTTTCCTTGATCGAAATTTGCATGGCTGTTCCTCACGTCAGACGTTAATGCCAACCGCTTTCCAGCCCTCCTTGACCGCCTTGTGCTCATCCTTGTTCGCGCCGTAGAGACGACCGGCGATATCGTAGGTTATACGCGCAAAACGTAAAAACCCCGAGTTAGGCCGCAACCGCGCATCGCGCAGCGCGTCATACCAGATACGTCCTGCGCGCTCCCAGGCAAACCCGCCAATCCGGGTCGCCACCTGATAGAACGCATGGTTGGGAATGCCGGAATTGATATGCACCCCACCATTGTCCTCGTAGGTCTGGACAAAATCATCCATATGCCCTGGTTGGGGGTCCTTGCCCAGCAGCTTGTCATCGAACGCGGTGCCGGGGGCCTTCATCGAACGCAGGGCCACGCCTTTGATCTTCTTGGTGAACAACCCTTTGCCGATCAGCCAATCGGCGTCTTCGGCGGTTTGCTTCAACGCATACTGCTTGATCAGTGAGCCGAACACGTCCGAGAGTGACTCGTTCAGCGCGCCGGACTGATTGAAATACATCAACTTGGCCTCGTCCTCGGTGACGCCGTGGGCCAATTCATGGCCAATCACATCGAGGGCCACCGTGAAGCGGTTGAACAACTGCCCATCGCCGTCGCCAAACACCATCTGGGTCGAGTTCCAGAACGCATTGTTATAGTTCTGGCCAAAGTGCACGGTGGCATCCAGCGCCATGCCGGCATCGTCGATGGAGTTGCGGTCGAACACCTCTTCGAAAAAATCGAACGTGGCACCCAAGCCGTCATAGGCTTCGTCCACGGCGGCGTCGCCACTGGCGGGCTGGCCTTCACCGCGGACCAGCTTGCCCGGCAGGCTGTCGGTGCCTTCGGCGCTGTAGATCGAGCGCCGTTTGCCGGCGCCCATGACCAGGGCCATGTGGGCCGGCCCTTTGGCGGGCACTGCGACCATGCGCAGCGAACGGAACGTGCTGTCCTTGGCGCGGGTGCGCAGCGCGATGTCGCGCTGGGCCTTATCACCGTGACGCGCGATCTGGTCGAGCATATACGGCGGGATCAGGCAGAAAATCGGGTTGCGGTGGTGGCGATCACACATTAGCTGGCTCCCTGTTGGCATATGGTGTAGCTCCGGTAACCGTTTGAGGATAGCCCCCCAGGGTTAACCCGTGTCATCAATTGTCATCAATCTATGTTGCAGTCGTGTTTATCCAAGGAGGACTTACCCATGCCAGCCCGCAAAGCCAAAATCGATCTTGCGCACCGCCCACGACTCGCCGATCTGCGCCCGTTGATCGCGACCAATCCCACCCTGATGGAAGCCCGGGCGGCGACGCCCCGTGTCACCGCGGCCAAGGATCTACAGGACCGACAGGGCTACGCCGAGGACTTTCTCAGCAGCTTCGCAGTGCCCTGGCCCACCGCCGCTGAGGCATTGGCGGACGACGTCCAACCGCTGCGCCTGGACTACACGCATTTCTCGGTGACGATGTCCCGTTCCCGACGACTGGCGCTCTACGTGGGCGTCAATATCGATGGCGGGCAGCATGTGGAGATAGTCCGCAGCAACGACACCTGGGCCTACGATGGGCGCCTGCCGATCAGCGCCCAGGTGGGCGAAGAGCTCTATGCCAGCAATGGCCTGGATCGCGGCCACCTGGTACGGCGCCAGGATCCCAACTGGGGCGACGCGGCAAACACCGCCAACCTCGACACCTTCCACTTCACCAACTGCTCGCCACAGATGAGCGGGTTCAACCAGAAGACCTGGCTGGAACTGGAGGACTACATCCTCAATAACACGCAGCGTTGGAAAGCCCGGGCAACGGTGTTCAGCGGCCCGGTGTTCGCCGACGACGACCGCCTTTACCGTGGCATCAGAATCCCCAAGGCGTTCTGGAAAGTGGTGGCCTACCTCAGCGATGACGGCAAGCCCTCCGCCAGCGCCTATATGATCGACCAAAGCCGCGAGCTGGGTCAGCTCGACCTGATGTTCGGCCAGGTCAGGACCTACCAGCGCAGCGTGATCCAGATCGAACAATTGACCGGCATCCGCTTCGCCAACCTGGCGGACTACGACGGCTTCAGCAACGAAGAGCGCGCCACGGGCACGCGAATTGAAGCGCTGATCCGAGGCCCCGAGGATATTCGTCTCTGACCGGGCCCCCTTCGGGCTGTATCGCCTGGCCCTAATCAACTACCATACCGCGCCGGTTCCCGAACGGGACTAATAGGGAATCCGAAGCGCGGTACACCGCGTCAATCGGAACTGCCCCCGCAACTGTAGGTGCCGAGCCTGCTCCCCACTGCCACTGGACCGCGTCCGGGAAGGCCGGAGCGTGGCGACGACGCATCAGTCAGGAGACCTGCCGGCCCAGTAATCACTAACCGGCGGGGTGTCCGGGAAGGGCATCCTTGCCTGCCCGTTCGGCAGCGGTCGAGGGCGTATTTCCGAACCGTACCTGCCCTGTTTCCACGTACGGTCCACACGGAGATCGCCTCATGCTGCCACGCGTTACCGCCCTGATCAGCGGCCTGGGTTTCTGCGCCCTGGCCCACGCCGCGCCAACTCAGTACCCGCTTACCCTGGAAAACTGCGGCAGCACCCTCACCTTCCCGCAGGCGCCCGCGCGCAGCGTGACCATCGGCCAGGCCGCCACCGAAATGCTCTATGCCCTCGGCGTGGCTGACCGCGTGGTGGGCACCTCGCTGTGGTTCAACAGCGTGTTGCCGCAGTTCAAGGCGCAGAACGACGGCATCGAGCGCCTGGCCAACAACGAGCCCAGCTTTGAAGCGGTGATCGCCAAGCGCCCGCAACTGGTGGCCGCCGAGCTGGAATGGGTGGTGGGCCCGCAAGGCGTGGTCGGCACTCGCGAGCAGTTTCACGACCTGAAGATCCCCACCTACCTGCTGCCCTCCGACTGCGAAGGCAAGGACAACCTGGTGGGCGCCGACGGCACGCGGCTGGAGCCGTTCCGTATCGAGACGATCTACAAGAGCATCCGCCAGCTGGCGCAGATTTTCGATGTACAGGATCGCGGCCAACAGTTGAACGATGAGCTCCAGGCGCGCCTGGCCCAATCCGTGGCCACCGTGCAGAGCAAAGGCCTCAAGCAGGCCAGCGCGCTGGTGTGGTTCTCCAGCGCCGAACTGGCCAGCGACCCCTACGTGGCCGGCCACAAGGGCATTCCGGAGTTCATGCTCGAAACCCTCGGTTTGCACAACGTGGTGCAATCCGATGAAGAATGGCCCGCCGTCGGCTGGGAAACCCTCGCCAAGGCCAACCCGACCTTCCTGGTAATCGCCCGCATGGACCGCCGCCGCTACCCCGCCGACGACCATGAAAAGAAACTCGCCTTCCTGCGCAGCGACCCGGTCACGCGCAACATGGACGCGGTGAAAAACAACCGCATCATCATCCTCGACGCTCTCGCGCTGCAGGCCAGCATCCGCATGTTCGACGGCCTTGAACACCTGGCCACGGCCATCGACGGCTACGACCTGCCGCAATGATCCGGACCTTACTCGCCCTGGCGCTATTGCTGATCGCCGTGCTCGCCGGCGTGGCCATCGGCGAAACCGCCATCTCGCCCCAGGTGGTGCTGCAGGTGCTCGCCAACAAACTGTGGGCGGCCGGTTACGTGCTGGACCCCATCGATGAAGGCGTGGTGTGGAACTACCGCCTCACCCGTGCCCTGGTGGCCGCCGCCTGCGGTGCGGGGCTGGCCACCTGCGGGGTGATTTTGCAGTCGTTGCTGCGCAACCCGTTGGCCGATCCGTACCTGCTGGGCATCAGCGCCGGGGCTTCGACCGGCGCGGTGCTGGTGGCGCTGATGGGCGTGGGCGGCGGGCTGATTTCACTGTCGGCCGGCGCCTTTGTCGGCGCGATGGCGGCGTTTGCCCTGGTGATCCTGCTGGCGCGGGCCAGCGGTTCGTCCAGCGGCACCGGGCAGATCATCCTCGCCGGCATCGCCGGCTCGCAGCTGTTCAATGCACTTACCGCGTTCCTGATCACCAAGTCCGCCAGCTCTGAACAGGCGCGCGGCATCATGTTCTGGCTGCTGGGCAACCTCAGCGGCGTGCGCTGGCCGTCGGTGTGGCTGGCGGTGCCGGTGGCGGTCACCGGCCTGGTGGTGTGCCTGTGGCATCGTCGCGCGTTGGATGCGTTCACCTTCGGCACGGATTCGGCCGCGTCCCTGGGCATCCCGGTACGCCGCGTGCAGGTGGTGCTGGTGGGGTGCGCGGCGCTGGTGACGGCGGTGATGGTGTCGATTGTCGGCTCCATCGGCTTTGTCGGCCTGGTGATCCCCCACGCGGTGCGCCTGCTGCTCGGCACCGGGCATTCGCGCCTGCTGCCCGCCAGTGCGCTGGGCGGCGCGTTATTTTTGATTGCGGCCGATGTGTTGTCGCGCACCTTGATCAAAGGCCAGGTGATCCCGGTCGGCGTGGTGACGGCGCTGGTGGGCGCGCCGGTGTTTGCGCTGATCCTGATTGGCCGGAGGAATGCGCGATGAGCGTACTGAGTTGCACCGGCCTGGGCTTCAAGGTGCGTGAGGCGGAATTGCTGCGCGATATCCACCTGGAGGTGCAACTGGGGGAAACCCTGGGGATTGTCGGGCCCAACGGCTCCGGCAAATCCACCCTGCTCAAACTGCTTGCCGGCCTGCGCACACCGGCCAGCGGCGACGTGCGCCTGGGCGGCCAGCGCCTGGGCGACCTGTCCCGCCGCGCCATCGCCCAACAGCTGGCGGTGGTAGAGCAACAGGCCGACACCGACGACGCCATCCGCGTGTTCGACGCCGTGGCGCTGGGCCGTACACCGTGGCTGTCGGCGCTGAGCCCGTGGTCCGGCGACGACGACGCCATCGTGCGCCAGGCCCTGCATGATGTGGACGCCACCCACCTGAGCCACCGCGCCTGGCGCAGCCTCTCCGGCGGCGAGCGCCAACGCGTGCACATCGCCCGTGCCCTGGCGCAACGGCCGCAGATCCTGTTGCTGGATGAGCCGACCAACCACCTGGATATCCAGCATCAACTGGCGATTTTGAAAGGCGTGCAAGGCTTGCCGGTGACCACCCTCATCGCCCTGCATGACCTGAACCAGGCGCTGACCTGCGATCGCCTGGCCGTGCTGGACCGTGGGCGCCTGGTCGCGCTGGGCAAGCCGCTGGAGGTGCTGACGCCACAGCGACTACAGGAGACATTCGGGGTGCAGGCGCATTACCTGACGGACCCGTTTGATGGGGCGCAAATACTGCGGTTGCGGTCTAACTGAACAGGACATGTCCACTACACCGGATCCTAATGTGGGAGGGGGCTTGCCCCCTCCCACATTAGGATCTACAGAGGCCTGCGCATATGGGCCGTCTGCCGGCTTAAGCCGGTACCCGATCTATCCGCCCTGAATAACACCCTTGCCTGGCGTTATGCACATGAATGTAGCTGACCTCGGGATTGGCCAACATCCGCTCAATCAAGGGCTCAATCACCAGCCCTTCCACGACATCTGCATCCACCATCATGCCTTCCTCGGAAAATGCCCGCAGGGACAGCAGCCGGATTCGCATCACCTCCGGCACCTGATTAACCGCGTCAAAAGCCTGCGTCGCCCCCTCGCGGATGAAAATCGCGTGCGACGCACGGTACGGCGAATGCGCCGGCTGGCTGACGTGATTGAGCAACAGCACGCTCTGCCCAACCTGCACGTCTTTCATCTCTATGCGGTCGGGAAAACCGGGGTGACGGTCGACTCGGTAACGCTTGATCCCTCGCGCGGCAAGCTCATCGTCGGGCAAACCAAACACACTGAGAAATGGATCGGGAGCAAGGCCCGTAATGCGGAAGTTCATGGTGGGCGCCTCTTAGGGTGAGCCCTATGAGACGAGCACCTGGACAGCGGGGGCTATCCGATTCTTGCGGTGATATTCACGGGCGGCTGGCTCGCTCGTAGCAAAGGTAGTCGTTCGAATCTGTGCCCACACAGACAAACCCGGCGCGCTCATACATCAGCCGGGCAGGGTTATCGGAACGTACGCTCAATCGCAACTTCAAGAAGTCATTCTGCCCAGCCGCCGCCACGTAAGCGTCCAGCAACGTCCGACCGATCCCCTGGCGTCGGTAAGCGTCACTGACGTTGATCGTACACAGCTCCGCAACCCCCTCCTCTGCCGTCCACAGCGAATAACCGGCGAACTGCCCGCCCACCATCGCGATCGTCAAGCGTTCGAAGTTATCGACCCAGCGCGTAAGGTGGCGCTCCAACTGGAGCCGCCAGGCGGCTTCGTGGTCGGGCTCCCAGCGGCGGATGTAGTCCTGCTCTCCCCGATAGATCGACGGCAGATCAGTCACCGTCGCCGGCCTCAACGTCAGCGCGTTCACTCACGCAACTCACACACAGCGCTGCCCTTCATACCGGAGGCATGTACGCTCACGTGGCGCACGGAAAAACCGGGCTTGTCCACGAGCTTCCTCTCTTCCCAGGCCCCACCGCTGGCGACCTGATAACCAATGGCGCCGTCCGCCTGCCAGGTCAGGCGCAACGTATACACACCGCGTTGGTCGGGGGCCCGATGGAAGAAGGTGTCGATGACCGGCTTGGCTTTGTTGAAGGTGCGCAGTTGGAACAAGCGCTGGTCGCTGTCGGTGGGCGTGTAGCTGGAAAGAAACAGGGTGTCGTCCTCGGCAGCGTCCTCGGCCGCCGCAAGAATCACCGACGGCACCCACTTTTCGCCGCGGTCCTGGTTGTCGGTAGTGACCTTGCAGGTCAACTGGCCTGTTCCGGTGACGTTCTGGCGCAGAACGGTTTCATACATCCCATAGGGCACATCGAACGTCAGTGTTTTTTCGGTGACCTGGCCACAGCCTGCCAGCAGATACAGCGCCGATAGACCGATGGCTCCTTGGAGAATCTTCACGTGCTTTCCTTTGCTTGGGGGGAATGTTTGGAGAAAAGAGGGTACCCGGCCTGCTGATAAAAGATAAGGCGGTTGTGGTGAATCGGTCCTTTCTGTGGGAAGCGGGCTTACTCTGCACTGGCTGGTTTTGGGGCTGCTTCGCAGCCCAACGCGAGCAAGCTCGCTCACCACAGAGGAATGGGTGATCCTTAAAGAGGCGCCTATACAGTTATGCCTGTTCGCCATCAATGCACTGAGTGATCCACTGCCGGCTATAGGCCAACACCCCATCCGCCATCGCCACCGGAAAATGAATAAACCCATGGGCCGACTCCGGCAGCAGGTGTGCTTCAGCGTTGGGCCACCGCTCGGCGGTCAGCAGCGTGTCATCCTTAAGCGGGTCCAACTCCCCGACAAACATCAACGCCGGGGGCAGCCCTTCAAAGTCGCCATACAACGGCGACAACGGCGGCTGTCGGCGCTCATCATCACTCAGCCCCGGCGTGAGCATGCGCAACGCTTCCACCATCCCCGGCCCGTCCAGCAGCAACGTTTCAGGCCCGGCCGCGCGTACGCTCGGTGTACCGGCCAGGTCATAAACGCCGTAGTACAGCACCGCGCCGCTTATGCGCTTGAGCAGTTCCGGCCATTGCTTGAGCGCCAGCAATGTCGCCGCCGCCAGATGCCCACCGGCCGATTCACCGACGACGATCACCGGCAGCCCGGCAAATTCATCATCCGTGAGCAGCCAACGTGCGGCGTTCAGGCAGTCTTCCATCAAGCCTTCGACCGGCGTATCCACCGCCAAGCGATAATCCACCGACACCACCGCCACGTCGCACGCCTGCAGCATGCCCAGGTTGAGGTCGTCATCCATCTGCGCATTGCCGATCACCCAGCCGCCGCCGTGGATATCCAGCACCACGCCCTTGGGCTTGCCGTTTGGCCGCAGGATGCGCACCGGGACGTCGTCGACAATCCGGCTTTCAGCCGGTATGGCACGCTTGAGCGTTTGACTGACGCGCAACAGCGCCTGGATCAAACGCGGCGTAACGCGATTGCGGATCTTGAAGCGCGGCAGCCAGGCGAGCTTCTGATTGAAGCGGCGCATCTGGGCCAGTTCCGCCTCGCTGACGGGCCACGGTTGGCGAGCCATCAGCGGTTATTACGCAGGATCGAGAAATTCAGCGCCGCCGCCACACACAGCCACGCCAGGTACGGGAACAGGATCAAGCCGGTGATCAGGTCCAGGCGCACGGCCAGCACCACCATCGCCGCCACGGTGATCCACAGCAACACGATGATCACCATCCCGGCCAGCAGGCGATGCGCGCCGAAAAATACCGGTGTCCACAGGGTATTCAGGGCAATTTGCGCAGCCCACAGCGCCAGCACCATTTGGCTGCCTGGGATCAGGCTCAAGCGATAGCCGGCCCAGGCCAGCAGCAGGTAGATGATCGTCCAGGCCACCGGGAACAGCCAATTGGGTGGGGTGAAGCTGGGTTTGACGAGGGATTCGTACCAGGCGCCGGGTTTGAAAATGACGCCGGTACTGGCGGCGGCGGCGCAGGCAAGCAGGAAGATAAAGAAGGTCATCGTCTGTCCTTGGCGGGAGTGATTTGAAACTTGGACGTGCGACACCTACCTAAAAGTTCAGCGCCAATTCATTCCGGTATCTCCAACCCGACAATCCTCAGCCAGGGCCACCGCGCCTGATAACTGCGCGCCTTCTGCTCAAACAACGCCTGCTCCGGATGCAGTGGATTAATCCGCAAAATCCCCAGTTCCACATCCTCCAACCCATACGGCGCATACACGTCGCCCGTGGCAATCTCCAAGCCGATGCACGTACCGGCCACCAGATAACGGTCGACCCCGTCGCGCGCCGACTGCAACTGCGGGTAAGGCCGACCAAAGCGCCGAGCGTACCAAAGGTGCACCCGCGCCTGGTTCTTGACCTCGACATTCACGCCAAGGTCTTTGAACAGCTCATCCGCCGCACGAATTACCGCATCCTCCGCCTCGTAGGACAGGTCGGTGTCGAAGTAAAAAACGTCGTAATCCTTCACGCCCTGATCAGCCGGCAGATTCGCCTGATGATTCCACACCGCCTGGAACAGGCAGCCCGCCGTGAGCATGCACTGGTCCACACCAAGGTCAGGCAGGCGCGCAGTGATTTCGGCGTTGATGGGGTTGGCCATGGCCAGTTCGAGCAGGGTGTCGACGGTCAATGTCATGGGGGCTCCTTCATCATCGGTACGGTCCTGGGGAGCAACGGTACAACATTGAGCGCTGGCGCCGCTTCTTCACGTCATCAAAATTCGCTAAGGTGCCGCGATGCCCTGCCCTCACCGAGACCGCCCGCCTTGGCTGACTCCCCTGCAGATCGACGCGAAAGCCCCTGGTCAGTGTTTCTGATTTTCCTGCGCCTGGGCCTTACCTCCTTTGGCGGCCCGATTGCGCACCTGGGTTATTTCCGGGACGCGTTCGTGACCCGGCGACGCTGGCTGAGCGAGCGCAGTTACGCGGATTTGGTCGCACTGTGCCAATTCCTGCCCGGCCCCGCCAGCAGCCAGGTCGGCATCGCCCTCGGCCTGTCGCGCGCGGGGTACGGCGGCGCATTGGCGGCGTGGCTCGGGTTTACCTTGCCGTCCGCCGTGGTGCTGATCCTGTTGGCCTTGGGCATCACCCGGCACAGCACCGCCATCCCTCCCGGCGCGTTGCATGGCCTTAAAGTGGTGGCCGTCGCCGTGGTCGCCCAGGCCGTGTGGGGCATGGCGCGCAACCTGTGCACCAACGCCCCGCGCGTGGCCGTGATGCTGCTCGCCGCTTGCGTGGCCCTGCTGCAAACATCGGCGTGGGGCCAGGTCGGCGTGATCCTCATCGCGGGCATGGCCGGCCTGCTGCTGTTCAAGCCCGCACCGCCCACCGCACACGACGCCCTGCCCGTGACCATCAGCCGTCGCGCCGGGGCGCTATGGCTGTCGCTGTTTGGGCTGTTGCTGGCCAGTCTGCCGATTCTCGCCCAGTGGCTGCCCACCCCAACCCTGGCCGTGACCGACGCCTTCTACCGCACCGGCGCGCTGGTATTCGGCGGCGGCCACGTGGTGCTGCCCTTGCTGCAAGCCGAAGTCGTGCCCCGCCACTGGGTGAGCAACGATGTGTTCCTCGCCGGCTACGGCGCCGTCCAAGCCATGCCCGGCCCGTTGTTCACCTTCGCCGCCTTCCTCGGCGCCTCGATGACCCAAGCGCCGAACGGCTGGCTCGGTGGCCTGCTCTGCCTGCTGGCGATCTTCACACCGTCGTTTTTACTGGTGCTGGGCGCGCTACCCTTCTGGGAAAGCCTGCGCCGCAGCCCGCGCACCCAAGCCGCGCTGGCGGGCGTGAACGCGGCGGTGGTCGGCCTGTTGCTGGCGGCGCTGTACCAGCCGGTGTGGACCAGCGCCATCTTCACCGCCCAGGACGTCGCCCTGGCGCTGATTGGCCTGGTGTCGCTGATGGTGTGGAAACTGCCACCGTGGCTGGTGGTTGTAGGAAGCGGCGCGGCGGGATGGTTATTAAGTCTTACGGTGTGAGCCGCCCAGCCACCGCGCCGTGCTCCGGCTGATGATCAGCCTTTCAACTCACCCGCCCGATGACCCGCCGCATCGTCGTAAGCCACATACAACGACTCGGCGATTTGGCTTTTGATGGCCTTGGTGGACTCCAGTCCCAACACAAAACCTTCCGCCTTACCGCCGGCACGGTTGAGTTCTTCGGGGGTGGACGCGCCGGTGATGGCGTCAAGCAGCTTGATGGCGTGAGGGCCTACACCCTTGGGAAGGCTGATTTGGTCGATGGACATGGGCGATACCTTGAAAGAGAGAGATCGGTAGCGCGTGGAACCACTGCCGGGGGTGGCATGGTAGACCGTTATACGCCGCAAGGGGCTGTTTTCCGGGTGAGCCTGATGCCCCCTTTAAACTCAAGACGCCTTCACCATGTCATTTAGCTATCATGCATCACCCCGGCCTCGCGTCATCGCGCGGGCCCCGCACACTTCATCCAACAAAGACCAGGGACAGGCAATGCCGCCATTCAAGACACTGCTCGCCGCCAGCCTGCTGCTGCTCGCGTTCATGCCGGCCACCGCCAGCGCCGGGCTCTACAGTTCCGATAAAAACAACTTCGGCACCCTGAAAACCAGCCTCACCGACGCAAGCAAGTACCGCTACGCCACGCTGGTGTCTACCACGGTCGGTGGTGACAACTTTGAAACCCTGCACCGGCTTGCCCGGATCTACGCCGACATCCTGGAAAAGGACATGGGCGTTCCCGTCAGCCTGTACGACACCGACGCCCTGCAGCTGAAAAACATCGAAAACTACCGCACTTCGGCCATCGAACAGATCCAAGACAAAAACTTTAACGCCACAGTGCAGACCTGCGCGGTCGCCAGCACCTTCCTGTACCCGTCCACGGTCTCAAACCTGCTGCGCATCATGGCTCCCGACATGGTCATCACCCGCAACGACCCCGCCGTGCATGCGCAATTGGTCGATGTGTCCAAGCACTTCCTGGCGCAGGACCTGGGTGTGTTGATGAAAATGTGCGAGGCCGCCCCTTCACGCCAGCAAGTCGGTGCGTTCAAGGCGTTTTTGGAAGCGCTGCAAAAAGAACAACCCTACATTGCCAGCACCGCACGCCTCAGCCAGCATCGCGTGCAGGCCAACGCCGAACAAACCAGCGAAGACGCCCGACGCGCAGAGATCGACCGGCAGGCATGGGCGCGCAAGGCCGAGCAAGATAAGGCCTACCAAGCCGCCGAAGACGCCCGCGACGCAAAAAGCCTCGCCGACCAAGCCGCCGTCCGCGAGGAAAAACGACTCAAGGCCCAACGCGACGAAGCCGCCCGCCAACAAGCCCTGGCCGCCCGCACGCCCGAGCAAGTGAATTGGGATAACCAACGCAACGAAGACGTGCAGCAATGCTACAAATATTCCGCCATGAACAAAGTCGCCACCGACGCCAACAACCAAGGCTTTTCCATCGAAAAAGCCGAGCAATACCTGGTGGATGCCAGGGGCCTCAAAGGCCAGGATGCCCAAGATATGCGGAGCATCATCCGAGTGGTGCGCTTGACTCACGCCAACGACACACCGAACCAAGCCTTCACAACTGAATACGACCGCTGCCTGGCGCTACGGGCCAAGAAGCATGCGGCAGCTGCAGCGAACTGACCAAGGCAAACGCTCCCCCCTGTGGCGAGGGAGCTTGCTCCCGTTGGGCTGCGCAGCAGCCCCCCAACCATTCGCAGCACAGATGAACAACAGAGCCTGGCCACCCCGTGCACATTCGCCCCTAAGCGGGTGTTCCAATTACGGCATGGAAATCCTGTACTCCGCGAGCTTGGCCTTGTTCTCCTGCTCCAGGTACTTCTTGTCGACGATCTGCGAGAACTTCATGAAGTCGGCCTTGGCGTCTTCCCTGTTGCCCAAATGGTCGTACGCGATCCCGCGCGCATAATAGGCCCAGGCGTAGTCCGGCTGGCGCTGAAGGCCGGTACTGAATGCTTCGGCGGCCTCCCGGTACTGACCCAGGTCTGTCAGTGCGAGGCCCAGATGATAGTAGGTCGGCATATTGAAGCCGGCCCCCTTTCCTGCTTCTCCCATTCCGTTGTCAAGGTTGTACTGCACGAGCTCAAGGGCTTTTTTCGGGTTACCCGCGGCGCGATACATGGCGCTCAAGTCCAGGTAGGCGCGCGGCTCAGGCTTGACCACCAGTTGCATGGATTTCTCCTTGGCGGCCAAGGCTTCGGGAAAGCGCTTGAGGTTGAGGTAGGCGTCGGCCTGCACCGCATAAATCAAACTATGCAGCGAGGCAGGCAGCGTAGCTTTCTGCAGGCATAGATCACCTTCCTGCAGCACCAGGGGGTAGTTTTCGGCTTTGGACGCCTTTAACTGGTTGGCGCAGTGGGCAAGGTTGGCTTTTTGCGGGTTCTGCATCCCTGCACAACCGGTGAGGAAGGCGGAGCAGGCAATCAGTGCGAGCCAGCGAGTATTCATGATCAGCATCCTTGTCAGTCGAGCAGATGAGCGTTGAGGTCAGGGCGATAGACCTGCAGGAGCGGCGCGGTCACGGTGCCTTGCAGCGAGCAAAACACGGTGGTGTGTCCCACGAGCGACGGGGACGTGTCGCCCGCGTCGACCATCAGCACACGGTCTACGAAACCAAACGGCGTAGCGACGCCGGGACCGGTCAGCCCTTCGGTGCGCCATTGGCCGATCGGGTCACCGACACGGCGGATTTCGGCGCGGGTAATGGCTTTGCCCTGACTGACAAAACGGGCGTTATCAACGATCAGCGGCTTGAGCTTTGCAGCCACCTCTTGCGGCGAGCCATCGGCTACAAAACCCCAGAACAGAAAATTGCCGACGTCCTTGATGGTTTGGGCCTGGTTGTAATAGCCGACCATACGCACGCCGTTAACGATCAGGGGCGTTTCGAAGTGTTGGTAAGTGCCACCTTCCTGCAGCGGGCTCATGATGGTCGGTGCCTTGACCGAACCGTAGTCACTCAGGCGCAAGGTACCTGCTGGTAAGCGCGCATCGCGCAGGCTCTCGAAGAAATGCGCATCGCAACGAGAGAACTCGGTCAGCAGTTGTTCGGGCGTGGTGACGGCACGGGCGTGGGCAGTGCAGGCGACGGCGAGCAATGCAACGCCGGAAAAAAGAGAGCGGAACATTAAAATCATCCGTGAAGTGGGAACAACAGCTGTCGGCGGGTGAGTGGGAAACTTTAGCAATACGGGCCTGCCGGAGAATACCCCTGTGCGGCTGGTCCGGCCCTGCCCGGCATAAGCTATCCTGCGCTGCGACATGCACCGCCTGTCACAGACTTTCGAGCAACCTTAAAAACGGCGCACCAGGAGAGCTGCATGTTGATCGGCCATCGCTTCGAGCGCACCGCCCAGGGTGACCTGCACATCCACTCGCGCAATCGGGTGCAAAGCGCATTCGTGCTGCTGACCGGCGCAATGGCCTTCATCCTGCCGCTGGCCTTCGTCGTGTTGGGGTTCAGCGCTGAAAATGCGTCGATGGCGGACCTGGACCCACTGTCCTCGCTGCTGATCGTGCTCGGCCTGCTGCTGATTCCTGCTCTTGGCCTGCTGCTGATGGTGTACACCGGCACCCGCGAGACCTTGCTGTTATCGCGGCACAGCGGTGAAGGCACGCGCCGCACCCGTAACTTTTTCGGCGGCCGCGAACGGGTGCAGTCGGTGTTCAGCATCAATGCCCTCCATGCCCTCGAACTTCGCCGCCGCCCACAGGCCGAGCCGGTCTATACCCAGCTGTGGCTGGTGATGCGCGATGGCAGCGAGCAGCGTTTGACCACCGACAACGTGCCGGTGGTGCCGGGCAGTCAACGCACCGACAGGTGGCTGCGTGAGCTGGCCGGCTACCTGAACCTGCCGGTACCCACCGAGGTGGTGGTCGATCCGGCGGCCAGGGCGACCGCCTATAGGCCCGCCCCCGCCCACGACAGAGCGGCAAAGGGGGTCAAGCCGAAGGGGAAAGAGCTCACCTCTTCACACGAATCGAGCGAGAAACTCGGCCTTCCCGCCCGCGCCCTGCTCACCCTGCTGGGAGCGTTCCTGGCGGTGCTGGAGTTGACTCACGTGATCGCATTGATGCGTGCGCTGTTGACCGGACGGCTGCGGGTCAGCGGGCTTCGAACGGGGTCGACAAGTTTTTACTGGGCTGAGCAACCGATGGTTTTTTCATTCAACCTGCTTGTCGGCATCGCCGAGGTGCTGATTATCGGGTTGATCGCCTGGGGTTGCCTGCGCACGGCGATACTGGGCCGACTTAAAGCCAATCCCTGAGCGCCGCCCTACGACACAAGATCGCTCTTTTATGGTTTTGACTGCGGTTGCGCCATCTGCCGACCTGTCAACATTCACAGTATCCGCCACGGCTGTCAGCGTTCAGAGTAAAGACTACTCAGCCGAGGAGTTCGCCATGCACATCTCCAGCTCGAACCTGGTGTCCATCCGCGCAGCATCGATGATTTTGCTGTGGCCTGCGGTACTGTTCAACCTTGCAGCCTGTACATCGAGTTCCAATACCAACACGGCCGGCAGTATGTGCCCGGGTATCGGGAACATCCACCAGACCAAAGAGTTAAAAGGCTATAGTTACACCGCACTTTCACCCGGCAGCGGATGGAAAGGTGAGAACCCCTATGCACAAGAGCACTACCTCAAGGGAATGAAGTTTGAATCGGCCGCTATTCGCACTGCGCAGCAACGCGAAGGCCAGCCCGAATATTATTTCGTAGCCTGTGACTACGAGGGGCCGGAGCAGTTGGCGTTTTTGAGAATGTCCCAGCGTTTCCCTGTACGACCTCGCGCGGTCGGCCCAAATTGGACGGCAGACGACTTCTGCCGGGCTGGTTCGGTGGACGGTTGCCAATTCACGATATTCACCGAAGTGCCGTGATAGATCTTCGCCGTAAGCTGATGCCCTAAGGCATGCACGCTGCTAATCTCAGGCATTTGGCCCCTGCAGACTCTCTATGCCCCTGACCCATCGCGAAACCGCCCGCCTCGACCGCTGCCTCATCGCCGCCCTCACCGACGCCTGCGAAACCGCCAAGACTGAAATCCCCGGCTTCGATTGGCTGACCCACACCGTCGACTACAACGCCTTCCCCCAAAGCCTGCGGGTGATCTGGGTGTTCGACAGCCGCGCCAGCAAGGAGCACGCCCTCTCGACCGGGGCAGACACACGCATGCGAGAGCTGACTGCCGCCGCACTCAACGATGCGGACGTGCGCGGCGCGCCCATGGAGCGCTGCGTACACTTCGACTCCGAGGAAGAATGCCGCCTGCGCCATGACGGCGATTGGCGCGTGCGCCTGGCCAAGGTGCATACGGCCAAGGTGTGAGTGCGCGTCTTCCTGGCGCCGGTTGTACCAGTGGGCATGGCATCTGCGGGCTTTCGCGATGGTTGCTGCACGGCTGCATTTTTACCCCACCAGGCAGGTCACGCCTGCGTACTGAACCGCTGCACTCCACGCCGCTCATACATCGCCGCTTCCGTCGCTTGCGTCGCCCGCTCGCCTTTGTATTGCAGTTGTTGGATAAAAGTCCGGTCCTTGGCCCCCTTGATGTCCGATGGGTCGTGATCCGTGAGTAGAGGCGCCAGATCAAGGGTCTTGGCGAAGTTTTCGTTAGTCAGGCTGTAAAACCCCAGGCCCGACCAGACGGAATCGGCGTCCACCGTGTCGATGGCGGCATTCCGGTAGGCAATGGCTGCGCTTTTCAGGCCCAGGGATCGGTTGAGCAAATCCGTCAGCCGCTGGGTATCCGAGCGGCTGAGCTGGCTGGCCGAATCCAGCACTTTCAGACGGCCATCGGCTTCGACGGTGAAGCCGTATTTTTTGCCGGCCAAGTCGGGAGCGGTGGCCGACAGCGCTGACTCGAATGACTTGTAGGAAGCCTTCAGCGTACTGAACGCCCCGTTGAAGATTTCAGCGCGGCGAGGAAAGTCTCGCGACTGGGTACGACCGACCCAGGTGTCGACCACCTCCAGCGGTTCCAAGGGGGCGCTGGCTGATCCACTGGGATGGTAGACGGCTGCCGGGGCGGCGTTGGCCAACGCGTCTTTCGCGGCGTCCGTCAGGGGCTGGGCCACGAGTTTCTGCTCGGAAAGTGTAAGACTGGTGTTGGCCGGCGGGAGATAGGCAGCGCTGACGGAAAGAGCCATTTCATCGATCCTTGATTGGCGGGTTCATACAGGTTATCGCCGGAAATCGGCCGAGCTTTAGACGACCAACCTGCAGGATCGTACAAGCCAGGCGCTCCGCGGCCTCGATAGTCTGGCCGTCTTACCTACCAGAGGATGGATCATGGCTACGTCACAGCACTCGGCACAACCGGTAAACCTCGCGCAAAAGGCATCGCTCATCGACGCGCAGTGGAGCCCCAGGGTCGTCGCCGAAATGAACGACTACCAGTTCAAGGTGGTGCGCATCGAAGGGGAGTTCATCTGGCACTCGCACCCGGAAACCGACGAAGCATTCCTGGTGCTCGAAGGGACGCTGCGTATCGATCTGCCGGAAGGCCCGGTGTACGTGGCGGCGGGCGAGTTGTATGTGGTCCCGCGTGGCGTTGAACATCGGACTGCCGCCGAGGGTGAGGCGAAGCTGATGATGATTGAGCCTCGAGGCATCTTGAATACCGGCCACGAAGGCGGCGAACGTACGGCCACGAATGATCTGTGGATCTGAAAAGTGGCGCGGGTGTAGATACTCTCGGTCATTGAACCGAGCCTTTAGCGGGTAATTTCTGGATAATGCCCAGCTCCCGCCCCCGATACGGACATCCCGCTCGATGAAGTTGCCCACCGCCGCCGCCCTCCTCCTCGCCTCTGCGCTGCTGCCTTCCATCGCCCACGCCGACGACGCCGCGCTGACCGACACGCTCAAGGCCTTCACCCGCTGCGACGCGACGTTCTTCAGCCGCCTGAACAGCCACCGCGACGCCTGGCAGGCCTACGCACCGCTCAAGCAGGACAAAGACTTCGCGTGGATCGCGGTGGTCAACCGCGCGGACCGCAAGGCTAACGCGGTGCCGGTCAGCACGCCGCCCATCGCCGGCTTGAAGCTGTTGTCGTACGCCGACGAGGCCACCGACCTCGGCAACCTGGGGCTCTACTATTACTGGGGCTTTGTTGTGCAAGGCAACATCGACGAGGTTGCCCAACGCCTTGCCCCGCTGCTCGACCAACCGGCTCGCCTGCAAAAAGGCGACGGCGCCTACATCCGTAGCGAGCTCAAGGTCGGCGACCGCTGGCAGGCCATCAAGCCACGGCCCGGCACCGCGCCAGGCACCCGCGAAGTCGAGCGCGTACTGCTGGTAGAGCCCGAGGGCAGCGACGGCACGCAATCGCGCATCAGTTGTTCGTTGCAGGGTGGTGTGGATGCGGCGCTGCTGGCCTGGTCGCGGCCGGACATCCAACCGGTGGACTACCCGCGCACTATCGTGGAACCAAGCATCAACGACGTCGCCGTCCCCGCCAGCGTGCTCCAGCGCCTCGACTCGGCCCTGCTGCAGCCGAAGTTCAAGACGTTGAGCTACACGTACCTGTCGAAAAAAAGCGATGGCAGCAACGACAGCCCCACCTCGGTGACCTTTACGGCGGTGGGTGGCTTGCTGAACAAGAATGAGATCTACAGCGACACCTTCCATGTCGAGCGCCTGGTACAGGCGGACCTGATCCAGTTGAAGTCGAAGATGAACGGCGTGGGCGACGGGCAGGTGCTGCTGACCCGCGAAGCCGAGCTGAGTATTCCGAGCAGTTGGACGCCTGGCCAGACGCTGAGCGCCAACCTGCACATGGCGAACGTGCCCGGCAAACCGACCGATACCCCACTCGATACCTTTGTGAGCTGCAAGGTCGGCCAGCGCTTCCCGGCCCGACAGGTGTTTGCCTCGTTGACCGGCGACGCCATCAAGCTGGAGTGCGAGCAAGGCGACTACAAGACCTCGCGCGCGTTTATCGAAGACCTGGGCATTGCCCTGACGCTGGCAACGACCTCGAGCAAAATGCGCTCGGCGTATGAATACACGGCGTTCGAGGTGGTGCGTTAATCGGCAAAAAGGAGGTATGCCATGGAACTGAAATTCAGCCACGTCGATGTACTGGTCGAAAACCTAGAGGACGCCTGCGCGTACTACGCACAGGTGCTCAACGCGCGCATCTCCAAGACCTTCGTCTGGGAACGCGGCGGCCTGCATGTGCGCTACGCAGTGGCGTTGATGGGGCGAGAGCGGTTCATGCTGGTCCAGCCGATCGCAGGCAACCTCAGGGCGCTGTTGGACACCCATGGCGAAGGCATGATTTACCGCCACTGCTATTCGACGCCGGACATCGAGCAGGCCTATGACGAATTGATCGCGTCGGGTGTACAACCCGAAGATGAAAACGGCCAGCCCCTGGCACGGGAGAACCTGCAAACGCCGTCCGGTGGACGGATTATCTGGTTGCCCAAGCGCTTTGGGAATTTCTCTATCGAGATTCTGGAGGAACACTGGCTGGAGGCCTTTATCCTGAAAGCATTTGCCGATTCGGGGCACTCTGCACCCGCCTAGCAGTCTGTTCCTACACACCCCATGCCCCGCGGAGTTCCCATGATCATTGTCCATCACCTCAACAACTCACGTTCGCAGCGCATTCTGTGGCTGCTGGAAGAGCTTGGCCTGCCGTACGAGATCAAGCGCTACCAGCGCGACCCGAAAACCAACCTTGCGCCGCCGGAACTCAAGGCGATCAATGCGCTGGGTAAATCCCCGGTGATCGAAGACGGCGCCAACGTGGTGATCGAGTCCGGCGCCATCGTCGACTACCTGATCCGCCGCCATGGCAATGGCCGCCTGCAGCCGGACCCGGCCACGGCCGCCTACGACCAGTACGTGCAATGGCTGCACTTCGCCGAAGGCTCGGCCATGCTGCCGCTGATGCTTAACCTGTATGTGGGCCGCCTGGGTGAAGCCGGTGCGCCGCTGCACCCGCGGATCGAATCGGAAGTGGCCAATTACCTCGGTTACCTCAACGAGGCGCTGGCACACACGCCGTATCTGCTGGGGGATGACGTGAGCGGCGCGGACATCCAGATGAGCTTTATCGGCGAAATCGCCAAGGCCCAGGGCAAGCTGGCGGCGTACCCGCACCTGGCGGCGTGGGTACAGCGGTTCCAGGCACGCCCGGCTTATCGCCAGGCGCTGGAACAGGGTGGGGAGTATGCGTTTGCCAAGTGAGTAGCTTGCCCTCGACTGCGTGACAGAGGCTAAGGCGCCGCCATCTGCCACAGCGAAGCGCCCACGCCGGTGATGCTCTCTCCCGCAATCAACCCCGCCGCTGCGGTAATCGCAAACCGCTCGGTGAGGCTCGGCCAGCGGCAGCTCACCAGCCAGGTGAGCACCGCACCCAGGGCCATCATCAGCGACACCGAAGCTGGCAGCACAAACGCCAGCCCCAACGCGGCAGCACTGGGCAGGTAGCGGGCGCGATGGGCGGGTAACAGGCTGTCGAGTACGCCCAGCAACACCCCGGCCAGCCCTGCGATACCGATCGCCCAGCGAATGCTCGCCGACAATGAATCCAGCCCATGGGTGAGGGTTTGCGCCACGGCTTTCCAGGTCGCGACCGCCGGCGCCGGCCATTCCTCGGTGAGCAACATCGAATGCGGATCAGGAATCAGCGCCAGGTACGCGAACACCCCGACGATGCTGCCAATGAAAATCCCCAGGATCTGCGCGATCACTTGCTTGTGAGGCGTGGCACCAATGGCCTTGCCGACCTTGAAGTCGTTCATCAGGTCGGTGCACTGCCCGGCCGAGCCGCCAGCGGTGTTGGCGCTCATCAGGTTGATCGGCACCTGCCCCGGCGCGACGATACCGAAGCTCAGCTGGGACAACTGCCCGATGGCGCCAATCGGCGGAATACCGGTGGCGCCCACCACACGGGCAGCGACGGCCGCCAGGCAGATCGCCAGGGGGATGGTCAGCAACGCCATCCACAGGTTGATGCCGAACAACAGCGCCTGCAGGCTCACCACCAATACGATCGACAGCACAAAACCGGCGGCCGGCCCGGGTTTGGGTACGCTCCAGGCTTGCCCGCCGGCCGACTTGGTCGAGGTGTATAACGCCCACAGACGAATCGTCAGCGACGCCAAGGTCGAGCACACCATCAGGCTCACTCCCGGCCACAGCAACCACTCCACCAACGCCGCAAATTGCGGGCCGCTGCTGCCGGCCGGCAAGCTCACCAGGCCTTGCGCCAGCAACCACGGGCCCAGGCCGCCCCAGGCGAGCAAGGCGCCGAGCAGCAGGGTCAGGCCGACACGAATGCCGATAATGCCGCCAAACCCCAGCAGCAACAGCGAGGGGTCGGCAGTGAAGGTCAGGCGCTCCAACTGGGCGGTTGGCGACCAACGCGGGAAGGCCCACACAAAGGTGTCCACCCACTTCATCAGCCCGGACAGCAACGCCGCACTGAGCAGCACCTTCAAGCGCGTCGCCGCTTCGCGCCCATGGTTGTAGATATGCAGCAGGGTTTCCAGGGTGGCCATGCCTTCGGGAAACTTCAGCGCCTTGTCATTGAGCAACGAAGGCCGCAGGTACCAGGCGATCCAGATGCCCAGGAAACTCACCGAGAACACCCAGGCGATCATCGGCAGCGCATCCAGCTGGTTGCCGGTCAGCAGGGTATAGGCCGGGATCGGCGCCACCAGCCCACCGGAAATGATCGAAGCAGCGGCCGAGGCGACGGTCTGGTTGATATTGCTCTCATGCAGCGTCCACGGCAGCTGCTCCGACGACCGCCTCGCCAGGCCCTGCCAGATCGCATACCCCACCAGCAGGGCAATGATCGACATGTTGAACGACCAGCCGATCTTCAACCCGGCGTACACGTTCGAAGGGGTCAGCAGGATACCGAGCACGGTGCCGGTGATGACCGCGCGCAGGCTCAGTTCGCGTTCGACGGGGGGATGAAGGGGGACCGTTGATGAGGTGGCATGCATGCGGATTCCTTTCGGCAGGGGAACAGGACGACATAACAAGTGAGCCCCTCAAGGCCTGAAGGTTCCTACGCGGCAAGCGGGCACCGTTTTTTGATGAGCGGGCTTCAACCACTGCGCCATCAATTACTCAATCAGAGCCATGCAGCATCCCATAACGAATAATCCCCTACCTGCTCCACCAACCCGGCCCGCAAAGGGTTGGCAATGATGTAGCGAGCCATCTTGCGAACATCATCCTCCGCACGGACAGCCCTATCGTGATAACCGGATTGCCAGACACGCTCCTTGCTTTGACGACGCCGGTTGATGGTCAGCGTGCTACGCGACTTCATACGCCGCACCACGTCGGGCAAGGTCTTCCGCTTCAGCTCAAACAACCAGTGAATATGGTCAGGCATGATGACCCAGGCCAGAGAGTCGACCAATCCCAGCTCATGAACCTGCCGGAATTCGGCCACCAACAGACGACCCAGATAAAGGTCGGTGAATAGCTGCTGACGGTGATGCACGACAATGGTAATGAGGTAACTGCGTCCGTATTCAGAGTAACGACCGTGACGCAGGCGATGGGATTGGGGTGTGGGGCGCATTCCGATGCTCCTGGGGACCGTCCTGAAAAGCATTAACACTAGCGCGCCGTAGCTGGCGAGCCAGTGTCATCGGGTGACTGAATGTATCCAGCCCGGAGTGACCTGGCTTTTGTGGTGAGCGGGCTTGCCCCGCGCCGGGCTGCGAAGCGGCCCCAAAAGCTGTTATCAGGATTCACCTGGAAAAACGCGGTGTTCTTGATGGGGCCGCTTCGCGGCCCGGCGCGGGGCAAGCCCGCTCACCACAGAAGCCCGCTCACCACAAAAAGTCCGTTCACCACTACGCGGGCGTACAACCCGTTCCCCCGGCCACCTCGCCATCGGCTTGTGCCTTGTCCAACAGTTGCTGCACCCACGGCCCGTTCCGGGGATTGACCACGCCATAGCGGTCCGGGGGGAAAAACGCCCAATGATGGGCGATTGCAGTAAGGCGCTTGAGCTCATCGGCCGCCAGCCAATACCCGGTGTCCAGCAAGGGCAGCGGTTCGCCGTCGAAACGTCGCCCCAGCATCAGGTTGGTGCCGGGGGCGAAGGTAAAGGCCAGGTCCTGGCAGGGTTGCAGTTGTTTGTCCGGTGCCGGCATGCGGCCGACTCGGTTGTACGTGAAGTCACCGGGGTATTCGTCCTTGAATACCAGCCAGTGGCCCGCCGTGGTCTTGGCGACGATCCACTGCGACACCCCGCTGCTCTGGGTGCGTTCGAGCTGGCCGTTTTTCCATTGCATCAGGGCGTTGCAGTCGGGATCGTAGTCCGAGGCCCACAGGCTGGTGCCCGACACCAGCCTGTGGCGCTCCAGCTCGACCACGCCCTGGTCCGGCATGGCCTGCCAGTAGCGCTTGATGGGATCGCGGGTATCACGCAGGTAGTTGCGCAGCCCCCAGGCCGCCGTAAAGACCACCGCCGCCAATACCTGCCAGGCAAAGGTGTCGCCGATGACACGGTCCACGTCCAGCCCTGGCGCGAACGCGGCCCCGTACAGCCACACGCCCAGCATGAACACCAGGCTGGGCAGGAACACACCAAAGCACAGCGGCGGCAGCAGCACTTCGATCCAACTGAAGTGATGCCCGGCTGCATGCTCCCGTGCCCAGGCCTGCTCCTGGGCGAGCATGGGTGCCTGTTCGCGCGGGCCGATGCCGGGATCGGGGGCCTTGAAGCGCCAGTAAAGTGCGATGGGATCGTTATTCATGCCGCGCATCATGCCCTTGGCGCGGGCAGAGATACAGCGCCCCGACCACCGATAAAACAATCATTGCCGAGACCCGCCTACAGTCATACGATGACTGATCACGCCCATAACAATAAAGGATCACCTGTGAACAAACCCCTGCTCCTGGCCGCCGCTGTGGTCTGCGGCCTCAGTGCCCACGCCCACGCCGCCACGTTTGCGTACATCTCCAGCCCGGTTGACGGGCTGATTTCCCAGTACCGCCTCGACGAAAGTAACGGCGCCCTGAGCCTGGTCGAGCAAGTGACGGCCGGCGACCAGGTCAACCCCATGGCCCTCAGCCCCGACGGCAAGACCTTGTTCGCGGCGTTACGGGTCAAGCCGTTTCAGGTCCAGGGCTTCAGCATCGACCCGACAACCGGCCGCCTGACGCCGCAGTCCAAGGCGCCACTGGCCGAAAGCATGGCGTACCTGGCCACCGACCGCGCCGGGCGCTATTTGCTCGCGGCGTCCTACGGTGCCGATACCCTCAGCGTCCAGCCCATCGACAAGCCTGAACCTATCCACACCTACAAGACCGGCCTGCATGCCCACTCGCTGCGCACCGACCCCAGCAATCGCTTTGCCTACGCCGGCAACCTGGGCACGGACCATGTGCTGCAATACCACTTCGACGCCGCCACCGGCGCACTCACCCCGATCGGAAGCGGCTTCGTGAGCGTGCCGGCCAATACCGGGCCTCGGCACCTGGCGTTTTCGGCCAACGGCAAGTACCTGTATGTGGTCGGTGAAATGAGCGGCACTGTCACCGCGTTTGCCATCGATGACAGTACCGGCGCGCTGACCCAGATTGGCGTGGCCAATGGCATTCCCGAGCGTTTGAAACTGGCCCATGGTGAAGTGCGTGACGCGCGCAACAATGACCTGAAAGACGACCCGACACCGCGCATCTGGGCGGCCGACCTGCGCCTGTCGCCGGACGGCAAGCTGTTGCTGATGAGCGAGCGCAGCAGCAGTTCGGTGTCGGCGTTTGCGGTGGATACCGCCACCGGCGGCCTGCGCTATGTCGACAACTACCCGGTCGAGGAGAAGCAGCCGCGCAATATCGCGTTCTCCCCCAACGGGCATTGGCTGCTGGTGACCGGTGAAAAAAGCGACAAGGTCGGCACCTATGCAGTCAGCGCCAGCGGTGCGTTGAAGCGGGTGGGGGAAGCGGCGTCGGGCAAGGGGGCGCTGTGGATTGAGGTGCTGCATACCTCGGCCAACTGACCTGAACCTGTGGGAGGGGACTTGCCCCCCACAGGGTTGGATCTTGAGGGTGTACAGGCCTCAGCTCAGGCGAAACCGTGCAGTGTTATCACTCAACGCCTGGCTGCCCTTGCTCAAGGTGTCCGCCGCACGGTTTACCGCGCGGGCGCCGTCCAGCAGGCGCCCGGCGGCCTGGTCGACTTGCTGGATATTGCCGCTCACTTCATCCGCCGTCGCTGCCTGCTCCTCCACCGCCGTGGCGATTTGCGCCAGGGTGTCGGTGACGTTCTGCACCGCGCCGGCAATCTCGCCCAGGCGCGTGCCCAGGCCGGTGACGGACTCGGCATCGGTCAACGCCTGCTCGCACGCGGCGCCCATCAGCGTCACCGCCTGGCTCACGGTGGCGCGCAGGCTGTCGACGGTGCCGGCGATCTGCGCCGTCGAGGCCTGGGTGCGTTGCGACAGGCTACGCACTTCATCGGCGACCACCGCAAACCCCCGGCCCTGCTCGCCTGCGCGGGCGGCTTCGATGGCTGCGTTGAGCGCCAGCAGGTTGGTCTGCTCGGCGATGCCGCGAATGGTGTCGACCACCGATTGAATCTGCTGGCCTTGCTGGCTGACCTGCTGCAAGGCGTCCGAGGTGTCGGTCAGGCGCTGGTTGAGCTGCTGGATGCTGGCGGTGGTGCGCTGGCTGTCGCGGCTGCTGTCCTCGGCGATGCGCCGGGTCTGCTGGGCACTGCCCGAGGCCTGTTCGCAGCTGCGCGCGACGCCCATGGACGTGGCGGCCAACTGCGTGGCGGCGGCGGCGATCTGGCTGATCTGGTGCTGCTGGTCCTCGACTTCGCTGAGGGTGCTGCCCGATTGCGAATTAAGGGTGAGCACCGCCGAGCCGAGTTGCTGGGTTTCGTGATTGACGCCGAGCAGGCTGGTGCGCAATTGCACCACCGCGACGTTCAGCGCGGTGCTGATCGCCGCGAGTTCGTCGCGCCCTTCTACCGTCACGGCCACGCACAGGTTGCCGTCGCGCAGGGACTCGGCCAGCGTAGTGATGCCGCTGGCGCTTCGACGGATGGACGCTTGCAGGCACATGAACAGGTACAGCGCCGCCAACGCCAACAGGCTGAACGTTGCCGCCATCGGTATGAATTGCGTGTTCGCGTGCTCGTGGTAGTAGTCCAGGCGCGCATCCATCGACGTCAGCGACTGAACACGCAACGCGCCAAGCGAGGTAAGCATGGCGTCGATACTGCGCTCGAAACCGGCCGTATCCAGCTTGATGCTGCCGCCGAACACGCCGTCGTCGAGCACTTTGAGTTCGTTATCCAACAACTGCAGGCTGGTGTCGTATTGCGCTGTCCACGATTCCATCCCGGCGTATTGCTTGGCCTTGAGCGAAGCCGCAGCCTTGACCAGTTGATCCCGCGCATCGCCGATGCGGCTGCGCAAGTCGCGCATCTGCAAACGGCTCTGCAAGGTGAACTGCCCCGAGGAAATCGAGGACTGCCCGACACTGGCCATCCGCCCGATACGCTCGATCAGGTCGGGCGTTTGCTGGGTGCCCATCTGCATGAGCATGTAGGTTTCCAACCAGGGATCGAGGATCAGGCCGGCGTCGAGAGTGATCTGTTCGCGCAGGGCCTGCATCGCCGTCAGCGCGGCGGTGAAGCGGTCGTAGCCATCCGGCCACCAACCCACGGTGCGCAGGGACGCCGAGTCCATGCCCTTGACCGTGGCCTGCAAAGCCTCGAAGCGGGCCAGGACGTCAGCGCCGGCGTTCTGGGTTTTCAGGGCATCACCGAGGGCCTGCAGGCTTTGCAGGATCAGCGGGAAATTGGCATCCACCTTATCCATCGCCGCCTTCGCCGCTGGCGTCGGGGCATGCAGGATGTCCGCCGCTTTCCAGCGCGCAGCCAGGTTACGTTGGACGGTCAATTGGCCATCCAGCGCGTCCAGGGCCAACAGTTGACGAAGGCCGGACTGCTCAGCGGAAATCACGCCTAACTTGTCGCGATAGTCCTGGCCGATCATCCACAGGCTGCCCGCCAGGGGCAGCATGAACAGGAAGAACAGGATCTGGAACTTACGCGCGAAGCCGAAACGTCCGAGCAGGCGGATACCGGGTGATAAAAGGCTGTGCATGTCCACTCCCAAAAACAACCCACGCGTTAGACGGCAGGCGAAGCCTTGAAATGACTAACGGCAAAATGCCATGTCATTGATTAGGTTGGCACTAGCAAGATACGGGCCGCTGCTGCACAGCCCTGAAACAGGGCACACGACGCGCCAATACGGCCCGAGGCGCGCTCGAAAATGGGGCAAAAGCACCCAGTTGCGACACAGGCATCGTCACCTGCAGAGACGACCACCCGAGGCGCGCACTGAAACGCCCTCAATCACCACAACCTATCGGCCGCACACGGGGAGAACTTGAAGGGTATCCGCCGGGCTGTTCACGCCAGCAGCCGGGTAATCCACTGGACCTGCTCGGCGATGGCTTGCGCCTTCGCCTGCGGCACCCGCTGCCGAGCCTGTTCAAAGCCCGCCAGGGTGCGTTTTTTCAGGCGCAGCGCACGCTGCCACTTGGCGAGGAACGCCGGGCTGCGGGCCTGCAGGTGCAAGGGGCCGAAGTACAGCTCCTCAGCGCTGTACACCACCGGTTCGGCGCGCTCGGCCGTGATGATTTCATAGTAGAAGCGGTTTTCATGCAGCAGCTCCTCACTGAGGATGCGGTAGCCATTGCTCATCAACCAGTAGCGCAACGGCTGTTCGCCGCCGTTGGGTTGCAGGATCAGACGTTCGCGGCCGCTGAGGTGGGCCTTGCCGTTGTCGAGGATGTCGCGGATCGTCTCGCCGCCCATGCCGCAGACGCTGATCGCGGTGATCGCGTCCGCCGGCTGTATCGCCGACAAGCCATCGGCCAGGCGCACCGTGACGTGCTGCTCCAGGCCATTGTCGCGCACGGTGCGCTGCGCCGCGTGGAACGGCGTGCTCGCCACCTCGCCCGCCACCGCCGCCTCAATCACGCCACGGCGCATCAAGGCCACCGGCAGGTAGGCGTGGTCCGAGCCGATATCGGCCAGCCGCGCGCCCCTCGGCACCTGCGCGGCCACGCGCTCCAGGCGCATGGACAAGGTGTGTTCGTTCAACCTGTGTTCCTTTTTATTCGCCGGAAAATCGATCCCGGCTGTTGGTCAGATGCAACACCATCGCCGCCCTTGCGGCATCCGGGTCCTGGCGCTTGATCGCGTTGAAGATCGCCTCATGCTCCAGGTTCGCCAGTTGCCCGAGCTTGGCAAAGTCCGCCCCGCCGCGCTCGGCGCCCTTCACCTGGGTACGCGGAATCATCGCATTGCCCAGGTGCTGCATGATCTCGGTGAAGAACGTGTTGCCGGTGGCTTCGGCGATCAACTGGTGAAAACGCCTGTCCTCTTCCACGCAGCTGTCGTTGTTGACCAGCGAGGCCTGGTAGTCGTCGAGAGCGGCGCGCATGTGGGCCAGCTGCGCGTCGGACCTGCGCACGGCGGCCAGCGCCACCGCCTGCACTTCCAGGCCCAGGCGCAGCTCGAGCATGTTGCGCACGCTGGCGACGGTGTCCACATGCAGGCGCAAGCCTTGCTGGGCCTGTTGCGCCAGCACAAAGGTGCCGATGCCATGGCGCGTCTCCACCAGCCCCGAGGCTTGCAGCTTGGACAGGGCCTCGCGCACCACGGTCCGGCTCACCCCATGCTCGAGCACGATGGTGGATTCGGACGGCAGTTTTTCACCGGGCTTCAACTGCCCAAGCAGGATGCGCTGGGTCAGGGCGTCGAGCACGCCTTGGGCCAGGTTGTTGGAGCGTCTACGGACGGGAGGTCCACTATCAATGGGCATCGTTGCGGGTCCACGGGGTTGGGCTGGAGGGAGCTTAACATCCTGATCGGGCACGAGGCGGTGTTGATTCAAAAGCCAGTCAACTTGTATGACAACCAATCTGATGCCTGCCTTACCTCAATCATCGTCACCGTGAAGAACTCGCGACAACCAACCTTCTTTACCCCGCCAAAACCCCAATAAACATTAATCAAATAACCAAAATACCCGATAACCGTACGGTCTTATAAGAACAAATCACTCACGACCGCATTGCGAACCTCAGAAACTCACTTGTATGATGTCTATCAACAAAACACGCAAACCCGCATAAAAACAATCAGGGGGAGTTTTGAATTGTGAACAATTCAAGCCATGCATCTGCCGCACCAGAAAGTGATCCGGTCCTCGCGCGCGCCGTGAGCAAAGTGAAGGGCCATGTGCTCCCACTGTTCGTGATCATGTTCATCCTCAACTACATCGACCGGGTCAATATCGGCTTTGTGCGCACGCACATGGAACATGACCTGGGCATCGGCGCTGCCGCCTATGGCTTCGGTGCCGGGCTGTTCTTCATCGGCTACGCGCTCTTTGAAGTGCCCTCCAACATGCTGCTGCAAAAGGTCGGCGCGCGCATCTGGCTGACCCGCATCATGTTCACCTGGGGCATCGTCGCCACGCTGATGGCGTTCATCCAGAACGAAACCCACTTCTACATCCTGCGCTTCCTGCTGGGCGTGGCCGAAGCCGGGTTCTTCCCTGGGGTGATCTACTACTTCACGCGCTGGCTGCCGGGGGTTGAGCGCGGCAAGGCCATTGCGATTTTCCTCAGCGGCTCGGCGGTGGCCTCGTTGATCTCCGGCCCGCTGTCAGGCGCGCTGCTGCAGATCGAAGGGTTCGGCTTCCACGGCTGGCAATGGATGTTCGCCATCGAAGGCCTGGCCTCGGTGGTGATCGGTTTCTTTGTGTGGTTCTGGCTCGATTCCAAGCCCCACGACGCCAAATGGATGACCCGCGAAGAACAGGATGCGCTGGTCAACGCCATCGACCAGGAACAGCGCGAGCGTGAAGCCCTGACCAGCGTCAAGCCGACCCTCGGCAAGCTGCTCAGGGACCGCCAGATCCTGCTGTTCTGCGCCCTGTACTTCTGCATTCAACTGACGATCTACGCGGCGACGTTCTGGCTGCCGAGCATCATCAAGAAGATGGGTGACCTGAGCGATGTGCAGGTGGGTTTCTTCAACTCGATCCCGTGGCTGATCTCGATCATCGCCATGTACGCCTTCGCGACGCTGTCGGGCAAATTCAAGTTCCAGCAGGCCTGGGTTGCGGCTGCGCTGTTGATTGCCGCAGCAGGCATGTTCATGTCCACCACCGGCGGGCCGATCTTCGCGTTCGTGGCGATCTGCTTTGCGGCCATTGGGTTCAAGTCGGCGTCTTCGCTGTTCTGGCCCATCCCACAGGGCTACCTGGACGTGCGCATCGCCGCAGCCGTGATTGCCTTGATCAACTCCATCGGCAACCTGGGTGGCTTCGTTGCGCCGACCACTTTCGGCTTCCTGGAGCAGACCACCGGCTCGATCCAGGGCGGTCTCTACGGCCTGGCCGGCACCTCGGTGCTCGCCGCGATCCTGGTGTTCTTCGCCAAGACCTCGCCCGCTGCCGCATCGGCCTCGCCGGGCGCCGTGCCCACCGGCGCTGCCATCAGCAAATCTCTCTGAGCCTCTTTAGGAATTAGCCATGAATACTCCCGTCATCACCCACTTCCAGGTCATCCCGGTGGCCGGTCACGACAGCATGCTGCTCAACCTCAGCGGCGCCCACGGCCCTTACTTCACGCGCAATATCGTGATTCTCAAGGACAGCAGCGGCAACACCGGCGTCGGTGAAGTGCCCGGCGGCGAACGCATCCGCGAAACCCTGGAAGACGCGCGCAGCCTGGTGATCGGCCAACCCATCGGCCAGTACCAGCGCGTCCTCAACCAGATGCGCAGCACCTTTGCCTCACGGGATTCGGCGGGCCGTGGCCTGCAAACCTTTGACCTGCGCATCACCATCCATGCCGTCACCGCCATGGAAGCCGCCCTGCTCGACCTGCTGGGCCAGTTCCTCGAAGTGCCGGTGGCTGCCCTGCTCGGCGAAGGCCAGCAGCGTGATGCGGTGAAAATGCTCGGCTACCTGTTCTATGTCGGCGACCGCAGCGCCACCGACCTGGCTTACCGCAACGAAGCCGACAGCGACGATGCGTGGTTTCGCCTGCGCCATGAAACCGCCCTGACCAGCGAGGCCGTGGTGCGCCTGGCCGAAGCCGCCAAGGCCAAGTACGGCTTCAACGACTTCAAGCTCAAGGGCGGCGTATTGAGCGGCGACGCAGAGATCGAAGCCGTCACCGCCCTGGCCGAACGCTTCCCCGATGCACGCATCACCCTCGACCCCAACGGCGCCTGGTCACTGAAAGAAGCCATCCGGCTGTGCCGCGACCAGCACCACGTGCTCGCCTACGCCGAAGACCCATGTGGCGCCGAAAACGGTTACTCGGGGCGCGAAGTCATGGCCGAATTCCGCCGCGCCACGGGCCTGAAAACCGCCACCAATATGATCGCCACCGACTGGCGCGAAATGGGCCACGCGATCCAGCTGCAATCGGTGGACATCCCCTTGGCCGACCCGCACTTCTGGACCCTGCAAGGCTCGGTGCGCGTGGCGCAGATGTGCCATGAGTGGGGCCTGACCTGGGGCTCGCACTCCAACAACCACTTCGATATTTCCCTGGCCATGTTCACCCAAGTGGCCGCCGCCGCCCCGGGCGACATCACCGCCATCGACACCCACTGGATCTGGCAGGACGGCCAACGCCTGACCCGCGAACCGCTGAAAATAGAAGGCGGCTATGTGAAAGTGCCGGCCAAGCCCGGCCTGGGCGTGGACATCGACATGGACGCCGTGGCCAAAGCCCACGAACTGTACAAAGGCATGGGCCTCGGCGCACGGGATGACAGCGTGGCGATGCAGTTCCTGATTCCGGGGTGGCGTTATAACAACAAGCAGCCTTGCCTGGTGCGCTGAAGCGCTGGGTTCTGGGGGCGGCTCGGTCTCCATAACACCATCAATCCCATGTGGGAGGGGGCTTGCTCCCGATGGCGGAGTGTCAGTCGATACATGGCTGGCTGACACACCGCAATCGGGAGCAAGCCCCCTCCCACATGGGTCCTCGGTGTTTTACAAGGGTTGTGGTCGCTCGCTAAACCGCGCGTCAGGGTTTACCGGCCAAAGCCCGCTTTGCTCTTGCAGCTTTCTTGACTGCCACCGCCGCAATCGGCTGCACCGTCAGTTCCACGCCTAACGCCAGCATCAACTTCTGAATCGTCTCATAGCGCGTTTTAGAACCGCCTTTCAGCGTTTTATACAGGCTCTCGCGATTAACCCCCGCAGACTCCGCCACCTTGTTCACGCCCTGGGCCTTGGCGACCTCGGCAAGCGCTTTCATGAGCACCTGCGGGTCTTGAGATTTCATGCTCTGCGCCAGATAAGCGCTGATGGTTTCCGGGCTATCGAGGAAGCGCGACGCTTCATAGACGCTGGTACCGGAGGTATCAAGATCGAGGATCGGCATGTCCTCTGGTTTGAATTTCGATTCGCTCATTTCATCTACCTCTCAGGGCATCAAGGATCTCTTTTGCCCGTTTGATTCCTCTGTTCTGGTCGGTTTTATCACTGCCCCAGAGCATCAGGTAAGCAGTGATGCCCGTACGCACAAAGTAAATTCTGTAGCCGGGCCCGACAAACACACGCATTTCACTCACCCCATCGCCTACAGGTGCACAATCGCCGAAATTGTTTTCCTCGGCTCGGTCTAACCGTGTGAGAACAGCGGTTTTTCCATAAATATCGCTCATGCCGTCGAGCCATGTATCGAACTCCGGCGTCCTGCCGATCAGATGGGTCACAGAATTATTTGTAGCCTACTGGCTACTCCTTGTCGATGCCAGTGAATTTTGAGTCCGGAATACTCCGGAAGAAAAATCCTAGTCCAGCGCTCGCATAAGCAGCCGATCGATACTATTAGCGCCTGTGTCTAACCTTCACCACGCCTCAGCACCTGCGCATTCTCCCGCTATCACGGTGGCTGACACTCCGCCATCGGCGGCAAACTGAGGCGGCAGACGATAGAGATGAAGCCCAAAGAAAACGTCCTGCACAGCCGCTTCACTTTGCGTAAAATGCGAGCCGTTCTCGATCAGGAAAACTCAACCCAGGAAGGGTAACTCTATGCTTGCCTTGAAGTATTCCGAGACGCAGGAAGGCGTTTACTGCCCCAAGAAACGTATGTTCACCCCATTGCATCGGTGCGATTCAGAGCGGATCACGCACACCGCACTGGATGGAGGCACACGCTTCACAGGCCCCTATTTCAAGCTGAAAGCGCTGTCAGCCATGCAACTTGCTGACGCGCCCGAAGCGCAAGAAACCGACCTCACGCCACCAACGGTGCACGTCTGATCAATTTCGCGGGTTCCTGCCTTGGTATCGGAACGCCCCACTGAGTCCGTGAGGCCGTCGCGCCGCCACTGCGGGCCTCAAACGCAAGGAAACCAGGACATGGCAACAGCAAAAACCAAAAAGGCGTTTGTGTATTCGGCATGGGGGCTACTGTTTTTGAGCCTGGTCGGGGTTTTAGTCATACAGGCCTTCCAGGAACCCCCCCAGCCCAGTAAAACCACTTTCCTCAGCGACCTCATCATCGTGACCGCACGAACGACGCCCGGGAATCGAAAGATCGACGAGCATCTAACCTTCGTTCGCGCGGAAGCGGCCAACAGTCACGCCCTCAAGTTCTATTACACGTTGGTCGATTACGATACCCATCCCGAGGACGTTGACTTGGGCGTGATGAAATCAAGCATCACCCAGGCTGTCTGCGCCGCGCAAATGCCAAGGGACCAGTCCATCATTTCATTGGGTGGCACCTTCATTTACATATTCGGCAGCAAAAATGTAAAAGAGGTTGGACGGTTCGAAATCAACAAGCAGAGCTGTAATGGCTAATGAGCTGGCCCCCCTTCAACCGACTCGCTCGAACCGCCGCCGCTTCAGGAACAACCCCACCCCCAACGCCACCGCAAAGATCGACAGCAACCCCAGGTCAGCCCCCCATGGACGGACCTGGCTCGCCGCCACGCAGCCGACCGCCCCCGCCACCACCAGCAGCCCCCCCAGCCACGTGCGAAGCAGGTACGGTTTGACAAACCGATCGAGCAGAAAAAACAGCACCAGGGCCAGGACCAACTGGGTAATGTCAGACATGTGCTTCTCCCGTCAGGTCTTGATGATCAGTGTCGAGGCGCTGCGTTGCGGGCCGATGCCGCCGTTGACCTGCGCTTCGATGCTGACCAGTACGTCGCCGGCATGATAGGTGGGCAGGATTTCATTGGCATACATGCGCACACCCGCGCCAACAGGAACACCCACGTAAGGGGAAGCCACAGCAGAAGTGGCGCCAGCGAAGGCACTGGCGGCCAGGTTGGCGATCCTGGTGCGCTGGGCATTGAGGGTGTCGCCCTGTTGCCGCGTCAGTGGCTTGGAGATGCCGATCATCATCACGCACGGCAGGCTCTTGGCCAACATCTTGTCGTACACCTCGACGACCTTGCTGTTGACCTCGTAATGGGCACTTTTCGCCTCGCCAAAATGCAGCTCGCGCAGGCGTCCGCGTTCGCTGTCGGTGAGGGTGATCTGCGAAACGTTGAACACGATCCCGTGATTGCCCATGTATTGGAACGTCCCTTCGAACTTCATCGCACGCATCCTTTCGAGCCAAAGGCGGGGATTCTCTAGAAGGCGGGCAGTGGATTCAAGGCATAAGAAAGGAAATGAGAAAATAGGGGGTCAGGCCGTTCTCACCTGTCGCGACCTTCCCCCCGGCGCTACTCACGTTCAAGTCCGCTTGGGCAACTTCCAGTTCGGCCGGATGAAGTGGCAGGTATAGCCGTTGGGTATCCGCTCCAGATAATCCTGATGCTCCGGCTCCGCCTGCCAAAACTCCCTGGCGGGTTCAATTTCCGTGACCACAGGCCCCGGCCACAGGTTGGAGGCATCCACGTCAGCCGCAGTATCTTCGGCAATCTCCCGTTGCTGTTCGCTCAGGTAGTAAATCGCCGAACGATAGCTTGGCCCCAGATCATTGCCCTGCCGGTTCGGCGTGCTCGGATCATGGATCTGGAAAAAGAACTCAAGGATCTGCCGGTAGGAAATCACCGCCGGGTCAAACACGATCTCAATCGCTTCAGCATGGTTGCCATGGTTGCGGTAGGTGGCATTCGGCACATCGCCACCGGTATAGCCGACGCGCGTCTGCAGCACGCCGGGGTAGCGTCGCAACAGGTCCTGCATGCCCCAGAAGCAGCCGCCGGCGAGGATGGCGGTTTCGGTTGGGTTGGTCATGGTCTGTCCTTGCGGTTAATGGAGACAGGGATAGTTATGGGGCAATGCTGGGCAATACCAAGTTCAATCAAAGAAAACTGCCCGCCCCTATCGACTCAAGGTTTATTCCTGGAACGAAACGCCGCCACCTTCATCCGGTTGCCGCAGGTCGCCATGCTGCACCAGCGGCGGCGGTGTGATTTGCTCAGGTCATGGAACAACAGCACGCAATCGTGGGCCTCGCACTGCCGGACAAATTCAAACTTATCGTTCGTGACCAAGCCCACCAGCGACTCGGCCACCGGCCCAAGCAGGCTGGCCGGGCGTCCCTCGACAACAACCTCCAGTGATCAACGCAACCCAATGCAGGAGCGAGCTTGCTCGCGAAAAACGTCAACGATAACGCCGCGACTCTGGTTTCCCGCGGAGCTCCAGGATTCTTCGCGCGCCAGCTCGCGCCTACCTTGTAGACATGTCCTACAGCAAGCTGCAGCGCCTTGCCCCGCTGCCTACAGTTGCGTCAGAATCCGCCGGCTTGTGCGCTTGAGTGGGCGTCTCTAAGGTGGCCCGGTCGCTGACAACTCAGTGATCGGGTTTAGTAGCCCGAGGGTCAATTACACTTAGTGCATGAGCTTCATCTATCAGACGTTCCTGTCTGTACCTGATGGTGGCTGTGCGTAGGGCGCCTTCGGGTGCGCCGGCTTTGTGTAATTCCCCGGTCTACTAACCTGCGTACAGCTGCCACCCTTCTTGTGTAGTAGCGAAAGGGTGTCAGCCTCATTCAGGAATTACACCATGTTCAAAATAACGCCTAATCCTCCGAACGGCCCCGACCTGAAACTGAATCAGGCGGCGCATCGTGCGATTGATCACTACCTCAACGCGGGCGCCGAACCGCCAGGGCCGCCTCCTCCACCTTCGACTACGCTGTTCAGCGTTGCGGACGATGTCAGCCGTGAAGTGCTGATTGCCAATAGCTATGAGACTTTTTCTTCGGTGACTGCGTTGTTGCTGGACCTGTCGGATGAGCTGACGGGGAAGCAGCGGGATGTGGCGTTGGCGATTCATCAACTCAGCGAGTTGGGAGTGTTGCTGATAGATAAGTTGATGGAGCAGAAAGTTGCGGTAGCTGGCAGCTAACCTTTCAATACTCCGATAGATCGCCGAACCGTTGTGGCACCTCTACGGCGACTCGGCGATTTTCTTCGGCCTTGTTGCGCTCCAAATCGAGAGCACTGAAAACTCAAACTCCGCTAGTTCAACTAGAGGGCCATGGCTACACGAAAATAAGAATTCCCATTCGCCAACTCTCCACTATGAACAACCGCTTTTGACCAAACTTGAGAAACCAACATCTCAAATTTAAGCGCTTTGTCACTCGCTTGAGTTAGCTGTCAAAATGCACATTCAGAATGAGTATTTCACAACCGCTCCCCACAACCACATCAGCAAGCTAAATCCCATACACGCCACGAACATGACCGTACATGCACGGAATTCCAAGTTTTTCAAAAAAACGATCTGCAAATGCGACGGCACTCACAATTGCCCATCGAGCACAACCCGCCCCAAGCACTTTATCCGGATAAAAGGGGTTGCCAGGCCCGGTCAGCCTATTAGGCTCAAATCTTCCGCGAAGCTTCTTCTCAAACTTATGCTCGGCGCCTTTATTCTCTTCAGTGTCGCTGGAGTTGAGTATGGTCTCGGGCTCATAGTGAACTAGAGCATTTCGAAGTTCAACGAGCAGCTTCACGTCCTGATAGGGACTAGCGTCCCTCGAAAGTTCTGGCTTCGAATTCAACTCAAGTGCCAACTCGTATTTTTCAAGCATTGTTGCTCGCTTGAGTGGGGACTTCCTCCATAAAGTGGCCATGACTGCACTACTTTGAAGACCTTCGATCCGTGCCGAATCGAAACCTTCACTGCAATCAGCCCATAGTTCGTTAATTACCGCCTCTAAGAACGCAACTGACAGCATAATGCTGGTCACCACACAGGCCGTGTGCTCGCGCAGACCTTCATTCGAAGCGGAGTCTCCAAGAGTCAACAAGGGTTCAAGCACAACGGCCCTCTGTGAGAACAAAGCAGCCGCAGACAAATGGGATATTGACAGATAGTGCCTAGATGAAATGCTAACATATGATGCGACGGCCACAGCAACTTCCTTATAGACAAATAGAATTCTTGAGGTTTTATCCCTGATTACCCACTCAAGCCAGAGCGCATTATATACAGAGCCTAACATCAAGGGAATCACCCTCTACAAGTACAAAATTAAACCTTGGAAAATAACTAACCCCCCAAGCTCTTCCCCAACGCAATCGTTACAACCCGAATAATTAAACAAACTCCACTTCCAACATTACAATCAAGTGAAAATTCAACACCATTAAAACTAATAAAAATTTTTAACGCAATATTTGAGACCTACCAAAAAGATCCATCAATAGGCCTAGCACTGCAAAGATATAGAAAATAGAGTCAGACCACTATTGACTTTTTATTAAAAAAGCGCTCTCAACTCGTTTTTAGACATTTTTTAGTGGATCAGTTGATGGAGTGCAAGGTTACTGGGGCGGGTGGTTAATCCTTCATAAATCAATAGATAATAGAGTCATTGTGCGCCCTCTACAACGACTCGCGATTTTCTTGGGCCTTGGTACCTTCCAGATAGAGCGCGTTGAAATTTTACATTCCGCCAATTCGACTGAAGTGTCATGACAAAACAAAATTGAAATTTTCAATCGTCAGCGGTGAAGGGCCACTTCCGACCCAAAGCGGATATTGACACCAGATAAATAACAGTCACCCCAAGCATTTATATGCTTAGGATAATTGACCAAGGAAATTTATCTTTTACAATACTTCCACCAAATCAAATTCCTCTACCACCAGCTCCATAGACTCGTCGAATGAGCCCTCTCTTTGGAAAAAATCTTTATGACCCTGCATCCAGTAACTGAGACTGAGATCCCCTTCACCTTCCTTCCTTGCAAGATCTTGATCTACATCGCAGTAACGAATTATGCGCATCGAAATGACTCTAACGACACATACAGGTTCGTCCTTACTGTTGAGAATAATGCTGTAACCACCAATAGTGGGTGACTTATCTTCATGCTTGAATGACGAGAGCGAGCTACAGCTAGCCGTTTTTATTCCTTTAGCAACAAGCTCAGCCAGCTCATCTGCCATTTCTGGAGTATCCCCAAATGACCATGCAATGGCACCGGGGTACGTAATTTCTAAATCATCAACTATGCTCATAACTAAATCCCGTCAAACCATATTATTGGCTATATCGCTGGCATTCATGAATCGTCAGGGCCTATGCGAAAGTCAGTTGCTGAAATTCTTTATCCGAATCCAACGTCGGCTCTTCGGACCAGGTATTACACGTAAACTCTTTGGTAGGTGACCGAATCTTTCAGATCCAGGTAAAAGTAGCATTCGAGACAACTGACGGGTGGCTTTTTTGGCCGGAAGAGGACCGGCCTACACACAAAAAATCTGACGGTCCCTCGATCAGTCCCGCGGAGTCTGGCCAGTCGAACTTCCAATGCTCGCGAGAAAAATCCTAGTGTCCCGATTAGACCGCAGATAAACCACGCGGCAAGCTGAGGGCGCAGTTGCGACGAGTTGCTGCATTTTTGCGCGCGCTGATCTTTTCGTCCGCCACATGAACCTAAAAAACTCCGGCAGGTTCGCCAGCAGTTCAGGGCAGTTATGCGGCAGGTCAGGCCGAGACTGACCGCGTTGGAGCAGCGTTCTGCGCAGTACGCGCAAGAATCGAAGCGTCGCCGAACGATCAATCCATATCAAAAGATCTGCACGGGCCATCCGGTTGTCCCAAGTGGCTGAATGACCACCTTCGAATATCCAGCAATCACGGGCCTCGACCTCGAGACAAAGCTGCGTCTTCTCGTCCCGGCTTCGTTCTATCCAACCTGGCTGCCAGTGGATAGTGTCGATATGAACGACCGGCAAGCCCGTGAGCTGACCAAGCTTACTTGCCAAAGTGCTTTTGCCTGACCCAGGTTGACCAACAATCATCACCCGTTGCATCGAAGCACCTTCTCGCTATTCAAGCTGATTTTTTGGGGTGGCGATTTTACGTCAATGCCTATATCGGTCAACAACAAGGGGGCATAGCGACAGACAGCTTTCGCCCAGAAGACTTCAATCAACTGGAGGGCATGGGTTGGTTGGAACGTACAAGTGGGCTGCGGAGTCGAGATGAACGTGTTCCTGCTTTCGAGGCAAGAAGGGCGTATCAAGCGTACCCAGTGCTATTGAAACCCAACTGGCAAACTCGCCTTGAGACCGTGACCAGAACAAAGCCGAACCACACTGCACGCAGAACTCGCGTGATACCGTCGCTGAAGATGCATAGGATTTGATATGGATGGAGTCGCTAAGTATTTGCAGCGCGCTGCGCGGAACACTGCCGTAAGAAGCAAATGCCGCCCCATGACCTTTGCGACACTGGCTGCAATGACAATGACTCACTGCTTTCGGTCTGGTGGATAGCTCGTAACTGACGGCGGCACATAAGCAGCTTCCTTGGTACACCTCTGTCATACGCTCTTCCATGCATGCAAAAGTGCCAGCGTAGCCCTACCTGTCTAATCAGTCGAGCGACGGCTATTGGCCGATTCTGTTGAAAACAGTCGGCCATGGTTTCCGCAGTTGAAAAGTACGCGCCCGACGTTGAAATCTTTACTTTCGGCTGAGGTGCCCACAGGCGGATTTAAAATAGCAGCGTGTAAAAAAGGCGTTTTCACCGGTCAATAATCAGGCAGTTTCGGATGACCGACTTTTTCAACAGCATTGGCCGAAAGCAGCTCCCCTATAAACACCAACCTAAGAACACCCGCGTCCATCCGTCGCATCCCCCACCCTCCCCCTCCAGCCCCCACCCAACCTGCCGATAACCCTACTAACCACATGCCTACCCCCGCATCCCCACCCGACCGAGCCCACCCTATGAACCCACTCTCCCTCCTGAAAAAATCCCGGCCCGCTCGCCAAGGCACCACCACCCTCACCAGCACCGCCAACAACCTGGACGCCGCACTCACGGCCCTGCGTATCACCCCCACCCTGATCACCGGTTTCATCTCCCCCCACCTGGACATCGACGCCATCGCCGCCAAGCTCAAGCGCCGTTTCCCCCAGTCCACCCTCAGCCTGTGCACCACCTCCGGCGAGCTGTGCAATGCGCCCGGTTCGTTGTATTGCGCCACGGGCGAGCGCTGGGACCGGGTGGTGTTGCAGTTGTTCGACGACAGTCTGATCGCCTCGGCCGAGGTGGTGATGGTGCCGCTGGAGTGTGAGGACATTCGCGGTGGCGGCACTCGCCTGGGGATGCAGGAGCGGATTGCCAAGTTGGTGGCGAATATCAAGCGGGTGCAGGTACGTACGTCGATCGATCATCGCGATACCTTGGCGTATGTGGTGTTCGATGGGTTGTCGGCGTCGGAGTCGTTTTTCATGGAGGCGCTGTATGAGTCGGGGCGGTTTCCGTGTTTGTTTGTGGGGGGATCGGCCGGGGGTAAGTCGGATTTCCAGAAGACGCTGATTCATGACGGCCAGCGCAGTTATCAGAACCATGCGCAGATTGTGTTCCTGAAGACGGCGGCCCATGTGCGGTTTGGGGTGTTCAAGAGCCAGAACTTCAAGGCGGCGGATTTGACCTTCAGTGTGCTGACGGCGTCGGTGGAGGACCGCACGATTGACCAGGTGATCGACAGCAGCGGCAATATCAAGAGCATGGTGCAGGCGCTGTGTGATGCGTTCAGTTGCGCGCCCCAGGCGTTGGAGTCGAAGCTGGCGGATTATTCGTTTGCGATTCGGGTGGGCAGTGAGTTGTTTGTGCGGTCTATCGCGCGTATCGATTATGAGCAGCAGATCGTGCAGTTGTTTTGCGACGTGGCGCCGGGCGAGGAGTTGGTGATGGTGCGGCGGACGCCATTGCGGGAGGCGACGCGCCTGGATTATGAGCAGTTCCTGCGTGGCAAGGGTGGCCAGCCGGTGGCAGGGATTTTGAATGACTGCATTCTGCGCCGGCTGAATAACGGCGCCGAGCTGGGCAGCATGGCCGGCATTTTTGGGGATGTGCCGTTGGCGGGGTTTTCGACCTTCGGGGAGATTCTGGGCCTGAACCTGAACCAGACGCTGACGGCGATTTTCTTCTTTCGGGTGGCCAAGGGTGCGAGTTTCAGTGATGAGTACGTGGACAATTTCATCGCCCATTACGGCGAGTTCAAGGCGTTTTTCCTACGGCGTCAGGTGAAGAAGCTGGCGGGGTTGAACCATGTGGTGGTCAAGCAGATTACCGCATTCAAGAACAATGACTTCACCGACACCCTGAATACCCGAGGCCTGGACCGCAATATCCTGCCAGTCTTCGAGGGCCTGGCCGACTTGGGCCTGGTGTTGGCCCAGGCCGAGCGTCAGCAGGAGGACATCGCTTCGCAGCTCAAGCATTACTCCGGCGAGTTGCACGCCTCGATGGATGAACTGGTGGGCACGATTGGCCAGCAGAACAGCGTGTCTGCCCAGGCAGGGGCCACGGTGGAGGGGCTGTCGAGCCAGGCGGATGTCGCGGTGCAGGGGGCGCGCACGCTGGCGGGGTCGAGTTTGCGTATCCAGTCGATTGTGCAGGTGATCCAGCAGATCGCCGGGCAGACCAACCTGCTGGCACTCAATGCCGCGATTGAAGCGGCGCGCGCCGGCGACCTGGGCCGGGGTTTTGCGGTGGTGGCGGACGAGGTGCGCAAGCTGGCGGAAATCACGCGCAAGAATGCGGCGGAAATTGGTGTGGATATCGACTTGTTGTCGAGTGAGATCCAGCGGGTGGCCCAGCAGATTGAAGACCAGTCCACCGGGGTCGGTGCGCTGCGGGAGATGCTGGATGTGCTGGAGGCGTCGAGCCGAGCAACTGAGGGTACGGCGCAACGGACCAAGACCATTGCGGATACGTTGACGGGGTTGACCCATGGGTAGGCGCTAACGGCAGGTAAAAAACGGCGCGGGGCTCATGGCACTGAACGGGGGATTCAGTGCATGATGCGTCGCTCATATCAAGGACGATAACAACCGTGAAAAACGCCCTCGCCGCCCTGCTATTGCCGTGCCTGACCGCTCCAGCCTTCGCCGCCGAAAACCCCGTCGGCTTCAAGACCGTCACCCTGCCTGATGCGCAAGACAAGCGTCCACTTGAGCTGGTCGTCTGGTACCCCGCCACCACCACCGCCAAACCCACCCTGATCGCCGACAACGCGGTGTTCATCGGTGCCCTCGCCGTACCCGACGCGCCGCCGGCTGCCGGCGAGCATCCGCTGGTGGTGCTCTCCCACGGCTACGGCGGTAACTGGGGCAAGCAGGTGTGGCTGGCCAGTGCGCTGGCGCATCAGGGCTACATCGTGGCGGCGGTCAACCACCCCGGCACCACCACCCAGGATCGCAACCCGCAAACCGCCGCGCAGTTATGGCAACGCCCGGCCGACCTGAGCCGCGTGATCGACGCGGTATTGGCCCAGCCGAAGCCATTTGGCGCGGTCGCGAATGGCCAGATTGCCGCCGTGGGCCATTCCCTGGGCGGCTGGACCGTGCTGGAACTCGCCGGGGCGCGCTTCGACCCCGAGCTGTTCAGCCGCGACTGCAGCATCCACCCCAAGCTCGGCGGTTGCATCGGCTACCAGGAGATGAACCCCGCCGGCACGCCAGAAGGTAAAGCGCGCTTGGCGGCGGATTTGAGCGACAAGCGCGTCACCGCCATCGTGTCCCTGGACCTGGGCCTGTCCCGCGGCTTCACCGACGCCAGCCTGGCTGCATTGCCGGTACCAGCGCTGGTGATTGCGGGGGGTGTGCCGTCGGAGGATATGGACCCGCAGCTGGAGTCCGCCGACATGGTCAAGCGGCTGCCTGAAGCAACGACGAAGTACGTGGAGATCGCCGACGCTACGCACTTCAGCTTTATGTCGATCTGCAAGCCGGGGGGCATGGCGCTGATCGAGGAGAGTTCACCGGGCGACGGCATGATTTGCCGCGATGGTGAGGGGGCTCGGCCACGGGCGGTGATTCAGCAGCAGGTGGTGGGGCTGATCAGTGAGTTTTTGGGGCGCAAAGCGCCTAACTAAAGAAAAGGCTATTCAAGAAAAAACGAATCAAATACGATGCATAAGTGTATTAACCCTCACAAATGCATTGTATAGGATGCAAACACTGTGGACGATTTAGGTTTCCTGATCAAAAACCTGCGAAAGGCGGCTGGCCTTTCCCAAAGCCAGCTCGCACTTCGGCACGGTATGAGTCGTGCAACCATCTCCGGAATCGAGAACAACACCATCCCCGAAGTGGGAATTCGCAAGGTGGCTGCGATCCTTGAAGGGTTAGGGTACGAGTTAACCGCGACACCTAAGCGTCGACGCAAAACGCTGGATGAACTGAAAGCAGAAAACGTCCATGACTAGACAAAGCGATCGGCTGCACATCGGCGCCAGCGGCGTGTATGCCGGAATACTCGGGCGCAGTGAAGAAAACCAGCGCGATTCGGTGTTTTCATATAACCAGGCAGTCACCGAAAAGAACGCGGTTTCGCTGACCATGCCCGTGCGCCTGGAGAGCTACATCTGGGCGTATGGCATCCATCCCCTGTTTGAGATGCATCTCCCCGAAGGCCACCTGAAAGCGGAGCTTGTGAGACGTTTCAGCAAGTCCGTGCGAGGTTTTGATGACTTCGCATTGCTGGGTATCGTCGGCCCCCATCAGTTGGGCCGAATCAGCGTCGCCCGAGCCACTGCGGATGAGTTACTACCTGAAATAAAACTCTCCGAGCTGCTCGTGTATGACGGGGCGAAAGATCTGTTCGACGACCTGATGAAAACCTACGCAGCCTACTCAGGCGTTTCTGGCGTTCAGCCGAAGGTACTGGTGCGCGACGCTGACGATACGAATCCTGACGTTGCGCGTCTCACCCATCGTGGCGCTACGCACTTGGTGAAGGCCTTCAATGATTCAGACTTCGCGCAACTGGCGGCCAATGAGTTTTTCTGCATGCGCGCGGCACTTCATACAGGCCTTGAAGTGCCTGAATGCCAGTTGAGTCAGCAGGGTAAGTTTCTGGTGGTCAAACGGTTCGATATCGGTGACAGCGCCTACCTTGGTTTTGAGGATATGTGCGTCTTATCCGGATGGGGGACAGATAAAAAGTACGACGGCAGCTACCAGGGCTGCGCGAAGTTGATCAAGACTTACGTCTCTCCTTCTCTTGTGACTAAGGCACTTGAGGACTTCTTTATGATGGTGGCGCTCTGCGCTGGCATACAAAATGGAGACGGGCACTTGAAAAACTTTGGCCTGCTCTATGAGAACTGCGCAGAAGATGCCGATATTTGGCTCGCGCCGGCTTACGACCTTGTGACGACCACGGTGTACCAAGTCAACGATATTATGGGTCTGTTGCTCGGTGGCTCAAAGGCTTGGCCAAAACGTAAGATGCTGGTCCAGTTCGGGCGCAGTTCGTGCAATTTGACAGAGGCTCGTTGCAATGAATTGCTCGCCAGAGTCCACAGCGGCATGAGCCGTGCAATGGTGGAGCTTTCGGACTATCGAAGCACCCACCCGGAATTTGATGTTGTTGGGGAAAAGATGACCGCTGCATGGGCGACAGGGCTGGCGAGGAGTATTGAGCCGCCGTGATTTTGCTTGCCTGGTATATGTCGTTCTTCAAGCCGGGGGGCATGGCCGAGGCCGGTGATTCAGCAGCACGGCTGACTATTTATCGTTTTAACGCTATTGAACTGCGGAGCGAACATGCAAGAAAGTAAACACCCGAAGGGACTTGGCGGTTGGTTGATCGTGGTTGGCTTGGGCCTGTTTATAGCCTTGGCGCGCCTGGGTTATGCCCTTATCGCGGTGTATTACCCAATATTCGCAGATGGCTCGTTCAGCATCCTCACCTCATCCGGCACGACGATGACTAACGCCCTGTGGGGCGCGATCCTGATTTCAGAAACCCTCGTCAATGCAGTCTTTATCGCGGCCTTTGGTTATTTGGTTTACCTGTTCTTCTGCGAACATTATTTATTCCCCAAGGTTTATATCGTCACGCTCATCGCCTCGGCTGTTTACGTTCCACTTGATGCATGGTTCAGCTCGCTTGTTCTGGTGGATGAACCCATATTCGACTACAACACGACCAAGGAAACCGTCCGCGGATTGGTGTCCACCTCGATCTGGGTCCCCTACATACTGTTCTCCAAAAGGGTCAAGGCAACGTTTGTCCAACACCGGCCGGTTGCGGCGCAAGCGCCGGGCATCGTCAGCCCTTGACGCGGTGAGCATCGAGCGCCTGCCGGATGACTGGCAGGCTGCCAAGGCGATGCCGCTGAACTACGCAGCCCCCTCACATCGATAGCACTGATGATTACTATCGAACCGCTCGCCTATAGGGTGGCCAGGCCCGATTCCTATAATCGCCTCCCAATTCTTCCCCTTCGCCTGGCCTCAGGCGACATCCCCCTTGGAACCCAGCATCATGCCAAGTGCCCTCCAGGCCCCCAGCGGCCGTCCCGAACATAATCAGCAAAGCGTCAAACAGCAGTGGCTGGCAATCCTCTCGGTCGCGGTGGGCGCTTTCGCCCTGGTGACCAGTGAATTCCTGCCGGTAGGTGTGCTCAACGACGTCGCCAGCGACCTCGGTATCAGTGCCGGCCACGCCGGGCTGATGGTGACGTTGCCCGGCATCATGGCCGCCCTCGCTGCGCCGTTCCTGTCGGTGAGCATTGGCGCGATGGACCGGCGTTACCTGCTGATCGGCCTGACGTTGATCATGATCATCGCCAACTCGGTCGTGGCCTTTGCCAGTGACTTCAGCCTGCTGCTGTTCGGCCGTGTCTTGCTGGGCATCAGTATCGGCGGGTTCTGGGCCACGGCCATTGCCCTCAGTGGGCGCCTGGCGCCCAGGGGTGTGGACGTGGCGAAGGCCACCTCGATCATCATGATGGGCGTGACCCTGGCCACCGTGCTCGGCGTGCCGGTCGGCACCTGGCTCAGCGGCCTGATGGGCTGGCGCATGACGTTCCTGGTCACCGCACTGCTGGGCGTGCCGGTGCTGCTGGCGCAGGTGTTCCTGCTGCCGCGGCTCACCCCGGAGAAGGCCATTCGCGTCAGCGACCTGCCGGCGTTGTTTATCAACCCACAGGCGCGGATCGGGTTGATCGCGGTGCTGTTGATCGGCCTGGCGCACTTTGCGGCCTACACCTATGTCGCGCCGTTCTTCAAATACAGTTCCGGCTTCGACGGGCCGACGATTGGTTCGCTGTTGCTGCTCTTCGGCGTGGCCGGGGTGTTCGGCAATATCTTTGCCGGTTTCGCCGCCAACCGCAGCGTGCGTCACACCCTGTTGCTGGTGGCGCTGATGATCGGCACCAGCACCGCGCTGTTCCCCCACTTCGCCACCGGCATGACCGGCGCAGCGATGCTGATCGGGCTGTGGGGCTTCGCCTTCGGCGCCTTCCCGGCCTGTGCCAGTATCTGGATGTTTGTGGTGGCGCCCAAGGATGTCGAACGCGGCATGCCGCTGTTCGTGGCCTTGTTCCAGGTGATCATTGCCTTGGGTTCGTTCTTCGGCGGGCGCATCGTCGACCAACTGGGCAGCTCGGTGCTGTTGAGCCTGGCCACGGCACTGGTGGGCTGCGGTTTTGTTACAGTGCTGGTGCTGGGGCGCAACATCAGTAATAGCCTGGCGGCCCAGCCTGGCTAAACCGAGGGTCCATGGATACCGCCAACGACGCTTCTTTCGCCTATCAGGCGGTGTACCGCTACCTTGTCGAGTTGATCGAGGCGAGCCCTTCGGCAGGCGAACGCCAACTGCCGTCCCTGCGCCAGTTGGCCCGGCGCCTGGGCGTGTCGGTATCGACCACCAAGTACGCCTATGCGCTGCTGGAGGATGAGGGGCGTGTCCAGGCCAGGCCCAAGCGCGGCTATTTCACCCGGGCCGTGCCGGCGCCGCTGTTGAGCGAAGGTTCGCCTGATTTGCTCGACCAGGTATTCGCCAACGCCCGCCAGCCGGGCATGCTGGCCCTGAGCAGCGACGCCCCGGCGATGCTGCTGTCGTTGGAAAACCCCTTGTTGATGATGGAGCGCGAACTGGCCCGCCAGTACCCGCGCGCCCTCACGCCGCTGTACCTGCCATTCGGCGAGCCCGAGTTGCGTGCGGCACTGGCCGCGCGCTACACCCAATCCACCCAGCGCTATTGGCAGGCCGAACAGGTGTATATCGGTTCGGACCTGCACAGCGTGCTGGACCTGTCGCTCAGCGCCCTGGCGTTGCGTGGCACGCTGGCGCTGGTGGAGTCGCCGTGTTCGTGGGCGGTGCTGCGTCAGTTGCAGGCGGCGAATATCCGCGTGATTGAAATGCCCCTCGGCGCGGACGGGCGCTTCGACCTGCCCGCCTTCCAGGCACTGCTCGAGCGGGAGCCGATCCGCCTGGCGGTGCTGTCATCCAGCGTGAACGTGCCCCAGGGCGGCGTGATGCCGGCGCAGGATAAACAGCAGATCTGCCGCTGGCTGGCAGAGCGGGACATCTGGCTGTTCGAAAACGACACCTACGGCGAGCTGTATTTCGAGCCGCCCACCGCCCGCTATCGCGACTTTGCCGACCCACAGAAACTGCTGGTGTTCTCGACCTTCGACAAGGTGATCGGCGCGGAGGCACCCTACGCTTATGTGCTGTGTCGCGGGCAAGGGCCGCAGTTGCAGCGGGTGTTCCTGGAGCGGGGATTTCGCCTGTCGCCGACCCGTCAGAAAGCGATCGCGAAGCTGTTCACCTCCGGGCGCATCGATCAGCACCTGCTGATGCTGCGCGCGGCCTTGCGGGAACGGATGACGCGCATGAAAGCCCTGCTGGAAACGCACGGCGAGTGGCACGTGGTCGAACCCCATGGCGGCGCGAGTTTCTGGCTGGAGGCCAGGCGCCCGGTCGACATGGGGCACGTGTTCGAACGCCTGCTGGCCCAGCGCGTCGTGATCGCTCCGGGGCAGTTGTTCAGCCTGCACGGCAGCTGGGCGCAGCATGTGCGCCTGAGCTACACCCTCGACTGGAGCAAGGACATCACCCAGGCCGTGCAGCTGTTGGCCCAGGCGATCCGTCAAAGCCCGTAGCAGTGTTGCGCTTGGGGGAAGCGGCCCTGGCGCACGTCGTCGGCAAACCGCTCGCACGCATCGCGAATCACCGCGCCGACATCGGCGTACTGCTTGACGAAGCGCGGCAGATGCTCGCCGCCCAGGCCCAACAGGTCTTCGGTGACCAGCACCTGGCCGTCGCAGGCCGGTGAGGCGCCGATGCCGATGGTGGGCCTGTTCGAGTCCAGGGTGATCTGCCGCGCCACGCCTTCGGCCACACCCTCGAGCAGCAGGCTGAAAGCGCCCGCCTCCAGATTGGCGCGGGCGTCTTCGGCAATCACTGCGCCGGTTTCAGCCGTGAGGCCCTGGGCCTTGAACCCACCCATCACGTTGACGAACTGCGGCATCAGCCCCACGTGCGCCATCACCGGAATACCACGCGCCACCAGGAACGCCACGGTGCCCGCCAGCGCCTGGTTGGCTTCCAGCTTGACCGCATCGCAGCCGGTGCGCGCCAACACCTGGGCGCAATTGCGGAACGCCTGTTCATGGGATTCCTGATAGCTGCCAAATGGCATGTCGGCAATCACACAGGCCAGGCGCGTGCTGTCGACCACGGCACGGGTGTGGCCGATGATTTCTTCGAGCTGCATGCTCAAGGTCGACGGCCGGCCATAGCCGACCATGGCCGTGGAGTCACCGACCAGAATGAAGTCCACCAACGGATCGATCAGCCTGGCGATGGCGCTGGTGTAGGCCGTGAGGGAGACGATTTTCTGCTGGCCTTTCATGGCGACCAGTTGGGGCACGGTCATGCGTTTGGTGCGGGTGTGCAGGCTCATGGTGTGTTCCTTATCGCGTTCAATACTCGGGGAATGCGGGGCCCGAGTATTGGCGAAAGGCGTGGCGATTCAATGCACAGATCGGCGCTAAAAAGCGACCCAGGCAGCCGTCGCGGTTTTTTAAGCTGGTATCATCCGCGCACGTACACGCCAGGTAACAACCCATGAATCGCCAGAAAAAACTGCAACAGCTGTTCAAGGCCAAAGCGAAAAAGGCCAGCGCCAAATTGGCACCGAAATCCAAGGATAAGTACATCAGCAAGGCCGAGCGGGAAAAGCTGGCGGCTGAGGCCGCCCAGGCGCCAGACATTTCCCCCGAGGGTTAACTCAGCAACCGCTCAGCGCTTCGGGCCGGCGCTCACCGGCAAAGAAAAACGGCCGCAGGCGCACGCCCACGCTGTTGCCGATAAACGCCGCCACCAGCCACACCCAGCCATGCAGGCTGCCCGAGGCGATACCGCTGAAGTACGCGCCGATGTTGCAGCCGTAGGCCAGGCGCGAGCCGTAGCCGAGCAGCAGGCCGCCGATCACCGCGGCCAGCAGCGAGCGAGCCGGGATCTTCAGGCTGGGGGCAAAGCGCCCGGCCAGGCCGGCGGCCAACAGCGCACCGAGGACGATGCCGATGTCCATGACGCTGGTGATGTCTTCCCACACCGGCGCAGCCAGGGCCTTGGCGTTGCCCGGCAGTTGCCAGAACGCCCAGCTGGCCACGTCCACACCCAACCCGTTTGCCACCTTGGCGCCCCACAGCGCGAAGGCCGAGGTAATCCCCCACGGCCGCCCGGCCAGCGCCAGGGTGGCGTAGTTGAGCAACGCCAAACCCATCGCGCCCCATACCAACGGCCATGGCCCACGCAGGAAGCGGCGCAGGCCTTGGTGTTCGCTGGTCACGCCGGCTTCAAGCTGGCCGTGGCGGCGCTTTTCCAGGCGCACGGTGACGGCCGCGATGAGCGCAAACATGGTCAGGCTGGCGAGCAACGCCGGCACCACGCCGAAGCTCTTGACGATGGACACCGCCGGGAACGCCGGCAACGCAAACCACCAGTCCACATGGTGGGTGGCGATCAGCGAGCCGCAGATAAAGAACAACAGCGTCACCAGCATGCGCGCATTCCCGCCGCCCACCGTGAACAGCGTGCCCGAGGCACACCCGCCGCCCAACTGCATGCCGATGCCGAAAATAAACGCACCGAACACCACCGACACCCCGGCCGGCGCCACCAGCCCGACCACCGGTTGCCCGAACAACGTGCCCGCCCCCAGCGCCGGAAAAAACAGCAGCACCGCCAGCGCGAGCATCACCATCTGCGCCCGCAGGCCAGCGCCACGGCGATCATTGATAAACACGCGCCAGGCGGAGGTGAAGCCGAAGGCAGCGTGGTAAAGGGTCAAGCCCAGCGCGGCGCCGACCACCAGCAACAGCACCTGGCGCGAACCGACGCTGTTTTGCAGGAACAAGGCGCCCAGCACCAGGATGACAAAGGCCACCAGCGGCGCGACAGGCTTGCGCGCAGGGGTGAGGGAAAGAGAGGTGCTCATGGGGTATCTCGGTTTGATTTGAAGGAGTGATTGCGAAGGGGCGAGTATAACCTGTGGGCGCTGCGGTCACCTTGTATAGGGGGGTGGGGTATGAAACACTCCGCCGCACTATAGGTAGGAGGGGTATACCGTGGGCCATATCGCAGCCAACAAAGACAGCCTGATAAAACGGGTCAAGCGCATCGCCGGGCAGATTCAGGCGGTGGAAAAAGCCCTGGCGTCGGACGCCGACTGCACCAAAACCCTGCACCTGGTGGCCGCTACGCGCGGCGCCATCAACGGCTTGATGGAAGAAATCATCGAAGAACACGCCAGGGCGCACGTGGCCGATCCTTCCCTCAGCGAGGAGGAACGCAGCAAGGGCGTCGAAGAACTGCTCGAAGCCATCCGGCGCTACGCCAAATGACGCTCATGCCCCACCACGCCCACGACCATGTGTTCCTCGGCGCCGCCCACGACGAGAACGCCAGGCGCACCCTGTGGGTGGTGATGCTGACGGTGGTGATGATGGTGGCGGAAATTGCCGCCGGCTACCTCACCGGCTCCATGGCCCTGCTGGCCGACGGTTTTCATATGGCGACCCATGCCGGTGCCTTGGGCATTGCCGCCGCAGCCTATGCCTATGCCAAACGCCATGCGCGCAGCCCGCGCTACAGCTTCGGCACCGGCAAGGTGGGCGACCTCGGTGGCTTCGCCTCGGCGCTGATCCTGGCGCTGGTGGCCCTGGGCATTGGCGTCGAGTCGGTGATCCGCCTGCTGGAACCCACCGAGGTGCAGTTCGGTACCGCCACCCTGATTGCCATCGTGGGCCTGGTGGTGAATATCGTCAGTGCGCTGTTGCTGGGCCACGGTCACAGCCATGAGCACGATCACGAGCACCACCACGGCAGCGACAACAACCTCAAATCCGCCTATGTGCATGTGCTCGCCGATGCGCTGACCTCGGTCCTCGCCATCGCCGCCTTGCTAGCCGGGCGTTACCTGGGCTGGGTGTGGCTGGACCCGGTGATGGGTATCGTCGGTGCCATCGTGATCGCGCGCTGGGCCTGGAGCCTGATGGGGGTGACCGCCGGTGTGCTCTTGGATCAAACCGATGAGCACGTCGCCGCCGAGATCCGCGCGTTGGTCGAGCAACCCGGCGACGCCAGGATTACCGACCTGCACGTGTGGCGCGTGGGCCCCGACGCCCACGCAGCGATCGTGAGTGTGCTCGGCCAGGCGACCACGGATGCCGACACCCTTCGCGAGCGTCTCAAGGCGGTGCATGAAGTGAGCCACCTCACCATTGAGTTTCGTTCGGCGTAAGCCTTTACCCCCACCCAGGTGAACCCTTGGCTAAAGACATCGAAAATCCCTGCGTCTCCACCTGCCAGCTCAGCGGCGACCTGTGCGTCAGCTGTGGCCGCAGCAAGGACGAGATCCGCAAGTGGAAACGCATGAAGCGCCCCGAGAAAATGGCCGCCGTGCAACGTGCAACCCAACGCTTGAAAGCGTTGAAAAAAGCCAGGTAAGCCGCTTGATCAGGAGCGCCCCACCGACCCGGATACCGGAAGGTTACCCAGCAATTTGAGCCCGGTGCTTTTCACGAAGGTGTCGTAGTCCATCGGCTTCTGAATGCGCGTTTCGGCGTTGGGCAGCACGTAGGCCCAGGCGCGCTGGCTGGAGGCGTCGTACACCAGCTTGAACAGGCGCGTCGGCACCCAGACTTTGTTGTCGCCGATGGTGCTGTAGCCCGGATCGAACAGCGGCCCGGTAAACACATACACGTCACCGCCCGCGCGCACCGCGAACTTGCGTACGTCGGCCTCGACCTTGCTCCAGATCTTGCGGTTGTTGGTGGGGTCCTGGGGGACCATGTTCGACAGCGCAAACGACTGGGCCATGGCCTTGGCATCGGGGGCATCGGCGGCCGGGGATTGATGGCCGCGATCCATGGCCGGTTGCTGGCCATGGTAATCGCTCAACTCGGCCCGCGCGCCCTTGGGAATGCGCGGGTCCGCGTAGAAATGGTTGGTCCGTTCCTCGCCTTTGGCGTCCTTGAGCTGGCGGGCGTTGAGGCGCTCGACCACCACCAGCGGCGTCTTGCTGGTTTGCGAATACAGCACGGCGAAATGGTCGGAGCACAGCGCCAGGGGTTTCATGCTGGCGGGGATGGTTGCGGTTTTGATCGGCGTCGCGCCAGGGAATACATCGGCACAGCTGTCGAACGACAACTGCCGTTCCTGAGTGGAATAAAGGTCTATCGCACCACGGGCATGCGCCCCGGCCGAAAACAGGATAAAGGCCGATAGCCCAACTGCAATGTTGCGTAGGTGCATGGATTGAATCTTCGATGGAAAGTGAAGCGGCAGGCTCCGCGTACGGAGCCAAGTAAATGATATTTCGAGGATTATGGACTAGCAGATGTCAAATTAGTGCCCGAGCGACGCCGGTTTTCCCGCACCCCGCACGCCCGGCTTGAAGCCATGGGCGCTGGCCACCCAGGCAATGGCAAACGCCACGGCCACCAACAGCAGCATCGCCCACGCAAATGCGCCCACGCCCCAGGTGTCCAGCAGCACGCCACCGACCACGCCGCTGCCGGCAATCGCGCTGTTCCACGCCACCACGTTCAGCGACAGCGCCACATCCGCGCCCTCTCCCGCCGCATCCGCCAGGGCGGTTTGCAGCAAGGTCGCGGCGCCGCCGAAGCTCAGGCCCCAGACCGCCACGCCGAGGTAAATCACCTGCGGCATCGTTCCCAGTAAGCCGAACACCAGGCTGATGAGCGCAAAGCTCGCCAGGCTTGCCAGCACGGTGTTGCGCAATAACGGCTCGACCAGCCTGGCCGTGAGCCAAATCCCCGCCAACGCAGCGATCCCGAAGACCAGCAACACCAGGTCCACGCGCTCGGCCAAACCGGCCGGCGCCACGAACGGTGCGATGTAGGTGTACAGAATGTTGTGGGCCAGCATCCAACTGATCACCACCGCCAGCACAGGGCGCACCCCCGGCGTGGTCAGCACCTTGCCCAGCGACAGGCGTTGATGGGCGGGCTGCGGCGCGTAGTCCGGGACTTTCACCAGCACCCAGGCGATCAGTATCAGGCTCACGGCCGACATCAGGCCGAAGGTGGTGCGCCAGCCCACCAGGCCACCGAGCCAGGTGCCCAGCGGCACCCCCAACGACAGCGCAATCGGCGTGCCGACCATCGCCAGCGCCAGTGCCTTGCCCTGTTGGTGGGGCGCAACCATGCGCCGGGCGTAACCGGCCAGCAGGCTCCAGGCCAACCCCGCCGCCACCCCGGCAAAGAAGCGCGCCACCAGCGTCACGCCATAGTGGGACGACAACGCAGTGATCGAGTTGAACAGCAGGAAACCGACGATGGTCAGCAGCAGCACATTGCGCCGGCGCCAGCCACGGGTGGCGATGGTCATGGGGATCACCGCCAGCACCGAGCCCAGCGCATACGCGGTGACCATCTGCCCGGCCATCGACGGCGAAATCGCCAGGCCATCGCTGATCAACGGCAACAGGCCGGCGGGCAGGGTTTCGGTGACGATGCAGATGAAGCCAGTCATCGCCAGGGCGAGCAAGGCACCGATGGGCAGGCGCTCGGAGGCGGCCGATAAAGTGAGTGAGGGGGTCACGGTAAACTCCTTGGGCAAGACTTAGATACTGATCGATATAAATGTTGCGGGCGATCGGTGCACGTTGTCAACGACTTATGTATCGACTAGTATTTATCTCGCTTTCCCACCGGAGACCTGACATGGCACAAATGGGCCGCCCCCGCACCTTCGACCGCGAACACGCCGTGGAACAGGCCATGCACCTGTTCTGGCAGCATGGCTACGACGCCACCTCCCTGGCCCAGCTCAAGGCGGGTTTGGGTGGCGGGATCTCCGCGCCGAGTTTCTACGCGGCGTTCGGTTCCAAGGAGGCGTTGTTCGACGAGTGCGTAAAGCGCTACCTGGCGACCTACGCCCAGGTCACCGAATGCCTGTGGGACGAAAGCCTGCCCCCGCGCCAGGCCGTCGAAACCGCGCTGCGCCAATCGGCGCGCATGCAGTGTGAAGACGGGCACCCCAAGGGCTGCATGGTCGCGCTGGGCGTGATGAGTGCGCCCAGCCCTGAGAATGCGCGGGTGGCCGACGGGTTGACCCAGTCGCGCCTGCGTACGCGGGCGGGGATTGTGGCGTGCGTGGAGCGCGCGGTTCGGTTGGGCCAGTTGCCGCAACAGACCCAGCCCGCCGTGATGGCGAGTGTGTTTGACAGTTTTTTGCAGGGGGTGTCGATCCTGGCGCGGGACAACGTGCCCCATGCCACCCTCGACGCGGCGATCAGCCAGTTGCTGGTGAGCTGGGATGTTGCCGCGTCTATCGCACCGCCCAGTCCTCACAGCCCTGCAGCAAAAAAACCATAACCTACGAGCCGACTAGAACAGCAACCGCGAAAAATCGCAGCACGCCTGCGCCATCCGCCCCACGTCCTGGTTCAGGCCGAATTGCCGGTCCAGCCGGTGCAATGCCACATACTGGATACTTGGCAACTGCGGCTGTGTAATCAGCGCACGCAACGCCCCCTGCTCGATCAAGTGCGACAGACACGCCTTGGGCAAATAACTCACGCCGATCCCCGACAGCGCCAACCCCACCTGCACCAGCAGGTTATGGCTGGTGAGGGTGCGCGGCATCTGCACATTGTGCGCGGCCAGCCAACGCTCGTAGATCAGGCCGGTGCCCGACTGCGAACCCTGGGTCAGCACGGTGTAATCGGCCAGCACTTCCAGGCTGACGGGGTCGGGGTGCGGGATCAGGCCAGGCGCGCAGATCCAGGCGTTTTCCACGCTTTGCAGGACGGTGCTGTGGAAGCGCGGGTCGCTGTAGACGTCCGGCACAATCACCAGGTCGAGTTGGTCGCTTTCCAGCTTGCGAAACAGTTCGCTGCTCAGTTCCACTGACGGTTCGATCTGCACCTTGGGGTAGGCCTGGCGCAACGCTTCCACCAGCGCCGGCAGCCAGGTCAAGGCGGTGAGTTCGGTGACGCCGAGGCGAAAACGGCGCACCAGCACCTCGCGGGCGCTGACCCGTTCGAGCAGTTGGTCGCGGCTGTTGAGCAGGTCGCGGGCATAGTCGAGCAGCTCACCGCCCTTCTCCGTCAGCCGGGCGTTGCGCTTGCTGCGGTCGAAAATCTCGACGTCGAAGGTGTCTTCCAGCTCCTGGATGCGCTTGGAGATGGCCGACTGAGACATGTTCAGCTTGTTTGCCGCCGCTTCGAAGCTGCCGAGTTCGGCGATCCAATACAGCGCATCGATTTGCTTGAAGGTGATCATGGCGGCCAACTCATGAGAAAAAGCGATGCTATCACATCATAAAATATCGCTAAAACTCTCGCGTCATCACTCCTAAGATCCGGCCATAGCCCATCGCTATCCAACAATTCTGGAGATTTGCCATGTCCTTGCCCGGTTCACGCATCCTTCCCAACGCGCCCATGGCGCCGGCCGAACTGGTCGAGGCGTTTGCCCATGTCGTCACCCCGCATATCAGCGACAACCTCGGCCGCCATATCGGCGCCCGTGGCCTGACCCGCTACAACCGCAGCGGCAAGCTGGTGGGCACGGCGATCACGGTCAAGACCCGCCCCGGTGACAACCTGCTGATCTACAAGGCCATGAGCCTGCTGCAACCCGGCCATGTGCTGGTGGTGGACGGCCAGGGCGACACCAACAACGCGGTGATCGGCGAGTTGATCAAGCTGTATGCCCAACAGCGCGGTTGCGTGGGGTTTGTGATCGACGGCGCGATTCGCGATGTCGCCAGCTTCGAGGACACCCCCTGCTACGCCCGCGCCGTGGTGCATACCGGCCCGTACAAGACCGGCCCCGGCGAAGTGAACGTGCCGGTGTCCATCGGCGGCATGGTGGTCAACCCCGGCGACCTGCTGGTGGGTGATGAAGACGGCCTGGTCGCGTTCTCCCAGGCCGACGCCGCCGAAGTGCTGCGCCGTGCCGCGCAACATGCCGAGCATGAAGAAGCGGTCAAGGCAGAGATCGCCAGCGGTGCGGTGCGCCAGAGCTGGATCGACAAGGCCCTTAGCAACGCCGGCCTGGCGTGAAGGAGTCCCAGATGAGCACTGCATTTTTGTCGGACCGCGTCCTGGGCATCGCCCCCTCCCCCAGCATCGCCGCCAACGCCCTGGTCACCGAGTTGCGCGCCCAGGGCCGCGACATCGTCAACTTCACCGTGGGCGAGCCGGACTTCGACACCCCGGCGCACATTCTCGAGGCCGCCAGCCTGGCGATGCACAGCGGTGACACCCATTACACCGCCACCACCGGCACCCTCGCGCTGCGCCAGGCCGTCTGCCTGAAACTGCAGCGCGACAATGATCTGGTGTATGGCCTGGACGAAGTCGTCGCCGGCTGCGGCGGCAAGCACATCATTTATCACGCCCTGGCCGCCACCTTGAATCGCGGCGATGAAGTCATCGTGCACACACCGTATTGGGTGTCGTACCCGGACATCGCACGGCTCAACGACGCCACGCCGGTGATCATTGCCGGCGATGAAAGCCTGGGTTTCAAGCTGTCGCCCGCCGCCCTCGAAGAAGCGATCACCCCACGCACCAAATGGGTGATCCTCAACAGCCCGAACAACCCCAGCGGCGCGGTGTACAGTGAAGCCGAACTCTTGGCCCTGGCGCAGGTGCTGCGCCGCCATCCCCATGTGCTGATCATGGCCGATGAGATCTACGAGCACTTCGTCTACGGCGACGCCCGGCATGTGCCGTTGACACGCCTGGCGCCCGACCTCAAGCCACGCACGCTGATCGTCAACGGCGCGTCCAAGGGTTATGCGATGACCGGTTGGCGCCTGGGTTTTGGTGCGGGGCCGGCGTGGCTGATCGCGGCCATCGCCAAGCTGCTGTCGCAGACCACCACCTGCCCCAGCTCAGTGAGCCAGGCCGCCGCCGTGGCTGCATTTGCCGGTGACCAGGCGCCTATTGCCGCGATGCGCGAAGAATACCGGCAGCGTCGTGCCCTGATGCTGGAGCGACTGGCGGGTATTCCCGGCCTGGGCCTCATCCCGCCCGATGGCGCGTTCTATGTGTTCGCCAACGTCAGCGGCCTGATGGGCAAGCTCACCCCCCAGGGTGATCGCCTCGACAGCGACACCCAACTGGTGGACTACCTGCTGCGCGACTACGGCCTGGCCACGGTCAGCGGCGCGGCGTACGGCATGTCGCCGTATGTGCGCCTGTCGTTCGCAAGCGCCCTGGACGTGATCGAAGAAGGGTGCCGTCGCCTCAAAGACGCATGCCACGACCTGCGCTGACGGCCACCCGCAACACCCGGCGACCAGCGGACGGTCGCCTTTTGACTGCCTAGAACAACAACTTAAAAATCATTGATCAAATGAGGCATTCCCATGCACACGCCCCGTATTGCGCTGGTCTGGCAAATCATGATCGGCTTGCTCGCCGGTATCGCCATTGGTGCCCTGCTGCACCGCTTTCCCGAGTCCCGGCCGTGGCTGGTGGACAATCTCCTGCAACCGGCGGGCGATATCTTTATCAAGCTGATGAAGATGATCGTGGTGCCTATCGTGTTTGCCTGCATGGTGGTGGGCATTGCCGGCCACGGTGACGGCAAATCCCTGGGCCGTATCGGGGTCAAATCCCTTAGCTATTTTTTCTGCATCACCACCCTGGCGATCATCATCGGCCTGGTCATGGGCAACCTGCTCAAGCCCGGCGCCGGCACTGAACTGTCCAGCCTGCATGCGGCGAATATCACCCTGCCCACCAGCAACGGCGCCGGTCATAGCCTGGGGCAGATCATCGTCGGCATCATCCCCGACAACGTGGTCAACGCCATGGCCCAGGGCAGCCTGTTGTCGGTGCTGTTTTTTGCGGTGATGTTCGGCCTGGGCGTGGCGCGCCTGCCCGCCGAACGCAAGGACCCGGTCATCGCACTGTTGCGCGGCGTCAGCGATGCCATGTTCAAGGTCACCTCGATGATCATGGCCTACTCGCCCATCGGCGTGTTCGGCATGATCGCCGTGACCGTGGCCAACTTCGGCTTCAGCTCATTGCTGCCGCTGGCCAAGCTGATCATGGTCAGCTATGTGGCCATCGCGTTCTTTGTGCTGGTGGTGCTCAACCTGGTGGCGCGCGTGTGCGGGATCAACCTGTTCGCGCTGATGCGCCATATCAAGGATGAGTTGGTGCTGGCCTTCTCCACCGCCAGCTCGGCGGCGGTGATGCCGCAACTGATGAAAAAACTCGAAACCTACGGCGTGCCTCCTTCGCTGGTGAGCTTTGTGGTGCCGGTGGGTTACTCGTTCAACCTCGACGGCGCTTCCCTGTTCCTCGGCATCGGCACCCTGTTCGTCGCGCAGTTGTACGGCATCGACCTGAGCCTGGGCGATCAGGCGTTGCTGGTGGTGACCATGGTGCTCACCTCCAAGGGGGCTGCCGGAGTACCGGGATTCATGTTCGTGATCCTATCGGCCACCCTGGCCAGCGCGGGTTTGCCGCTGGAAGGCATCGCGTTCATCGCCGGGGTGTATCGCTTGATGGAGATGCCGACCACAGCGTTGAATGTGCTGGGCAATGCCTTGGCGCCGTTGGTGATTGCCAAGTGGGAGAGGCGTGAGGGGCGGGCGGGGCATGAGTCGGGCGGCGACACTATTCCTTTGCACTGAAGAGAGGCCCAGTCGTTTCCTGATGATGTGTAGGATCTGCCTGATTCCCCCCAATCCGGTTGGAACCAGCAGTATTTTTCCGCTAAATTCCCCCCAACGCATATGGGAAACCATGTGCCCACCTTCCGAGGCCCGTTGCGAGAAATCGCGCGGGCTTTCGTGTTTTTCACGGCTGGGGAAATCACATTTGGTGCAATACATTGCTTATCTGGATGAGTTTGGCCATGTAGGCCAGTACGTCTCACGAAAACACTCAATGTACAAAACCAGCCCTGTATTCGGGCTCGGCGGTATGCTGCTTCCCGCCAATGAAGTGCGTGAGTTCGCAATCTATTTCTACAAACTCAAATGTCAGTTACTTGCTTGGGATCTGGAGCACAAAAACCCTGAACACTTACCCGCCTATCATTGGGAAAAGAAAGGTTCTGCGCTTTTTACAGTGGCCAATGTAAGCAAATATAGGGAGCTGAGAAGGTCTTCGTTCCGTTTACTGAACCATATTCAGAAAATCGGTCGGTACGTTTTTTACACGGGAGAACACAAACCTACTGAGCACACGAAACACAACTCGACCGAAACATTCCAGCGGGTGTTGGTACAGTCCATCCGCAAGATTGATCGCTTCTGCACTTTAAACAACGCCTCTTTCATCGTTCTGCTGGATGAACAAAAAGCAGGAAATGAATGGCGTGAAAGAAACGTTGAAGCGTGCACGCTGGCAATGTTTGAAGACGCTTCGGAGAAATGCCGCACATTAATTGAGCCGCCGCTTCAAGGTGAAAGCTATCTTTTTCAAACGTTACAGTGCGCTGACTGGCTGTGTGGACTGATTGGTCGGTTGACGACCTATGCCGTCGCGCCAGAAGAGTTCGACGACTGGGAGCTATTTGACACCTATTTCGCAACGCGCATCGCCAACGTTGCCCTACCTTGCAGCGGTTTGGATCATAAGAAAGCAGCAAAGGTTACAAAAGTAGTCGCTCAGTTATCAGCAAATGACTGTTAATCATTGGGTCCAATAAAGGCGCTCCGAAGAGCGCCTTTATTCATTCCAGCCTTACTGCTCGCTGATGGATTTCACCTCGGCCTTGGCAGCACCGCCAATCGCAATGCGCTTAGGCTTGGCTTCCTCCGGTACCACCCTGAGCAGGTCGATGCTCAGCAACCCGTTGGCGAGTTGTGCGCCCTGCACTTCAATGTGGTCGACCAGGCGGAACGACAAACGGAACGCGCGCTGGGCGATGCCCTGGTGCAGGTAGGTGATGCCCTCATCGTGTTCGCGCTTGCCGCCGGCGACGGTCAACACGCCTTTTTCCACCTGGATATCCAGATCATCCTCCACCAGGCCTGCCGCCGCGATGACGATCCGGTAGTGATCTTCACCGTGCTTTTCGACGTTGTGAGGTGGGTAGGTGGTACCGGCCTCGCTGCGAAGCGCCGATTCAAAAAGGTCGTTGAAGCGGTCAAAGCCGACGGAATGACGGAACAGTGGGGCCAACGAAAGAGTAGTAGCCATTGCAAAATCTCCTGAGTTTTCTCCAAGTGATTTGACACGCGACCCGTATTCGGCATCGCGTAAAACCTAAGTAGGTTCAGGGGAAAAAATTTCAAGCAGCGCCAGCAAAAAAATTTATCCGCTGCTGTGATTGCGTGCAGACAGGCTGACGCAATGAGCCTTCCCCTAGGTCGAACAACCACTCAACGCCACATAGCAAAACGACAATTGTTGACTAGACTCATGGGCGCACTGCACTGGCAATGGGAATCGCTGCATGAGTGAAACAAACGCGCGGGCAGGGATGTTTTCCAGCCCGTGGCGACACAGGGAGTTGTTGTTTTCCATGGTCCAGCGGGAAGTGATTGGGCGTTATCGAGGCTCCATCATGGGGCTGTTGTGGTCGTTCCTTAACCCGCTATTCATGTTGCTGGTCTACACCTTCGTGTTCAGCGTGATGTTCAAGCTGCGCTGGCCCGCGGGCGACGGTTCGCGCACCGAGTTCGCGCTGCTGGTGTTTGCCGGCCTGCTGGTGTTCAACGTGTTCGCCGAATGCGTGGGACGTGCGCCAGGCCTGATCATCGCCAATGCCAACTACGTCAAGAAAGTCGTGTTCCCCCTCGAGATCCTGCCGTGGGTGGTGCTGGGCGCCGTGTTGTTCCACACCCTGGCCAGCCTGGTGATCTGGCTGGTCTTCCACCTGGTGTTTTTCGGCTGGCCGCCCCTGACCAGTGTGTTGCTGCCCCTGGTGTTATTGCCGCTGGCGCTCTTCACACTGGGAGTCACCTGGCTATTGGCAGCGCTGGGGGTTTACCTGCGTGATGTCGGCCAGGTGGTGGGCGTGCTGACCACGGCATTGATGTTTGTCTCGGCGATTTTTTACCCGACCAGCGCATTTCCGCCAGCCTACCAGGGCATCCTTCACCTCAACCCGCTCACCCTGGTGGTCGAACAGGCCCGTGACCTGCTGTTCTGGGGGGTGGTACCAGACCCTTTCACCTGGGCCTGCGGCCTGCTGGTGGCTGGTGGTATCGCCTGGCTGGGGTTCACCTGGTTCCAGAAAACCCGCAAAGGATTTGCCGATGTGCTCTGACATCGCCGTACAAACGGCCCACCTGAGTAAGAGCTATCACATCTACGACACGCCCAGGGATCGCCTGTGGCAGCTGTTGTCGCGCGGGCAAAAGCAGTTCTATCGAGAATTCTGGGCACTGCGGGACGTGTCGCTGCAACTGTGCAAAGGTGAAACGGTAGGGATCATTGGCCGCAACGGCAGCGGCAAATCGACGCTGCTGCAACTGATCTGCGGCACCCTCAGTGCCACCTCCGGCAGCATTGAGAGCCATGGCCGCGTGGCGGCGTTGCTGGAGCTGGGCTCGGGGTTCAATCACGATTTCACCGGGCGTGAAAACGTCTATATGAACGGTGCCGTATTGGGGCTCAGCCGCGCGGAAATCGATGCCCGTTTTGCCCAGATCACTGACTTCGCCACTATCGGCGAGTTTATCGACCAGCCCACCAAGACCTACTCGAGCGGGATGCTGGTACGCCTGGCCTTTGCCGTCGCGGTGTGCGTGGACCCCGACATCCTGATCGTCGATGAAGCCCTGGCAGTGGGCGACGCGTCCTTCCAGTTCAAGTGCCTCAATCGGCTGGAAGCGCTCACCCAGCAAGGCACGACGCTGCTGTTCGTGTCCCATGACATGGCCATGGTCAAGCGCTTTTGCAATCGGGTGATTTACCTGCGCGAAGGCCAGGTGCGTGCCAGTGGCTCTCCCGAAGAAATGGCCGAACTCTACCTGCTGGAGATGCGTGACGAACAGCGTCGCTGGGCCAGCGGCGGCGCGGTGGCGGTCGCCCCCAAGGCGTTTCTTGCCCAACAGGCTGGCATCGCCTTTGGCACCGATGAGGGGCATATCGTTGCGGCCTGCTTTACCAACACGGACAGCCTGTATTCAAGCTTTGTGTATGGCGAGACCATCGAACTGCGCATCGAAACCCGGGTACGCGAAAGTATCGAGCTGCCGACCCTCAGCGTGACGATCCAGGAGGCCCGCCTGCTGGTGATCGGCGGTGCCAACCTGCCGCTGCACCTGGAGGCAGCGCACAACGGCTGGCGCAAGGCGACGCTCAACGTCCGCTTCCCCGCCAACCTTGCGGCGGGCAAGTACCACATCACGCTGAAACTGATGAACGGCCACCTCGAAGAAACCGCGCAGCTCATCGAGAAGCAGGTCGCGCTGCTGGCGTTCGACACCTTGCCGGGTACCCGGGAATTCCTTGGTTTCGTCGATCTGGGAATAGAGGCCGGTCCTGCCCCTCACACGAATGAACCGGGGGTGCTGCAATGAGCCGAGAGTGGCAGGTCGGGATCTTCGGCACATTCGATGTCGCCAATTATGGCGACTTGCTGTTTCCCATTCTCGCCGAGGCGGAATTGACCCGGCGCCTGGGCGCGATAACGCTGCACCGGTTTTCCTATCACGGGAAAACACCGCCCGAGTGGCCGTACGAGGTCACCTCGCTGACTCGTTTGCCGGACATCGCCGGTCAGTTGGATGGAGTATTGATCGGCGGTGGTTTCATTGTGCGTTTCGACAAGCTGGTGGCCAGCGGTTATTACCCCCCGGATGCCACCATTCACCACCCCACCGGCTACTGGCTGACGCCCGCGCTGATCGCGCTGCAACATGGCATCCCGTTGATCTGGAATGCGCCGGGCATGCATTGCAACGACATCCCGCCGTGGGCCGCGCCACTGGTGCAATTGACCCTCGAACACAGCCCGCACATCAGGGTACGCGATGCGCTGTCCCAAGCGGCCCTGGCCCAGCTGTCGCCGACGGCCCAGGTCGAGGTGCTTCCCGACACGGCCTTTGGCCTGCCACGGGTGCTCGACCCTCATGCGCCGTCTACCCGGTTCCTGGCGCTGCGCAGCAGCGCCGACCTGACCCTCCCTTATCTGGTGGTGCATGCGATAGGAGGCTTGGACAGCTTCCTGCAGCTGTGGCAAACCCATGCCGGGCAGTTCGAGGACGTGCAACTGCTGCTGCTGCCCATAGGGCCGGTACTGGGTGATCATGAATCCGTACTGGGCGACGGCCTTGCGCGCGCGCGTTGCCTGCCCTTCTGGCCGGAGCCCCTGCTGTTGGCAGAGCTGATCGCCCATGCCGAAGGGGTGATCGGGCACAGCTACCACCTGGCGATCAGTGCACTGGCCTTTGGTGTGCCGGTCTTCTGCTCGGCGGACCTGGGCACCGGCAAATACACTGCGCTGCCGAGCCATGGACGAATATTCCAATTACGCCGGGACCAGCCGATTGATCCGCAGTGGTTTCGCGCACAGCTGGGCAAGCAACCGGTGTCCCAGGTGACCGCCGACGCGATGGTACGGATCGACGCACATTGGGACCGCGTGGCCGAGTTGATCCGCGAAGGTCCCAGGCCCACGCAGCCCGCGCTCAACCGCTACTGGCAAGCCTTGCCCGGCGTTCTCGAAGACCTGCACTCACACCTCGAAAGCCAGGCCGCCGAGCGACAACACGAACGCGAGCAACATCAACAGGCACTGGAAACGCTGTACCGCTCCAACTCGTTCAAGCTGACGGCGCCGTTGCGCCATCTGCGCCGAACCCTGAACAAATGGCTGGGAGCCCTTCGACATGATTGACCTGAGCAAACTGACGGCCCACCGCCTGCAGACCGTGCCTTTTTCCTGGGCGCAAATCGGTGCGCTCTACACCCCCGACGATGCCAAGGCGCTGGCCGAAACCTACCCGCACGACCACTTCAAGACGGTCTCCGGCTACGGCGGGGCCAAGGACTACGAATACGAGGCGCGGCAATTGATCGCCTTGGGCAGCCACCAGGTGGTCAACCCACAGGCCTTGAGCCCGCAATGGCTGGCACTGGCCCACAGCCTCTGTTCGCCGCAGTACCGCCAGGCCCTCTCCGCGCTGACCGGGGTGGACGTGACCGACGTCCCCATGGAAGCCAATCTGTTCCACTACGGCCCCGGGGCCAACCTCGGGCCGCACCCGGACCTGGAAGACAAACTGGTCACGCACGTTTTGTACTTCAATCAGACCTGGGACCCCGCCGACGGCGGCTGCCTGCAGATCCTCGGCTCTGCCAGGCCCACCGATATCGTCGCGCAAGTGACGCCCGAGGTCGGCAACTCGGCGATTCTCGTGCGCGCCGACAACTCCTGGCACGCGGTTTCACGGGTGGTCGAGGGTTGTCGTTCTTCCAGGCGCAGCGTGACGGTGACGTTTTACCGCCCCGGCTCTACCAGCTCGATGTGGCCGGACAACGACCCGACACCTCTGCACGCTTACGGCGAACAGCACAACACAAGGTTTTCGTGAAGGACGGCACCATGGACAGGCACACGGACGACACGCGCAACTACCTGCGCTACCCGGGCTTCGCCGCCGCAAATAACCAGGGGCTGCGCCTGCAGTCCTTCAGGGTACTGCAGACGTTGTTCCACATCGAAGACGGGCCGGTCGAGTCGGGCACGTTGAAAAGCGACTTGCTTTGTGGTGGTCGCCGCATCGCCGAAAACGTCCGGATGAGGTCGTCCCGCCCATGATGATCGAGCGACGCCCATCTGGCCGGCAGCGCTGGCGCGCGGTGTATCACCGGCTGCCGTTGCCGGCCAGCGCGAAAAAACTCCTGGCAGTCATCTACCGACGTGCACTGCTGCCCGCTGTGCGCGTACTGCGCGGCGTACTGCAACCGATGAAAACCTTAGCCGACCCAGCGCCGGCGCCTCAGCCTGCGCCCCAGCCACAACAGGCCGGGCTGGCGGATTACATTATCTGGGGCGCTATCGACTGGGACTTGCGCCACCAGCGCCCGCAGCAACTGGCCCAGGTGCTGGCCGCCACCGGCCGGCGGGTCATCTACGTGTCGGCCTCATTGATACATGCGCCCCAAGCCGGCTTTGAACTCGACTCGCTGGACCAGACGCAGCGGTTGTTCCAGGTCAAGCTGTTCGCCCGTGGTGCACCGCTGATCTACACCGCAGCGCCTGACGCCGCGCAGGTTCGACAGTTGTGCTGCAGTATTGGCGAGGTACTCCTCTGGGCCGGCTCAGCCCGGGTCATTTCACTGGTGCAGCACCCTTTCTGGTGCGACATCGCCGGTGAATTACCCAACAGCCGATTGATCTACGATTGCATGGACCATCATCAAGGCTTCGGCGACAACGGCCCGAGCATCCTGCAGCTGGAGCAACGGCTGGTGCGCAACGCGGACGTTCGGCTGTTCACCTCCGACTGGTTGGCCGAGCAATGGCCGGCCCAGGCCAATGAAACTCGCGCCATCCTGCGCAATGCCGCCGACTTCACCCGGTTCTGCACCCCACCTGCCTCGATCTACCGGGATCGCTTGCAACGTAAGGTGATTGGCTACTACGGTGCCATTGCACACTGGTTCGACCAGGCGCTCGTCGCCCGCATCGCCGAGGCGTTTCCACAGCATGTGGTGCTGCTGATCGGCGCCGATACGGTGGGCGCGCGGGCGCAATTGAGTGGCTATGCGAACGTAGAATTCACCGGCGAAGTGCCCTATGCCACCCTGCCCTACTACCTGCATGGCTTCGATGTGGGCATCGTGCCGTTTCACATCACGGCCCTGACGCTCGCTACCAACCCGGTCAAGGTCTACGAGTACCTGAGTGCCGGGAAACCGGTGGTCTCGGTCGACCTGCCAGAAATGCAACAATTCGGCTCCCTGGTGCAGGTCGGCCGGGACGGCCCGGCGTTCATTACCGCGATCACGCGGGCATTGCTGCCAGCGACGACCGAACAGATTGCCCAGCGCCAGGCGTTCGCTGCCCGACAAACCTGGACACACCGCGCCGATGCGCTCATCACCCTGGCCGAGCGCCGCGACCACGCGGCACGCATCAGCGTGATCGTGGTGACCTACAACAACCTGGCGCTGACGCGGGCGTGCCTGGACAGCCTCGAGCACGACAGCGAGGGGCCTGAACTGGAAATCATCGTGGTGGACAACGCGTCCAGTGACGGCACCGCTGAATTTCTCTCGCAATGGGCGGCCGACAGAGGCCAGACGATCGTACTCAACACCGACAACCGCGGTTTCGCCGCCGCGAACAACCAGGGCCTGGCGATCGCCAACGGTGAGTACCTGGTGCTGCTCAATAACGACACGCAGGTTACCAGCGGCTGGGCGAGTACCTTGCGCCGCCATTTACAACGCAATCCCGAGCTTGGCCTGATTGGCCCGGTGACCAACAACATCGGTAACCAGGCCAGGATCGACATCGGCTACACCGACCTCGCAGACATGCCACAAGCGGCTCGGCGCTTTACCTGCCGCCACCTTGGCGAGGTGGTCCGGCTGCCGACCCTGGCGTTCTTCTGCGTGATGATGCCGCGCAGTACCTACACGCGAATCGGCCCGCTCGACGAAGTCTATGGCCGTGGATTCTTCGAGGATGACGACTACTGCCGACGTGTCGAACATGCCGGCCTGGTGAATGCCTGCGCCCGCGATGTGTTTATCCATCACCAGCTTTCGGCATCGTTCGCGCTCATGAACCAGGATGAACGCCAAGCCCTGTTCGAGCGCAACAAGGCGATCTATGAAGCCAAGTGGGGCCCGTGGGTGCCCCATGAATATGAGTAACTAACGCAGGTCGTCCTGTGACAATAAAAATCCCCTGGGCGCGAAGCCAAGATCCCGGGCAGCCTCGGTATGCTCGAACACCAGGTCCTGGTTCATGCGCTGCGCCATCGCCGCCGACCAATGGCGGTAGCGTGGCAGTACTCGCAACAGCCACAACGTCATCCGGAACACCCAGAGCGGCACCGTGAGAAAACGCGGGCGGCGCTTCTGCGCGGTGAACACGCGGGAGACCATCTCCCGATAGGGCAACGTTTCTGCGCCGCTGAGGTTGTAGGCATGGCGGCACACCTGGGGTGCCTGCAACGCCCGCACACAGGCGCTCGCCACATCCTCGGCATGCACGGGTTGACGCAGTCCCATTGCGCCGCCCAACAGCGGGAAAAAGCCGAAGCGCCGAATAAAGCGTGCGATCTCGGTGATGTTTTTGTCGCGGCCCTGGCCGTAGATCAAGGTCGGACGCAGGATGCCCCAGTGCACCCCGTGGTCCTGCGCCCACTGCTCAACACGCGCCTCGGCATCGCCCAACAGGTTGGCGAGGCGCCGCTCTGCGGAGTCGACGGAGTGGCTTTTGCTAAAGCGACTGGTGGAAGACAGGGCCACGACCTTGCGCGCTCCGCAGGCCTGCAGCAGCGCAAAATGCTGCGGCAGCGTCCAAATCGGTGCCACGCAGATCCAGTAGGGAATCGGCGCGGCATACGCGCTTACACCCGCCTCAGGAAGCCGTTGCCAACTGACCGTATCGCTGCCGTGCCGGGGCTGGCGGGAAAAAGCGACGACCTTGAACTGTTCGCGCACAAGCAACACAAGCAGGCATCGGCCTACCAGGCTACTGGCCCCCAGCACACCGACCGTGACCTCAGGCATGCCCACTCCGGGATCGTCCCAGCAACCAATTGAATCCATGGTAGAGGCAGACCAAACCGAAGCGCAGCCACACCCCCAGGACCACCCACCACCACAATCCCTTGGGGTAGTTGGCCCTGAAGAACTTTGCGTAGAACCGCACCATCCCTCGGTGTTTGTGCCACTCGACAAAAAACCGTCGATTCCGGCTACAGGCGCCCCGCCAGTGCATGACGCGCGCCTGTGGCACAAACACGACGCGCCACTGTTTGAGCTTGAAGCGCATGCACCAGTCCAGATCCTCGCAATGCAGAAAATAGCCTTCATCCCAGAGGCCCACAGACTTCAACGCTTCACGCTTGACCAGCATGCAGGCACCGGAAATGGCTTCCACCGCGGCGGGCTCGGTGGGCAGCGGCTCACGATGCAACAGGAAGTCGGCGCACAGCGTGGGAAACACTCCATCCAGGCGCGATAAGCCAAAAGCCCGGACGAATGCTCTCCTGGGGGTCGGAAACACCCGGCGCCCGCCCGGCTGTTCGGACCCATCGGGGTTGCATAGAAAGCCCCCCACCATGCCCGTGGCGGCATCCGCGTGCAGCGCTTCCATCATGCCCAGCAATGAGCCCGGCAGCAGGACACAATCCGGGTTCAAGAACAACAATGCGCCGGCACTCGACACCCCCACACCGGTATTACAGGCCGAGGCAAAGCCCATATTCCGCTGATTCCGGATGATGCTCAGGCCCGTATAGGCCGGGCACTCATCCAGGTACGCCAGGCTGCCGTCAGTCGAAGCGTTGTCCACCACAATCACCCGCCGCGCGCCTTCCCTGAAGGCCGACGCTACGCATTCGCCGAGCAGCGTGCCGACGTTGTAGTTGACGACGATCACGTCGCAGTCATGGATGAAGCGTGGCGGCATCAAAACGCGCTTCCCATGAGTGTTGTCGTGCAAATGCACGGGCTTCGTCCGCATTGCGCTCACACTCCAAGGCGGCCTCGGCCAGCCCGGCAATATCGCTGTGCGAGTGACTGATAAAAACACCCGGCAGCCCTGAACGGCCATGCATCTCGCCGAAGTCAGTCGAGATCACCGGCAATGCCAGGCCGCGGTATTCGTAGTACTTGATCGGATCGACCGACGCGGTGAGCAGGGTCTTTTTGAAAGGAATCAAGCCCACGTCGAACTCGGCCATGGCGGCCAACGCCGCGCCATGATTATCGGCAGGCAACACCACTACGTTGCTCGGCAAATGCGCGGGCGCGGCGCCGAAGATCGGCCCCATCAAACGAATTTCATCGTTGGGCCTGGCTTCGGCCAAAGCCGCCACCCAGGCCCAGTCAAACCAGGTCGCCAGGGTGCCCACGTAGCCAAAAACCTTTCGACTCGATGACATCGGCGCCCGCTTTACGGCAGAGATCGCCGCCAAGTCCAGGCCGTTCAGCACCAGGCACACCTCGTTGCGATAACGCCGCCACTGTGCGTCGAGCACGGAACTCGACGTCCAGATGACGTCCACGTGCTGGGCGATCAGCCGCTCACGGCGCGCCAGGGCCGATCGCGAGAGGCCGGTATAAAACGCCGGGAAATCGTCCATTGCGTCATACAAGGACGCGCAGTGACGAAGCCGCTGCAACAACAGATGTGCCAGGACCGAGGGCTTGCCGACCACGAGCAAGGCTGGAGAGGCGTGGGTGAATTGATCGATCCTGCTCAATGCATGCCGCCAGCAAAAGCGGTTCACCCAGCCCGAGCACGGTAGAGGTTCTATCGGTAGACCGCCAGGCTTGATCAGCGTGAGCCATGGCGGCGTGCCACTGGATGGACTGGTTTGCGCGCAGGGCGCAGCCGCCTTGAGATCGCTCCACCTGGGCAGCCGCGTGGGATAAGGATCGACCCACAGCACCGACGCCCCTGTGCGGCTGTGCACCCAATCGACAAACTTGTGCGGCCGCTGGGCGAAGCTGTGCCAGGGCAACGGCGAGAGAAATACCAGGCGCTTCAAGAAAAGTGCTCGCGCAGGACCTTCACGATACGCCCGGCAGCCTGCCCATCGCCGTAGGGCGAAACACCTCGCACCATGCCACGGTAGGCCGATTCATCGTCAAGCAGGCGCTGCGCCTGCTCGATGATACGTTCATAGTTGGCCCCCACCAGCTTGACGCTGCCCTGCTCCACCGCTTCCGGGCGCTCGGTTTCATCCCGCATGACCAGCACCGGCTTACCCAGCGCCGGCGCCTCTTCCTGGACGCCTCCCGAGTCGGTCAGGATGAAATACGCCGCTTTCATGGCGGCGATGAACGCCGCGTAACCCAGCGGCGCGCACAGCCTGAAGTTCGGCATGCCTGCCAGGCACGCCTGGGCGACGTCCTGGATATTCGGGTTCGGGTGCACAGGGTAGAGAAACTGAACCCCAGGGTTGCTCTCGGCAAGGGTGCGCAGCGCTCGGCAGATGTCGAGAAACGGCGCGCCAAAATGCTCCCTGCGATGGGCCGTCACCAGCACCAGGCGCTTGCTCGGATCAAGATCAAGGCCGATCTCCACCTCACTGGCCGCGGTCATGATCAGGGCATCGATCACCGTGTTGCCCGTGACGAAAATGTCCCCACTGGCTACGCCTTCTTTCAGCAGGTTTTGCCGGGTGCCTTGCGTTGCCGCGAAGTGCCAGTGCGCTAATTTACCGGCAATGACCCGGTTGGCTTCCTCGGGGAACGGATGCTGCAGATCCCAGGTGCGTAGGCCGGCCTCAATATGCCCCACCGGTATGCGCCGATAAAAACAGGCCAGGGCACAGGCCATCACCGTGGTGGTATCGCCTTGCACCAGCACCGCATCGGGCCGTTCTTCGAGCAGGACAACATCCAGCTTGAGCAATAACTGCCCGGTCAGGGTGGCCAAGGTTTGATTGGGTCGCATGACGTCCAAGTCGATATCGGGCTCGATGCCGAAAAACGCCAGGACCTGATCCAGCATGTCGCGATGCTGTGCCGTGGCGACCACACGCACATCGACCCAGCCCTGCTGCTTCAAGGCCAGAATGACCGGGGTCATTTTGATCGCTTCGGGACGCGTTCCGACCACACAAAGAATTTTTTTTACCGACACATCAAGCCTATTTCCCTATTCGATAAGTGGCTGAATCGCTCAGGCGTTCAAGCTCATGCTCACGCACATTCCGCTGTGCTGTTTTGATGCTGTGATGGTGAAAATCCGGACTGCGGACAGCGAGAGTGCGGCGTCGAGACAGGTTCGTAGCGGGTCTCGACACCCATACTGCAGCATAGACACAGACTGCAATACCTGCACGGTGGATGGACTAAAGGACGGTCTGGTCCCGAGGAGTTCCCGCAAATCTACGCCAGGGAATGAGCGCACCGGTTCATGCCTGATGCGGTTGCCCTGGAAATGACGTGACCGACCTGTCGTTCGAGCCTGAAGACCGGCCAGATACAGTGCATAGCAGGCCAGCGCGGCTATCGTTTTTTTTGGGCCGCGTCTGTGAAAACGTCTGCTCAGGCCTGGCTGATATCCAGCAATCGAGGCATGGCGATCGCCAGATAGTCCTGCGTATCGAGCACCATCGACGCATCCAGCCGCCCCGCGTTAAAGGCTATTTCGGCGTAGCCTGTGGTCAAGGCTGGATCGACGATCAATTGAATCCGCTCATCGAAAACAAACGGAGGGATGGCGCCGATCCGGCACCCGGTCAGCTCCATGGCGGTTTCGGCCTTCACCAGCTCGGCTTTTTTCCCGCCCAGGGCCGCTCCGACTTTCTTCATGTCCAGCTTCTGGTCGCCCGGCAGTATCACCAGCGCATAGGGGCCGGCCTGGCCCTTGAGGGCGCAAAGCATGGCCTTCGCGCCTTGGCCGGGCTCGGTGCCACGGATTTCGGCGACGCGCGCCGACTGGCCCTCGGCATCGTGCATCAACACCCGGTAAGAGGCTGAGCGGGCATCGAGTAATGCCACGAGGCGATCGAACATGGGATGCATGGAGTTTTCCTCTGGTTTACAGGAACAGGTCGTAGGACAGCTTGCTGATCAGAATCACCAGTAACACCAGGAATAGAGCCCGGACAAAGGGCACGCCTTTATGAACCGCCAGCCAGGTGCCGGTGAGCGCGCCCAGGATGTTGAATGCCGCCATGGGGATTGCGATCAGGTAGAGCACGTTACCCGTCGGAATGAAGAATATCAGTGCCGCTACGTTGGTCGCGATGTTCACTAGCTTGGCCGATGCAGAGGCATGGAGAAAGTCGAAGGCGAAGCAGCGGATAAACAGGAAGATCAGGAAGCTGCCAGTGCCGGGACCGAACAGACCGTCGTAGAAACCGATGGCGCCGCCGATGACGATCGCCAGCAGTTTTTCCTTGGTACCGATGCGCATGGGTTTGTGCAGGGCGCCGAAATCTTTTTTCCAGAAGGTGTAGATCGCCATCAGCACAATCAACACCAGCACCGCCGGCCGGATCATCGACTGGGGTACGAACGACACCGTGGCGGCTCCGAAGAAGGCCATGACAAAGGCCGCGCAGGCGGCGGGGATCACAAGCCCCCAGTCGATCACCACCTTGCGCACGAAGGACCGGGCCGCGAATGCGGTGCCGCAGGCGGCCGCGACCTTATTGGTACCCAGCAGCGCCGCCGGTTGAGCGGTGGGTAGCACGTTGAATAGCGCGGGAATCTGGATCAGTCCGCCGCCGCCCACCGCCGCATCTATCAGGCCGGCGGCGAAGGCGAACACGCAAAGGATGACAATATCGACCATGAAATCAGGCTCTGACTATGTAGGGTTGATGAGGATCCAGCGGTACCACGCGTGCCGGATCATTGACCCCGAAGACACGCAACATCCAGCGATCACGGCCGTCGTAGCGGGGGGTAAAACCATCCCGGGCATGCAGGGTTTGCTGGTTCTTGAAGATCAGCATGTCCCCCGGTTGCAGCATGATGTGGTGCACGACATCGGGATGATTGGCGGCGGCGGCGAACAGCTGGAGAGCAAACTGCGCAGGGGCGCAGGTCGCTTCGACACTCGCTTTGTTGTAGCGGCAATACAGGCCATCGGTTGCGCTTCTGTACAGCAGGGGGACGTTTTCCAGCACATTCCCCTGTTTGCCGAAGGACGCCGGTCGGCGAACGGTGAAGTTCGGTCGTGACAGTTCTTCTTCGACGTAGGCCGGCAGAATGGCCAGCACCTCGTCAATGGCGACGATGCGCGTCGGCACGTCGAGCTCGCAGCGCAGGCCGGTCAGGGACAGGTACTCCGGACAGGCCGACAACTGCGAGATGGGTTCGCAGGTCAAAGGCAGGTGAGGGTTGTCGACATGCATGTCCAGATCCGCCCGCGAGCCATAGGAGCTCTTTTCGGTCTCCCGCTTGCGCTTGGGCGATACGTGACGGAACACGGAGTCGGTGCTTTCACCCTCGTACGCCAGCGGACGGGTTTGCAGAGTGTGCAGCACGGACAAAATAGCCCCGGCCAGAATCGACAGGTTCTCGATACCCGGCTCCAGGTCATAGGGCGTGGCGGGCAGTTGCGGGTCCAGCGGTAGCCCCCTGACGATCATCGCCACGTCACGGGCTTGTGGAAAATTGCGCAGCTGCTGGATTTTCTCGGTGCCCAGGACACTTTCCAGCAGCCGCCCCAGGACCGGCATCTGGCGGATACCCGAGGCGCTATCGGTCACGTCCAGCGATGCCAGCCCGGCCTGAAGTGTGCGTTGTTCTTCCAGCGACAGATGAATTTGCGGTATCTCCCGTCGGGTCAAAGTCACTGATTTTTTTTCCAGCCTTTCATGAATGACTTCATCAATACACGCTGCGGCTTTCCCGATTACTTCATCCAGCTTCGACACGTCCTTGCGCTCCTGTTTGCACCATCCTTGTGGGTTGAACGGGAAGGTTAACGGAAGGGCCTTTTTTGTGTTGCAATGCCGCGTTGTGAAAAATGCAATGAGGTGGAAAGTGGCACTGAATATGTTGGGGGAACTTGAAGCCTTCGCGACCGTGGCTCGCAAGCGCAGCTTCGTCGCCGCGGCACGGACGCTGGGGCGCTCCCCCAGCGCACTGACCCGTGCCGTTCAAGCCCTGGAGGAAAGTGTGGGGCTCAAGTTGTTCAATCGCTCGTCCAATGCCGTGAGCTTGACCGAAGCGGGCGAATGCTTATTGCCCCACGCGTACAAAATGCTCGATCTGCAACGTGAGGTGGATGAAGACCTGGCCGGCCTCAGCGGCCTGGCCTCCGGCTGGATCCGTTTTTCCGCCCCCGAGGTTCTCGGACACGGGGTATTGCCCCGGTTGATCGCGCAATACTGCGAGCGTTATCCAGACGTTAACATCGATGTGATCTTCACCGATGAGATCATCGACCCGGCCAAGAGCAAGCTGGACTTCTCGATTCGCGGCGCGTTTCCACAATCCAGCGACTTGATCGGCTTTGCGCTCTGGAGTTACTCACGTTACCTGTATGCCAGCCCCGGCTACCTGGAGCGCAACGGCATGCCCGACTCCATCGAGGCACTGGAGGCGCATTCGCTGATCCTGCATACGGCGCCGCGGATTCTCAAGGAGTGGAATTTTCGCAGTGAGGAGCAGGCCATCAGCTTTCGGGTTCATCCAAAATTTCGGTTCAGCTCCGGCCTGGCGGTATTCCAGGCAGCCCTGGCGGGCGTCGGGATCGCCCGCCTGGCGGATTGGATGGCGGAACCCGAAGTGGAAACGGGGCGCCTGCTCCGGGTGTGTCCTGAGTACAAGCTCACCTCCAGCAGCGGTGAGAGCCCACAGATGCACGCGGTATACCCGGCCGGAAACTTGCCGCTGCGGGTGAAGGCATTGATGGAGATGATCCGTGGCTTAGGTGAAAGCCTCGAATGTAAACGCGGCTCAGCACCTCTATGAAGACGGCCCTCACGTCGCTGTGAGGGGGATTCATTCAAGCATTCTGAATCGCCCCGGCACCGTAGACATCTCCAGCCTGCCAGGCTACGTTCATTAATGAGGCGTCATGGGAGGAAGGTAAAGGGTGTAGGCGCTGACCTTAGACTCCTTGTTCGAACGCTATATTGGGCTCCACTCTAAGTGCTCCCGCGGGCAAGCAAAGCGTGTGTTACTCGGCGATTCAGCCATCCAATTTGGTCATGCAAAATCACAATGGAAGTCACGGAGCAACTGAGTGACTGGCTCTCCCATCAAGCTCACACCAATGCAGTTGCAATCTTTCTGGAACGCCAGGCAAATCCCAGCACCATCAGCAGCCCTAGCCCCGCCACTGCCGCTCCAGCCAGGGAAATCGCCGGATAACCTAGCCCTGCATTGATCACCGCACCGCCCAGTGCCGCACCAATCGCATTGCCGAAGTTAAACGCACCGATGTTCACCGCCGAGGCCAGATTGGGCGCGTCCTTGGCGGCTTCCATGACGCGCATCTGTAGCGGCGGCACCAAGGCGAAACTGGCGATACCCCATATCAGGATGGCAACGGCCGCCGGCAGCGGCCAACGCATCAGTACCGTAAACGCCAGCAACACGAGAATCAGCACGCTCAGCGAAACGATCAGTGTGCGATCTATCGAGCGGTCGGCGGCCTTGCCGCCCCACATGTTGCCCAGTGTCAGGCCCACACCGAACAGAACCAGCATGGCGGTTATGTAGGCGGTGGACGCGTGAGTCTCGCTGCTAAGGATCGGCGCGATGTAGGTGAAGACGGTAAACATTGCGCCCGAACCGACTACCGTGAGGGCCAACGCGCCCAGCACCGGGCCACGGCCCAGTACCCGAATTTCGGCCATTACACCGACGCCTGGCGGCGCCTTCAGGTTGGGCAGGGCGAACCATAACGCGGCCATGGCGACCACGCCGAGGCCGGTAATGCCCCAGAATGCAGTGCGCCAACCGAACATTTCGCCAAACCAGGCGGCCAGCGGCACACCGCCAATGGTCGCCAGGGTGAGGCCCATAAACATTGCCGCGACCGCTCCGGCACGTTTCTCAGGGGCGACCACGCTGGCAGCAACGATAGAGCCAACGCCAAAGAACGCACCGTGGTTCAGTGAGGTCACCACCCTGGCGATCATGAGGCTGTAGTAATCGGTCGCCAGGGCTGACATCAGATTACCCAGGGTGAAAATCGCCATGAGTCCGATCAGCAGATAGCGCCGGGGAATCCTGCCGGTAGTCAGGGTCATCAGCGGCGCGCCGAGCAGTACACCCAGGGCGTAAGCACTGACCAACAGGCCCGCGGCGGGAATAGAAACGCCGAGATCCGCAGCGATGCCCGGCAACATGCCCATGGGGGCGAACTCGGTAACACCGATGCCAAAGGCACCTATGGCAAGTGCGACAAGTGGTGGATTGATACGCATGGAAGGCTCCTTATCTATGCCGCCAATGCTACGATCCAGCGTTTTAAGGCGGTAGATAGCATTTTTGGCAATCACCTATGCGTAAGGGGCACAAATGGACTTCAACGGCAGATCCGGTGACATGCTCGTGTTCGCCACCGTGGCGCAGGAAGGCAGCCTGTCGGCTGCCGCGCGTGCATTAGGGCTCACACCCTCGGCGGTCAGTCGGATCATCGCGCGTACCGAACAGCGCCTTGGCACCCGGCTGCTGTTGCGCACCACCCGAGCGATCAGCTTCACTGCCGAGGGCGAGGCTTTCCTGCGCGGCGCCCGGCGTATCCTGGCCGACATGGCCGAGGTGGAAGAAGCCATCGCCGACCAGGGCGTACCCAGGGGCCGATTGCGGGTCAGTGCCGCCCTTGGCCACGGGCGGCTGGCCATCGTCCCCCTGGTGGCGGCATTCAGCGCCCGCCATCCGAACATCTTGGTCGACCTCACCCTCGGCGACGAAGTGGTCGATATTCTCGGCGGCCAGGCCGATGTGGCGGTACGTTTTGGCCATCTGCCCGACAGCCCGCTGACCGCGCGCAGAATCGGCGACACCGGCCAGGTAGTGGTGGCATCGCCCGAGTATCTGCAACGCCACGGCATCCCTCGCGAACCGGAAGACCTGCTACGGCATAACTGCCTGCGCTTCAACTTCCGGCGTGCCGAACCCAACTGGCCGTTCATCCGCGACGCAAGAGAGTTCTCCCTGAAGGTCTGCGGCAACATCGAATGCAGCAGTGGTGAAGCGCTGGCACAACTTGCGCGAGTAGGTGCGGGCATTGCGCGTATCGGCGAGTTCAGCGTGAGCGAGGATCTGCAGCGCGGTGACCTGATACCGCTGCTGGAAGCCTGGAACCCCGGCGACCGGGAACCGATTCATGCGGTGTTCGTAGGCGGCTCGGCAATGCCGGCGCGGGTGCGATTGTTCGTAGACTTCTTGCTGGAGCATCACCGGATGTAAGCGGTGGCGTCAGCTGATTGAACGGATCATTGGAATGGATCAATGAGAGATTAGGAATGCAGGTGTGCGAAATGACCTGGTCGGCCCGGGTCTCGTTGTTCGCGATCAGTTGATAGGTTCCACCGGGCGCCTCGTGCGATAGCGCATAGAACGACGACAGCGACGGCTGATTAAAAGTCATTTGCTAGCTGTTAGTCGCAACGGTGCCACGGAAGAGCGTGGTGGAGAGATAGGGTTGCTGCATAGCGTGCGCTGTATGAGCTCAGCACGCCACGAAAGTTAGTCGTGTTGGATTGGGTGGTTGTCAAAGCGTGGTAAAGCAATGACTTGTAGGAAAAGGAGGCGGCAGCAGTCAGCTACCGGGCTATCTTCAATGCGTGTCTGAGCGGTTCGACTTCCAGATGGCGTTACTTCAAAGTTGTGGCAATTCGTAGCTACAGCACTAAAGGACAGACTATATTTAAAATTACTAAACCACCAAAGAATGGAATCGTGAGCTGACCTCGTTTGCTGACGCCCTATCCAGCAGCCTTCCCTACCTACAATGACAGAAGAAAGTCCTTCCAACCGCGTAAAGCCCGTTCGAAGTCATCCAAACTTATAGTTATTGAGAAGTCCTCATCATAAAGTGAATAAATTTTAACTCCACTTTTCGAAATATGGGTTGCCCAGGCATCGCGGGCCCATTCAGTGGTGACCTCGTCCTCTCGCCTCACGGCTATCAATCTATTCAGACCCTCGTCTAGCCAAGGAATAGTTTCGACAAAAGGTCCCCCTCCATCGTCGATCAATAGGCAAGCAAGAATATCTAAATCATCAGGCCCCAACCCATCCGTGCTACACCAAGGTATTGCTACCCCAGTTGACTCTTCCAAAAAAAAACAAATATTCCCCTTACCTCGTACGGGCATACGGTCCACTTCGAGATCCCCCCACCTCATCTTGATTTCACTAAAACCGGCTATAACTCAAAAATCCATGATCATTTCCTTAAACTTTAATCACAGTAGGCCGCGTACCAGCTGCATACTGAAAGTAAATCTGCTTTCCTTAGCAAGTTTTTCAAAGCTCGTACTTACATATCAACTTTTGTAGATCACCAGCTCTTTCAGGGTATTTATTCCCAAGAGCAAGCATAGATTCCTTCATGGCCTCCTTAACAGCCTGAACACTATAAACACGAGAATCAGGAAAAATACCGCTCATGTTCTGATCAGCTGAGAAAACATAGTGCCCAGAACAGGCATCCGGTTCGTATTCAAACTCCCAACCCGGGTCACCAGAAAGCCCTTCGCAACGTATAAACATCCTCTGCAAAAGCCCTTCTAAGTCACCCTCTGAAAACGCACCGATAGCAAACCAAAGAATCCAATATAACAGATTCTCACTATTTCCGGACAACTCACCCCACTTCATTTATCAACTCCAATTGGAAATACAGTTGAAACATATATCCCAACATTTTTTATATTAATCGGGACCTGAAACCTCTACTTACCAACAACAACTTCCTGCAGTCTCTCACCCGTCGCCTGATACTGAATGAGCGCTCTACGCAAGAAAATAGAGGTCAGACCAACATTCTTATTTTTAAAGAGCAATTTTTCTGGCCTTTATAAAAACATGGTCTGACCCCGATTTCTATGGGCTCGCGAGCAGGCAAATCGTTTGGATCCTCTTCAGCAGGAACTGGGCGAGGTCACCGAGCTTGCGGTTGAGCTGGAGAGTTGGTTCAGCGAGTCAAGCTTTGGGCGTAAGGAAAAGGATTGGTGGGGATGAAGCACCATTCGAAGACATCTACCCCCAAGCCCTCCACCGTAGCAAAGCGAAACCAAAAGCCGTCCACACACATACAAGCACTACTTTCAAGCGGTGCTTACCCAACTAGGAGCAGCCGACCTCTCATATAAGAAAACATCGTTCACATCACACTCCGGGTACACCCATTTACTCCAGTTATCAATCAGCCACCTTGTCGAAATCCCGTGACCAGGAGCACGACTTTCGATAGGGAGCTGAATGAGCATCAACCCTGACTTATTTCCAGACGCAACGACCAAAGAGTGCCCAAATTTCTCATCCGGGAGATCAACAACCATGAAATCCACAACACTTTCATATGGCCAACTTGCTGGCAGTCTAAATATATAGCCGCGCGAAATCAGCTCACCTGCATACTCAACCAGCTTAACACATGCCATTACTTAACCCTCAGATCATGACCACCAGAAGAGTCTTTTGAGTTTTCTACAGGACTAAGATCGAAGTTAACCTCTCCCATATGCGCCCCGCCCCTACCATTTAACTGCTCGAATCTACCATGAAGGGTATCAACCGAGTAAATAAAACCATCACCACCGACATAACGTCTCGCGAATTCATACTACTGAGACGGCTATCTTCCTTCCACCCAAGCGAATCAGAAGAAAATAGAGGTCAGACCAACATTCCCATTTTTAAAGAGTAATTCTGCTGGGATTTATAAAAAAGTGGTCTGACCCCGATTTCTTGAGTTCCATCATCAACGGCTGATGATGCCTCATATATTGCTTCGGTCGCTGCCATAAGCGAATCCTCTCCACCAGCTAAGGACAGCGCCGATACAGCGCGAGCTTGGCTAAACAGCTGAAGGTCTTCTACATTTAAGCTTTGCTCTTCGTCCAGGCTGCCTTGCAAGTCAAAATACTTCTCATCTAACTGTGCAGCTGAAGCATCTAGCCCAAATACCTGATCAGTCGTGAGTTTATTACCAGATTGTAGACACCTAAGAGACTCGGCAAAATTAAAAACTTCTACTGGACAGTCCTGAAATCAAGTTCGCAAGCCAATTTTACAGCACCTCTTCGTTATTCCTCACTGACTACCTTAAGTTTTTCTACAAAGCTTTTCTCAACCTTTTCTAAACGCATAATTATTATTTAGTCTCTGGCAGTGGTTTTAATGGCGCGGACACATCCTGTGCGCTCTTTAAACTACGACTGCCAAAATGTCAGACAGACGCCATATTCATCGAGAAGATCGTCAGCAATTTCAAACTGAAATACCTTCTCTGGAAAGGCATCGGATAAAGCGCGCTTCCAATATCTAGTGATCTGTTCAGCAAATAAATGACAAAGACGATAATCTTCTTCCGACAGACCCACTTTAAATACGGGTCTGCCCGGTGCATCCTCCCACTTTGAAAAGAACTGATTTATTGAAAAAATATTTCTGTATCGTTCAACGTCTCTACGCGATGTACTTTGTTCCAACACACTAGATTCGGTTTCAACCAGCCCGTTCAAATGAAATTTTTGTGGATCGTATTGCTGAGCGTTAGGCAGCCAGAAAATGTGACCCTTAGCCTCAATAAATCAGGAGAGAGCAAACCCAGAACAGAAATTGCCTGTTCTAATGAAACCAAGTGCCCTACATATGAAAAAAACTCTCCGGAGCCAATATCTGAAACAAACAGACTCAACGACTCTTTAGAAATATCACCCTGATAAAACTTCATCATTTCAACCCCAAGCTATCAAGAACCGACTGAGGAACATTTCCCTCAAAAAATTTTTGTGTCACTTCCCTTCTTGGGGAAATATGTTCCATTCGGAGCTTGGTTCCATTCGACCACCTTAATCCGAGAGCTAGACACATCATATAGTGCACGCCCCTCAGGACCGTAGACAACAACATGCCCATTTCCAAGATTCGCATAAGAATCGGGAGTTTACCCTTGCAACGGATACTGAACACCACCACGCGTTCCCGTGACCGTCACATTCGTTTGCCTGAGCCCCTTGGTATAATCTAAATCAATAGAGGAAAATAGGGGTCAGACCACTATTCTCATTTTTTAAAGAGCAATTTTTCTGGCCTTTATAAAAACGTGGTCTGCCCCCGATTTCTGCAAATAAACAACGGTGGGTTTCCCACCAGAACTAGCTAATTCTCCTGTCGCTTTTGCACCAACTAATTACGGCGAAATCAAAACCACTGGAAAATTTAAAACTCTTCCTTCAACATAATCCCAAGATAGGGCATGCAACTTCTTTGACACGCGCGAATCTATTGGCATAAGTAACATCAAGAAAGTCTCCAGTTCGTCACTATACTCTATTCCTTTTATACCTAAATTATCGTGCAGCCTTCCAGAATACTCACTTTCAATTCCATCATTCGAAAAGACATAAATTATCTCAGAGGTAATATCTGAGTAAACAATTGACTGAACAAAAACCTTACTGTTTATAGACGGAATGACCATTCCACACATCCTTAAACTCTTCAACGCCCATTTTGTACTGCGTACCATTAAAAGGATCTTTAATCAACACCCTGCCAACGTCATCCACTCCATCAACCACGACCCAGTGCCCCACTTTATTTCCAGAATCCCACATCATTGCACTCCAAGAGCCAGTTTTATTGAGTGCATTGAAGCTAGATACATCGACTGCATTCCCAACCAAACCAGAATCAACTGTATTCAATTTTCTCGCCAAGGAGTTCATGGAAGTAAGCTCGGTTCCAAGGTCAACCTGAGAAGTAAGAACACCTCGATCCTTCAACAGCATCTCACCACAGGCAGCACCGCAAGCTGCAAAACAATGACGTATAGGAAAAGGAGGCAGCGGCAGTCAGCTACCGGTTCATCTCCGATACGTATCGAACGGGGTCCACTTCTAGATGGAGTACTCAAGATTGTGGCAATTCGTAGGGACAGCACTAAGGGACAGACCATATTCAAAATTACTAACTAAACCACCAAAGAATAGAATGGTGGGCTGCCCCTAAGGAATCCCCACAAAACTTCCTTGCAGGTCAGTGAGATAGCTTGAAGTGCCGTGCATGAGTCGGGCAGTTTGGTAGTCGCCAAACAAACCAATATCTGAGACTCATGCAGGCCGTACGATTCTTACACAAGGCATTTTCCCAAGCACTCCCACTCTGTACCGCAAGCGCCTGAGCGCCCTGATGAGTCGCGTCAGCGCCTTGCTGTACGGGCACCGTCTGACGCCGACCGATCTGGGCAAATCTATGCCCAGCAGAGCTTACGCCAAGCATTCGATCAAACGTGTGAATTGCCTGCTCGGTAACGTTCAGCTGCAACCTGAACGTCCGCTGTTTTACTGGAAAATGCTCACGGCACTGATTGGCTCCTTGCGCCATCCCTTGATTTTGGTGCATTGGTCGCCTGATCAATGCCGCTTCTGATCTTTACCTGCTGCGGGCGTCAATTCCGCTGGCTGGCCGAGCGTTCCCTATTTACGAGAGTGTGCATGATCGTGAAGGTTGCCCCAGGCAGCAGCGGCGGTTGCTCGATGCGCTTGAACTTATGCTTCCCGAGCAGTGCGTACCGATCCTGCTGACGGATGCCGGGTTTCGTCGTCTCTGGTTCCAGGCCGTCGAAGCCAAAGGCGGGTATTACGTGGGACGTGTGCGCGATCGTGATCTCTATCGTAACGAGCAAGGTCAATGGCGACCGATAAAGCAGCTCTATCGGCAGACAACATCGACCGCACGTTCGCTTGCACAAATTGAGATGACACGTAGCGCACCGTACCGCGTTGCGCTGTACGGCATTCACCAACCGCCCAAGGGGAGAAAACATCGGCGAGTGACGGGTAACATCGCGCGCAGCAAACTCAGCCGACAGAACGCTCGCCGTGAACAAGAACCCTGGCTGCTCGCCTGCAATTTGCCGCAACCGCAATGGATGGCTCGGAAAATTTTCGGTATCTACCGCAAGCGGATGCAGATTGAGGAAGGTTTTCGGGACATGAAGAGTCTGCGTTTCGGCTTTACCTTTGACCTGCATCGAACGCGCAGCCCACGGCGTATCGAGATCCTGCTGCTGATCGCCGCGTTGGCCTGTTATGCACTGCATCTGGCCGGTCTTCAGGCTCGAACGACAGGTCGGTCACGTCACTTCCAGAGCAACAGCATCAGGGATAAATCGGTGCTCTCACTCTGGCGTCTCGGCCTCGAATACTTCGAGATGCTCCACCACCGGTTTGTCCTGCTCGAAATTGGCGGATATGGAACTATTGCTGCGCGATGAAGTGCACCGGCAAGCTCAGAGACTGGAGTAGATTTGTGGGGACTCCTCAGGGTCTGCCCCCGTTTCCCACTCGCCTGAAGAAATCAAACTAGATCCAGCCAGTCTCCGGAGAAACTATTGCCCCCATTAAGAATATAAGCACCATACTTTCGCTTGCAAAGCTCTATATTTTTAGAATCTATATCAATAGAAATAAATCCAGTGGGCTTTTCATACACACACAAAGACTCTATCTCAATGGTAGAATCTTCTACGCTAACAAAACGCCCAATAGCTTCCACTCTATGAAACACAAAGCTCTTCCCCCCACCAAGAGGATAAATACGATCTCTCACAGCATAAACAATATCAGAGTTTAATATCCTGACTTTCTTACTAATCTCATAGGGGTCGGCATAGCTCTCTTCCAAAATAAAAAACTCATTACCAATGATAACTAACCACCCGGAGAGACTATAAACGGCGCCACCCTCAACAAGCTCAGAAAGATGATCGCCTTCGAAAAGCAGCCCTACGTCCATAATCACCTCCCCACAATAATTGTGTTAGCGCCACTCGATATTGCTCTATCTACAAATAATTGCATTACTCCACGAGGCCCCGCAAGTGGATCTCGAGTCATATAATATCCAACCCCATCTACAACTTTAACACTATCCACTATAATAAAACGATATCCATTACCACCAACAGGAACTTGTAGAATCACATTCCTACCGCCTTGCAATACTTGATTAAGTTCGCTCGGCAGCATCGTAGCTTTCACGGTGTTATATACACCTGCATTTGATAAACCTCCGATAACTCCAGTGTATTCACACCTGACGATCTAATGCCGTTCGCAAACCCGCCAATTGCATCAACCAAACTAAGAGAGCGCCCCGTATTACCTGTTATTGTCATTGCCGCACATGCCGAACCGCACACAGGCGCATCTCCTTGCAAGACAACTGAGCCAGGAGGATCATATGAGATGGATGGTTTAAGACTACCACCAGCCCCATCTTTAATAACGTTTTCACCGGCGACACTGCCAACCGCTGCCTTCAGCCCCACTATATTCAGAAGCGCTTGCGCAAACCAACCAATACGCTCGCCAGTGGTCGCCTTCGTCTCTGTAATCGGGTTGGTGGCTCCAAACCCCATCGAAAGCTTGCATACGATACCGATTCCTAGCGACCCACCGCAGCCTTCATTGAATGAATCAGCAGCAATCTGCTTAAGCGACGCTATCGTATCGCTCGTCATCTTCTCCTGATTCGCTCGTCCTTCCAATGCCTGTTCGACAGTCACCGGCTTCAGATACCACTCGTCACCGTCAGCGGTTTTCACAGATTGATCTGTAACGACACAGAACGAGGTATAAGATGTATGGCACATGACGATGTCGCCAGGCTTGTGATCCAACTTGGACGCCTGTGTTGCATAAAATCGGCCAAAAGCGGACCGCCGGCGCAGTTCTGGTTCAGACCGATAGTCGAGGCTCACAGCATGCGACTGCATATCTAAAGTCATTCTGGCTTATTGCTTACACCCATATCCCTATTGGCTCCCTCTCGCCGTCCAGTTTACTGGGGGGATTGAAGACCCTCTAAGCTCAGCGGGAGCATGCTCCCGCCACAGGGGAACATTAAAGTCATAAGACTTGTATTGGCCACTGGGTAATTGGCATAGTGCTGCCACTCCCCAACTGACCCGGCGCCAAGGACTAAATCAGCCAGAAGCTGACGGAAGTTCAGGGCCTTGCCAGGTTGCTTGTTCCAAGGATCTGGACATTTACCCCATGAAAACATACGCAGCGCTGGCCCTTGCGCTCACCACTCTGTGCAGCACCGTCCACGCGGCGAGCTGGCAGATTTGCCGGTTGGACGTACAGATCGTCAACGTATTGAAACAACCGTACCCACAACTGCATGGGCGGATCCTCAAGGCCGCCCCGATCTCCACCACCACGCAATGTCCCCAGCAAGGCTCGATGGTCACCTTCACCCCGGAAACCACCGATTACCAGAACACCCTTCCGCGTCGGCAATGGCCTCGAAAAGGCCAGTCGGTGCAGATTGACTACCGGTATCTGGATGGCATTTGCAAGGGCGACGGCCACCCGCATCCGTGTCGCATCGACCACTATCCACTCATGGGACGCTAGTCGGGCGTCACTCGCTCACGCAACTTTCGCAGCAACCCATCGCATGGATATGCCCAGCACTCCTTCGCGCGAAATGCGTGGCGCTGTAGCATCATGAATTCTGCCAGCAATCCAGCCCTAAGGACGATTGATGGCTATTAACTTTGAACCCAAGATAGGCAGATCTTGGAGCGTAATTATGGCGGCTACCAGTACGATGAGAACGCCATGGCTATCATTAGAGGGACTCAAGCGCGCTAGCTGCCTATCAGCCATTCCAGCTCGGCCTTTCCAATTAGAAAGTCAGTTATCGGCCAAAAGGGGCCTTTGATAGACAGTAGTTGATGACGAAATTATCACTGTGGCTCTAATTCTGACCATAAACCTTTGCAGCCCATGCCGGCCATTAATGTCCCGAAGTCTTCAAAGTTGCAGACATTCACCTCAATCTGGCTCGCCCACGTTGCCTCACACTCGTCGCACACCCACAGTAAAAGTTGTGTAGAGCAGACCCGCATTGCTCGAACGTCACCTTGACCGCATCTTTGGCATTTAATCAGCATGAAAATAATCTCTGACAGGACCCCGGCGTAGTCTAATCAGATCGGTCGACTGTCGTCCGCGGCGACAGGCAGAGGTTGTCCAAAAGCAGAAATCTAAAGTGTCCCCACTAGAGTGGGGACTATTCAGTTGAGTGCCTGATGGTCGGCACGCTCTCAATCACCTTGGCGTCGTTCCGAGCGCGTACGCCGGCACTCTGGTCTCGGTGCTATTGCACACCTCGGCGAAAGCCGTGAATATCTTGAGGGGCGTCGTGACAAGCCTGTGGCTGTTGAGCTGCGCTGCCTTCGACTCATGGTGGAAATAAAAAATAGAGCAATCAGGGAATGGAATATCCTTCATTTGAAAACGAGCCAAAGAAAAAAGCTTTCTGGGCGGCGACGTGCCTGATTTTGGTAGTGGGCTGGATTGTTTATATGCTTTGGGCTAGTCGCATTGGGACTCGAATCGTTTTAATGGCGTCGATTTCTGAGTGGACCACCTATATAGTCGTTGGCTGTTTGGTTGGACTCGTTTTTACCGGACGAGCAATTTACTATCGCCCTGACGGAAGAGACTTGAAGCGAGTTGCCGACTATTTTGTGGGGGCGTTTGTCTGGGTCTTGTATTGTCTTTAAATTATTATAAGGTTTTTACTTATCTATTGCCTGGCGAGATTATTCATTATGAATCAGCTTATGAGCTACATATTCCGGGACCTTCCTTTGCAAGGTCTGGCCGGTGTGAGGCGGGCTTGCGGTTTAAGGATTTGAATACTGAGCGCTGGATTGAGCTGTGCACCACTGAGTTGGAGTTCAACGAGCGAAGGAAAAAAGGCATGGATTTCGTTTTGGTGACTGCACACTCCAATAAGATAGGCTCTTATATTGTTGGTTATCAGTTCATTTATAAATAAATTATAGTGGAGTCGCTTCCATAGACCTCAGCGCTTAATCAGCCTGTAAGAAACTCTGGCAGCACTTTGATGTAGCCTAGTACCGTCGTCCGCATCATCGCCGTTTCCTGTCATAGACGACAGGCAGAATCGACTCAAAAGCGGCTTCCGACACCGACAAAAATCCACAACTACAGATGCCACCAACGGCCGTAGCATCCGGGCGCCGAAAACAGATTTTCTAGAAGGCTAAAGGTCTATTTTCCTTCGGGTTGTGAGTCCAGGCGCCCAAGGCCGTAGTAATTCATGAATTCGCGCATAGTCGGTGAAAGCGTCTCTTGTGAAGCAATCTGCCAGAATTTTCTTTCCCCAAGAACCGGCTGTAACCGCTTGATGAGTTCCTGCGCCGTATTGTGATGGCCAGCACGCAGCCAATGCCTGAACATGTATTCGTTTTCTTGCCTCGGTAGCTGTGCTGCTTGGAGCAGTCTGAGTGAATACCGGAAGTTCAGTGGCCAAAGTTGCTTTAAAAAATCGAGCCTCTCAGCGATTGGAAGGCCCACTAACCATTGCCTCACATCTTTATCCACCTGAGCATTACCAGATCGCGACGCCATCTGCTGCGGGGTGAAACGAGAGTCGTCCATGAAGTGCAAGGCCTAAGAGTAAAAGGGAAGGTCACATTCTGTCGTATGCATAGGAATAACGGGCAGCTTATTTTTTGCCCTTTGCCTGCTATTGGCCGTTTTCTGCCTGTCCCGACCGACAGAAAACGACCCATTGCAGCCCATCGCGATCAGCGGCAGTTGGTCAGAACCAGCTGTTGACTGACTCTGCGACTCGACATCACGAGTCGAACGGTGAAGCTGAATAACGCTATTTTTTTTACAACCGGCCGAGTTGACCGCTTGAAGTAATCAAAGCTCTGGGCCGCTGAATTTTCCTGATGCAATACATTCTAAAAAAATTCTTTGTTCTGGTTTAAGAAGTTTGCGTGGCGTATAGCCGTGCTCATCAGGCTCCCTTAGCCACCTCGCCAAAGCTCGGCTCGCGGATTCCTTGAGAGCTTGACGCTCTGCGTCAGTGAAATTATGTTCCATCTCATGAGACATAGACTCAATTTCTTTTACTACCCAATCTTCGTCAAACCCTAAATCATCGCTTGAAAAATTCAGCGTCCAAAGATAGTTCAAAGCTATGTCCGCGAGATTATTCATAAACGTTCCTAATGGTCTATTCAGGGGACAATTTTGGCCGACCCGGATGAGCTACGCGAACAATTTTAAGCAGCTGTGTAGGTAGCCTCGCTGACTCGACCAAATGCGCAAAAAAATTCGCGTGTACATTACTCGATTCGCACGAAACGTGTCGATGGGAGAGGGTTGAAGGCTCTTCTCCAACACTTTCGTCATACGGTAGACTCTATTTCATTGATGCTGACCAGCATTTACTTTTGGCCGACCTCTGCCGGATGCGAAGGGCTGCAATGGGTCGATTCTGTTGAAAAAGCCGGCTTCGAATTCCGCGCCAGAAAAGTACGCGCCTGAGATTGAAATCTGAATTTTTGGCAGAAGGTTCAGCACTCGGATTTCGCGTAGCCGCGTGCAACTGAGGTGTTTTCATCCCTCAATATTCGAGTGTTTCGGGAAAGCCGACTTTTTCAACACAATCGGTCGATTTCTGCCGGCGGCGACAGGTAGAAAACGAGCCATTGCGGTCAATCGATCTGAGACGATGAGTTGGATGGCGTATACCAGTGAACTCTGGAGGCGACATAAACGTGTTTTTGCGTCTGAGGCGTGAAGGTGGTGTCGAGTGTGCCCAGTGCTATCGAAACCCAATCGGAAAATTCACCTTGAGAACGTGACCAGAACAAAGTCGAACCACACTGAGCACAGAATTCACGTTGCACAGATTCTGAAGAAGAATACTTAGTGATATACCTGGCGCCGTTGAGTATTCGTAACGCGCTTCGGGGCACGCTACCATACGAAGCGAATGCTGCACCGTGACCTTTACGGCATTGACTACAGTGACAATGACTCACTGCTTTTGGCGTAGTCAGTAGCTCATACCTGATTGCTGAGCATAGGCAGCTTCCCTTGTAGATCTCTGTCATGCCTTCGTCCCTGTCGCTGGAAGAGGCGCCAGCTTACTCACTTGAATCTGATCAGTCGAACGTCTGCTTCTGGCCGATTGTGTTGAAAAAGTCGGTTTTCTCAAACGGCCGAAAAATTGATCGGTGAAAGCGCCTTTTAGCACGCTGCTACGTGAAATCTCAGTCCGAATGCCTCTGAGAGAATTCTGGATTTCAATCTCAGGCGCTTACTTTTTGCCAAGGAAACTAAGGCCGACTTTTTCAACAGAATCGGCCGAAAGCAGGCGCTCGCGTGAGGCTGTTATCCGCCCCGCTTAAGAGTGAGTGATCTCACCGCACTGCAGACCGACGGTGCTGACTAGCAATTTAGCTTTTGCCCGACTACCACTCAGCTTTCGTCTCCCATGACGCTAGAAAGTCACCTCAACTGCACAATTTGAGAACCCCACTCAGGCTCTGGAGCCCCTCGTGCCCTCAATTCAGCGAAGACTTGCGCAGAACACTCACCGTAACCCGAATAGCCGAGTTTGATAGCAGACATACCATCTTCCTCCCGAACGTAGGTAGCGTCCGCTCCTGCTTGCAGAAGCAACATAGCGATCTCACTTCCCTTTTTCTTTCCGGCACTGCACGCGTGGAGCAAGGGCGTCAGCCCGTAGCGATCGACCTGGTCAATGGGTGCGCCGACCTCGATAAGAAATTTCACGAAGGCAATACGAAGCTTGTCCACTGCCGCCTCCATAGCGCCGTCCAGACTTGCGCCTGCATCCGCTAGCAACTTGGCTGCAGCAATCGTCCCGTTGTACACCGCCGATATCATTGCTGTACGGCCGAACTTATCTTTCAGGTCGACCTCTGCTCCGCGTTTGAGCAGCAACTTCGCAAGCTTTAAGTCACCCCTTCCGCAGACCGACGCCAGCGGCGTTGAGAGTTCACCCGTACCATTGGGGTTTCCTCCATGGTCGAGCGCATGCAGGAGTATTTCCTCCCTGCCGTAATAGGCGGCTTTGTCGAGCACGCTGTGGGGATCAGCTTCAAAGTCATATTCATGCCCAATGAAATCCAGAAGCTGCTGCAGGTCACAATCACGCATGAGGTTGCTGAGATCGTTTCTAAAACTCAATTCGCTCATTCAGACAAGTCCATTTGTTAGAGGTGAGTTTACGGGTGTTCAATGGATGGCAAAATAGTAGCAGACGATCTTGAGATATCGCTGAGTACGCACGCTCTCGATCAAAAAAATTGAAGGCTTGCATCAAGTAGGAGGGCTTGTTAACCCCATAGATTAAAGTTTACTGGGTTTTTATTGGCTTGCGCACCTAGTTCCGTAGACACCCGAAGGCCGCTTTTGGCCGGTTAGCGACGTTCTGATTTCGACCGTCACTATAAATGGTCAAACCTCAGTCTGTTCCGCCATCTCCAGGGCGTCATCGACCTCAATCCCCAGGTAAACAGTGCTCTCCAGCTTCGTATGGCCGAGCAGCAACTGAACCGCCCGCAGGTTCTTCGTCCTGCGATAGATCAGTGATGCCTTCGTACGTCTCATTGAGTGGGTACCATACATGGCTGGATCAGGGCCCACGGCTTTCACCCAGCCTTTGCGACAGCATGGACATCTCCGAATCCATTGACGTGCGCGACGCCTCCACACCCAGCGCCATCATTCCGATGGGCGCCGAACCTCAATCTCGACAATGTGGCGAGGACTCAGTCCACGCCGGGCATCGCCGTTGGCGATGGCGACTATAGCCGCGATGACCTTGGGCCAATCCTCATCCCGTAACTGACCGCGCATCAAATTCGCCAGGTTGAGCTCACCCAGGATGGCAATCAAACGAAACATCAGGGCGTGAGCGGGCATCTCCTGGCTATAGATCTGGACCGTGTTGGTGGGCTTCTGTTGAAGCGCGGCATCCACGACACTAAGTGCCAGACTGGTTTTCCCCATGGAAGGACGCGCCGCAATGACGATCAAGTCGGCATCTTGAAAACCACCCGTGACTTGATCCATCGCATCCAAACCACTGGGAATGCCGGTAACGCTGTCGCCCTCATTGAAGTGGTAGTCGATCCTTTCAACCACCTCCATCAGTGTCTGCTTCACGTCTACGAAATCACTCCGACTTCTATCCTGCCCCAGCAAGAAGAGTTTCTGTTCGATAAGGTCTTGGACCTCGGCGCTCTTGGCCTGGCTTGAAGAGGCCTCCCGACTGCACTCATAACCGAGCATCACCAAACGACGAAGGTGGGAGCGCTCACGGACGATCGCGGCGTAGGTCGAAATGTTGGCAACGGAGGGCGTGTTCTTTGCCAGCTCCGCCAGATAACTCAAGCCTCCAACTTCATCAGGTTCCTCGAGGGACTCAAGGACAGTGACAACGTCAATAGGTGAACTACGTGAAGCGAGCTGCTCAATTGCCTGGTAAATCAGACGGTGATCACGCCTGAAAAAATCGTCCGCAGAGAGGACGTCGGCGATGAGGTCCCATGTGGAGTTGTCAAGCATCAGGCCACCGATCACGCCTTGCTCGGCCTCAACCGAATGAGGTGGGGCTAGATCAAGGAGATCTCATACCGCAGTTCTCCCCAAGACCACCCTATTCGATAACAACGATATGTTCTGACTCAGACGCTCTTCGCTCAGCGCTTCAAATTTCGAGCGCCATTCGGGAAATAGCTCGATTGAGAGGTCTTTGATGACTTTGAAGGCGGTGGGTGAACGGCGGTGAGTCGGGAGGCGATACTCCAGGCGGTGCGCAGGAATGCCTTCTGTCGCAGCCCGACGAAAACTCACTGCCGCCGGGATCGTGGTCTGGATCATCTGAACCTTCGGATGATCAGCAAAGGTTTCGGTCAGCGTGTGATAAATCAGGTTTGCATCATTGGTTGCATCAAGCTTGTTGATCACGACATTCAACATTGGCGTCACTGCGCCCAATGCTGCCAACGGCTCAAGATCTCGATAGAGCTGGAGCATTCCACGCTGAAACTCTCGTGCAGTCAGCATATCCGGGGTGATGGGCGAAATCGCCATGTGTGCCCCAAGCAAGGCCATCTCCAGCACGATGGAGCGAGCGCCTTGGGTATCGATCAGAATCAGATCAAAGTCCTGCTCGAAAGCAGGCAACAGATTCTTGAGACGAAGGCGCCCGTCAGCAGCATGGAGCAACAAATTTCCCATCTGATTGAACGGATCATTGGAATGGATCAGTGAGAGATTAGGAATGCAGGTGCGTGAAATGACCTGGTCGGCCCGGGTCTCGTTGTTCGCGATCAGTTGATAGGTTCCACCGGGCGCCTCGTGCGATAGCGCATAGAACGACGACAGCGACGGTTGATTATCCAGATCGATGAGCAGGGTACGGATCCCTGCATCGGCGCAGAACGCGCCCAGATTGACGCCAACCGTGGTTTTACCCGGCCCGCCTTTGGTTGAAACGACCGCAGTGACTTTCATGATATTGACCTCGGAATCGTAGGATTTGAGATGCTTTCATGCAGGTCACGCTATGCGCTTTGATCACCCCGGAAAATCCAAGGCAAAAAAAAGCCTGCATCGCTGCAGGCTTTTCCCTATCTGGCTCCACGACCTGGACTCGAACCAGGGACCCAATGATTAACAGTCATTTGCTCTACCAACTGAGCTATCGCGGAATGCGCCGTATGTTACTGATTGAAAAGGAGAAGTCAAGCTTTCCCTGACGGCCTGGACGATTAATCCGGATGACCGGCTGAAAGCTGCTGCTCCTTGGCCAGGTCCAGCCAGGCGCGCACGGCGGGTGGCAGGTGGGCGCTGGCGCGCCAGGCCAGGGCGATGTGCCAGTCGGTGTGGGGTTCGTCGAGGGGGATCAGGGCGATGCCTGCGTGTTGATGCTTGTGCGCCAGCATGCGGGGCAGGAAGGCGACGCCGAGGCCGGCGGCGACCAGGTCGACGATGAAGTCGATCTGCCCGCTGCGCGCCGCCACGCGGGGTATCACGCCTTTGCGCTCGCAGGCGGCGAGGATCTTGGCGTTCAGGGCGAAGCCGGCTTCGAACAGGATGAATGGCGAATCCGCCAGGTCGGCGAAGTCGATGCGTTGACGCTGGGCCAGGGCGTGGCTCCTGGGCAGTACGGCCATCAGCGGTTCGTTGCGCACGGGCTGATAATCGAAGCCCGCATCCACCGGCAGCAGCAACGCAGCGAGGTCGACCTCCCCCGCTTCCAGGCACTCGCGCAATCTCTTGCTGCCGTATTCGGTGAGTTCGATGTCGATGTCCGGGTAACGGCTGCGATAGGTGGCAAACATCGTCGCAAACAGCACCCCACACCCCACCGGTGGCAGGCCGATGCGCAACACGCCGCGCTTGAGGCCGCGCAGGTCGTTGATCTCGGCGACCAGGTCATGGTGTTCGGCGAGCAGTACCAGGGCGCGGCGGTAGGCGATCTCACCCGCGGCGGTGAGTTCGTTGCGGTGGCCGAGGCGGTCGAGCAGCGGCATGCCGAGTTCTTCCTCCAGGGTCTTGACCGCCTTGCTCACCGTGGATTGGGTCAAGGCCACCACGTCGGCGGCCTGGGAAAATCCGCCCTGGCGCACCACTTCGACGAACGTGCGCAACGTTCTCAAGTTCATGGGTATTCCTTTAGCGACTGGTATCTAGCGATAAAAGTTGTTTTTATCATGACAGATATTTGCCTATCCTGACCCGCCCAGCCTTGTGGAGACACGCTTAATGATCATCTCGTCCGCCTCCGACTACCGCGCAGCGGCCAAACGCAAGCTGCCGCGCTTCCTGTTCGACTACATCGACGGCGGTGCCTACGCCGAGCACACGATGCGCGCAAACAGTTCGGACCTGGCCGAGATCAGCCTGCGCCAACGGGTGCTGCGCAATGTCGATAACCTGAGCCTCAAGACCACGCTGTTCGGCCAGCCCCTGGACATGCCGGTCATCCTCAGCCCTGTCGGCTTGACCGGCATGTATGCGCGGCGCGGCGAAGTGCAGGCGGCAAAGGCGGCGGCGAACAAGGGCATCCCCTTCTGCCTGTCGACGGTGTCGGTGTGTTCGATTGAAGAAGTGGCCTCGCAGAGCCCGCAGTCAATCTGGTTCCAGCTGTATGTGCTCAAGGACCGGGGCTTTATGCGCAATGCCCTGGAGCGGGCCCAGGCGGCGGGGGTTACCACCCTGGTGTTCACCGTGGACATGCCCACACCGGGCGCGCGCTACCGAGATGCCCACTCGGGCATGTCCGGGCCGTTCGCGACGCAGCGGCGCATGTTGCAGGCCGTCACCAAGCCGCAATGGGCGTTCGACGTAGGGCTCATGGGCCGCCCCCACGACCTGGGCAATATCTCCAGGTACCTCGGCAAACCCACTCACCTGGAAGATTACATCGGCTGGCTGGCCAATAACTTCGACCCTTCCATCAGTTGGAAAGACCTGGAGTGGATCCGCGACTTCTGGAAAGGCCCGATGATCATCAAGGGCATCCTCGACCCTCAGGACGCCAGGGACGCAGTGAGTTTCGGCGCCGATGGCATCGTGGTGTCCAACCATGGCGGCCGTCAACTGGACGGTGTGCTGTCCACCGCCAAGGCTCTGCCACCGATTGCGGACGTGGTGGGCGATGACCTGACGGTGCTGGTGGACTCCGGCATCCGTTCCGGGCTGGACGTGGTGCGCATGCTCGCCCTCGGCGCCAAGGCGTGCCTGCTCGGACGCGCCACCGCCTATGCACTGGCCGCCGACGGGCAGCACGGGGTAGAGAACCTGCTGGACATCTTCGCCAAGGAAATGCGTGTGGCCATGACGTTGACCGGTGTCACGTCCATAGACCAGATTGACCACAACACGCTGGTGCAATCAGCCAAATAACTGACGTCAGTGCTGAACGACCGTTTTTTTACTGTAAAAACGGTCTTTGATTTGTAAGGTTTTTTATTTATTTAAACGAAATGGCACGAATCTCGCTCTAACACCTTCCAAGCAGGTCAAGCGATGACAAGACGTGCGGCAGTGCCCAGGGGTTATAACCCCTGGTAAAGCGGTCTAAACTGTTTCCAATGTTTTACGGAACTGAAGGAACAGTAAGACGCCTGGCATTTGCCACTCTCATCCAGCCTGTAAGACAGCTAAGTGCTTAGAGGCCGTTTGCTTATGAAAACCCCCACCCAGACCAACGCAATTGACTTTGACAGTGCAAAATTGCAACGCCTGGGCTTTGGCCAACCCGCCCTCCTGCCACGTCGCCCCACCACCCTTGTCCAAACTCGCCAGCAACTGGGCATGCAACTGCAGACCAGCCTGGAACCGCAGCGCATCCTTGCCGTGTTCTTCCGTGAGGTCCAGCATCTGGTGCCCCTGGACGCCCTGCAGTACCGCCACGACGCCAGTGACCTGCGCCTGGAGTTCGGCCACCGTGGCCACCACTCGGTGAGCTACAGCCTGAGCCACGAAGGCGAGCACCTCGGCGAGCTGGTCTTTCGCCGCAACCAGCGCCTGCTGGAAGAGGAACTCGGCCAGCTCGAATCACTGCTGTCGACCCTGCTCTACCCGATGCGCAACGCCCTGCTCTACCGCGCCGCCACCCGCAGCGCCCTGCGCGACCCATTGACAGAAACGGGCAACCGCATTGCCATGGACCAGACCCTGCAACGGGAAATCGACATGGCGCGCCGGCACCTGAACCCGCTGTCCCTGCTGATGCTGGACATCGACCATTTCAAGACCATCAACGACACCCACGGCCATGCGGCCGGCGATAACGTATTGCGCGCCGTCGCCGGGGCAATCAAGAGCCAGTTGCGGAACGTGGACATGGTGTTTCGGTTTGGCGGGGAAGAGTTTCTGATCCTGCTGTCCAACACCGGCCGGGATGCGGCGGCCATGGTCGGTGAACGCCTGCGCCAGGCGGCACAGGCCCAGGACTATTGGGCGGATGGCACACGGATCGAATTGACGGTGAGCCTCGGTTGTTCGACCTTGCTGGCCGCCGAGTCGGCCGAAAGCCTGTTGCGTCGCGCCGACAGCGCCTTGTACGTGGCCAAGCGCGAAGGCCGCAATCGCCTGGCAATGGCGGGGTAAAACCCCGCCATCCCCGTTACATCACGCTTCGCTGGCGACCCGCAGCGGGCGCTCACGCACGGCAGCGCTCGCCGGTTTTTCTTTCTCCAGGCGCATGCAACTTTCCAGGAACAGATACATGTAGTCGTAGCTCTTGCATACGGCCTGGCGCAGCTCTGCCTGCAGTGCCCTGGTCGGGTTCATCCCGGCCAGGGTGCAGATGATTTCCAGGGCTTCCCAAGGATGGGCATCGTCGTACTGGGCGTGCATCTTCAACCACTTCATCGCACGCTTGCGGTCTTCCTCGGGAAAGGCTGCCGCATACACGCCGGTGGAGCACACCACCGCCGACCATTCCCCCGTCGCCCCCTCGATCGCATAGTTGGTCGCGGCAATGGCCACGATCAACGAATCGGCCGAGCTGGTGTGCCAGCACCAGTGGCTCAGCGCATGCAACTCCGGCGGCACGTCCTGGGCCTGCAGTTCTTCGAGGCTGACGCCATGGGCACGCGCCCAATGCACCCAATAGTCCGCGTGGTTCAGCTCCACACGGATATTGCGCATCAACCAACGGCGCGCCATGTCTTCCCCCGGATGGCGGGCAAACTTGGTTTTGGTGAGGTTCTGTGCCATGTACAAGGCAAACTGTTCCACCACGGGCCAGCCACCGATCAGGTAGTGACGCATGGTCTTGGCGCTGAGCGTGTTGTCACGCATGCGTTGGTACAGTTCGTGTTCGACAACCCGGCGCTTGCTCTCGCTGCAGTCCTGGATCAATTGCTGAGCCCAGGCGGGGTAGCTTGAGGCTTCCATAAGCGGGCCGGTTCTGCTGAATGTGTCGATCACTATTAAGGCTCCTTTTTAAGTGTGATTTACAGACCGGCGAATGTTTCAGCGGAATGTGCCGGGCGCCCTGAATAACAGAGGCTGCGGCCGCACGGGTCGACACTGCAAGCTATCGAAGGTAAACAATTGCGGTCGTTCAATCAGGTAGCCCTGAGCGTAATCCACACCAATATCGAGCAGGGCCTGTTCGATTTGCGGTGTTTCAACAAACTCGGCAATTGTGCGCTTACCCATGACATGGCCGATGTGATTGATCACTTCAACCATCGCGCGGTTAATCGGGTCGTCCAGCATATCCTTTACGAAACTTCCATCGATCTTCAGGAAGTCTACAGGTAAATGTTTGAGATAAGCGAATGAGGACATTCCGGCGCAAAAGTCATCCAGCGAAAAATGGCAACCTAAGGCCTTGAGTTCATTAATAAAGCGGATGGCACTGCCCAAGTTCGCAATGGCGCTGGTTTCGGTAATTTCAAAACAGATCATGCTGGGCGGAATAGCGTAGGTATGAAATTTCTCTCGCAGGAATCCGAGAAAGTCATCATCGCCAATCGTTATACCTGACAGATTGATCGCACACAGGGCCATGGGACGGCCCGGACGCTCTTTAATGCAACGGGCAATAATCTCAAATACATTCTCCACCACCCAACGGTCCAGGGACGTCATCAAACCATAGCGTTCGGCGGCCGGGATAAAGCTGTCCGGCAGGATTACACGCCCTGCCTCATCGTGCAGACGCAGCAGTATTTCGATATGCCCATTGCCGCCGTCGGTATGCCCGAGGGGGGAAATTTCCTGGGAGTACAGGCAAAAGCGGTTCTCCTCAAGCGCCATGTGCAGGCGCTGCACCCAGGCCATCTCGCCAAAGCGCAGGGACAGTTCGGAGTCGTCGGCGTGGTACACCTGCACGCGGTTGCGGCCTTTTTCCTTGGCCATGTAGCACGCCATGTCGGCGGCACGCAGCGAGGCTTCCAGGGTGGTCGGGGTGCTGGCAATGTGTACCAGGCCGATACTCACGGTGGTCATGAACGGCCGCCCCTTCCATACGAAATGCAGACTCTGCACGGTATGGCGCAGGCTTTCGGCGATTTTTTCCGCCACCGCCACCGGGCAGTTCTCCAGCAGGATGCCGAATTCATCGCCGCCCAGGCGCGCCAGGGTGTCACCTTCGCGCAGGTCCGATTGCAACAGCGCGCAGATGTGCCGCAACAGTTCGTCGCCTGCCGCATGGCCGCAGGTGTCGTTGACCAGCTTGAACTGGTCCAGGTCCAGGAACATCAACGCATGCCGCCCGGCCTGCGCCTGCCCTGCCGGGTGCAGCACCTGCTCCAGGCGATACTCGAATTCGCGGCGGTTGGCCAGGCCGGTCAGCGCATCGTGGGTCGCCTGCCATGACAGATTGGCGATGTACTGGCGCTCCTGGGTCATGTCATGCAGCACCAGCACCGCGCCCGAGACCTTGCCGGCGCTGCGGATCGGCGCGCCCACCAGGGTGACCGAGACCGTGCTGCCATCCAGGCGCTGGATCGTCTTCGAATGCTCGCTGCCGCCGCTGAGCTGGCCCTTGACGATGTGTTCGATCAGGGTGAAGCCATCCGGCTGTGCGTGGTCTTCCAGCAACTTGAACAACGCTGCCAGGGGCTGGCCCTGGGCCTGCGCCGAGTGCCAGTGAGTCAGCGCCTCGGCCGCCGGGTTCATATAGGTAATGGCACCGTCGACGTCGGTGGTGATCACCCCGTCGCCAATCGACTCCAGGGTGATCTGCGCCCGCTCCTTTTCTTCCTGCAAGGCATCGGCGAAGGCATGGCGCTGGGCCAGCAGCTTATGGGTGCGCAACAGTGCCAATACGATCAGGCCCAGGGCCGTCGCCAGGTTCGTGATGACCAGCAGCCGCAGAATCATGCGCGAACCTTCGCCGAGAGCATCGCTGAAGGCCTTGGCGGCGGGTGTCACGCCTTCGTTGATGGCGATGATATGCGCCTTCCACTGGCGCACATCGTTGGCGCCGATCTGGTCGTGAATGATCGCCTGGTGCATCTCGCGGGCCAGGTCATCCAGTTGAAGCAGGTAACCATCGCCTACGGTCCACAGTTGGATGGCTTTTTCCAGGTAGCTGAAATGGCGAAAGTTGAGGTACAGCCAGATCAGGCTGGAGACATCATCCGGGTGGTTGCCCCCCTTGAGGATACCCAGGCGGGCTGCGGCAAGGTCGGGCACGGGACGGTCAAGGGCAATGCGCAGTTCGTGCCCGCCCTGGGGCACGGCAATGGCCTGCTGGTACTTGAGGTACGTGCCGGCGTCGCGATTATCGGCGTAGAGCGTCAGGTAATAGATGGCGTCCTTCTGGCCCTTGGACCACAGGCTCTCGCCGGCCACGTAACCACGCACGGCCGAAAGCACGTAGAGACTGACGCAGCCCAATAATGCCTGGAACAGCACCACGGCGATAAATGGCCAGACAATGCCCAACAACCGGGGCGTTCCTAAAGTCCGCTTTTGCTTCATGAAGTCCCTTGCACATGCACTGCTGGATACGCACGCGAAAACCCGCTTCCGATAGCTCAGCCTAGGCTAAATCAACGTACCTGTTGCAAGTGTCCATACAGTTTGGCGTACAGCCCGCCATCGGCAATCAGCTGCTGATGGTCACCATCCTCGGCAATGTGACCGCCGTCGAACACCAAGACTCGATCCGCCTGCTTAACAGCCGACAGACGGTGGGCGATGATCAGTGTAGTACGCCCGCTGAGGAACCGTGCCAGCGCCTGGTGCAGGTTGTACTCGGTGGCGGCGTCCAGGGCGGAGGTTGCTTCGTCGAGTATCACCACCTTGGGTTCGGCCAGGACCATGCGCGCAATCGCCAGGCGCTGGCGCTGCCCACCGGAAAAACGCACCCCGGAACGCCCCACCACGCTGTCCAGGCCCAAGGGCAGTGCCTTGACGGTAGCATCCAACTGGGCGATTTCCAGTGCCTGCCAACAGGCCTGGTCGCTGCGCTCCCGGCCCATGGTCAAGTTGGCGCGCACGGTATCGTTGAACAGCGCCGGGTGTTGCAGCACCACCGCAACGTGCTCGCGAAGGGTCTCCAGGCCAATCTCCTGCTGGGTGGCACCGCCAAACCGGATACTGCCCGCCTGGGGTGTGTAGAGCCCGAGCAACAATTGCACCAGGGTGCTTTTGCCACCGCCACTGGCACCGACGATCGCCACCTTCTCACCGGGCGCGATGGCCAGGTTCAACTGGTCGAGTACCAGCTCTTCGCCGTAGCCGAAGTCCAGGCCGCGCACTTCGATGCCCACGGTGTCGTGCCCGGTGAACGGATCAGCACCGCCGGCATATTGCGGCTCATCGGCACGCGCCAGCAGCTCGTTGATCCGCGTCAGCGCCCCGCCTGCCGCGTAGTAGGCGTATTGCAGGTTGAGCAGTTGCTCCACCGGGCCGATCATGAACCACAGGTAGCTGAACACCGCGAGCATCTGGCCGATGGACAGGTCGGAAAACAGCACGGTAAGCATCGCCGCCGCACGGAAGATGTCGATACCGAACTGGAACAGCAACCCACTGGCGCGGCTCGAAGCGTCGGTTTTCCATTGCGAATGAATGGCGTAGTCACGCACTTCCTGGGCCCGCTGGCCGAGGCGCCCGAGGAAAAAGCCCTGGCGGTTGCCGGCGCGCACTTCCTGGATGGCATCCAGGGTTTCGGTCAGGGCCTGGGTAAAGCGCGAGGTGCTGTCGTTTTCCAGCTTCTTCAGGTGCTTGACGCGCTTGCCCAACTGCACCGTGGCGTAGATCACCAACGGGTTGAACAGCAGGATCAGCAGCGCCAGTTGCCAATGCATCCACACCAGGATCGCCGAGGTACCCACCAGGGTCAGCATGGCCACCAGGAAACGGCTGAGGGTTTCACCGACAAACTTGTCCAGCGTATCCAGGTCGGTGACCAGGTGGGTGGTGACGGTCCCGCTGCCCAGGCTTTCGTACTCGCCCAGGGAGATGCGCTTGAGCCGCTCGATCAGGCGCACGCGGATGCGGTACACGATGTCCTTGGCCAAGCGCGCAAACAACCGCGCCTGCACCACGTTGAACAGCAGCGCGCCACAACGCAGAAACAGCGTCACCAGCAGCATCAGGCCGATATAGCCGGCCGCCTTCTGCCAACCCAGGGGCAGTGCGTGGTTCATCACCTTGAGCGCGGCATCGCCGTGTCCCAACAGCACTTCATCCACCAGCAACGGCAACAGCAAGGGAATCGGCACGCTGCACAGGGTCGCCAGCACGGCGACGCCATTGGCGATCCACAGGGACTTCTTGTGCCGCAGGGCCAGGCGGCGAATTTCCGCCCAGGTCAGTCGGTCGGTACGGGGTGACTGATCATGCACAGGTCGCTCGCTCCAGCCATCGCCCCAACAACGGTGACAGCTCGGACAGCGGCTGGTAGCCGTTGGTCAGCAACGCCAACTGGCCATTACGCTCGGCAAGCAAGGTCGGAAACCCGGCGATCCCCAGGTCCTGGACCCAGGTGAAGTCAGCGGCGGTCGCGGCATGCTGCTCGGCACGGTCGAATGCGCCGGCAAACTCGATGCGCGGGATGCCTGCCTTTTCAGCCAGTTCCACCAGCACGCTGGCGAGGGTCACGTCGCGGCCCTCGACATAAAACGCGCGCTGAATCAGCCCCAACAGTGTCCAGGCGCAATCCGGCGCCAGGCTGCGCGCGGTGACGATGGCACGGCAGGCAGGCTCGGTGTCATAGACAAAGCCGTCGGGCAACGCGCCATCGCGCTTGAACGGCTGGCCGGTGGCGTCGGTGACCGCCTGCCAGTGCTCGAGGATGTAGCGCCGCGTGGTCGGTTCCAGTGCCGCGCCGCTGCCGGTGCGCAAGCCGCCCACCACCAGGTGCACGTCCACGCCGGCCGCCTGGGCCTGCTCGACCAGCGCCTGCGCCACCGGGGCAAAGCCCCAGCACCAGGAACACATCGGGTCCATCACATAGAGCAGGCGCGCGGGCATGGGTCAGGCCTCGGAAGGGGTTTGCTTGTAGTTGAAGCCAATCGGGTGCGGCATATTGCGGGCCTTGGCCAGCTCAATCTGCTTTTGCCGGTCGATCGCGCTGCGACGGGTTTTCTCCGGCAGCTTATCCCAGCAATGGGGGCAACTGATGCCAGCCACATAGTGTTCGGATGCGCGGTCGGAGGCGCTCACCGGTGTGCGGCAGGCATGACATTGATCGTAGTCGCCTTCGCTCAGGTCGTGGCGCACAGTGACGCGATTGTCGAACACAAAGCAGTCGCCCTGCCATTTGGTTTCTGCCTGCGGCACCTCTTCGAGGTACTTCAGGATGCCGCCCTTGAGGTGGTAGACCTCATCGAAACCTTCGCTGAGCATGTAGCTCGACGCCTTCTCGCAACGAATGCCGCCGGTGCAGAACATGGCGACCTTCTTGTGCCTGGCCGGGTCGAAGTTGGCTTTGATATAGGCGGGAAATTCGCGAAAACTGGTGGTTTTCGGGTCGATTGCGCCTTCGAAGGTGCCGATCGAAACTTCGTAGTCGTTGCGGGTGTCGATCAACAGCACTTCGGGGTCGCTGATCAGCGCGTTCCAGTCCTGCGGGTCGACATAGGTGCCGACTTTCTTGTTCGGGTCGACGCCTTCGACGCCCAGGGTCACGATCTCTTTCTTGAGCTTGACCTTGGTGCGGTAGAACGGCTGCTCATCGCAGTACGACTCTTTATGGTCGATATCGTCCATGCGCGGGTCGTTCTTCAGCCAGGCCATCAGGCCATCAATGCCTTCGCGGCTGCCGGAAACGGTGCCGTTGATACCTTCTTCGGCGATCAGCAAGGTGCCTTTGATGCCGTTGTCGACCATCGCCTGCAGCAGTGGCTCGCGCAGGGCGACGTAATCTTCGAGGGTGACGAACTTATACAGTGCCGCCACGACAATCGGTTGAGTCATGGGTGTTCTCTCCAGGTGGCTACCCTCGTAAGGGGTGAACCGGATGCAAAAAAAACGCGCCGGCTGAGCGGCGCGCTGCGGATTCTAGCAAATGCGGGGTGTCAGAGACACCCGCGTATCAGCCATGCCCGCCGGCGCAGGTCGGCGAGGCCGGGGCTGCGTCGATTTTCGCCCATTCTTCGGGCGTGTAGGTATGCAGCGCCAGCGCATGAAATTCGCTCATCAGGTCACCCAGGGTGGCGTAGACCTTCTGGTGGCGCTTGACGCGGTTAAGCCCCTCGAACTGCTGGCTGACCAGCACGGCCTTGAAGTGGGTCTGCAACCCACGGCTGTGCATATGGCTTTCATCCAGCACGCTCAAATGCTCCGGGGCCAGGGCGGCGAGCGCCGTTTCGATACGCTGTTGCATGGTCATTCCTGCTTACTTCTTCTTCGCCGGTGCGGCAGCTTTTGGCGTCAGCTCGTTGGTCATGTCTTCCAACAGCTTGTTGACTACCGGCACGGCGCTTTCCAGCTTGGCCTGGGTCATCTGGGCCGATTGCTGGGTCAGTTGCGGCATTTTTTCCAGGACTTTCTTGCCCAGTGGCGACTGGTAGAAGGCAACCAGGTCCTTGAGCTCGGATTCGCTGAAGTTGGTGGTGTAGAGCTTGACCATGTCCGGCTTCAGCTTCGGCCAGCCGATGGCCTGGTCCAGGGCGGCGTTGGCCTTGGCCTGGTAGCTGTCCAGTACGGACTGCTTGGCGGCAGGCGCCTTGGTCTGTTCGAAACGCTGGGCGAACATTTGCTGCACTTGCATGTACACCGGGGTACCCAGCTTGTCGGCATGGGCCAGGGTAAGGAAGGCTTCGGCACTGGCGTTGTGGCTGGCGGTATCGGCAAAAACCTGGCCGCTGGCGCAAACCAGAGCAACCGCGGTACAGATGGCACGAAGACGAGTCATCGAGTTTCCTTTTCTAGCAGGCGAGGTAAGACCCCAAGGGCGCCCATTCTGCGCCTAAAAAACGCTGCGGCTCAACCCCGGGCCTTACCGGGCGCGGATTGCAGTGAATGAATCCGATGAAAAGTCTTTTAGGGAACCCCCCAGGCCGATCAGGGCCTAAACTGCGCAAACGAACCTGAAGGAGAGTGCCCGATGAGCCGTATCGAAACCGACAGCCTGGGAGACGTGGAAGTCCCGGATGACGCTTACTGGGGCGCCCAGACCCAACGTTCGCTGGTGAATTTCGCCATCGGCGAGCAGCGCATGCCCCTCGCGGTACTGCACGCACTGGCCCTGATCAAGAAGGCCGCCGCCCGGGTCAACGACCGCAACGGCGACCTGCCCGCCGACATCGCCCGCCTGATCGAACAGGCCGCCGACGAAGTGCTCGATGGCCAACATGATGACCAGTTCCCACTGGTCGTCTGGCAAACCGGCAGCGGCACCCAGAGCAACATGAACGCCAACGAGGTCATCGCCGGCCGCGCCAACGAGCTGTCGGGCAAGCCCCGTGGCGGCAAGAGCCCGGTACACCCCAACGATCATGTGAACCGCTCCCAAAGCTCCAACGACTGCTTCCCTACGGCCATGAGCATTGCGGCGGTGCAAGCGGTGCACCAGCAATTGTTGCCGGCGATCAATACGCTGTCCGGCGGCCTCGCGGAGTTGTCGGCGCGGCATGCAAAGCTGGTGAAGACGGGCCGCACCCACATGATGGACGCCACGCCGATCACCTTCGGCCAGGAACTCTCGGCGTTTATCGCCCAGCTCGACTACGCCGAACGGGCGATCCGCAGCGCCCTGCCCCAGGTATGCGAGCTGGCCCAGGGCGGTACGGCGGTGGGCACCGGGCTCAATGCCCCCCATGGCTTCAGCGAGGCGATTGCTTCGGAATTGGCCGCCTTGTCCGGCCTGCCCTTCGTCACCGCGCCGAACAAATTCGCCGCACTGGCCGGCCATGAACCGATCGTGACCCTGCACGGCGCCCTGAAAACCCTGGCCGTGGCCCTGATGAAAATCGCCAACGACCTGCGCCTGCTGGGCTCCGGCCCGCGTGCCGGCCTTGCCGAGGTGAAACTGCCGGCCAACGAGCCCGGCAGCTCGATCATGCCCGGCAAGGTCAACCCGACCCAGTGCGAGGCGTTGTCGATGCTGGCCTGCCAGGTGCTGGGCAATGACGTGACCATCGGCATCGCGGCGAGCCAGGGGCATTTGCAGTTGAACGTGTACAAGCCGGTGATCATCCACAACCTGCTGGAATCGATCCGCCTGCTGGCCGATGGCTGCAATAACTTCCAGGAGCACTGCATTGCCGGCCTCGAACCCGACGCCGGGAAAATGGCCGAGCACCTGGAGCGCGGGCTGATGCTGGTCACCGCGCTCAACCCGCACATCGGCTATGACAAGTCGGCAGAGATCGCCAAGAAGGCCTACGCCGAAGGCTTGACCCTTCGGGAAGCGGCGTTGGACCTGGGCTACCTCACCGACGCAGAGTTCGACCAGTGGGTACGCCCGGAAAACATGCTGGGCGCCTAAGACGCCATGCGTAGCCGCCGGGCCTTGAGCCCGGCGAGCAACGACGGCGCCAGCGCCACCGCCGCCGACCCCAGCACCACCACCAACGCGCCGAAATAGCCCAGGGCATTGATCTCTTCGGCCTGCACATAGTCCGGCCACAGCCATGCCGCCAACGCCACCGCGACAAAGGTCACCAATGGCGTCAGGGCCAGGGTCGCGCTCACCCGCGAGGCTTCCCAGTGGGCCAGGGCCTCGGCGAATGCACCATAAGCCACCAGTGTGTTCATGCAGCACGCCAGCAACAGCCAGCCTTGCAGCGGGCTCAGTTGCAGGGCCTCCAGCGGATGGGCCCACGGCGTCAGCAGCACGGCGCACGACAGGTAGATCACCATCATCACTTGCAGCGAATTCCACACGGTCAGCAACTGCTTCTGTCCCAGGGCATAGAACACCCAGACCGAAGTCGCCAGCAGGATAGTCAGCACGCCGGCGGTGTAGGCGCCAAGGGACGTCAGCAACTCTTCCAGGCGTTGGTTGAAGAACAGCCCGAAGCCGATGATCAGCACCACCAGGCCCACGCTCTGCCCGACGCTGAAACGTTCCTTGAACACAAACACGCTGGCGATCATCAGGAAGATCGGGCCCATCTGCACCACCAACTGCGCGGTGCCGGGGCTGAGCAGTTTCAGGCCCACCAGGTACAACACGTAGTTACCCACCAGGCCGCACACCGCCATCGCCACCAGCCAGCCGCCCCTGGGGCCGAGTACCTTACGACTGGGCAGGCGCCTGGTCGCGGCGAGGTACACGAACAGGCAACTGCCGGCCACCACCAGGCGAAACCAGGTGACCGTGATCGGGTCCATGACCTGCAACACTTGCTTGAGCTTGATCGGCAGAATGCCCCAGAGCAGCGCGGTCAGCAGGGTCAGGAGAAAACCGTAGACCCAGCGGCCGGAAGAGATGTGCATGAGTGCCCCAGAAGCCAGAGGAAGTGGAGCGGGCATTCTAGGGGGAAGTGAGCGAATTGGGATACGCCGCCGTTCAAATGTGGGAGGGGCAAGTCGAATCGTCGCACTGTCCCTCCAACACTTATCAGCGCACGGCTTCGAACAGTCCGGTGGCGCCCATGCCGCCGCCCACGCACATGGTGACGATGCCATAACGCACATTACGCCGTTGCAGCTCACGCACCAGGTGCCCCACCTGCCGCGAGCCGGTCATGCCGAACGGGTGGCCGATGGAAATCGAGCCGCCGTTGACGTTGTACCTGGCGTTATCGATGCCCAGGCGATTGCGCGCATACAGGCACTGCGACGCAAAGGCCTCGTTGAGTTCCCACAGGTCGATGTCCGCCACCTGCAAGCCCCGCGACTTGAGCAGCTTGGGCACCGAGAACACCGGGCCGATGCCCATCTCATCCGGTTCGCAACCGGCCACGGTGAAACCGCGGAAAAACGCCTTGGGCTTGAGCCCCAGTGCCAGGGCTTTTTCCAGGCTCATCACCAGAGTCATCGAGGCACCGTCGGAGAGCTGCGAGGAGTTACCCGCCGTCACCGAGCCGTCTTCGGCAAATACGGGCTTCAACCCAGACAGGCTGGCCAACGTAGTGTCCGGACGGTTGCAGTCATCGCGATCAACCACGCCGTCGAGGATCTGCACGGCACCGGTGTTCTTGTCCTCGACCTTGTACTTGACCGCCATCGGCACGATTTCATCATCAAACAAGCCCTCCGCCTGGGCCTGGGCGGTGCGTTGCTGGCTTTGCAGGGCGTAGAGGTCCTGTTCTTCGCGGCTGACGTCATAACGGCGGGCGACGATTTCCGCGGTCTGGCCCATGGGGAAGTAAATGCCCGGCACCTGCTCCTTGAGCAGCGGGTTGATCAGGTTATCGGTGTTGACGCTTTTCATGGTCAGGCTGATGGACTCGACGCCCCCGGCAACGATGATGTCGCTGCAACCCGACGCGATCTGGTTGGCCGCAATCGCAATCGCCTGCAAGCCCGACGAGCAGAACCGGTTGAGGGTCATGCCCGCCGTACCGGTGCCCAATTGCGACAGCACGGCCACGTTGCGCCCGATGTTGTAGCCCTGGGCGCCTTCGTTGGAACCCGCGCCGACGATGCAATCCTCGACGCTGGCCGGGTCGATGCCGTTGCGGGTCAGCAGTGCGTTGACGCAATGGGCCGCCATGTCATCCGGGCGGGTCTGGTTGAACTTGCCGCGAAAGGATTTGGCCAAGCCGGTTCGCACGCTGTCGACGATCACTACTTCACGCATGGGCTACCTCGATCTTGTCGTTGTGGGGAGATGGATCGAGGATAGATCCAGGCCTGCCCCACCGCGACGATCATTCACCCGGCGTATACAAAAGCATGGTGACGGACATAAACCTGTTGCGGGGCGGGCCTGTTGTGGCAAGCGGGCCGGTTGTGGTGAGCAGGCTTGTTGTAGTCAGCAGGCCTGTTGTGGTGAGGGGGCCTGTTGTGGTGAGCGGGCTTGCCCCGCGCTGGGCTGCGAAGCGGCCCCAAAACCAGCCAATGAGGTCTGCCTGAAAGAACGCGGCGCCTTGGTCAGGGCCGCTTCGCGCCCCAGCGCGGGGCAAGCCCGCTCACCACAACAACCCTGCTCACCACCACAGCCCCGCTCGCCACAGAGGGCGGCACCCTGAACAACACCAGGCCAGTGGTTATTTCTTTTTCTTCTTGTCGTGCTTGTCGGACTTGGCGAACGCTTCCTCCAGGGCAAGGTTGATGGTGCGCAACACCTTGACCCGCGCCCAGCGCTTGTCGTTAGCCTCCACCAGCGTCCACGGCGAGACCTCGGTGCTGGTGCGGTCGACCATATCGCCCACGGCGGCGCGGTAGTCGTCCCATTTTTCGCGGTTGCGCCAGTCGTCTTCGGTGATCTTGAAGCGCTTGAAGGGGATTTCCTCGCGGGCCTGGAAGCGTTCCAGTTGGGTCTGCTTGTCGATGGCCAGCCAGAACTTGACCACGATCACACCGGCGTCGCGCAGTTGCTCTTCGAAGTCATTGATCTCGCCATAGGCGCGCATCCAGTCGGCCGTGGTACAGAAGCCCTCGATACGCTCCACCAGCACGCGGCCGTACCACGAGCGGTCGAACACGGTGAACTTGCCCCGCGCCGGGATCTTCTGCCAGAACCGCCACAGGTACGGCTGGGCGCGTTCATCCTCGGTGGGCGCGGCAATCGGCACGATGTGGTACTGGCGCGGGTCGAGCGCGGCCGCCACCCGACGGATCGCCCCGCCCTTGCCCGCCGCGTCGTTACCTTCGAAGACCGTCACCAGCGCGTGCTTGCGCATGCGCTTGTCGCGCATCAGGCCGGAGAAGCGCGCCTGCTCGGTAATCAGCTGTTCTTCGTAATCGTCCTTGTCCAGGCTCAAGGTCATGTCGAGGCTGTTGAGCAGGCTCATCTGGTCGACGGCCGAGGGCAAGGGTGCCGGGTTCATGCCGCTGGCCTTGCCCTTGGGCAGCTTCAGGGCGTTCTGCAGGCCTTCGAGCAGGATCTTGCCCACGGTGAGGCTGCGGTAGTTGGCGTCGACGCCTTCAATCACATGCCAGGGCGCGTAATCGCGGCTGGTACGGCGCAGGATGCGCTCGCCGAAATGCACGAACTTGTCGTAGGTCTCGGATTGCTGCCAGTCCAGCGGGCTGATGCGCCAACTGTGCAACGGGTCGTCGGCCAGGGCCTTGAGCCGTGCCTTCATTTGCTTCTTGGACAGGTGGAACCAGAACTTGAAGATCAGCGCGCCTTCATCGCAGAGCATCTTCTCCAGGCGCTCGGCGCCGGCGATGGCCTGGTCGAGCCGCGCATCCTTGATCTCGCCGTGCACCCGGCCTTGCAGCATCTGGCTGTACCAGTTGCCGAAAAAAATGCCCATGCGGCCTTTGGCGGGCAGTTGGCGCCAGTAGCGCCAGGCCGGGGGGCGGGCCAGTTCTTCGTCGGTCTGCTGGTCGAAGGTGCGCACCTCGATCAGGCGCGGGTCCATCCATTCATTCAGCAGTTTGACCGTCTCACCTTTACCGGCGCCTTCGATGCCGTTGATCAGGATGATCACCGGGAAGCGCTTTTGCTGTTGCAACTCGTACTGCACCTCCAGCAAAGCCTCGCGCAGGGCGGGCACTTCGGCCTCAAAGGTGTCTTTGTCGATGGCGTGACCGATTTCGGCAGATTCGAACATGGGCGGCTCCGTTCCAGAAGTGAGCAAGACTAGCGGATTGGGCAACAACGCGCGGGAGGAAATTCCACCTGGGCTTGCCGTGGGTCAATTCAAAGCCTGTTGATCGGCTAGAATGGCCGCCTTGCCTTTACCGAGCCGCCCATGAACCCCGTAACCCACGCCCAGCTCGACTGGGATGATCAAGGTCGCCCGCACTCGCGGGTGTTCGACGACGTGTATTTCTCCGACCAATCGGGCCTGGACGAAACCCGCTATGTGTTCCTGCAACAGAACCGCTTGCAGGAGCGCTTCGCCGCACTGCCGGCGGGCGGGCGGTTGGTGATTGGCGAAACCGGCTTCGGCACCGGCCTGAATTTCCTCTGCGCCTGGCAGTTGTTCGAGCAACACGCCGTAGCCGGTGCACGCCTGCATTTTGTCAGCGTGGAAAAATACCCCCTGAGCCACGCCGACCTGCAACGCGCCCTCGCCCTCTGGCCCGAGCTCGCGCCGTTCGCCGAGCAATTGCTGGCGCACTACATCGCCATTCACCAAGGCTTCCAGCGCCTGGTGCTGGATAACGGCCGCGTCACCCTCACGCTGCTGATCGGCGATGCCCTGGAACAGTTGCCGCAACTGGATGCGCAGATCGACGCGTGGTTTCTCGACGGCTTCGCCCCGGCAAAAAACCCCGAGATGTGGAGCGCCGAACTGTTTGCCGAGCTGGCACGCCTGGCGGCCCCGGGTTCGACCATCAGCACCTTCACCAGCACCGGCTGGGTGCGCCGGCTGATCAACGCCGCCGGTTTCAAGATGAAGCGTACGCCGGGCATCGGCCACAAGTGGGAAATCCTGCGCGGGGAGTTTCTCGGCTGGCCGGCCGAGACCCCGGCACCGGCCGCCGCCAAGCCCTGGTTCGCCCGCCCCTCCATGCCCAATGGCGAGCGCCGTGCCCTGGTGATCGGCGGCGGCCTGGCCGGCTGCGCCAGCGCGGCCAGCCTGGCGGCGCGGGGTTGGCAGGTCAGCCTGTTGGAGCGCCATGGCGGTCTCGCCCAAGAGGCCTCCGGCAATCCGCAAGGGGTGCTTTATCTCAAGCTGTCGGCACACGGCACGGCGTTGTCGCAGATGATCGTCAGCGGGTTCGGATACACCCGGCGCCTGCTGGAGCACCTGCAACGCGGCGTGGAGTGGGACGGCTGCGGCGTGCTGCAACTGGCCTTCAATGCCAAGGAGGCCGAACGCCAGGCGCAACTGGCCCAGGCATTCGCCCCGCAGCTGCTGCATCTGCTGGATAAGGCTCAAGCCCAGGCTCGCGCCGGGGTGGGCCTGGAACAGGGCGGGCTGTTTTTCCCCGAAGGCGGCTGGGTGCATCCCCCCGCGCTGTGCCAATGGCAGGCGCGCCAGCCAGGTATCGGGGTGCTGGCCCATCATGAGGTGCTGGACCTGCGCAAAGTCGACGGCCACTGGCAGGCCTGGGACGGCGATCGGCTGCTGGCCAGCGCCCCCGTGGTGGTGCTGGCCGGGGCGGCTGAGGTCAAACGGTTTGCCGCCAGCGCCGAGTTGCCCCTCAAGCGGATTCGCGGGCAGATCACCCGCCTGCCCCAGACCACCGCCAGCCAGGCCCTGGCCACGGTGGTGTGTGCCGAGGGCTACGTGGCGCCGGCTCGCCTGGGCGAACACACCCTGGGGGCCAGCTTTGATTTCAACAACGATGACCTCACCCCTACCGCCGCCGAGCACGCCGGTAACCTTGAGCTGCTGCAAGAGATTTCCCCGGACCTGGCCCAGCGCCTGCACGCCGCCGACCTTGCCGCAGAGACCCTGGAAGGCCGCGCCGCCTTCCGCTGCACCAGCCCGGACTACTTGCCGATTGTCGGGCCCCTGGCCGACAGCCTGGCGTTCGCCCAGGCCTACGACGCGCTGCGCAAAGACGCCCGCTACACACCGCAGGCTGCCTGCCCGTGGCTGGACGGCCTGTACATCAACAGCGGCCACGGCTCCCGGGGCCTGATCACCGCGCCGCTGTCCGGCGAGTTGCTGGCGGCATGGCTGGACAACGAACCGCTGCCCCTGCCCCGCAGCGTGGCCGAGGCCTGTCACCCGAATCGCTTTGCAGTGCGCGGGTTGATTCGCAGCAACGCTGCAAAAACGACCCCGTAGGCCGCGCTTCAACCTGCCGGTGGCAATTGGCAGGTGCCCAGCTCATCGAGCCTCAACGCCTCCTGGGTCAGGCGTTTGAGCTCGACGAGTTCGGCGCTTTCCCGCGCGCTCTGGATCGCGCCCATCTGGGTGTGATAGTCAGCGTCACCCAAGGTTTCCCTTTGCGCCCACACCGCTTCCATGCGATCGCCAAAAGGCTGGGTCAGGGTGTCGAACGAACCGCCATGGGTGCGCCTCAGGTAACTGCTCCAGAATGGCAGCTTCACCATATAGTTCAGCAGTTGCGGGGAAAGCTCGGCCTCCTTCAACTGCGCTTCGGCAACCTCCAGCATGTGCTCGGTCACCCCGGCCAGGCTGGCAAAGCGCATATGCCGGGGCTGCCCGGGCAAATGAAAGCGCTCCACCAGCCCGGTGCGATAAGCCAGGCTGACCTCCAGCGGGTCGAGCATCGGATGCTCGGCGCTGTGTCGGCTGGCCATGGACTCCAGGCGGTCGAGACGAAACAAGCCCCTGGCCAACCTGAGCAGCGGCTTGGCCGTGACCCTGCCGCCCTCCACCCGCTGCGAGGCCTCGTGGATTTCAACCAGCACCTCCAGGTCGCTGAAGCTCACGGCAGCGGCGTCATCACAGTTCAACGGCGTGGCCGCGCGCTCGAAAATCTCGGCCCGCAGCCGGGTATCGGCAGCGGCCGCCTCCAACACGCGCCAGATGCGGCGGTTCATGTCCTCGCGCACGTGGCTGGTGTCGGCGGCGCCACCCAGGCCGGCCAGCAATTTGAACAGGCCGTCGGAGCCGGGCTCATCCTTGAGCCCCAGCCAGGTCTCGGCCTTTTCGGCGAAGTGTGTCGCGTATTCATCGCCCAGCCACAGCTCCCGGGCGGTCTGCTCGTTGAGTCGCGCAATGTCATCCTCAACGAAGCCCATGCCCACGCCGATGGTGTCCCGGTAACGGTTCAAGGCCTGACGAGTGCTGGCGTCCAGAGGGTTATGCCGCACGTTGATGACTTCGGTGTGCTCACGCGGCGCATTGAACAACCATGCCGGCAAACTGGCGATGTCATTGTCCCGCAGGTCGAGTTGCTCCAGGTACGGAACGCGGGTAAAGCCGGTGGGCAGACTGGTCAGCCGGCAGTTGCGCAGCATCAGGTTGCGCAATTCGAACATCTTGTTGACGACGGGCGGGTCCACCAGGGGATTGTTGCTCAGGTCGAGCACGACCAGGCTCTTCAGGTCCGCGAGTTTGGTGCGGGTGTACTCGGTCAGTTGCAGGTGGTTATCGGCCATGTACAGCTGCCTGAGCCACGGCATGTGCTGGAGCACTTCCGGCAGCCGCGTCAGCCGATTGCCGTTCAACGCCAGGCTGCGCAGCCCCTTGAAGTGCTTGAGGAAATACGCGACGTCATCGTTGAGTCCCATGCGTTTCAATGACAATTGCCGGACATGCTCGAACTGCACGTGCGCCGGCAAGGTCGGTAACGCCCCGATGGCCATGCCGTCCAGGGACAGGCTCGGCACGTTCTGATGGTGTTCATCCGGCGCCAGCGACGCATATTGCCAACAACGCTCGATGGCCCGAGCGGCCTGGTGTCGCGCCAGGCGGTAGTCTTGCAGCGCGACGTCCGAGTAGGGCTGCGCCGGTTTGTCCTTGGCCCACAGCCTCAACGCCCGCTGCAGTGCCTCATAGTGCTGCTCAAGGGTGCGCACGGCTTTGGCCCGGGACAGGTGATCGGTGCCCAAGTCCTGCAGGAAGGTCGACAGGCGCCGGTCATCGAATAACGGGAAGAGTTTGCGAGCCTTGCGCATCAAGCCCGCAGGCTGTGGAGGCGGCGCAGGCGGCGAGCCTTGCACGCACGACAGGGCCGGCTCCTCGGGTACCGCGCGCTCGGGCCATAAGTAACGGCCGATGCGATTGCGTTCATCCTGCGCCTTGCCAATCAATGCATGCCGCAGCTGGCTGGCCCTGCCGCTCGCGGTCAGGCGCAGCGCGTCGCGTTGGGCGGCAGGCAAACTGTTGAGCAACGCCTCGTAGAAACCTTCCGACCCGCCGGCCAACGCGCCCAAGGCCTTACCTTGCCCATCGTGGGCGCGAAAGCCCTTGGCCGACTGCACCACGATGCGCCTCATATCAGCGTCTGCGTGGCCCACCTGGCCCAGGACAGTGCCCTGTACGCTTTCGCGGCGTACCTGCAAGAACAGATCCCCGGGCCAGCCTGGAACCCGTTGCAGCAACCCGGTGGCCACGCGCCGTGTCGCATCGGTGGCCAGCTCCGGCAAGTACAGGCCGGCCAGGGCGGCGTCTTCCTCCAGCGCTTCCAGGGCTTCCCGGGCCCATTGGCTGACCCGCAGCGGCACACGCCCGGTATGACGCAAGTGCCAGCGCTCCGCCGTGGAGGCCTGGGTCATGACCTCCCAGGCCACCCGGATCGGCAATTGCGGCAAGCGCTGCTTGAGCTGGCCGTGATCGGTCTGATCGATGAAATCGGCATCCATGCGCAGCCGCTCATAGACCGCCTGATGCGTGGTCTTGAGCGAGGCGGTGAGACGCCGCGCCAGGGCCGCTTGCGCTTCGTCGGCGTGGAAGGTGCCGCCGAGCAATTGCGCGGTTTCCTCGGGGTCGAGGGCGGCCAGCAAGGTGGGCAGGATCTGTCCGTTCCGCAGTTGTTGCGTGGTGAGGTGGATGCTCAAGTCCTCGTAATCGAACGGCGCGGTATCTGGATGGCGCTCAAGCAGGTAGCCCTCGTCGTCGAGCAGTTCGAAAAAACGCCCACGGGGCCACCCGTCCATCAGCGGCAGGGCCAGCATCTGTACACGGGTGGTGGCCGCATTAAGCGGGGCTTGATGCTCCATTTGCCAGATCAGGTCGCGAACCCCCTGGTTCAGCTTGAACCGCAGCGCACAATCGCGCAGCCGCTCCGGCAGCGGCAGGTTCTGCCTGGCCAGTTGCTGCAAACGCGGCAAGGTCGAGCCGGTGATAGCGGCGATATCCTTCAGGTGTCCGGCCGGGAAAACGCTGAGACTGGGGTCCAGCCGCCCCAGGATATAGTCAGGGCTGCGCCATTCATCCGCCTGCTCGAACGAGAACTGCCAGCCGCCCTGGTAGTTGTGGGTCAAGGGCGGCCGATAGGCCGAATCCCGCTGCGGATGCCGGGCTCGCCAGCGCCCGGTGCGGGCGTCAAAGACAATCGAATACAGCGCCCCGTCGACATTCACATAGGACTGGCCATTGAGCTGGTAGACCCCACGGGGGCTGGCCACTGTGCCTTCGAGCGAGACGGTGTGGCGATACGGCTCGGTACGACTGCGCCATAAGCGCGTGGACTTGTCGGGCAGCCGCACGGCTTCGAGGCTGTCGTAGAACCCCGCCGCCGACGGTGTGGTTCGCCACAGCCGGCCCACGACTTTTGTACCCGCGGCGAACAACGCCATGGCAGCGAGGTTTTCCGCAATGTTCGTCAGGTGCCTGAGGGCGCCGAGCTTGTCATGGTGCAGCCAGTCATCCACCCCCTCGAACACCTCGCCAAGCAATTGCCCAACGGCCACGCCGGTCATCAGTTGGCCCACCACCGGTACTACGAACCCGGCGACGTTGAGCACCGTCAAGCCGACATCCAGGTAATCCTGGATACGCTTGCGACGCGCGTCGTCATCGGCCTGGGCATTGGGAACCGCCAATACCTGCGCATCCAGCTGGATCTTGCCAACGCAGGCATTGAAAAAGAATGTCGACAACTTGCCTGTGACCGGGAGCGGCGTCACCCGCACGACGATTGCCTCCTGGTCAAAACGTTCGAAAAAACCGAAACGCTCGGACTCGTCCAGGTAACCCTTGAAGAAATCACGATAGGTACTGACGTGAAGCTTGAGGGTGAGGTAGAGCTTGAAATGCTCCAGTGATTCATAGCGGTACCACGGCCGCACGGGCTCGTTGGGCATATACACCACGATCGGGCCGCTGGAGAACCCTTCGGCCGATGCACTGGAAAACACCAATACCCCCCACAGGCAGGCGCCGTCGATGTTCAGGCCTTGCCAGGTCAGCGGCTGCTGGTTGAACCACAGTTGCCGGATGTCCCTGGCGGGCATATCCGCCTTGACCAGGCCCAGCAGCAACGCGCGGGTCGATGCATCGATATCGCCCTTGGCATGGGCCAGATGCAGGTCGATCTGCATGTCCACGCAACGGGATTGGCCGACCTGCGTCACCGAAGGGTTGAAGTCCTGGTCGGGCGCTACCAGGTTGAACACTTCGCGCACATGGGTCTGATAGGCATCTCCCAGGTTCAGCTCGCGGCAGTAGCCGATAAAGGCCTGGGCGCTGAGGGTTTGCGCAACTTGGCGCATGGGGCCGATGCGCACCACGGCAGTGGTCGGCGAGCCGCCTGGCTCGGCAGCCGCCTGGGAGAAATTCTGCATGGCCGCTTGCAGCAGGCTGTGCTTCTCCAGATTGACGGTCTCAATCATCTGACCGCCCAGGTCCTGGCTGACACCGCTGAACGAGCGCCGGGGGATTTCCAGGGTGTCGTTTTCGATGTCCAGGCCCCCATGCCCCTTGTCGTCCAGGAATGCCCTGAGCCGTCCGGCACAGAATTTATCCAGCGGTTGCAGACGGTTCAGCAATCGGTGCAGGGTTTCACGGGGGCGCTCGCTGTCGGCATACGCCTGCTCGATGGCCTGCAGTACATGGGAGTCGGCCTTGACCAACCAGGCCGGCAGCGTGTCGTGCAAGACCTGCGCTTTATCCAGGTCGCCGGTGATATTCAGCAGGGCCGCCATCAATTGGTCGTGGGGCACCGGCTCGAGCGCCTGGGTCAAATCAGTGGTTTGCGTCATTCGCAATGTTCCTTTATCGCGTTGAACAATGACGCCAGACGATAAGCGCTGCGATCGCGCAAAAGGGTTCAAATAGCTGCAGGATCAGCCCTCGTAACCGTCGATTTTTTGCATCTCACCTCGACTTAAGTACCGCCCCTTTCACCCACGCCGCACAGGCTGCTGGGGTGTTCCGAATGGGGGGCGGCGGTTTGCCATATAACTTATTGATCTAAAACTCCGCGTATAGCCTCGGGTCAGTCCCTAGGTACCCGCCCTTTTGGTGCGGGTCTTTCTATCCCTCCCCAACGGAAAAACCGGTAAGGAACCTATGTGCGGATTAGCTGGCGAGTTACGTTTCGATCACCAACCTGCGGACCTCGCAGCGGTGGAGCGAATTACCCATCATTTGGCCCCACGTGGCCCTGACGCGTGGGGCTTCCATGCCCAAGGGCCGATTGCCCTGGGTCATCGGCGCCTGAAAATCATGGACCTGTCGGACGGCTCCGCCCAACCGATGGTCGACGCCCAACTGGGCCTGTCCCTGGCGTTCAACGGCGCGATCTATAACTTTCCGGAATTGCGCCAGGAGCTTGAAGCCCTCGGCTACGCGTTCTATTCCGGCGGCGACACCGAAGTGCTGCTCAAGGGCTACCACGCCTGGGGCGAAGCGCTGCTGCCCAAGCTCAACGGCATGTTTGCCTTTGCCGTCTGGGAGCGCGATGCCCAGCGCCTGTTCATCGCCCGTGACCGTCTCGGCGTGAAGCCGTTGTACCTGTCGCGCACCGGCCAGCGCCTGCGCTTTGCCTCGGCCTTGCCGGCGCTGCTCAAGGGCGGTGATATCAACCCGATCCTCGACCCGGTAGCGCTCAATCACTACCTGAATTTCCATGCCGTCGTGCCCGCTCCGCGCACGCTGCTGGCGGGCATTGAAAAACTGCCGCCGGCCAGTTGGATGCGCATCGATGCCGAAGGCAACACCGAGCAGAAAACCTGGTGGACCCTGCCCTACGGCCCCCATGAAGATGAAAAAAACCTGAGCCTGGAAGACTGGACCGACCGCGTGTTGGACAGCACCCGCGAAGCCGTGGCCATCCGTCAACGGGCTGCCGTGGATGTCGGTGTGCTGCTCTCCGGCGGCGTCGACTCGAGCATGCTCGTCGGCCTGCTGCGTGAAGTGGGCGTGCAGGATCTGTCGACCTTCTCCATCGGTTTTGAAGACGCCGGCGGCGAGCGTGGCGACGAGTTCCAGTATTCGGACCTGATCGCCAAGCACTACGGCACCCGTCACCACCAACTGCGCATTGCCGAACGCGAGATCATCGAACAACTGCCGGCGGCGTTCCGCGCCATGAGCGAGCCGATGGTCAGCCATGACTGCATCGCCTTCTACCTGCTGTCGCGGGAAGTGGCCAAGCATTGCAAGGTGGTGCAGAGCGGCCAGGGCGCCGATGAGTTGTTCGCCGGTTACCACTGGTACCCGCAGGTCGACGGCGCGAGCGACCCGTATGCGGCTTATCGCGAGGCGTTCTTCGACCGCAGCTACGATGATTACGCCGCCACCGTCGCACCGAAATGGCTGACCGCCAACGATGCCGCCGGCGACTTCGTGCGCGAGCATTTCGCCATGCCCGGCGCGGACGCCGCCGTGGACAAGGCCCTGCGCCTGGACAGCACGGTGATGCTGGTGGATGACCCGGTCAAACGCGTCGACAACATGACCATGGCCTGGGGCCTGGAAGCGCGCACGCCCTTCCTCGACTACCGCCTGGTGGAACTGTCGGCCCGTGTACCGGGTAAATTCAAATTGCCCGACGGTGGCAAGCAGGTGTTGAAAGAGGCCGCGCGCCGGGTGATTCCGAGCGAAGTCATCGACCGCAAGAAAGGCTACTTCCCGGTACCGGGCCTCAAGCACTTGCAGGGCGACACCCTGAATTGGGTGCGCGAACTGCTGCTGGACCCAAGCCAGGATCGCGGCCTGTTCAACCCGGCCATGCTCGACCGCCTGCTCACCGACCCGCAGGGTCAATTGACCCCGTTGCGCGGCTCGAAGCTGTGGCAACTGGCCGCGCTGAACCTGTGGCTCAGCGAACAAGGAATCTGATTGATGAAACCCCATGCAGCGGCTTACAGCCAACGCTTGTTGAAGGGCCAGGCGCCGACCTACGAGCGCCTGCAAGCGCGTCTGGCCGAAGATGGCAGCCCATTGGCCGCCGAGCCGATCGCCGTGCATTGCGGCTGGGGCCGGTTGTTGATCGGCCATACCTTCCCGGACCCGGCGAGCCTGGCCCAGGAACTGCTCAACGAACAGCCCGGCGAGCGCGATATCGCGCTGTATGTGGCCGCGCCCCAGCAGATCCTCGGCATAGATCCGCAGCAGTTGTTCCTCGACCCATCCGACACCCTGCGCCTGTGGTTCAGCGACTACCGCCCGGCCACCCGTGTGTTTCGCGGCTTTCGGATTCGCCGGGTGCAGAGCGAGGCCGATTGGCTGGCGGTCAACCAGTTGTATCAAGGCCGCGGCATGCTGCCGGTCGACGCCGAACGCCTGACACCGCGCCATGAAGGCGGCCCGGTGTACTGGCTGGCCGAGGACGAAGACAGTGGCGCGGTGATCGGCAGCGTGATGGGCCTCAATCACCAGAAAGCCTTCCACGACCCGGAAAACGGTTGCAGCCTGTGGTGCCTGGCGGTCGACCCGCTGTGCACACGCCCCGGTGTGGGCGAAGTGCTGGTGCGCCACCTGGTGGAGCACTTTATGAGCCGTGGCCTGAGCTATCTCGACCTGTCGGTGCTGCACGATAATCGCCAGGCCAAGAACCTCTACGCCAAGCTCGGCTTCCGTGCCCTGACCACCTTTGCGATCAAGCGCAAGAACGGTATCAACCAGCCGCTGTTCCTCGGCCCCGGACCCCAGGCGGGGTTCAACCCGTATGCGCGGATCATTGTCGAAGAGGCCCATCGACGCGGCATCGATGTGCAGGTGGATGACGCCGATGCCGGTTTGTTCACCCTCAGCCATGGTGGCCGCCGCGTGCGCTGCCGCGAGTCGCTGAGCGACCTGACCAGCGCGATCAGCATGACCCTGTGCCAGGACAAGAGCCTCACCCACAAGGTGTTGAAAGCCGCGGGTTTGAAACTGCCTGCGCAACAACTGGCGGGCAGCGCCGATGACAACCTGGAGTTCCTCGACGAACACCAGCGCGTCGTGGTCAAGCCGCTCGATGGCGAGCAAGGCCAGGGCGTGGCGGTGGATCTGCAGAGCATTGAAGAGGTGCAGCAGGCAATCGAAGCCGCGCGCCAGTTCGACAGCCGCGTGTTGCTGGAGAGCTTCCACCAAGGCCTGGACCTGCGCATCCTGGTGATCGGCTTCGAGGTGGTCGCCGCTGCGATTCGCCGCCCTGCCGAAGTGACCGGTGACGGCCAGCATTCCATTGGTGCGCTGATCGAGGCCCAGAGCCGACGCCGGCAGGCGGCCACCGACGGCGAAAGCAAAATCCCCGTGGATGCAGAAACCGAACGCACCCTGCACGCCGCCGGCTACGACTACAGCAGCATCCTGCCCCGTGGCCAGACCCTGGCCGTGCGCCGCACCGCCAACCTGCACACCGGCGGCTGCCTGGAGGACGTCACCGCGATCCTCCATCCGACCCTGGTGGACGCCGCCGTGCGCGCCGCCCGCGCCCTGGATATCCCCATGGTGGGCCTGGACCTGATGGTGGCTGCGGCCGATCAACCCGAGTACGTCTTTATCGAAGCCAACGAACGGGCCGGCCTGGCCAACCATGAACCGCAGCCGACGGCGGAGAAGTTTGTGGACCTGCTATTCCCCCATAGCCAGCCGACAGCTCAATAACCCTGTGGTGAGCGGGCTTGCCACAACAAGCCCCTTGGCCACAACAGCCCCACTGGCCAAAGAATTTCACTTATTTCATCAGGAGTCTTCATGAGCCGAACCATCCCCGAACCGGACCTCAACTACCTGCAAAAAGTCCTGCTGGAAATGCTCGCCATTCCCAGCCCCACCGGGTTTACCGACACCATCGTGCGCTACGTCGCCGAACGCCTGGAAGAGCTGGGCATCCCGTTTGAAATGACCCGGCGCGGCACGATTCGCGCCACCCTCAAGGGCCAGAAAAACAGCCCCGACCGTGCGGTGTCCGCGCACCTGGACACCATCGGCGCCGCCGTGCGCGCGATCAAGGACAACGGCCGCCTGACCCTCGCGCCCGTCGGCTGCTGGTCGAGCCGCTTTGCCGAGGGCAGCCGCGTCAGCCTGTTTACCGACAACGGTGTGATCCGTGGCAGCGTGTTGCCGTTGATGGCCTCCGGGCACGCGTTCAACACCGCCGTGGATGAAATGCCGGTGAGCTGGGACCATGTGGAATTGCGCCTGGATGCCTACTGCGCCACCCGCGCCGATTGCGATTCCCTGGGGATCGGCATCGGTGACTACGTGGCGTTCGACCCCTTGCCCGAGTTCACCGAGAGCGGGCATATCAGTGCCCGCCACCTGGACGATAAAGCCGGCGTCGCCGCGCTGTTGGCTGCGCTCAAGGCCATCGTCGACAGCGGCGAACCGTTGTTGATCGACTGCCACCCGCTGTTCACCATCACCGAGGAAACCGGCAGCGGCGCCGCGGCGGCTTTGCCCTGGGATGTGAGTGAGTTTGTCGGTATCGATATCGCCCCGGTCGCCCCCGGCCAGCACTCCAGCGAGCACGCGGTCAGTGTGGCCATGCAGGATTCCGGCGGGCCGTATGACTATCACCTCTCCCGCCACCTGCTGCGCCTGGCCTCGGATAACGACTTGCCCGTGCGCCGCGACCTGTTCCGCTATTACTTCAGCGATGCCCATTCGGCGGTGACGGCCGGCCACGACATCCGCACCGCGCTGCTGGCGTTCGGTTGCGATGCGACCCATGGTTATGAGCGCACCCATATCGACAGCCTGGCGGCGCTGAGCCGGCTGTTGGGCGCGTATATCCTCAGCCCGCCGGTGTTCGCCAGTGACGCACAACCGGCCCAGGGCTCACTGGACCGGTTCAGCCATCAGATCGAGCACGAAACGCAGATGGAGAGCGACACGCGCGTGCCATCGGTGGACAGCCTGGTCGGCCAGAAGTCCTGACGCTGGCAACTGCGGTCCCGGCGCAGTAGGATCGCCGGGATCCATCATCTGAGGCTTGTATGCTGATTCCCTACGATGCACTTGAAGTCGACACCCTGACCCGCCTTATCGAAGACTTCGTGACCCGCGACGGCACCGACAATGGTGACGACACGCCCCTGGAAACCCGCGTGCTGCGGGTGCGCCAGGCGCTGACCAAGGGCCAGGCGCTGATTGTGTTCGACCCGGACAGCGAGCAGTGCCAGTTGATGCTCAAGCACGATGTGCCCAAGCATCTGTTCGACTGACTCAGGGGTTGGTGGCGGTTTGGGATTGCGGGGTTTGACGCTTGAGGATCTTTTGGTGGACCTCGGCACGATGGACATGCACCCCGACGGGCGCAACAACACCAAATTTCACCTGATTACCATTCAGCTCGAGAATGCGCACGGTGATGTCATCACCGATAGCGATGATTTCGCCTACGGCGCGGCTTAAGACCAGCATGGCGGTTGTCCTTATTGAATGACAGGACCCCGACCATGCGCGCTGGGTGTGGGCGCAGCAATGCCTCGCGGCAAAATCAGGCAACGCCTACACATGCAGGTAAATTGCCTGACAGACTACCGCCTGATCAGCCCTTAACAGCCTGTGCCTTGGCGCGCATCCTGTCGGCCATGGTGGTCATTTCGTCATAGAGCAACTGCGGGTTCTTCTGCTTCAAGGCCCACGCCATCCGCCCCTGCTCATGGGGCAGGATCATGAATTCGCCCTGCGCCACACGCTGGTAGATGTAGTCGGCAATGTCCGCCGCCGAGATCGGCGAACTCTCCAACAACTTGCCTACCTGCGCCTTCATCGCCGGTGTGGGCCCACGGAAAGAATCCAACAGGTTGGTCTGGAAGAACGACGGGCACACCACGTGCACGCCGACTTCCTGCTGCTTGAGCTCCACCAGCAAACTCTCCGACAGCGCCACCACACCGGCCTTGGCCACGTTGTAGTTGCTCATGGCCGGCCCCTGCATCAGGGCCGCCATCGAGGCGATGTTGATGATGCGGCCCTTGCTCTTTTCCAGCAGCGGCAGGAACGCCTTGCAGCCCTTGACCACGCCCATCAGGTTGATTGCGATCTGCCAGTCCCAGTCCTCCAGCGACAACTCGGCAAAGAAGCCGCCCGAGGCTACGCCGGCGTTGTTGACGATCACATCGATGCCGCCCAGCTTCACTTCGCAGGCCTGGGCAAACGCCGTGAGCTGGCTGTAGTCGCGCACGTCGCAGCGCTGGATAAAGCCATCGCCACCGGCTTCACGCACGCGCTTCAGGGTGTCCTGCAAGCCGGGCTCGCTGACGTCCGACAAGGCCAACTGCCAACCCTCGCGGGCCCAGCGCAGAGCGATTTCACGACCCAGGCCGGACCCGGCGCCAGTGATCATCATGCGATTTTGCATAGGAAGTAGCCTTGTGGTTCACAGAAGAAGTGATCGGCAGTGTAGCGAAGGTTTTTCCTGCACCCACGCACCATCAGAGTGATGAATGCCCCAGGCAAACCGTGGGCCGGGTCGGATACCTGCCGTCCGCCTAAGTTCAATGTTTTTCAACTAATAAGTGCTGGATGAGCGCGAATTAAAAGAAATAAGCGACTGACCGAAATGCTTTAAAAAAACATGGAATTTTCTGCGAAGCACCAGAGTCGGAGTAGTTAAGGCGTCTGTAATTAACTCTGCAGGCCTATCGTTAAACAACCGGTCTTTGCAGAAAGACAATAAGGAAAAAACCATGAGCCTCATTCTGATCATTATCTTGATCCTCCTGCTGGTCGGCGGTCTGCCGGTATTCCCGCACTCGCGTAATTGGGGTTATGGCCCGTCGGGTATCCTCGGTGTGGTGCTGGTGGTGCTGCTGGTCCTGTTGTTACTGGGCCGGATATAACCGCTCCGCGGTAATAACGAAGCAAAAAAAAGAGGCCTTGAAAAAGGCCTCTTTTTTATTGCCGGTTAATTAGTCCGGCTTACCGTTTACAACGCCTGCGGTGTTATCCAGCAAACTCTTGGTCGCGGTTTGCAGGAACGCTTCGAGTTTCTGCTTGAGTGCAGCCTCGTCCGGCGATTCGGCAATCACTTTACCGCTCGGGTTGGCGCCCAGTTCGTATTGCCACAGCTTCGGTGGCATTTCCTTGGGCAGTACCAGAATACGGTCTGCGGTGACCAGGGCCACGGTCTGGTCGCTGCCCGATGGCTTGATCACGCCAAAGCCCTTGTCGCCTTCCGGCAGGTTCAGCAGGTCGCGGCCCCAGCATTGGTGCAGGGTGTCACCACCCAGGCGGCCCATGATGGTCGGCACGATGTCGATCTGGGTGCCCACGGTGTGGTCACGCTCGCCGAACTTCTCCTGCACGCCCGGTGCAATCATCAGCATCGGTACGTTGAAGCGACCCAGGTCCATCTCGGTGATCTGCTGTTCGTTGCCGAAGCCATGGTCGCCCACGATCACGAACAGGGTTTCCTTGAAGTACGGCTCCTTGCGGGCCTTCTCAAAGAACTGGCCCAGGGCCCAGTCGGAGTAACGCATGGCCGTCAAATGCTCGTTGAGGCTGCCACGGTCGGTGACTTTCTCCACCGGCAATGGCGTCGGCAACGCGTACGGCGTGTGGTTGGACAGGGTTTGCAGGAGTGCGTAGAACGGCTTGCCGCCTTCACGGGCCTTCAACTCTTCCAGGCCACGGTTGAACATGTCCTGGTCGGACACGCCCCAGGTCGGGTCGGAGAACACCGGGTCGACGAAGTCGTTGCGGCCGATGAAGTTGGTCATGCCCTGGTTGCTGAAGAAGCCCGACTGGTTGTCCCAGGCGAAGTCGCCGTTGTAGACATACACGTCGTTGAAATCACGGGCGCTGAGCAACTGTGGCAGGCCCGACAGCTTATGGCTGCCTTCCGGGGTCTGCATCAGGTATTCAAAGCCTGGCAGGTTCGGGAAGCAGGCCATGGTGGCGAACATACCCTGGTGGGTATGGGTGCCGTTGGAGAAGAAACGGTCGAACAGCAGGCCTTCCTTGGACAGTTTGTCGAAGGATGGCGTGATGTTGCCGGGACGCCCCAAGGCGCCGACCGAGTGACCGGCGAAGCTTTCCATCAGGATCACGACCACGTTCTTGATCGGCAGGGTCTTCTCGGCCGGCGGCGTGTAGTCGCGGCGTACGGCGGCGATGTCGGTATCGACCAGTTTTTCCTGTGGCAGCACCAGCATGTCACGCACGGTCTGGGTGGCCAGCGGCTGGTCCAGGGTCGCCTTCCAGATGTTGGAGCGGTCCTCACCGAACCGGGCCTTGGCCGCCGCGATCAGCGACAAGGTGCCATTGAGGCCCAACTGGTTGGCGAAGTTCGAATCGGTGGTGTACACATCGCCCCAACGCAGCGGCGGGCCCTGGCGCAGGGTGCCACGGGCGGCAACCACGGCGATCAGCAGGCACACGACGAACACCGCGATGCGGCTGTACCACGGCGCCACCTGGCGCGTGCCGATGCTGCCACCACTGAACGGGCCACGTGGGCGCGTGGCGCGGTCGGCGCCTTTGAACGCGATGCTCAGGATCAGCGTGCCCACGGCCCAGGCCAGCAGGTAGCGCACCACCGGGAAACCGTACCAGAGCATGCTCATCACGGTTTTCGGGTCTTCCTTCACATACTGGAAGACCAGGCCGTTGAGGCGCTGGTGGAACTCGCGGTAGAAGTCCATCTCCATCAAGCCCAGGAACAGGGCGATGCTGGACGCAAGGGTCAGCCAGAAGCGGAATAACCCACGCGCGGCCATGGCCCGTACGCTGAACAGTGCCAGCAGCAGCGGGATCAGCAGGTAGACCACCAGGCGGATGTCAAAACGCAGGCCGTTGGCGAACGCTTCAAGGAAGGTCGAGGCCGGCGTGTCGAGGATCATCTCGCGGTTGTAGACCAGCAGCGCCAGGCGCAGCAGGGAGAACATCACCATCATGACCAGTGCGCAGAGCAGCGTGTACGCCAGATGGGATTTGACGGTCGGTTGCAGCAGGCGATTAGAAGCTCGCTGCTGACTCAGGGCGTCCGGGTTTGCCATGTCGTTTCAGGACCCATTGGAAGTTTAAGTGACGAAGTAATGCAGTGGCGCGAATGGTGCCCGATCAATGCCATCAAGGCTATTAATTACTGAACGAGCACCGCTGCGCCGCCTTTAAAAGCACCTGAGGCAGGGCCTTGGCAGGGAGAGATAGAGCCGGCGGATTGTCTTGGATAAGATGTGAAAATTGTGTGCAGCGAATATTTCGATACACAAAATACAGCGAAGAGACGAGCAAGTACCGTAGCAGCTGCCGAGCCTCGGCGAGGCAGCTGCTACAAGGAGGGAGCAGGGATCAGATCCGCACGTTACCGCGCGGCCCGGCGATAGCCCAGATGATCAGGCCCAGTACCGGCAGCAGCAGGATCAACAGGATCCACAACACCTTGGCCCCGGTGCTTGCGCCGCTTTTGAACACATTGATGATCGCCCAGATATCCAGCGCCAGGATGATCAAGCCGATCAGGCTGTTAAAAGTGGAACCCATGGTGTCGCTCCTAAGTGAGGGCATGCCCTTGTAGGATAGCCAGCCCTGGCCGGGGTTCCGTTTTATTTCAGACGTGCACGGCGACCTTCAGCGCTTCCAGGGATGGCTCGGCCTGGATGCCGACTTCGGCACACAACGCCAGCACGCGCGGCAGGTCATTGCCGAACACCAGCACCGCCTGGATCTCGTCGTCCAGCAACTGGCTGAAGTTGAGCAGCACATAACCGCCGTCTTCCGGGCTCAGGGCGCTCATCTGGATCTGGATACGGTTCAGGGCGGTGAGGCCGTCAGTCTTGGCCAGTTGCTTGGGTTTGAGGTTGAACGCCACACCCGGTCCGAACGACGCGACGATCTGCGCAAACAGGTCGCCATAGGTATCGGCCTGGAACAGCACGGTATCCGGCAGGCTGCCGACTACCACCCACTCCCCCAGCGGGATCGGAAAGCTGTCGTCGTAGTTGATATCCGGGTTGGCGGCCAGGAAGGCCGCCGGGTCGGCGTAGGCCTGGGCGGCCTCTTCGGCGATGCGCGCCACCTCGTCCGCGCCCATGACCCCGGCGCTGATTTTGCTGATAAGTTCGACGAGGGCGGTTTTCATGGGGTGATCCTGTAGCGGGCTGGTTTTTGAGGGCGCACAGCCTACACCAGTTTCTCCAACTGCGCCGCCGTGTCCTTCGCCCCCATGGTCTGCGCCGCCGCCAGCGCAGTCGCGCCCTGGGCATCGGTGGCCTTGGGGTTGGCGCCTTGGCTGAGCAGGTAGTCGACCATGTCGACGCGGTTGAACATGGCGGCCATCATCAACGCAGTACGCCCGTCGGACGAGGCGGCCTCGATCGGCGTGCCCCCTTCAATCAGCGCCTTGACCACCGGCAAGTGGCCCTTGAACGCCGCGCCGGCGATGGGCAACTGGTTCTTGTCATTGGCGATCAGCGGGTCGGCCTTGAACTCCAGCAGCACTTTTACCGCTTCGGCATGGCCGTGGTAGGCAGACAGCATCAGCAAGGTATCGCCGTTGTGGTTGCGAAAGTTGGCCGGCAAGCCTTTGGCCAGGAGCGCGGCGAGCATGGCGGCGTCGCCTTTGCGGGCGACGTCGAAGACCTGCTCGGCAAATTCGGCGGCTTCGTCTTCAGTCATTTGTTTGGCGTGGTCTGACATGTGGGGGCTCCTTGTCTGGTGCTTTATAGGCCGCCAGTGTCGCGAGGGAGTTCCCCACTGTCATGCCCTTTTTAGCAAAAGCGGCCATAGACAGAATCAATAGCGGAACTGGCCGCCCTGGATCTGCGCCAACAGTTGCCCGGTGACCGGCACATAGCAGTCCGACCCCGGCAACCAGGCATACACCGGGTCATTGCCGGCCTTGTCCGGATCAAAGGCTTCTTCCTTGAGCTTGACCTTCTGGTACTTGAAGGTACCGGTGGTTTCCATCTTGACCTTGATCCGCAGGAAGAGCGGCACCGCATAGTGGGGCAACTGGCCGTGGGCGAATTTCAGCAGCTCGCGCATGTCCAGCGAGGCCAGGGATTCACTCGGGGTGATGGCGACCATGCCCGCGCGGCCATTGGTGTTTTCGATCTCGACGCCATAAGCCACCACTTCGGCGATCTGCGGGTGTTGCAGCAGGACGTTCTCGACCTCGGTGGTGGACACGTTTTCACCTTTCCAGCGATAGGTGTCCCCCAGGCGATCCACAAATTGCGCATGGCCAAAGCCGATACTGCGCAACAAATCGCCGGTATTGAAGTAGCGGTCACCTTTTTCAAACACGTCGGTGAGTACCACCCTGCGATTCTTTTCCGGGTCGGTGTAGCCGTCGAAGGGCGATTTTTCATCGATCCTCGCCAACAACAGGCCCTGCCCGCCCGTGGGGACTTTACGCATAAAGCCATCGCTGCCACGCAGCGGCTCGCCGCTGTCATGGGCGTAGTCCACCAGCGCCCAGTGCTGCAGGCAGAAACCGATGGTGTTGTCGAAATTCAGCACGTTGGTAAAACCGATATTGCCGTCACTGGCCGCGTACAGCTCGCAGATATGCTCCACGCCATAGCGTGCCTTGAACTGCGCCCACACACCGGGGCGCAAGCCATTGCCAACCATCTTGGTCACGCAGTTGTCACGGTCGTTTTCGCTGGGTGGCTGGTCGAGCAGGTAACGACACAACTCACCGACGTAGCCGAGGGTGGTCGCCTTGAATCGGCGCGCATCGTCCCAGAACTGGCTGGCGCTGAACTTGCGGCGAATGGCGAAGCCCGAGGCCCCGACAATCGCCGAGCCCCAACACACGCAAAGGCCGGTGGCGTGGTACAGCGGCAAGGTGCAATACAGGACATCGTCCGGGCCCATGTCCAGCGCGATGCTGCCGAAGCTGACGGCAGTCTTGGTCCAGCGGCCGTGTTTCATGATGCCGGCCTTGGGCAGGCCGGTGGTGCCGGAGGTGTAGATATAGAAGCAAGGGTCGTTGAAGAAGATCTGCGCAGTGCTGGCCGGGTTGTCCACCGGGCACTCGGCGCTCGCCGCCAACAGGTCGATATACCCCTGCGGCACCAGGCTGGATGGCTGATCGGCGACGAACCAGGTTCGATTAGCCGCAATGGCCACCTGATCGCGCACCGCGTCATAGGGGGCCACCAGTTCCGCACCGACAATAATGGCCGCCGGGCTCACCAGGGTCAGGCTGTGCACCAGCGTCGCCTGGGTTTGCGCGGTATTGAGCATCGCGCAGATGCCACCCAGCTTGGCCACGGCCAGCACGTTCAAGAGCAATTCGGGGCGGTTTTCGATAAACAGCGCCACCACGTCACCCTTGCCGATGCCCTGGGCTTGCAGGTGATAGGCAATACGGTTGGCGCGCTGGTTGGCGTCGGTGTAGCTGAGCACACGGTCGCCGTACAGCAATGCGTTGCCGTCTGGGTTGCGCAGGGTGGCTTGCTCAAAGTGCCAGCCCAGCCCGCAAGGCTGCGCGGGGTCGGTGACATTGGCCGCACGCATGCCGCGCACTACGCGCGGCAGGGCGCGAACGATGGCCGGCACCTTACTCAGCAGCTTGCCCCAGGTGATCATGTCATTGTGCGGGTGGCTCATGGAGAAACGTCCTTTTTCTTATTCTTCGTCTGATCCCGAAGCACCGACACCTCCGTAAGAGGAAGGCCGAATGCATTGCAGGAAAATACGTCAGCCGTTCTTCGGCTGTACACGCGGGATTTGAAAAGTTTTGTATCCCGTCGGGTGGGTGCTCAAAAAAGGAATTTAGCTGCCCGCGAGTAGTCTTTATCCGTACAGGGGCGCCAACCCCATCCTATCGAGTAACGCAAAATGCAGGATGCATGATGGCCATTCATGCAAATTGCACGAAAGCGAAAATCCACTGTATTTTCAAGCCATTGATTTATAAGAATATTTTTTAAATCATAAGCTGGCACAATCACTGCACCTATCACTCCATGCTTGCCAACTTGAGCCAACGGAGCTGATAGACATGAGCCTGATCCAAGATAAATTCGCTTCAGTATTCTCCAACTACGACGTCACCACCCAGCCTCGTCCCGACGGCGGCATTCTGTTGACCCTGCGCAACAGTGACGGCAAGCAGGTCAAGCGTTCGATCTCTTACCAGCAGTTGCACACCGCCGATCAATTGACCTGGGTGATCAGCGCGATTCGTCGCGACCTGGCCGAACAAGCCAGTGAACTGCCGCAAATTTCGATGTTGCAAAGCCAGAACCGCTTTGCCCTGCCGACCTACCATTCGGCGTAAATACCGCAGTCATAACAAGGCCGCGACGCTCTTGAGCGTCGCGGCCTTTTTTGTTTGACGATGACTCCAGCCCGGCACTTCGCTGAACTGCGCCTGAGTCCGATACAGCTGTTTATACGCGAGTTCAACATCTGCCGGTGCCGTCTCGTCTTATAGAGTCGGCACCGGGGTGCCGCCGTTCAAGGCTGGAATCTTTGAAAACACCTCAGCCATGAAATCCATGAACACGATAGCCCGCGTGGGGAGCAATCTATTGGCGACATAAACCATCTGCACGGGGACAGGGGGAGCCCCATGGTTGGTGAGAATGAACTGTAATCTCCCGCTGTTCAGCCCGCCCTCAAACAGCCACGCGGGTCCATGCGCCACACCCAGGCCCGCCACGACCGCCGCACTCACAGCGTCGGGCGAGTTGACCCTGAGCCTGCCGGTAATCGGAATCTCCGCGTCCCGGAATCGCCAGGTCGCCCCGGACGACAGTAAGGTGTAGATGATGCAATCGTGGTCGCGTAGATCCTCCGGGGTCTGCGGAACGCCGCGTTTAGCCAAGTAGTCCGTGCTGGCGACGAAGACCCGGTCGTACCATCCAAGAGGCCGGGCGCGCAAGGTGCTGTCCTCCAGCAGTCCTATGCGAATGGCGAGTTCGGTGCCTTCATTGACCAGGTCTACGTATCGATCGTTGAGTTGGAGATCCAAGATCAATTGAGGGTAGCGCTCCAGAAAGGCCGGCACATGCGGCAGCACAAACGCGTGTGCGAGAGCTGTCGGACAGGCTACGCGCAAGAGTCCCGATGGATCGACGTTGTTTCTGAAGGACGATTCGGATTCATCCACCGCATCCAGGATGCGCCGGATGTCCGCATAGTAGCGTTCGCCCTCCGGTGTCAACGACAGCTTGCGCGTAGACCGGTGGAGCAAACGCGTCTGCAAATGATCCTCCAGAGCCGCTACATAGCGGCTTACATTCGGTTGCCCCAGCCCTAGATCCCGCCCCGCCGCCGAAAAGCTCCCGGTTTCTACAGCACGCGCGAAGCATGTCATCAACAGAAATCGGTCCACTTCTCCACCTCAATTCATGCTCAATTTGCATGAATTATATGCGAATAAGCAGTCTTATATACCATGGGGCATGAGCGCATATTCTCCCTGTCGACCGCGGTGGTCGTCATTCACCGGAGAATTCAAATGTCGCGCTTGCAAGGTAAACGTACGCTCATTACTGGCGGCACCAGTGGCATCGGGCTGGAAACGGCAAAGCAGTTCCTGGCCGAGGGTGCTCGCGTGATCGTAACGGGTGCCAACCCCGATTCGATTGCAAAGGCCCAGGCCGAATTGGGCCCGGAAGTGCCGGTGCTGCGCGCCGACTCGGCCAGCGTTGCGGCACAAAAGGAACTGGCACACGTCATCAAGGAACACTACGGCCAACTCGACGTTGCCTTCCTCAATGCCGGCGTATCCGTCTGGCAGCCCATTGAGGAATGGACGGAAGATATGTTCGACCGCTCTTTCGACATCAACGTCAAAGGGCCGTACTTCCTGATGCAGGCGCTGTTGCCGGTCTTCGCCAATCCTGCTTCGGTCGTGTTGACGACTTCCGTAAGCGCCCATGCAGGCGCAGATCGCTCGTCCGTGTATGCCGCAACGAAGGCCGCATTGCTGAACATGTCGAAGACGCTCTCGACCGAATTGCTGGGCCGTGGCATCCGTGTCAACGCAGTGAGCCCTGGCCCCGTCGAGACGCCGCTTTACGACAAGCTGGGTATTCCGCAAGCTTATCGCGCGCAGCTTAACAAAGAGATCGCGGCAACCATTCCGCTTGGGCGCTTCGGTACCTCCGACGAGGTGGCCAAGGCAGTGCTGTATCTGGCATCCGACGAGTCGCGCTGGACGCTCGGCTCTGAAATCGTCCTTGACGGCGGCCGCCTGCTGAATGGCTAAGCGCGCAGCTCAAGAATTACGCGAATGCCACATCGCCCGGGCTGAGTTAATCAGGTACTGAACGCCGGCCCCAGCACTCAGGGACGAAACAGTCCAATCCAGACTGCGCACACAGCGGTACGCGGGAAACCTCTGCCGCTGTTTGCGCTTGATAAACCATCCAGGGCCACTAAAAGCAATGAACGCTCTTACGCTGATAAGCCACCCACTATGCCCATTCGTACAGCGCGCCGCGATTGTGCTGCTTGAAAAGGGTATCCAATTCGATCGGATAAATGTCGATTTATCAGCCAAGCCAGACTGGTTTCTGGCAGTTTCGCCAACCGGCAAGGTCCCGGTGCTCAAGGTGCGCCGGGACAATGCGGAAGACGCGATCCTATTCGAAAGCATGGTCATCTGCGAGTACCTCGACGAAACCCAAGGCGGCGCGCCGATGTACCCCGTCGATGCGTTAGCTCGCGCACGGAATCGCGCGTGGATCGAGTTCGCGTCGCAGGCGCAGGCTGAAGCCTGGCAGTTTCTCCACGCTCGTGACTCTGCGACCGCAGATGCCAAGCGCACCGCATTTCGCGAACGGCTCGGCAAACTGGAGTCAGAAATAGGCGTGGGGCCGTTCTTCAATGGCTCGGCCTTTGGAATGGTTGATGCGGTTTATGCCCCGCTTTTCCGTTACTTCGAGAGTATCGACGCAACTGTCGCACACCAGATTTTCGACGGCCTTCCGCGCATTTCGGCTTGGCGTGAGGCGCTTGTGACACGCTCCAGCGTAAGGGATGCCGTTGTCGAAGACTATGCCGATCGTTTCCAGACGCATCTGCGCCAACAAGGAGCGCTGATCGCTGCCGCTTAGCCGACGCGATCAATCAAAAGACTGACGTCGAGCCTAGCGCCACCAATGCGACGTTAGGCATCGAGCCCCCCGAATGTGGGCGACACGATGAGGTCAATTAGGTGCAAGGTCGAGGTCATGGCATTACCGTTATTCCGCGTCAGGTACCGCCTCCGCTACGCCCGTTCATTGACACCCTCCGGAACTGGAGCCGAGTCGGTCGCCGAGGACATTCTGAAGGGGCATCCACGTAAGCACGACTTCGTTATGGCTGGACGATGACGCTTCAAACCGATTGCTTCGGTGGCCGAAAGCTGGGGTCAGCATAAACCTTGGCGTGCCGCCTCATTCATCGCCTGCACTCGGTTGGTCACGCCAAATTTGCCGTAGATATTGCGCAGGTGGAATTTCACCGTGGCTTCGGACGTGGTGCGAATCTGGCTGATCTCCCAGACGGTCTTGCCTTCGGAGGCCCAACGCAGGATTTCCAGTTCCGTAGGGGTCAGTGGTTTTCCGGACAAGCTCAAACGCCTCCTGGCGGCGTTGGGCACCGAATGTGGCACTGGAGACAATTCCCTGGGGCCTCTCATTAGTTTCACTCCCTTTTGCTGGCTATCGCCATATCACCTTCGGATTCCTCCTATTGACAGGTGATATAAACGTTGTTGCCGCAAAGAGTTACATAACCAATGGCACTAAGGCGCAGGCCCCGCGATAAACAGCCGGGCCTTACAAGAATAAGAGTTTATTCCCACAACAACTTCCAACATGCGGGGGTTGAAGTTTTCGATATGTCGTAATCAGTCATCCAGCCCGGGAAAGCGTCGGGCGATATCGTCGCCCGTCAACTCCGGCACCGGGTTTTGCGCCTGATTGAAGAGTCGCAGCGTTATACAGTGGGGGTTCTCCCCCATATCAAACCAATGCGGCATACCGGCGGGTACCACCAGCAGATCGTTTTTTTCACAACGCACGGCATACACGTAGTCGCCAACATGCAGGTTGAACAAGCCCTGGCCGGCGATGAAAAAATGCACTTCGTCTTCGCTGCAGCGGCGTTCATCCAGGAACCGGGCACGCCATTCGGCTTTTTGCGGGTGGTCGCTGGTGACACTGAGCACCGCCACCGCACCGTAGCCGAGGGCATCGATCTGCGGCTGATAGGCGGCAATCATCTCAGCGTCGCTGGCGCCCCTCTCGATCAGGGCAGGCTGCCAGCGCTCGAACCGCACACCGTGCTCGGCCAGGGTAGCGGCGATGTCGTCGACATGGGTCAGGACCTTGTTCGGGGTATCCGGTGAAGCGACGGGGTAGACGGCGACATAACTCATTGAAGGGTTCCTTGGTTCTGCTCTTGCAATCGAAAACCGATGATAGCGGCGGCGGCCAGGGCGGCGACGCTGGCAATACTAAAGGTGAAGGTCGGCCCCAGCAGGTTCCAGCTGTAGCCGGAATACAGCGCACCCAGCGCACCGCCGGTGCCGGCCAGGGCGGCGTACAGCGCCTGGCCCTGGCCTTGTTGCTTATCGCCAAAGCTGCGCTGCACAAAGGCAATCGCTGCGGCGTGAAAACTGCCGAACGTGGCAGCGTGCATGACCTGCGCCAGCAACAGCACCCACAGCAGTTCGGCAAACGAGCCCAGCAACAGCCAGCGCAGGGCCGCCAGCAGGAAACTGGCCAGCAGCACCCGGCGTACCGAAAAACGTGTGAGGATGCGGCTCATGCCCAGGAACATCAGCACTTCCGCCAGCACCCCCAGGGCCCACAGCATGCCGATCATGCCACGGCTGTAGCCAAGGTGTTCCAGGTGCAGGGTCAGGAAGGTGTAATACGGGCCATGGCTCATTTGCATCAGCGCCACGCAGGCGTAAAACGCCAGTACGCCGGGACTGCGCAGCTGCTTGAGGAAACCATCAGCGGCCAGACGATTGCCGTGGCTGGCGGGCTGCGCATTCGGGACCCACAGGCTGGCACCGATGATGCCGGCCATGATCACCACGACCACCACCGGGTAGATATCCAGGCTCAGCCAGTCGAACAGGCGGCCCATGATCACCACGGTGAGGATAAAACCGATGGAGCCCCACAGGCGCACCTGGCTATAGCGCGCGGTCTGTTTTTGCAGGTGGGCCAGGGTGATCACTTCAAACTGCGGCAGCACCGCGTGCCAGAAGAACGCATGCAGGGCCATCACCAGGGCCAGCCAGGCGTAGGAGTGGCTGACGAAGATCAGGGAAAAACTCAGCAGGGTGCACACCGCGCCGAAGCGCACGATGGCCAGGCGTCGGCCGCTGTAGTCGCCCAGCCAGCCCCACAGGTTGGGGGCCACGCAGCGCATCAGCATGGGGATGGCCACCAGCTCGCCGATGCGCGCGCTGGAGAACCCCAGGTGGTCGAAGTACAGCGCCAGGAACGGCGCCGTCGCCCCAAGCAGAGCGAAGTAGAACAGGTAGAAGCTGGAGAGGCGCCAGTACGGGAGGGCTGTCACCGCCGCGCCGTCACAGCTGGCCCAGCACCGGGGTACTCACGCGCACATCGGCATTTTGCCCGCGATTGCGCAGCAGGTGGTCCATCAACACGATGGCCATCATCGCTTCGGCAATCGGCGTGGCCCGGATGCCCACGCACGGGTCGTGACGGCCCTTGGTGATCACGTCCACCGGGTTGCCGTGCACATCGATCGAACGGCCCGGGGTGGTGATGCTCGAGGTGGCCTTGAGTGCCAGGTGCGCAACAATCGGCTGGCCGGAGGAAATACCGCCGAGGATGCCGCCCGCGTTGTTGCTGAGGAAGCCTTCCGGCGTCAGTTCATCGCGGTGCTCGGTGCCACGCTGGGACACGCAGGCGAAACCGGCGCCAATCTCCACGCCTTTCACGGCATTGATGCTCATCAGCGCGTGGGCCAGTTCGGCGTCGAGGCGATCGAAAATCGGCTCGCCCAGGCCCGGCTTGACGCCTTCGGCGACCACGGTGATCTTGGCGCCGACCGAATCCTGGTCGCGGCGCAGCTGGTCCATGTAGGCTTCCAGCTCCGGTACTTTGTCCGGGTCAGGGCAGAAAAAGGCGTTGTCTTCCACACTGTCCCAGGTCTTGAACGGGATTTCAATCGGGCCCAACTGGCTCATGTAGCCACGGATGACGATGCCCTGGGTCGCCAGGTATTTCTTGGCGATGGCGCCGGCTGCCACCCGCATCGCGGTTTCGCGCGCCGAGCTGCGGCCGCCGCCACGGTAGTCGCGTTCGCCGTATTTATGGTGGTAGGTGTAGTCGGCGTGGGCCGGGCGGAACAGATCCTTGATCGCCGAATAGTCCTTGGACTTCTGGTCGGTATTGCGAATCAGCAGGCCGATGGCGCACCCGGTGGTACGACCTTCGAACACCCCGGAGAGGATCTCGACTTCGTCGGGCTCCTGGCGCTGGGTGGTGTGGCGGCTGGTGCCGGGCTTGCGACGGTCGAGGTCACGCTGCAGGTCTTCCAGGGACAGCTCGAGGCCGGGCGGGCAGCCGTCGACAATGGCGACCAACGCCGGGCCATGGCTTTCGCCCGCGGTGGTGACAGTGAACAGCTTGCCGAAGGTATTGCCGGACATGCAGGGCGCTCCGTGAAATCAGTTGAATCAAGTCAACCGTAATAACTTAAGGCGGCCAGTATACGCAGGCTAACCGACTAGTTCATCCTCGAAACCTTACCGGTAGACCTTGGTCCAACCGGCACCTTCCTCATGATGGCGCGATGATGCTGCGAGTTCTTCTGTTTACCCTGACCCTGTTTACCGCCGTGGCCCACGCCGCCTCCCCTGTCGTACTGCAACGCCCGATCAGCCTGGACACCGGCAGTGGCGAACTGTTTGGCTCGCTGCTGCTGCCGCAGTCCGACAAACCGGTACCGGTGGTGTTGATCATCGCCGGCTCCGGCCCCACCGACCGCAACGGCAACAGCGCCGACGGCGCACGCAATGACAGCCTCAAGCGCCTGGCCTGGGTGCTGGCCCGGCATAACATCGCCAGCGTGCGCTACGACAAGCGCGGTGTGGCCGCCAGCCTCGCCGCCACGCCCGACGAACGCAACCTGACCCTCGATGCCTACGTGGCCGACGCGGTGGCCTGGGGTAAATTGCTCAAGGCCGACACACGCATGGGCCCGCTGATTGTGCTGGGCCACAGCGAAGGCGCGCTGGTTGCCGCCCTCGCCGCCCCCCAACTCGACCCGGCTGGAGTCATTTCCCTGTCCGGCAGCGCCCGCCCGGTCGACCAGGTGATCCGCCAGCAACTGGCCGATCACCTGCCCCCTGCCCTGCTGCTGCGCAGCAATGAAATCCTTGATCACCTCAAGGCCGGTCAGGTGGACGCCGATGTGCCTGGCCCGTTGCAGGGCATTTTCCGACCCAGCGTGCAGCCTTATCTGATCAGCCTGTTTCGCGCCGACCCTTCAGCGGCCTTTGCGAAACTGCGCATGCCGGCGTTGATCATCCAGGGCAGCAACGATATTCAGGTCGGTGTGGGCGACGCCGAGCAACTCAAAAGGGCCAAGCCCGATGCCGAACTGGCGGTGATCGAAGGCATGAACCACGTGATGCGCATCGTGCCCAACGACGTAAAGCAACAATTGGCCTCCTACAATGACCCGCAATTGCCGCTCGCCGCTGAACTGGGCACCCGCTTGGCAGGCTTTATCGACGGACTTCAACCCCGTTAACCGACAATTTGCCTCCAGTCCTGCAAAAAGCGGCCGATAAGCCCAGAGTCGACAGCAAAAAGACTGTCGACTGGCAGGGCTTGGACAGGATCGCACCGCATGACAACCACTGAAGCAACACCGGAACCGACCGCCGACACCCCGGCTGAAAAAACCGAGGCCATCGACACGGCGGCTCCCCTGCCGTGGGCGGATGTTCAGGCCGAGCATTTCAAGATGCTGCGCCTGGCCCCGCTGGCCACCGACCGCGCCACCGGCCTGCGGCCGCTGCGGTTCGTACAGTTCGGCTATGCCGAGCGCCATGACAAACACCACAGCCTGTTGCGCATGGTGATCCAATTGCCGGGGCAGCGGGTGCGCCGTGAGCAGAACCATCTGGATATCTGGGTGGATCACGATAAACACCGCGTGCACTTCGGCCCGGGCAACAGCCTGGAAATCGAACCGGCCAACCGCGGCATCGGCCGCTTCCTGGTGGCCCAGGGCGCCGCGTGGGCGAAGAAAAAATGGTCAAGCTACCGCGTCGACGGCGTGGACCTGGCCAACAAGGACGCACTCAACGAAGCCACACGCCTGCGCCGCGATCACTTCCTGCGCGTCCAGGGTTTCGATGTGGCCTACGCCGATGTGCAGCACCTCAAAGGCAACGTGCAGCCGGGCAAGGTCAGCGACGTACTGGACAGTTGGAACACCGAGAAGGTGCAGTTCGTGGAGATCCTTGAAGCCGCGCAGATGCTGCAACAGGCCGAGCACAACCTGCTGGAGCAGGAAGTGAAGCTGCGCAAGGAAGAAGAAAAGGTCACCAAGTTCAAGCGTGAGGACAGCGGGTTGCGCTTTACCATCACCTGCCTGGTGGCATTTACCGTGTTTCAGGCGGGGCTGTTGATCTGGATTGCCACGCACCGATAGCCGGCTGGAAAGCCATCGAAAGGTGGGAGGGGGCGTGGCCCCTCCTACATTTCCTACCCTAAGGTTGGTTAAACCCGAGCGGCGAAGATTGCCTGGTGCTCTCGGCACTGTTCGGCCGTGAGCATGAACACCCCATGCCCACCCCGCTGGAAATCCAGCCAGGCGAAGTCCACTTCCGGGTACAGCGCGTCAACATGCACCTGGCTGTTGCCCACCTCGACAATCAGCAAACCCTTCTCGGTCAGGTGGTCCGCCGCCTCGGCCAGCATGCGCCGCACCAGGTTCAGGCCATCGTCGCCGCAGGCCAGGCCCAGCTCCGGCTCGTGCTGGTATTCGTCCGGCATGTCGGCAAAGTCTTCGGCATCCACATACGGCGGGTTCGACACGATCAGGTCAAAGCGCTGGCCCGGCAGGCCGTCGAAGCCGTCGCCCTGCACGGTGTACACACGCTCGTCGACACCATGGCGCTCGATATTCTGATTGGCCACTTCCAGGGCTTCGAAGGACAGGTCACCGAGTACCACTTCGGCGTCCTGGAACTCGTAGGCGCAGGCAATGCCGATGCAGCCGGAGCCGGTGCACAGGTCGAGGATGCGCGTCGGTGGTTGGGCCAGCCAAGGTTCGAAGCGGTTTTCGATCAACTCGCCGATAGGTGAGCGCGGGATCAGCACGCGCTCGTCAACGATAAACGACATGCCGCAGAACCACGCCTCTTTCAACAGGTAGGCCGTGGGCACCCGCTCATGGATACGGCGATGCAACAAACGCTGTACGTGAGAGATTTCCTCTTCTTCCAGGTTGCAATCGAGGTAGCTGTCGGCAATTTCCCATGGCAGGTGCAAGGCACCGAGCACCAACTGCCGGGCTTCGTCCCAGGCATTGTCGGTGCCATGGCCAAAAAACAGGTCTTCCCCATGGAAACGGCTGACGGCCCAACGGATGTGGTCGCGCAAGGTGCGCAGGCGGGATGTGATCACGGGGGGCAGACTCCTGGAAAAAACGACTGGCGATTCTAACAGTCTTCGCCTGTATCGACGATGTACGAAAACCTGTTGCCGTACGTCGGATTTCATCCAAATCGCCATCATTCGGTTAAACATCGCCACCACTTGACATGGCTGCACGCCAGCAACGGCGTACCTTACGATAGTAGCGATTCACAGAACCGCTCAGCCAGTGGACAATGACGCAAAAGCCCCCCTCACAGGAGCCCCAGAATGTCCGTTCCAAAGACGATGTTTCAACTCAGCGGTCGTGGTTACGCAGCTGCCAACCTTGCCCATGCGACCCTCGTGATCATCGACGCTCAAAAGGAATACCTCAGTGGCCCGCTCGCCCTCTCCGGCATGGACGCGGCGGTCGGCAATATCAAGCAACTGGTCGCCGCCGCGCGCAACGCCGGGCGCCCGATCGTGCACGTGCGCCACCTGGGTACCGTGGGCGGCCTGTTTGACCCCCAGGGCGAACGCGGTGAGTTCATCCCCGGCCTCGAACCTCAAGGTGACGAAACCATCATCGGCAAGCTGCTGCCCAGCGCCTTCCACGGCACCGGCCTGGAAAAACACCTGCAGGACCTCGGTTCCCTGGACCTGATCGTCTGCGGCTTCATGAGCCACTCCAGCGTCAGCACCACCGTGCGTGCCGCGAAGAACCTGGGGTTTCGCTGCACCCTGGTGGAAGACGCCTGTGCCACCCGCGACCTGCCTTACAAAGGTGGCATCCTGAGCGCCGAGCATGTGCAGCAGACCGAGATGGCCATCATGGCTGACAATTTTGCCACTCTCGCACTGACTAAAGACCTGATCTGATCGCCCTTCGGGTGAGCGGCGCGGCCTGTTGCAGGTCCCGCTCATCCGCAAAGCCCTCTCATTTGGCGCATTTACCTCGGGTACAGGAACAACCTGTGTATCTTCCGGTCGAAGGGCCGATACCCTGGAGGAAAGGTCGGAATGAAGATATCCGATGGTTTTGACGCTCGTCGCTTGCGCCCCAAGGGCCCGAGCAACTGGCGTCTGCGCCTGGTGGCCGGCATTGCCGCGCTGCTGGCGGTCGTAGGTTTGCTGTTGACCGGCGCTGGTGGCGCCGGTTTGTTTGGCCACTCGCCGGCCCTTGGCGAACTGAATGCCAGCCCTGGCGGCTCGGCGATTCTGCTGGGGATCGGGCTGCTCGTGCTGTGGCTGGGCATATGGCTGTGGCGTCGCAGCCGTCGGAAGATGCGCCAGCCGTTGTCACTGAACATCGCCTCGCACCTGATGAAAAAGCACGACTGATGGCGCTTGGATAGCGTTTCCTGCGCCCCGGCCGCCGCGATTTAGGTAAACTGCCCGCCCTTCGCGGAGGCTGACATGCAAGACGACGATTTTTCCCTGTTCAAAAACGAGCTGCGCGGCGTCAAGCCGATCAAGCACGACCGCGCCGACACCGGCAAACCCAAGGCCGACCGCGCACAGATCGCCAAGCTGCGCCAGGCTGCTACCGTACGCACCGATGCCACCACCGTGGATGGCCTGTCAGACCAGTTCGTGATCGATGTCGGCCCCGAAGACGAGCTGATGTGGGCCCGCGACGGCGTACAGGAAAGCCAGATGCGCAAGCTCAAGGCCGGTCAGATCCCGTTCGAAGGCAGCCTCGACCTGCACGGCATGAACGTGGAGAAAGCCCGGGAAACCCTGTGGGCCTTCCTCGCCGAAGCCACCAAGTTTGAAATCCGCTGCGTGCGCGTCACCCATGGCAAGGCGGTGCGCTTGGACGGCAAGCGGCCGATGATCAAGAGCCACGTCAACACCTGGCTGCGCCAGCATGCCCAGGTGCTCGGCTTTACCTCGTGCCAGGCCCGTCATGGGGGCGCGGGTGCGGTGTATGTGATGCTCAAGCGCACGATGATGGAAGGGCGCGACGAGTAACAAGTGCCATCGTCAGGCTTGCAGCGATGTGTCGGCCACCGTAACCTTGCGCTTTGCGAAAATCCCACAGGTAGTTTCATGTCCCTGGAACAGAATTACACCGCGATCCTCGGCCAACTCGGCGAGGACGTCTCCCGCGAGGGCCTGCTCGACACGCCCAAGCGTGCCGCCAAGGCGATGCAGTACCTTTGCCGCGGCTATGAACAGACACTCGAAGAAGTCACCAACGGTGCCTTGTTCAGCTCCGACAACAGCGAAATGGTGCTGGTCAAGGACATCGAGTTGTACTCGCTGTGCGAACACCACCTGCTGCCGTTTATCGGCAAGGCGCATGTGGCGTATATCCCGAGCGGCAAGGTGCTGGGCCTGTCGAAGGTCGCGCGGATTGTCGACATGTATGCGCGCCGCCTGCAGATCCAGGAAAACCTCAGCCGCCAGATCGCCGATGCGGTGATGCAAGTGACCGGTGCCCTGGGCGTGGCCGTGGTGATCGAAGCCAAGCACATGTGCATGATGATGCGCGGTGTGGAGAAACAGAATTCGTCGATGATCACCTCGGTGATGCTGGGTGAGTTCCGCGAAAACGCGGCCACCCGCAGTGAATTCCTCAGCCTGATCAAGTAACAGGCTGGGTAGGGAAAAACCGGCGTTCATCGCCGGTTTTTTTTCGCCTGCAAAATTGAGGTAAGCTGCGGCCCCTTCTTCATGGGCAAGAGGTTTCAGCCATGTTCGTCAAAGCACTTCGAGTGGGCCTCGGCCACGTCATCATCGCCGGCGACTTCCTTACCCGCCCGCGCAAAAAGCAGCGCCCTGCCGAACAACAGGCGCAGGTGAACGCAGCGGCCAAGGACCTGACCCTGTATCAATTCCACGCCTGCCCGTTCTGCGTGAAGACCCGCCGCACCCTGCACCGCCTGAATGTGCCGGTGGCGCTGAAGGATGCGAAGAACAACGAGCAGGACCGCCAGACCCTGCTGGAGCAAGGCGGCAAGATCAAGGTGCCGTGCCTGCGTATCGAAGAGAATGGCCAGACCACCTGGATGTATGACTCCAAGGTAATCATCGATTACCTGGACAAGCGTTTCGCCGCGATCTGACCGACCTGGGCAGATTCACTGTGGGAGGGGCAAGTCCCTCCCAGAGTTAGTCCAGTAGTGCCAAATCGAGATCGAGCAGCGCCGAGCCGAGGCACTTGCCATGGGCATCCAGTGCCAGCGAGCGGGTTACGCCGCCGCGCAATATACCCGGCAGTACGAAGTTCAGCGCCTGCACATTCGGCAGTTCATAGCGCCGCACCGGGGCCGCGTCCGGCTCCAGCAGGCCGGCAAAAAAGTCGGCCACGCGCTCGGCGGTAAGCTGTTCACACAACAGCAGATAATCCTCGGCCCGGTAAGCAATGATCGAAATGTTCGAGGTATCGCCCTTGTCGCCGGTACGGGAATGGGCCAGCGTGTGCAGTTTCATGCTTCGATCCTCGGGTTGACCGCGTCACGGGGCAGCAGCAATGACGCCACCGCCACCACCTGCCGTACGCTCTTGCTGGCACCGCCGCCGCCGGACGGGCCGTTGGTGTAGAGGGTTTCCACTTCATTGCCGACCCGCACCGCTTCGCTGCGTTCTTCACAGCGGGCCGCCACGCGCAGGCGCACTTCCCAGGGCTCTACGCTGCTGCGCGGACCGTGCAGCGAGTCCATGCCGATCAGTTCGGCGCGTAGGTCCTGCATCTTCACACCCATCAGTTGCAAACGCTTGAGTACGACATCCCGCGCCAGCTGCGCCCGTGCGACCGCGCCGGGACCGCCGTAGGACATTTGCCCTTCGCCAATCCAGCCATCCAGGTAACCGACGCTCACCTTCAACTGCTCGGGCCGTGCGCGGCCAGCAGCACCGTGGGCACGTACCCGATCAACGCCCTCCTCATCAAACCCCACCTGGGAAAAATCGGCAGTCACGTCCGGGGTGAGATACGCCGCAGGATCATGCACTTCGTAGATCAACTGCTCGGTGCAGGTGGCACGACTGACCCGCCCACCGGAGCCTGCCACCTTAGTGATCACGGCCTCACCCTCGGCATCGATTTCAGCCAACGGAAAGCCCAGGCGTGCGAGGTCATCCACATCCTTGAAACCGGGATCGGCAAAATAGCCGCCGCTGACCTGCCCGGCACACTCCAGCAGATGCCCGACCAACGTGCCGCGCCCCAGGCGCTGCCAATCATCCGCTGCCCAGCCGAACGCAAACATCTGCGGCGCCAGGAACAGCGACGGGTCGGCCACCCGCCCGGTGATCACCACATCGGCGTCGGCGCGCAGGGCCTGCAAAATGCCGTCGACGCCCAGGTAGGCATTCGCGGAAATCAGTCGCTTGCCGAGTGAACCCACGGTCCGGCCGTTATCCAGTACTTGCTCGGGGCGCAAGACGTCCAGCACGTCATCGCCGACCACCGCCACCACCTTGAGGGCCAGGCCCAGCTCATGGGCAATCCGCCGCACTTCAAGCGCCGCCGACACCGGGTTGGCCGCGCCCATATTGGTGATCACCCGCAGGCGGCGGCGCCCTTCATGGCGGCCGACGTAAGGCAACACACGCTGCATGCGCTCACTGAGCAGCGGGTCATACCCCCCCTGTGGATCGCTGATTCGTGCCTGTTGTGCCAAGGCGATGGTGCGCTCGGCCAGGCACTCGAACACCAGGTAATCCAGGTCGCCCAGCTCGGCCAGTTCCACGGCAGGTTCGATGCGGTCGCCGGAGTAGCCGGCGCCGGAACCGATGCGCAAGGTTTTCATTTCAAATCACTCCCAGGAGCAACGCCGTCAGGGTCATCAACACCGACGCGGCAAACAGAAAAGGAATGGTGAAGCGCTGGTGATCGGCCAATTCGATCTTGCACAGGCCCACCAACAGGAAGGTCGCCGGGGTCAGCGGGCTGACCGGGAAACCGGTGGTGTGCACGCCCAGTAACGACGCCTGGGCCACTTGCAGCGGGTCGACGCCCAGGGCCTTGCCGACTTCGGCGATCACCGGCATCACGCCGAAATAATAGGAGTCGGGATCGAACAGCATGCTCAGCGGCATGGACATAAAGCCCACCACGGCCGGAATCAGCTTGCCGTGTCCGGCCGGAATCTGCGCTACCGCCACTTCGGCGATGGCCTTGAGCATGCCGGTGCCTTGCATGATGCCGGTGAACACCCCGGCGGCGAGCAGGATACTGGCCATGGTCAGGGCGGTTTTCGCATGGGCATCGATGCGGGCGCGTTGGGCGTCCACGTTCGGGTAGTTGATGCACAGCGCTACCACGGTGCCGAGCATGAACATCACCACCGGGTCGACCCAGCCGGCGATCATAACCACCATGACCAGCACGGTCAGGATCAGGTTGACCCAGAACAGGCGGGGGCGGCGCAGCTTGATGTCGTCGTCGCTGAGCACCCGTTGCGGCACGGCGTCCACGCTGGAGCCGGCGCCCAGGCCCAGGCGTCTTTCTTCTCGCCGGCCGAGCCACCAGGCGCAGGCGAAGACGAAGATCAGCCCGACGATCTGCACCGGGATCAGCGGCTGGAACAGGTCCGCCACCGGCACGTGCAAGGCCGCCGAAGAGCGCAGCACCGGGCCGGTCCACGGCAGGAAATTGACCCCGGCGGCCATCGCGCAGACACAGGCGAGGATGCGTTTATCGATGCCCAGCCGCGTATACAACGGCAGCATCGCCGGCACCGTCACCAGAAAGGTCACGGCACCGGAACCGTCCAGGTGCACCAACAGGGCCAGGGTCGCAGTCCCAACGACAATCCGTGTAGGACGTGTCCCTACCGTGCGCAGGATGCGATCAATGATGGGATCGAGCATACCGGCATCGGTCATGATCCCGAAAAACAGGATCGCGAACACGAACATGCCCACCACGGGGGCGACGTTCTTGATGCCGGTAATGATGAAGGCACTGGTTTGCAGGCCGAACCCACCGAGCAGCGCGGCGATGATCGGCAAGGCGATCAGGGCCACCAGTGGCGAAAGGCGTTTGCTCATGACGGCAGCGAGCAGGCACAGGATGGTAATGACACCCAGGGTTGCGAGCATGGGTTACTCCAGAGCGGCCTTGGTGGCCGGTTATTGTTTTCCCTGGAGTATTGGAAGCGCGTTACTCTTTGTAAATTGGAATGTTCAGCCAGTCATATTCGTAAAAACAAAACGCTCGAGAACAACAACAATGAAAAATTCGATCCAGCACATTCAGGCGTTCCTTGCGGTGGCCCGCACCGGCAGCTTTATCAAGGCCGCCCATGAGCTGCATCTTTCGCCTTCGGCACTCACCGTGCAGGTGCAACAACTCGAAGACTGGCTCGGCGTCGCCCTGCTCGACCGCAGCCCCCGGCATGTGAGCATCACCGCTGCCGGCCAGGACGCGCGCGGGCCGATGGAAAAACTGCTGCTGGACCTGGACAACATCGTCACCGGCTCCCGCGACCTCGCGGCCTTGCGCCGTGGCGTGGTCACCCTCGCGGCCCTGCCGTCGGTCTGCGCCGGCGCCCTGCCCCCGGCCCTGCGTCTGTTTCGCGAGCGTTTTGCCGGGATCGAAGTACGCCTGCAGGACCTGGTGGCCCATCGCATTCATGCCCAGGTGCGCGCAGGCGAAGTGGATTTCGGTATTGGCGTACGGGCGCGGCTAAGCCATGGCCTGGAGTTCACCCCGGTGCTGAATGATCGATTGTGTGCGTTCGTACCGCTGGATCACCCCCTCGCCCACCATCGCCAATTGACCCTGGAGCAACTGGCGGACCAGCCGATCATCCTTACCGGCCGCGACAGCAGCGTACGCGAGCAAGTGGATGGGCTGTTCGATGAGACGCGGTTGACGATGAACGCCGGGATGGAGGCCAACTACATGTCGACGGTGCTGGCGCTGGTGCGTCAGGGGCTGGGGATCAGCGTACTGCCGGAGTCGGCGGCGGACAGCCTGGAGGGGTTGAAGCGCATCCATATCGATCATCCCGGGGTGAACCGCGAGATCGGCTTGATCAGTCGTAGCGGGATGGGATTGAGCCCGGCGGCGCAGCGCTGTTTCGACCTGCTGAACGATGAATTATCTGGCACGGCATCGAGCTGAATGTGGGAGGGGCAAGTCGAATCGTCGCACCGCCCTCCCACCGTTTTTGACCGTGGTGATCAGTCGAGCATGGCCACATGCCTGGGATGGCTGGCCACGCGCTTCAACCAGGCCTGCACCGCCGGGTAAGGCGTCAGGTCAAACCCACCTTCATGGGCTACATGGGTGTAGGCATACAGCGCAATATCGGCAATCGAATACTGCTCGCCCACCAGGTATGGCGTGGTTTGCAGCTGACGCTCCATGACCTTCAGAGCCTTGTAACCGCGCTTGTGGGTGGTCTTGTATTCCTCCAGGCGATCTTCCGGCATGTTCAGGTAGAACTGGATAAACCGCGCCACCGCAATGTACGGCTCATGGCTGTACTGCTCGAAAAACTGCCACTGCAGCACTTGCGTGCGCAGGCGCGGTTCGGTGGGCAGGAATTCGCTGCCATCGGCAAGGAAGTTGAGGATCGCGTTGGACTCCCACAGGCAGGTGCCATCCTCCAGCTCCAGCACCGGGATCTTGCCGTTGGGGTTCTTGGCCAGGAATTCAGGGGTCTCGGTATCGCCGTTGAGGATGTCGATATCCACCCATTGATACGGGATACCCAACAGGTTGAGCATCAATTTGACCTTGTAGCAGTTGCCCGACTTGTAATCGCCATAAACCTTGTACATGGGGCTCCCCTTATGCCGCTTGCGCGTGCTGTGCTTGACGGACCACCGCGGCCAGGCGTTTGAGCCCTTCGTCCAGGCGGGCCGGGTCGATATGGCTGAAATTGAGTCGCAGTGAGCCTAAATGCTGGTCCGGCTCGGAAAAGAACGGTTCACCGGGCATGAACGCGACGTCCTGATCGAGCGCAGGTGCCAACAAAGTGCGGGTATCGAGCGGCTGTTTCAAGGTCAGCCAGAAGAATAATCCGCCCTGGGGCACTTGCCAGTCGGCCAGTTCGCTGAAGTGGCGTTGTAATGCAGCCTGGAATGCGTCGCGGCGCTCGCGGTAGAAACTGCGCAGTTCCACCAGGTGTTGCTGGTATTTCTGCGTGCCGATCCACTGCATGGCCTGCCACTGGCCGACGCGATTGGTGTGCAGGTCCGCCGATTGCTTGAGCTTGAGCAGGTGCGGGAACAGGTCCGGGCTGGCGATCAGGTACCCCACGCGCAGGCCGGGCAGCAAGGTCTTGGAGACCGTGCCGGTGTAGATCCAGCTGGCTTTTTTCAAGCGGCCGACGATGGGCTGCGCACTGCCGCCGTCGAAGGTCAGCTCGCGATAGGGTTCGTCTTCGATCAGGGTCACGCCGAACTCATCGAGCAAAGCGGCGACGGCCTCGCGCTTGGCTTCGCTGTAGCGCACGGCCGAAGGGTTCTGGAACGTCGGGATCAGGTAGATGAACGCCGGGCGATGGCGTTCGAGATTGGCGCGCAGGCTGGCCAGGTCGGGACCATCGGCTTCCAGTTGCACGCTGAGGCAATCGGCGCCGAACAGCTGGAAGATCTGCAGGGCGGCCAGGTAGGTGGGGCCTTCCAGCAGGATCCTGGTGCCTTTGTCGATATACAGCTTGGCCGCCAGGTCCAGGGTTTGCTGGGAACCGCTGACCACCAGCACCTGGCTGGCCTGGCACGGCACACCCAACCCACGCGCTTCGGCGGCGAGCAGTTCACGTAACTGCGGCTCGCCTTCGCTCATGCCGTATTGGCCGATGTTCAGCGGCATATCATCCCAGTCCAGCGCCGGCAGCATGGCTTCGGCCGGCAGGCCACCGGCGAACGACATCACTTCCGGGCGCTGGGCGGCCGCGAGGATTTCACGGATCAAGGAGCTTTTGAGGCGCGTAACACGTTCAGAGAAGGCCATAAGGTCACCGCTAGCGAAGCCTGTGGGAAATACGTCAAACTGGTTGACCGAAATTACGACAGCTTGAGTGGATACATCAACATGCTTGACCTTAAAAACCAAAGCAGCCAGCAACAAGCCATGGAAGCGTTCTTCTTTGGTTACCAGGCGTTCACTGCCAAGGCCGATGAAATGCTTGAACGCCGTGGCCTGAGCCGGGTGCACCAGCGCATCGTGTTTTTTATCGCGCGCTACCCGGCGCTGAGCGTCAAGCAACTGCTGGAACTGCTCGGTGTGAGCAAGCAGGCGCTGAACATACCCTTGCGCCAATTGCAGGAAATGCACCTGGTGGACAGCGTCGCGTCGCAGACCGACAAGCGCAAACGCCTGCTGGAGTTGACCGAGGAAGGCCTGCGTTTCGAGCAGTCGCTGCGCCGTGAACAGGTGAAGCTGTTGCAGCGTGCCTTCGCCGAAGCGGGCGAAGAAGCGGTAAACGGTTGGCTCGCAGTCAACCAGGCACTTGCAGGCCAGCCTTGATCCTCGGTGGCGCCCTGGCTTTGCCTTTCATCCTTTTCATGCAGAAAATAGAAAACATTATTTGCTTTATTTGTATACAAAAGCATAATTCGCTTCGTGCGAGTTCCTGACCTATTGGTCAACAAAACCCGCCGGTACCTCACAGCGCCCCGCGCTGGACATAACAATAAAATGCTTGAGGAGTACTCGCTGTGGATAGCCGCAAATCCGAAGCCTCGCCGCTGGACCTTGCCCCCTCACAGAACGGCTGGCTCGAACGCCTGTTCAAACTGCGCCTGCATGGCACCACAGTGAAGACCGAGCTGATCGCCGGGCTCACCACCTTCATCACCATGGCCTACATCATCTTCGTCAACCCCAACATCATGGCCGATGCCGGCATCGATCACGGCGCTGCGTTCGTCGCCACCTGCATCGCCGCCGCGCTGGGTTGCCTGCTGATGGGCCTGTACGCCAACTGGCCGGTGGGCCTGGCGCCGGGCATGGGCCTGAATGCGTTTTTCACCTACACCGTGGTCGGCACCATGGGTTACCACTGGGAAACCGCGCTGGGTGCGGTGTTTATTTCCGGGGTGCTGTTCATGGGCCTGACCCTTTCCCGGGTGCGTGAATGGCTGCTCAACAGCATTCCGGTGAGCCTGCGCCACGCCATGGGTGCTGGTGTCGGGCTGTTCCTCGGGGTGATCGGCCTGAAAACCGCGGGCATCATCGTCGACAGCCCGGCCACCCTGATCAAGCTCGGTTCGCTGCACGAGCCGGCGCCGCTGCTGGCGGCGGTGTGTTTCCTGCTGATCGCGATCCTCAGCTACCACCGGGTGTTCGGCGCGATCCTCATCAGCATCATCGCCGTGACCCTGGCCGGCTGGGGCCTGGACCTGGTGCACTACAACGGCATTCTCTCCACGCCTCCGAGCCTGGCGCCGACCTGGATGGCCATGGACATAAAAGGTGTATTCAATGTCAGCATGATCAGCGTGGTATTTGCCTTCCTTTTTGTGCACATGTTTGACACTGCAGGTACACTGATGGGCGTTGCGCAACGCGCCGGGCTGGTCAACGCCGACGGCAGGATCGATAACCTGTCCCGCGCCCTCAAGGCCGACAGCGCTTCGAGTGTGTTCGGTGCCATGGTGGGGGTGCCGCCGGTGACCAGCTACGTGGAAAGCGCCGCCGGGGTGGCCGCAGGTGGCCGTACCGGGTTGACGGCGGTGACGGTCGGCGTGTTGTTTGTGGCGGCCATGTTCTTCGCACCGCTGGCGGGCATGATCCCGGCCTATGCCACCGCCGGTGCGCTGATCTACGTGGCGATGCTGATGATGGCGAGCATGGCCCACATCAATTGGGATGAGGCCACCGACAGCATCCCGGCCATCGTGACTGCGATCATGATGCCCCTGACCTTCTCGGTCGCCGACGGTATCGCCCTGGGCTTTATCACCTATGTGGCGCTCAAGGCGGGCACCGGCAAGTACCGCGAGATTTCCGTAAGCCTGTGGGTGTTGTGCGCGATCTTTATCGCCAAGTTCGTCTTTCTATAGAAAAGGAGCATGCAATGAGTCTGGAAACCTGGCTGCTGTTCAGCGGCGCTGCGCTGGTGGTGATCCTGATCCCGGGGCCGCTGTCGTTGCTGATGATCAGCAACAGCCTGAACTACGGCCTGCGCCGCTCGTACCCGGCATTTCTCGGTGGGGTGATTGCCTCGATCTGCCTGTTGAGCGCGTCGGCCCTGGGCCTGGGCGCATTGCTGCTGGCTTCGGAACAACTCTTCAGCGCGTTGAAGATCGTCGGCGCGCTCTACCTGTTCTACCTCGCCTGGCAGAGCTGGCAGCAATCGCGCCAGCCGTCCCACGGCGCGACCGTCCCGGAGGCGGCGCCGGTGCCGCGTTTTCGCGCACTGTTCGGCCGCGCCTTCGTGCTGGGGGCCAGCAACCCCAAGGACATCCTGTTTTTCGCCGCCTTCCTACCGCAGTTCCTCAGCAGCCAGCAGCCGTTCCTGCCGCAATTGCTGATCATGATCGCCACCTGGACGCTCCTCGACCTGCTGTGCAAACTCGCCTACGGCCTCGGCGCCCATGGTGCTGCGCGCTACCTGCGCAGCGGCAGCGGCCAACACTGGTTCAACCGCGTCAGCGCCGCGCTGTTCGGCTGCGCCGGCGTTGCCTCGCTGCTCAAGGCACGGGTGGGCTCAGTTTGACGAAGTAAACGCTGGGCGCCAGGTTCCCCAGCACCGGCCACTGGATGCCTGCGACGATCCGAACCAGGCGCTGTTCCTCCATCGCCCCGCTGACCGTGGCGGCGAGGACGGAATCCCGGTGCGAACGGATGGCTGCCTGGAGCCAGCGGTCAGTGAGCCGCTTGTTCAACGCCACCGAACCGCGCTCGAACCACTGATAGGTCACGTAGTACAGGTTGTTCGAATGGGGATGGGTGGCAACCAGCTCAGGCACGAGGATCTTGCCGCGCCGCACACGCCATTCGTGAAGGCGGAAGCCCTGCTGCTCCAGTACAGCCCTGACGGCCTCCCGCTGCAGGGTTTTGCGTGCTTCGGAGACCTGCGCACCACCGGCCTTGAGTCGCGGCGCCACGGCGACCGGCGAACTGAAATCGACACGGGTGAAACCCGGCGCCTTGCCTTCGTAGCCAATGAACAGATTGGCGCCCCGCGTTGGCGTGGGCCGCAGCAGGTTGAGCAAATCATCGGTCTGGCCCAACCTCACAGGGTTGGGGGTCAACCAGTTGTCCAGGGTGGCCCGCAGGTTGAGCAAATGGCTGGCCGTGACCGAGCGCGAGGAATCGGCCAACTCAATCACCCTGGCAATCGCAGACGCCTGGCTTTGCCGCGTAATGCCCGGGAACGCCCTGCCCACCTGTGGCTCCAGCGGCCCGTCGAACAACGGCGCGTGCAATTGCCACTCCCCCGATGGCAGGCGCGACACCGGAATCGGCTGCTCCTGCAGCGCGCCGCCGGTCCAGCGCTCGATATCCACCTGGGCCTTTGAAACCAGCGGCTCGTTCCTGGCAATAAACCCGAGTGTGCTTAACGGTGCGTGATCACCCTGGTGAAGCAACCGGTAATAACCAACGCCCGATTGCGTCGCGGTGTCATACCTGGAGCCGATGTAAATAGCGTCGTAGGGAAAACCGGGCGGTTCCAGATGCACGTGAAATACCCCGGAAGCCGGTGTACTCGTCGCCTGGGCTTCAGGCACCCGGGTACGCCAACTGAACCAGTAGTCCGCCGGCGCGGAGGACTGAAGAATACGGTTGTGGGTGGCCATCGGTGCCGTGGGCGGTCGCCAGCCTGGTGCTCGGGCAGGTACCGGCCACGGGGTGAGCGTGGCCGAACTCGGCCCGGCCACGGGTGCATCCGCCCCCAGCAGCCACTCCCGGGGCTCATGGACCGTCAGGATCAACTCATCGGTGCCCGGCGCCTGCCGGTTCTTCAGGCGGAAATACGCTTCGTCGCCACGTCGGTAAACCGGGTAGTGGTGCGTGTCGTCCACCATGAAGTACTCGCCGTGTTTGACGTAGATGCCTTTTTCGCCCGGCCCCTTCAACGCCACGGCCTCCTGCGGCGCACCCTGGGTTTTGAAACGCTCCAGGGGATTGAAGCGCGCGCCCCTCGATGGCGACGGCTCCAATGGGGCGACCCGGCCCAACGTCGAGACGCTCGCGCGGTGGATACGATTCAAGCCGGCGCCCATGGAACGGACCGCCGGGTTCGCCACAGTGCCCGGCTTCAGCTTGGGGCCGGGGAAAAACGTCAGTAACAGGTCTATCGTCAAAAACACCGTGCCAAACGCCACATCCACCGCATCCCGCGCATCACCATAGCGGTGATAACGCCGCGAGGTGAGCAGCAACTCGTACAGCTGGTTACCCAAGCTGAAAAACGGCACCACCACCGACAGCAACGCCCGCCGACGCGTGTCACGTTGCGCCTCCAGGCGCTGTTCGCGGTAGCGCTGCAGCGCCTGGCCGGACTGACTGTGCGCCTGGGCCTGGCGGTGCAACTCAAGCACCCGCGCCCGGTACAACAGGGCCTGGGCATCGGCGTGGGACGTCGGGACCCAGGCCAGCCAGTTCAGCGGGTCGCTGGCGATTTGCTCAAGCAGTTGCTGTTCAATCTCCTCGACACGCGCCGCGGGCACCAGGTGCTTGATATTGAATGAGCGAACGAAATCAGCCGCGCGCCAGAGCCCCTGCAGCATGATCGCGCCCGGCAGCAGATTACTCGGCTGAAAAAAGCCGGCTTGCGCGTGCACCGGGCCCGGGTGATGGGCGATGGCTTCAAACGCCCAGCCCGGCGCAACATGCCGGGCCAGGGCGCTGACGTAATCGGGCAACGCCCCGACACGATTGAAGTGCTCATGGGCCTCTTGCAGGCTGGCGTACTCATGAATGTGCCGCGCATCCGGCGCACTGGGCCAATAGACCACGCAGCGTTGCGACAACAGGTCGTGAATCAGCAGGATGCCGGCGATATAGCGATCGTGCTGCAGGGTATGGCCCACCAGATGCGCCACGTGCAGTTGCAACTGATCGCCGTGTGCAAGCAAATCCGCGGGCACACGGGCCGCCATTGCCGTGTTGAAAAAACGTTGGGCACTCGGGGTCAGCCCCTGCTGAATCGCCGAATGGAGATGCGCCTCGATACCCGCCTGCAAGGCCCGCCTGAGCAGCTCCGGGACACGTGCGTCGCTCAGCCGGTGCGCAGCGGCATCGGGGGGATAAAACGCACGATTGATCAAGGCTTCGTAGCGCCCGCCAATATCCAGCGAGGACACCATGCCGATCAGGTAACGCGGGCTCAGTTGCTGCCGCCAGGCCGGTTGCAGGTACTGGGCATAACGGAAGCGCCACCAGGTGGACATCATCTGCGGGTCGAGGTTGTGCAGTGCCAGTTGCAGCAGGCTCAAGCGCGAACGCTCAGTACTGGGCGCGAGGACTTCCTTGCGATCGCCGACCGTACAGCCGCTTTCCCAACCGCAGAAGCGGCCATCGACCCGGTCGGGCATTTCGATAAACGGAGTGTCGATGTCCAGTTGCGGCGGCAGGCCGTCCTCACGCAAGCGCGCAATCAAAAGGCGGCGGGCGAAGCTGTGCAGATCCGGCAAACGCTGCCCGAGGCGCTCTTCATAGGCCAGGACGCTGCCCAGGTAGCGGCTCTGCAGGTACTTGAAACGGTTGCGTTGCGCCACCGTCGCCTCGGCCAGCCAACTCGGCAATCTGTGTTTGGCACTCGCCGCCTTGCGCACCAGATCGACCTGGGCCCGTGCTTGAATAAGGGCATCGCTGACCGGCGCGTCGAGGTGCTTCTCCAACTCGACGGCCAACAGAGAGCGAGTCAATTGGACATCCCGGGTTTCACTGAAAATATTCGCGCTGCCATCAAACCCGCGCTGCTGGCGCAGGTACCCCTTCATCAGCCTTTTGAGCGCAAGCAACACAGGATTACCCTCGCTGACCTCATAGCGCACCGCCAGGGTTTGATTGGCCACCTGTTCACGTAGGGCGTTGCGCTGCGGCCGCTCGATGTAGCGCCACAACACAGACCCATCACGGCTGTCGAGGCTGGCCTCGATGCCCAGGGACAAGGCTTCGAGGCTGGCAAACGTCGCCACGCCACCCTCGCGCCCCAACGCGCACAGCACCACCGGCACCCGGCGCTGCGGATCGTTGAGCGCCGTGGTGCGGGTCACCGCAAACACGCTGTGCAGAGGCTCAAAGGCGTCGGCGCTGCCCACCAGCACGGACAGCACGCGGGTATCACTGCCGGCGCGCTTGCTGGCCAGCGGCGTATCCAGCACATCCACCAGCAGGTCGCGATGGACTGCGCGGATCAATTGCAGCCGATGCAGCAAGAAGATGTCGGCGCGCAGCACATCACTCCACCCGTCGATGAGCGCGTTCAGGCGCCTGGCTTGACCGGTGGGGCGCGCCTTCCAGAAGGCAGGGTCGAACAGCTGCAATTGCGCGCCGTGCAGCAGCGTGTGCAGGGTGTCCGCGTGCACCTTGCGCCGCTGCTCCAACACGACGAAATCGTCAAAGGCCTGGGTATCCGCCCCGACGTCCTGCGGGTCGAGCAATGCCATCAGGCCTTTTTCATACCGTTTGAGCTGTTGCAGCGCCGTGTTCACGGGCAGGTGCGCGGCGGTGCTGGCGAACAGGATTTCCTTGCGCCGTCGATGCTGATCCCAGTCCTGCAACGTCCGGCGAAGGCTGCCCAGGCGTGCCTTGCCCACCCAGTGTCGGCGCGCGCGTTCGATATAGGCGAGCAGTCGCGCGGCATTCATCTCCAGCGGCTCGCGCCTGGCGGAAAACACCTGCGCAAGGTTGATCGACATCCCACAGGCCAACTCGTTTTCCCATTGCCCCTCCAGCACCGCCTGCGCGCTGTATGCCAGCGCATCGCCCCTCAATGCCACACCGCGTCCGGGCGCCGCCGCCGCGTCTTCGGGCCGGCACACCTCATGCCGGCGCCGCAGCGGCAGGCACTGCCAGAGGTCGTCGAACGAGGCGCCATTGATCAGTGCCACCAGGCCACACTGCAAGTGGGCGAACGACGGATATTCGTAGTAGTTGCGGCGGGCACCCGGCAGGTACATCACGTGCGGCCCGCCCGCCGGGTCGCCCTCGCGATAAATATGCAGGGCGCCGGGGATCGGCATCAGCCGCGGCCCCACGCCCGGCCACATCAACTCACTGGCCTTGACGCTGGCCCATGGCTCACCGGCGCGTCGGCGCGCCTCGGCCGTCGGAGCGTCCGCCAGCGCCTGGAGCATGCCCATCGCCCCCTCCGACAGCTCGTCCAACTGCCGCGCCACAAAGGCCTGGTCGGCGAACTGCTGCTTGTGCAAAACCGCCCAGCGCTCCTGGCGCGTCAGCCAGGAACCCGGCACCAGCGCCTGCCAATAGGCGCTGTGCACCTGGGCAAGTCGAGCCGAAAGGTTGAGCGCAATCACCCGGCGCAACGCCTCCAGCGGCGTAAACGGCAGCTGGCGTGCCGGTTCGGCCTTGAGGCTGACAGCGGTGAACTGATTGAGGTTGATCGGCACTGCAGGCAACACCATCAGCCGTAACGCACGGTCGGTCAGACTGTCGACCTGCTGCGCGGCTGCCGGCGGCTTGGGTTCGGTGAAGAGCAGGCCGTCCGGGTCCAGGTCAAAGGCCTTGCGCAGCTCGGCGCGAATCACCCGCAGCACCTTGGGCGCATGCAGGATCAGGCGAGACTGGTGTTTGACCGACTGGGAGCAGCGCAGGTCGGCAATGGCCAGCCAATTGATCAACAGGCTGGGATGGGGGCTGCGGTTGATGGACCGGGTCAGTTGGCGACGCATGGCCTGCAACGCATCGTCGTCAGCCATATCGGGATCGGTAGGTGAAGTCACGGCGGTATCTTCGTCGAGGAAAGCCCTAGCCTATGCAGCGCAAACGCCCAGGGGGCGCTAGATAATTGACGGGTGCCGCGCACAAAAAAAAGCCCGCAGTGTGGGCGGGCGAAAAACCAACGAAGAGCTTGGGGGTGTAACCAGGTGACGACTCAGCTACCGCGATAGGTGGAGTAGCTGTAGGGCGAAATCAGCAGGGGCACATGGTAGTGATCCTGTTCGGCGCTGATGCCGAAGCGCAATACCACCACATCCAGGAAGGCCGGCTCCGGTAATTGCACACTGCGGGCGCGGTAGTAATCGCCGGCGCTGAATTGCAATTGGTAGACACCGCTGCGGTAGTCATCACCTTGCAGTAACGGCGCGTCGCAGCGGCCATCGCTGTTGGTCAGCGCAGTGGCGACCAGTTCCAGCTGCGCGCCGTCGACGCGGTACAGCTCAACCTGGATGGCGCTGCCGGGGCAGCCGTGGGCTGCGTCGAGTACGTGTGTCGTCAGTCGTCCCATGGGGCGGGCTCCCTTGCATGAAGTGAAATAGGCTGCACCTTTACGGGGCATCAAAAAGCCGCTGATAGGCCGATTAAGACACTTTTAATAAAAATTGTACACAATAAAAACCACAAAGTTTCGCACAGGCTGCGACGCCTCGATCCTCAACGGGATTTCCCAGCAAGCCTTGCTTTTAAAAGACCTTTTGTCCGTTTACTGACCAATCGGGCAAGTTTCTTGCAGTGCTGAACGGCGGCAACTCCACGGAAAAAATGCGGAAATACAGGCTTACAAAGTGACCATTAAGTTGTATACAATCAGCCCATCGCTGTGACGCCACCCAGTCTTTCCGCTGGCCGCCACACACTTGCTACCACGAACAAGAAGGAAGACTGCAGTGAGCGCTGACTACCCACGCGACCTGATCGGTTACGGCAGTAACCCTCCTCACCCCCACTGGCCGGGCAAGGCACGCATCGCCTTGTCGTTCGTACTCAACTACGAAGAAGGCGGCGAGCGCAACATTCTGCACGGTGACAAAGAGTCCGAAGCCTTCCTTTCGGAAATGGTCTCGGCCCAGCCGCTGCAGGGTGAGCGCAACATGAGCATGGAGTCGCTGTACGAATACGGCAGCCGGGCCGGCGTGTGGCGCATCCTCAAGTTGTTCAAGGAATTCGACATTCCTTTGACCATCTTCGCCGTGGCCATGGCTGCCCAGCGTCACCCGGATGTGATCCGCGCCATGGTCGACGCCGGCCACGAGATCTGCAGCCACGGCTACCGCTGGATCGACTACCAATACATGGACGAGGCCCAGGAGCGCGAGCATATGCTCGAAGCCATCCGCATCCTCACCGAACTGACCGGCGAACGCCCGTTGGGCTGGTACACCGGGCGCACCGGCCCCAACACGCGGCGGCTGGTGATGGAGGAAGGCGGCTTCCTGTACGACTGCGACACCTACGACGACGACCTGCCCTACTGGGAACCCAACACCCCCACCGGCAAGCCGCACCTGGTGATCCCCTACACCCTGGACACCAACGATATGCGCTTCACCCAGGTGCAGGGTTTCAACAAGGGCGATGACTTTTTCGAGTACCTGAAAGACGCGTTCGACGTGCTGTATGCCGAAGGCGCCGAGGCACCGAAGATGCTGTCGATCGGCCTGCATTGCCGCCTGATCGGCCGCCCGGCGCGCCTGGCCGCCCTCAAGCGCTTTATCGAATACGCCAAGGGCCATGACCAGGTGTGGTTCACCCGCCGCGTCGACATCGCCCGCCACTGGCATGACGTACACCCTTTTCAGGGAGCGGCAAAATGACCGCTTTCCAGACCTTGAAACCTTCGACCTTGAGCCGTGACGCCTTCGTCCAGGCCTTCGCCGACATCTACGAACACTCGCCATGGGTGGCCGAAAAGGCCTTCGACCTGGGCCAGGACGCCTCGATCGACCAGATCGAAACCCTGCACCAGCGCATGAGCGACATCCTGTTGAGCGCCGATCACGCCAGTCAGCTGGCGTTGATCAACGCTCACCCGGACCTGGCCGGCAAAGCGGCCGTCCAGGGCCAACTCACCCAAGCCAGCACCGATGAGCAAGCTGGCGCGGGGATTCACCACTGCACGGCCGAAGAGTTCTCACGCTTCACCGAGCTGAACGATGCCTACAAGGCCAAGTTCAAGTTTCCCTTCATCATGGCGGTAAAAGGCAGCAACCGGCACCAGATTCTCGCCGCGTTCGAAACCCGCATTCACAACTCGGTGGATGCCGAGTTCAAGTGCGCGCTGGACGAGATCAACAAGATCGCGTTGTTCCGTTTACTGACCCTCTAAACGACCATCCCCAGCCACTCAATTTAAGGCAGACAAGAAGAATGAAAGCTTACGCCGTACCTTTCGAAAAGTTCGTCAACCTGGCCGACGCCCGCCTGGGCACCAAGATCATCTCCGTGACAGATGACTGGTTCGCCGACGCCAACCGCCTGTTCCAGCCGACCCCGGCCGTGTGGAAGGAGGGCGTTTTCGATGACAACGGCAAGTGGATGGACGGCTGGGAGTCACGCCGCAAGCGCTTCGAAGGCTACGACAGCGCAGTGATCCGCCTGGGCGTACCGGGCTCGATCAAGGGCGTGGACATCGACACGTCATTCTTCACCGGCAACTACCCGCCGTCGGCCTCCCTGGAAGCCTGCTTCCTGGCCTCGGGCGAGCCTGACGACAACACCCAGTGGGTAGAAGTCCTGTCGGCCGTCGAGCTGCAAGGCAACAGCCACCACTACCACGAGATCAGCAACGACCAGGCGTTCAGCCACCTGCGTTTCAACATCTACCCGGATGGCGGCGTGGCCCGTCTGCGTGTGTACGGCGTGCCGTTCCGCGACTGGTCGGCAGTGGGCGACAACGAACAGATCGACCTGGCTGCCGCATTGAACGGTGGTCGCGCACTGGCGTGTTCCGATGAACACTTCGGGCGCATGAGCAACATTCTCAACCCAGGCCGTGGCGTCAACATGGGCGATGGCTGGGAAACCGCCCGCCGTCGCACGCCAGGCAATGACTGGGTGATCGTCGCCCTGGGCCACCCCGGCGAAATCGAGAAGATCATCGTCGACACCCTGCACTTCAAGGGCAACTACCCGGACACCTGCTCGATCCAGGGCGCCTTCGTGAAGGGCGGCACCGACAGCCAGATCGAAACCCAGTCGCTGTTCTGGCGCGAACTGCTGCCGGCACAGAAACTGGAAATGCACGCCGAACACACCTTCGCCGAGCAGATCAAGGCGCTGGGGCCGATCACCCATATCCGCCTGAACGTGTTCCCGGATGGCGGTGTGAGTCGCCTGCGTGTGCTGGGTAAAGTCTCCAGGTAAACGCTGAATCCTGTGGCAAAAGAGCTTGTTGTGGTGAGCGGGCTTGTCGAATCGTCGCACCGCCCGCGTTGGGGCGCGAAGCGACCCTGGAAGCAGACACCGCGTTTTCACAGAAGAAACGCAGTGATCTTGTTGGGGCCGCTTCGCAGCCCAGCGCGGGCAAGCCCGCTCACCACATAAGCTCATTGCCACACACAAAATAGTTTTAACAACACAGAACTCGGATAAGAAGACAGCCATGCGCACACTGATGATCGAACCCCTGACCAAAGAAGCCTTCGCCCCTTTCGGAGACGTTATCGAAACCGACGGCAGCGATCACTTCATGATCAACAACGGGTCGACCATGCGCTTTCACAAGCTGGCAACGGTAGAAACCGCACAGCCTGAAGACAACGCGATCATCAGCATCTTCCGCGCCGACGCGCTGGATATGCCGTTGACCGTGTGCATGCTGGAGAGACACCCGCTGGGCAGCCAGGCCTTCATTCCGCTGCTCGGCAACCCCTTTCTGATCGTGGTCGCGCCACTTGGCGATGCACCTGTATCAGGCTTGGTCCGCGCCTTCGTCACCAACGGCAGGCAGGGCATCAATTACCATCGCGGCGTCTGGCACCACCCGGTGCTGACGATCGAAAAGCGGGATGACTTCCTGGTGGTTGATCGCAGTGGCACAGGCAATAACTGCGATGAGCATTTTTTCAAAGAGGATGAGCGGTTGATCCTCGCCCCCCACCAATAAGAGAAGGCCGGATCACCCGACAACAAGGGTGACAGGCGAGAGGTAAAGACTGTGGAAGCACATCTGTTGGAATGGCTGAACCTCAGCGTGCGCTGGGTTCACATGATCACTGGCGTCGCCTGGATCGGCGCTTCGTTCTACTTCGTCTGGCTGGAAAACAACCTCAACCGCGTCAACCCCAAGGACGGCCTGTCCGGTGACTTGTGGGCGATCCACGGTGGCGGTATCTACCACCTGGAAAAATACAAACTGGCCCCGCCGACCATGCCGGACAACCTGCACTGGTTCAAATGGGAAGCCTATTTCACCTGGATGTCGGGCGTCGCGCTGCTGTGCGTGGTGTTCTACCTCAACCCGACGCTCTACCTGCTCGCCCCCGGCAGCAGCCTCAGTGGCGGCGAAGGCGTCTTGCTGGGCATCGGCTCACTGTTCGCCGGCTGGTTCATCTACTCCTTCCTCTGCGACTCGGCCCTGGGCAAACGCCCTGCCCTGCTCGGCTTGATCCTGTTCGTGCTGTTGATTGCCGCCGCGTACGGCTTCAGCAAAGTGTTCAGCGGCCGTGGTGCGTACCTGCACGTGGGCGCGGTGATCGGCACCATCATGGTCGGTAACGTGTTCCGCATCATCATGCCGGCGCAGCGCGCGTTGGTGGCGGCGATCGCCGAGCACCGCACGCCCGATCCGGCCCTGCCGGCCAAGGGTCTGCTGCGCTCACGGCACAACAACTACTTCACCCTGCCGGTGCTGTTCATCATGATCAGCAACCACTTCCCGAGCACCTACGGCAGCCAATACAACTGGCTGATCCTGGCCGGGATCGCGGTGGCGGCGGTGCTGGTGCGGCACTACTTCAACACGCGGCATAACAGCCAGAAGTATGCGTGGACCTTGCCCGTGGGTGCGTTGGCCATGATTTGCCTGGCGTATGTGACCGGGCCCAAGCCGGTGGCGGAAGTCGCCAAGGCACCGGCGGCCATTGAGTACCAACCGTTGCCGGAAACCGCATTGGGCGGTGGCTTGAAACCCGCCGCGCCGGCAGCTCCGGCCGCCGCACCTGCGCCTGCCCAGGCGACGATTGATTTCGACAAGGTCCACGGGGTGATCCAGGAGCGTTGCGCCGTGTGCCATTCGGCCAAACCCACCAGCCCGCTGTTCAGCACCGCCCCGGCCGGCGTGATGTTCGATACACCGGCGCAGATCCAGCAACAGGCGGCACGTATCCAGGCGCAGGCCGTGGCAAGCCAGATCATGCCGTTGGGCAACATCACCCAGATGACCCAGCAGGAGCGGGATTTGATTGGCACGTGGATCAATCAGGGGGCGCGTACCAACTAACAGATTCACATAGTTCCAATGTGGGAGGGGCTTGCCCCCTCCCACATTTGGACCTGCAGTGTTTTGAAGATTGCGTTCCACACAACACAAAAATAAAAAAGATCCGAGGTGTTGCATGACCGAGTTAGTCGAACCGCAGATTCCTGCCGCACCCGCCATGGTGCGGCTGCCCCTCTTGCAACTGATTCTGGTAGGCCTGCAACACGTCTTGCTGATGTACGGCGGCGCCGTCGCCGTCCCCCTGATCATTGGCCAGGCCGCCGGCCTGAGCCGTGAAGAAATCGCCTTTCTGATCAACGCCGACCTGCTGGTAGCCGGCATCGCCACCCTGGTGCAGTCATTCGGCATCGGCCCGGTGGGCATCCGTATGCCGGTGATGATGGGCGCCAGTTTCGCCGCTGTGGGCAGCATGGTCGCCATGGCCGGCATGCCCGGTATCGGCTTGCAGGGCATCTTCGGCGCTACCATCGCCGCCGGGTTCTTCGGCATGCTGATCGCACCGTTCATGTCCAAGGTCGTACGCTTTTTTCCGCCGCTGGTGACCGGCACCGTGATCACGGCCATCGGCCTGTCGCTGTTCCCCGTGGCCGTGAACTGGGCCGGTGGCGGCAGCGCAGCGGCCACCTTCGGCTCACCGATTTACCTGGCGATTGCCGCCCTGGTACTGGCGACCATCCTGCTGATCAACCGCTTCATGCGCGGCTTCTGGGTGAATATCTCGGTGCTGATCGGCATGGGCCTGGGTTACGCCCTGTGCGGGGCCATCGGCATGGTTGACCTCAGCGGCCTGGCCCAGGCGCCGTGGGTGCAAGTGGTGACGCCGCTGCACTTCGGCATGCCCAGGTTCGAACTGGCGCCGATCCTGTCGATGTGCCTGGTGGTGGTGATTATCTTCGTCGAATCCACCGGAATGTTCCTGGCGCTGGGCAAGATCACCGGCCAGGACGTCACGCCGAAAATGCTGCGCCGTGGCTTGCTGTGTGATGCCGGTGCGTCGTTCTTCGCCGGTTTCTTCAACACCTTCACCCATTCCTCCTTCGCGCAGAACATCGGCCTGGTGCAGATGACCGGCGTGCGCTGCCGCTCGGTGACGATGATGGCCGGTGCCTTCCTGATTGTGCTCAGCCTGTTGCCCAAGGCCGCGTACCTGGTGGCGTCGATTCCCCCGGCGGTGCTCGGCGGGGCGGCGATCGCCATGTTCGGCATGGTGGCGGCCACCGGCATCAAGATCCTCCAGGAGGCCGATATCGCCGACCGTCGCAACCAGTTGCTGGTGGCGGTGAGCATCGGCATGGGCCTGATCCCCGTGGTGCGCCCGGAGTTCTTCGCACAGTTGCCCGTGTGGATGAGCCCGATCACCCACAGCGGCATCGCCATGGCGACCCTCAGCGCACTGTCGCTGAATATCCTGTTCAACATTCTCGGCGGGGCCGAACGCCCCGTAGTCGACCCCGCCCATACCTGACACGTGCCCCATTGTCGCCCTGTGCGCGCTGTAACGGCGCACTTGAGCCCTGACGTGGGAGCCAGTATTCTCCGCGCCCGCTTGAATCGACGGTTGTTTACCGCCTTGGCGCGGGTCTTGCTGTAGCAATAAAGCTGACCATTCAGACCACTTTTGTAACCACTAAAGGCGCCGCACCAGAGCGCTTGTGTAGAAGAAAAACCATAAAACTTTAACTCGGGAGCAACCGAATGAAACCTCTGTTCAAAGGCCTGATGCTGGCGGGATCCCTGCTGGCCGGCGGCCAGGCCGTGGCCGGTGACTTGTTGCAGTGGCAGAACAACAGCCTGACGTATCTGTGGGGCAAGAGCTTTACCGTCAACCCGCAGATCCAGCAAACCGTAACGTTCGAACATGCCGATGCCTGGAAGTACGGCGACAACTTCGTCTTCGTCGACCGCATCTTTTACAACGGCAAGGAAGACGGCAACGTCGGCCCAAGCACGTATTACGGTGAGATCAGCCCGCGACTGTCGTTCGGCAAGATTTTCGACCAGGACCTGTCCTTCGGCCCGATCAAGGATGTGTTGCTGGCCTTCACGTATGAGTTCGGCGAAGGCGACAACGAGTCGTACCTGCTCGGCCCTGGCTTCGACCTGAACATCCCGGGCTTCGACTACTTCCAGCTGAACTTCTACCAGCGCCAGACCGAAGGCAATCGCCCAGGCGACGGTGTATGGCAGATCACCCCGGTATGGTCGTACACCCTGCCGGTGGGCAACTCGAATATCCTGATCGACGGCTTCATGGATTGGGTGGTGGACAACGACAAGAACGCCCGTGGCACTTACCACGCCAACCTGCACTTCAACCCGCAGGTCAAATACGACTTGGGCAAGGCGCTGCATTGGGGCGACAAGCAGTTGTACGTGGGCTTTGAATACGACTACTGGAAGAACAAGTACGGGATCGAGGATTCCGGCGCGTTCAAGACGACCCAGGACACGGCGAGCTTCCTGGTCAAGTATCACTTCTAAAAGCTACTGCAAGACACATGTGGGAGGGACTTGCTCCCTCCCACATTCAGATAGGCGGCAGGCCCAGGAACCGCATGATCTCTTCACGCTTGGCCAGCGCATCCTTCCTGCCCAACTCAATCAACTCGCTGCAATACCCCGCCTCGAACAGCAAGTAACTCAGCACCCCTGCCCCGCTCGTCTTGGTCGCCCCCGGCCCACGCAGGAACAGACGCAATGCCGCCGGCAATTCCTGCCGATGCCTTGCGGCGATTTCGTCGATCGGCTGGCTTGGCGCAATGACCAGCACTTCCACCGGTGCCAGGCCACGGGCCGCGCTGTCGGCTGGCTGGTGATGGCTGAACTGGTTCAGACGCTCCAGCAGTTCGATATCGCTTTCCAGGCTGTCAATGAACGTGCTGTTGAGCATATGCCCGCCGATCTGGGCCAACGTCGGCTCCTGGCCGGTATAGGTGCGTTGCGCCATCGGTTCATTGCCCCGCGGGTTACCGCTGACACCCACCACCAGCACCCGGGTCGCCCCCAGGTGCAGCGCCGGGCTGATGGGGGCGGATTGGCGCACCGCGCCGTCACCGAAGTATTCCTGGTCGAGTTTCACCGGGGCAAACAGCAAGGGGATCGCCGAACTGGCCAGCAGGTGTTCAACGGTCAGTTGCGTCGGCACTCCGATACGCCGATGGCGCAACCAGGCGTCGATGGTGCCGCCGCCCTGATAGAAGGTCACCGCCTGCCCGGATTCATAGCCGAAGGCCGTGACGGCGACCGCATGCAGGTGCTGTTGGCGGATGGCCTCGTCGATACCTGCCAAATGCAGTTTGTCCTGCAACAAGTCCCGCAGCGGCGAGCTGTTGAGCAGCGCCACCGGCAACTGCCGGCCCAGCCCCAGCAAGCTGTGGGTAAAGAAGCGACTCGCCTGGCGCACCACCCCCGGCCAATCGCTGCGCAATACCAGGTGGCTGCGAAACCCCTGCCAGAACGCAGTCAGGCGCTGGATCGCCGCCGTGAAGTCCATCGCACCGCTGGCCAGGCTCACCGCATTGATCGCACCGGCCGACGTGCCGACGATCACCGGAAACGGATTGGGCGCCCCCGGCGGCAACAGCTCGGCAATCGCCGCCAATACCCCCACCTGATACGCCGCTCGCGCCCCGCCGCCTGAAAGAATCAAGCCTGTAACCGGTTCAGCTGCGCGCATTGCATCACTCCATGTGGGGGAAAGTCGGTCTTAGCGACGGCGTTTTTCGTACAGCTTGGGTTCGCCCGGTGGCCGACTCTTGAAGCGGCGGTGGGTCCACAGGTATTGCTCGGGACATTCACGCACCGAGGCTTCCACCCACCGGTTGATGCGCAGGCAGTCGACTTCATCGCTTTCGCCGGGGAAGTCGGTCAACGGCGGGTGGATCACCAGGCGGTAACCGCTGCCGTCCGCCAGGCGCTGCTGGGTGAACGGCACCACCAGCGCCTTGCCCAGCTTGGCGAACTTGCTGGTGGCAGGCACGGTGGCGGCCTGGATGCCGAACAGCGGCACGAAGATACTTTGCTTGGCGCCGTAGTCCTGGTCCGGTGCATACCAGATGGCGCGGCCGGCACGCAGCAGCTTGAGCATGCCGCGCACGTCTTCGCGCTCGACCGCCAGGGAGTCGAGGTTATGCCGCTCGCGGCCACGGCGCTGGATATAGTCGAACAGCGGGTTGCCGTGCTCGCGGTACATGCCGTCGATGGTGTGCTTCTGCCCCAGCAGGGCCGCGCCGATTTCCAGGGTGGTGAAGTGCAGGGCCATGAGGATCACGCCCTTGCCATCCAGTTGGGCCTGCTTGAGGTGTTCCAGGCCTTCGACATGGGCCAGGCGCGCCAGGCGCTGGCGCGACCACCACCAGCTCATGGCCATTTCGAAGAAGGCGATGCCGGTGGAGGCGAAGTTTTCCTTGAGCAGCTTCTTGCGCTCTGCGGGGGATTTTTCCGGGAAGCACAGTTCCAGGTTGCGGGCGGCGATGCGGCGACGTTCGCCGGCCACATGGTACATGCCTGCACCCAGCAGGCGACCAATGGTCAGCAGCGCACGGTACGGCAGTTGGGTCACCAGCCACAGCAGGCCGAGTCCCAGCCATAACAGCCAAAAGCGCGGGTGAAAAAATACAGCTCGAAAACGCGGGCGATCCATTACAGATTCCGGGAAAGACAGGGCCGCGCATTCTACAACGGTTCGACTCGGCTTGCGGCCAGTGAGTGTTCTCGTTATAAGTCTCGACACTTTTCGTGACAAGCCGCTTTTTGCCGACCATGAGCCAAACCGAACCGCTAGACCAAGATCCCGTGTTCCAGCTGAAAGGCAGCATGCTCGCCATCACCGTGCTGGAACTGGCCCGCAACGACCTCGACGCCCTGGACCGCCAGCTCGCCGCCAAGGTCGCCCTGGCGCCGAACTTCTTCAACAACGCCCCGCTGGTACTGGCCCTGGACAAACTGCCGGCCGGCCAGGGCAGCATCGACCTGCCCGGCCTGATGCGCGTGTGCCGCTCCCACGGCCTGCGAACCCTGGCGATTCGTGCCAGCCGCATCGAAGACATTGCCGCCGCCATCGCCATTGAACTGCCAGTACTGCCACCCTCCGGCGCGCGTGAGCGTCCACTGGAACCTTTGGTCGGCGAAGTGCAGAAAAAACCGGAAAAACCAGCGGAACCGACGATCAAGCCTACAAAGATAATCACCACGCCCGTACGCGGCGGACAGCAGATTTACGCCCAGGGCGGCGACCTGGTGGTGATCTCTTCGGTCAGTCCCGGCGCGGAACTTCTCGCCGATGGCAATATCCATGTATACGGCCCGATGCGCGGACGTGCCCTCGCCGGCATCAAGGGGGATACCAAGGCGCGCATTTTTTGCCAGCAATTGACCGCTGAGCTGGTGTCCATCGCGGGCCAGTACAAGGTTTCGGAAGATTTGCGCCGCGATCCGCTGTGGGGAGCCGCGGTGCAGGTCAGCCTGTCGGGCGATGTGTTGAACATCATCCGTCTTTAACGGATACTGCCGCATTTTCCAAGCATCTCTAGACTCTGATAGCACAGCGAAACTGGCATTACTTGCGTAGGAACATTTGAAGGTTGGCGTTTTTCCTGCGAAAACCCGTCTTTTTTCCTACAAAGGCTGTCCGCCTGCGGCGAGTTCCAAGAGATGTTTTTCAGGGGCTGAAAAGTCCTTTTTCCTTAGGGGTGAAACACCTTGGCCAAGATTCTCGTGGTTACATCCGGCAAGGGTGGTGTGGGTAAGACCACCACCAGCGCCGCTATCGGTACCGGCCTCGCTCTGCGCGGCCACAAGACAGTCATCGTCGACTTCGACGTCGGTTTGCGTAACCTCGACCTGATCATGGGCTGCGAACGCCGCGTGGTGTACGACTTCGTCAACGTGGTGAACGGCGAAGCCAACCTGCAACAGGCCCTGATCAAGGACAAGCGCCTTGAGAACCTGTATGTACTGGCCGCCAGCCAGACGCGCGACAAAGATGCGCTGACCAAGGAAGGCGTAGGCAAGGTCCTCGCTGAACTGAAGGAAACCTTCGAGTACGTGGTCTGCGACTCCCCGGCCGGTATCGAAACCGGTGCTCACCTGGCGATGTACTTCGCCGATGAAGCCATCGTGGTGACCAACCCGGAAGTGTCTTCGGTACGTGACTCGGACCGCATGCTCGGCCTGTTGGCCAGCAAGTCCAAGCGCGCCGAGGAAGGCCAGGACCCGATCAAGGAACACCTGCTGCTCACCCGCTACAACCCTGAGCGCGTCAGCAACGGCGAAATGCTCGGTGTTGAAGACGTCAAGGAAATCCTCGCCGTGACCCTGCTGGGTGTGATCCCGGAATCCCAGGCCGTGCTGAAGGCTTCCAACCAGGGCGTCCCGGTGATTCTCGACGACCAGAGCGACGCCGGCCAGGCGTACAGCGATGCGGTTGATCGCTTGCTGGGCAAGACCGTGGAACATCGCTTCCTCGATGTTAAGAAGAAGGGATTCTTCGAGCGTATCTTTGGAGGCAACTAAACAATGAAATTTCTCGACTTCTTTCGCGCCAACAAAAAGCCAAGCACCGCGTCGGTCGCGAAAGAGCGTCTACAGATCATCGTGGCGCACGAACGCGGCCAACGCAGTACCCCGGATTACCTGCCAGCCTTGCAGAAGGAGCTGGTGGAGGTGATCCGCAAGTACGTCAATATCGGCAACGATGACGTGCATGTCGCCCTGGAAAATGACGGCAGCTGCTCGATTCTGGAACTCAATATCACCCTGCCTGATCGTTGATCGAACAGGCGGCCGCCACGGCGGCTCGGTCACCTTGATCCCTTCGCGGGAACCGGGTGGTCGAGCCGCCGTTGGCGTTTGTTGCGAGGCTGTTTAATGCCGCTGTCCACTATTCATATCCTGCATCAGGACGACGCTGTCCTGGTGGTGAACAAGCCGACCCTGTTGCTCTCGGTGCCCGGCCGCGCCGATGACAACAAGGACTGCCTGATCACCCGCCTGCAGGAAAACGGCTACCCCGAAGCCCGCATCGTCCATCGCCTGGACTGGGAAACCTCGGGGATCATCCTGCTGGCCCGGGATGCCGATACCCATCGCGAACTGTCCCGCCAGTTTCACGACCGCGAAACCGAAAAGGCCTACACCGCGCTGGCCTGGGGCCAGCCGGAACTGGACAGCGGCAGCATCGACCTGCCCCTGCGCTACGACCCGCCGACCAAACCGCGCCATGTGGTGGACCACGAGTTCGGCAAGCATGCGCTGACCTTCTGGAAAGTGCTGGAACGCTGTGGCGACTGGTGCCGCGTCGAGCTGACGCCGATTACCGGAAGGTCGCACCAGTTGCGCGTGCATATGCTGTCCATCGGGCATCCGTTGCTCGGTGACGGCCTGTATGCCCATGAACAGGCCCTGGCTGCCTGGCCGCGCCTGTGCCTGCACGCGAGCATGCTGAGCTTCACTCACCCGCAAAGCGGTGAGCGCTTGCGCTTTGAGTGCCCGGCGCCCTTCTAAAGCTGTAAATACAGTACATGTGGGAGGGGCGGTGCGACTTGCCCCCTCCCACATTTGTTCTGTGCACTTCTCGCCCTCGAACGGTAAACTCCGCGCATTGCTGTCTGGAGCTATTTATGCGCGAAGCGTTGAATCAAGGCCTGATCGACTTCCTCAAGGCCTCCCCTACTCCTTTTCATGCCACCGCCGCCCTGGCCCAGCGCCTGGAAGCGGCCGGTTTCCAGCGCCTCGACGAGCGCGAGACCTGGGCCACCGAAGCCAACGGTCGCTACTACGTGACCCGCAACGATTCCTCGATCATCGCCTTCAAGCTCGGCCGCCATTCGCCGTTGCAAGGCGGGATTCGCCTGGTCGGCGCCCATACCGACAGCCCGTGCCTGCGGGTCAAGCCCCAGCCTGAGCTGCAACGCCAGGGCTTCTGGCAACTCGGCGTGGAAGTCTACGGCGGCGCGCTGCTGGCGCCGTGGTTCGACCGCGACCTGTCCCTGGCCGGCCGCGTCACCTTCCGTCGCGACGGCAAGGTCGAAAGCCAGCTGATCGACTTCAAGCTGCCCATCGCTATCATCCCCAACCTGGCCATTCACCTGAACCGTGAAGCCAACCAGGGCTGGGCGATCAATGCCCAGACCGAATTGCCGCCGATCCTCGCGCAATTTGCCGGTGATGAACGCGTGGACTTCCGTGCCGTGCTCACCGAGCAGCTGGCACGGGAGCATGGGCTGAACGCCGATGTGGTACTCGACTACGAGTTGAGCTTCTACGACACCCAGAGCGCCGCCGTCATCGGCCTGAACGGCGACTTCATCGCCGGCGCACGCCTCGATAACCTGCTGTCGTGCTACGCCGGCCTGCAAGCCTTGCTCACCAGCGAGAGCGACGAAACCTGCGTGCTGGTGTGCAACGACCACGAGGAAGTCGGCTCCTGCTCGGCCTGCGGTGCCGATGGCCCGATGCTGGAACAGACCCTGCGTCGACTCTTGCCGGAAGGTGATGAATTCGTACGCACCATTCAGAAATCCCTGTTGGTGTCGGCCGACAATGCCCACGGCGTACACCCCAACTACGCCGACAAGCACGACGCCAACCACGGCCCCAAGCTCAATGCCGGCCCGGTGATCAAGGTCAACAGCAACCAGCGCTACGCCACCAACAGCGAAACCGCCGGGTTCTTCCGTCACCTGTGCATGGCCCAGGAAGTGCCGGTGCAGAGCTTCGTGGTGCGCAGCGACATGGGCTGCGGCTCGACCATCGGCCCGATCACCGCCAGCCACCTGGGTGTGCGTACGGTGGATATCGGTTTGCCGACGTTTGCCATGCACTCCATTCGTGAACTGTGCGGCAGCCATGACCTGGCGCATCTGGTGAAGGTGTTGGGCGCGTTCTACGCCAGCCACGACCTGCCCTAAGACCAGGACTGGATGTCGTCAACATGTGGGAGGGGCGGTGCGACGATTCGCACTTGCCCCCCACATTTGGTTTACGTCCACCTGATCTGCATCACCTGCATTTCCTGCAATCCGACCTAGACTTGTCAGTATTCCCACTCCGACAAGGCCGTCGCCCCATGATCTCCATGTCCTCCTTCCACGCCATGCTTATCCCTATCCTGATCGGCATGATCATGCTCGCCGTCGGCTTCAACTTCCGCGACAAGCCCCTCGGCGTGTTCGGCATGTGGGTCGGCATGCTGCTGATCCTGGGCACCGTGGTGTACAAGATCCTCGCCAAACTGGCCGAATGACGCTTGCACTCGTACACTCGCTCAACCCGTCGTTTCCAAGGTTGACCGCCTCGTGCTTTCCCGTCTGTTTGCCCTGCCCTGCTGTTTCCTGATCGCCCTGCTCACGCTGCTGCCGCTCTCGTCCGCCCAAGCGGTGGGCCTGCCCGGGCTGCTCGGCACCACCAAGGCCCAACCCCAGGCCGAAGTGCCGTTGGGGCAGTCGCTGGACGAGGTGATCAAGACCCTGGAAAACGACCAGCAACGCACCCAGTTGCTGAGCGACTTGAAGAAGCTGCGCGCCGCTACCCAGAAGGCCCAGCCCGCCGCCGAGCAAGGCGTGCTCGGGCTGATCGGCAGTACGCTGTCGGGCCTGGAGCAGCAGTTCTCCGGCGCCGACAGCCCGCTGGGGCGCTGGTCGAATGAAATCGACCTGGCCAAGGACGAACTCAGCGCCCTGATGCTGCCGGCCAGCGAATGGCTGCCGATCATTTTCGGCTTTGCAGTGATTCTCGCGGTATGGAGCCTGCTGGCAGCCGCGTTGATCTGGCTGAGCCACCGGGTACGCGAGCGCTTCGGCCTGCCCGAGGAGTTGCCGCAACACCCGCGTACCTGGGACATGCTGCGCTTCGCCCTGCGCAAGCTGGGGCCCTGGCTGATCGCGCTGGTGATCACGGTTTACCTGAGCTACGCCCTGCCCTCGTCCCTGGGCAAATCCCTGGCGATGGTGCTGGCGTATGCGCTGGTGGTCGGCACCTGTTTCTCGGCGATCTGCGTGATTGCCTTCTCCCTGCTCGACGGCCCGCACCGCCACCGCGCGCTGTATATCCTGCGCCACCAGGCGTTCCGCCCGCTGTGGTGGATCGGCAGCTTTGCCGCCTTCGGTGAAGCCTTGAGCGACCCGCGGCTGGTGGCTGCGCTCGGCCAGCACCTGGCCCACACGGCGGCCACGGTCGCCAATGTGATGGCCGCGCTGTCCACCGGCGTGTTCATCCTGCGTTTCCGACGGCCGATCGCCCACCTGATCCGCAACCAGCCCCTGTCGCGCCGCCTGACCCGCCGCGCCCTCAGCGACACCATCGAGATCGTCGGCACCTTCTGGTACATCCCCGCCTTGCTGTTGGTGGGCATCTCGCTGTTCGCCACCTTCGTCTCCGCCGGCGACACCAGCACCGCCCTGCGCCAGTCGCTGTTGTGCACGGTGTTGCTGGTGTTGTGCATGGTGATCAACGGCCTGGTGCGGCGCCATGCGCTCAAGCCGCAACGGGGGCACAAGCGCCATGCGCTGTACTCCGAACGCCTGAAAAGCTTCGTCTACACCCTCGCCCACCTGGTGGTGTGGCTGGTGTTTATCGAACTCGGGCTGCGGGTGTGGGGCCTGTCGCTGATCCGCTTTACCGAAGGCGACGGCCATGAAATCAGCGTCAAGCTGTTCGGCCTGGGCGGCACGCTACTATTTGCCTGGTTGATCTGGATCCTCAGCGACACCGCCATCCATCACGCCCTCACCCGCTCGCGCAAAGGCCTGGCCAATGCCCGCGCGCAGACCATGATGCCGCTGATCCGCAACGTGCTGTTCGTGACCATCTTCATCATCGCCGCCATCGTCGCCCTGGCGAACATGGGCATGAACGTCACGCCACTGCTGGCCGGTGCCGGTGTGATCGGCCTGGCCATCGGTTTTGGTGCGCAGTCACTGGTGGCCGACTTGATCACCGGCCTGTTCATCATCATCGAAGACTCCCTGGCCATCGATGACTACGTGGACGTCGGCGGCCACCTCGGCACCGTCGAAGGCCTGACCATCCGTACCGTGCGCCTGCGCGACATTGACGGCATCGTGCACACCATCCCGTTCAGCGAGATCAAGAGCATCAAGAACTACTCGCGGGAGTTCGGCTATGCGATCTTCCGGGTGGCGATCCCGTACAACATGGAAATCGACGATGCGATCAAGCTGATGCGCGATGTCGGCCAGAAAATGCGCAACGATCCGCTGCAACGCCGCAATATCTGGTCGCCGCTGGAGATCCAGGGGGTGGAAAGCTTCGAGTCAGGCAGTGCGATCCTGCGCGCGCGCTTCAAGACGGCGCCGATCAAGCAGTGGGAAGTGTCGCGGGCGTTCAACCTGTCGCTGAAGCGGCATCTGGATGAAGCCGGTCTGGACCTGGCCACGCCGCGCTTGAGTGTGCAGGTGGTGACGGGGGCTGCGGGGGGGTTGGAGAAGGACAAGAACGCGTAAGGTCATGGCGAATGTGATGAGCTTGTTGTGGTTTGTGGTGAACTTATTGTGGTGAGCGGGCTTGCCCCGCGCTGGGCTGCGAAGCAGCCCCACTCAAGAAGCACTCGGTGTATCAGACATAACTCAGCGGCTGGTTTTGGGGCTGCTGCGCAGCCCAGCGCGGGGCAAGCCCGCTCACCACAACAAGCCCGCTCACCACAACAAGCCCGCTTGCCACAAAAAGCCTGCTTGCCACAACAGGCCCGCCCACCATAACAGGCCGGCCTACTGAAGGTTTTGCGTCAGGCCAGCGTTGCGCCGTCCATCTTCTGGCGCAGGCTCAACGGACGCATATCGGTCCAGGTTTCTTCGATGTAGGCCAGGCACTCTTTCTTCAGGCCGCTCTTGCCCACGGTGCGCCAGCCTTCCGGCACGGCCTTGTAGTCGGGCCAGATGGAATACTGTTCTTCATGGTTGACCACTACCTGAAACAGGATGTCGTCGCGGTCAAATACTGAGGTCATTGCTGTTCTCCATCGCTCAAAGGCTGGCTGCGCACCACGCGCAGCGCTGATATCTGTAGAAACGTACCAACACGCCAAAAAATTAGAGGCTGGCGACGGCTGCCGCCAGGGCGCGCCCGAAGATCTCGGCCACGCGGTCGATCTCGGCGGCGCTGATCACCAGTGGCGGCAGGAAGCGCACCACGCTGCCATGCCGGCCGCCCAGCTCGAGGATCAGGCCGCGCTTGAGGCATTCGCGCTGTACCAGCGGTGCCAGCTGGCGATGCACCGGCGGGTGGCCCTGGATATCCAGGGTGCCGTCCGGGTCCACCAGTTCCACGCCGAGCATCAGCCCGCGCCCGCGAATATCCCCCAGGTGCGGGTAGTCACGCTGCAGGATGCGCAGGTGTTCGCCCAGGCGCTCGCCCATGGCGGTCGCATGGCCGGCCAGGTCGTGCTCCTTGAGGTAGCGCATCACCGCCGAACCGGCCGCCATGGCCATCTGATTGCCACGGAATGTCCCGGCATGGGCGCCCGGCAGCCAGGTGTCGAGCCAGTCGCGATACACCACCACCGCCAACGGCAGGCTGCCGCCGATGGCCTTGGACATCACCACCACATCCGGAATGATGCCGGCGTGCTCGAAGGCAAACATCTTGCCGGTACGGCCGAAACCGCTCTGAATCTCATCGACAATCAACGCCACGCCGGCCTGTTCGGTGATACGCCGCAGGCCGCGCAGCCAGTCGAGATCGGCCGGGATCACCCCGCCCTCGCCCTGCACCACCTCGACAATCACCGCCGCCGGCAGCAACACCCCGGCTTCAGGATCGTTGAGCAGGTTTTCCAGGTAATGCAGATTGACCCGCACGCCTTCTGCGCCGCCGAGACCGAACGGGCAACGGTAGTCGTAAGGGAATGGCAAAAACTGCACGCCATTGCCGAGCAAGGCACCCAAGGGTTTTTTCGGCCCCAGGCTGCCCATCAGGCTCAACGCGCCCTGGCTCATGCCGTGATAACCGCCCTGGAACGACAGCACCGTGCTGCGCCCCGTGGCAGTGCGCACCAATTTCAACGCCGCTTCCACGGCATCGGTACCGGTGGGGCCGCAGAACTGGATCTTGGCTTCCCGCGCCAGTTCCGCCGGCAGCAGGCCGAACAGGTCCTGCACAAACTGGTCCTTGACCGGCGTGGTCAGGTCCAGGGTATGCAACGGCAGTTCGTCGCTCAGCACTTGCTGGATGGCCTGGATCACCACCGGGTGGTTGTGACCCAACGCCAGGGTGCCGGCGCCGGCCAGGCAGTCGATGAAACTGCGACCCTCCACGTCTTCCACGTAGATCCCCTTGGCGCGCTTGAGCGCCAGGGGAATGCGCCGTGGGTAACTGCGGGCGTTGGATTCCTGCTGGCGCTGGCGGGCCAGCAGCGGGCTTTCGTCGAACTGATAAAGCGTTTCATGCACCTGGGTATCTTCGATACGGCTGGTAGCGACTGACATCTCTCGATCCCTCAATACGCGGATGATGGTGACCAAACTGCCGATCCGTTGGCGTCTGGCCCAAGGGCATGCGCACGGATTTCCTGTTCTGGAGACGCACCAGCGAGAAAAGGATTTAGGGGGCAGTGATGGTTGACTGATGGATGAGGTCAAAGTCCGCGGTACTTTTCATTCAGGGCATACAGGATCGCGCAGGTCTCGGCATCCAACACACCACCATAATCCCGCGCCCGAAAGTGCATCTGAAACGCCCGGGTGCGCTGCTCGAACGCCTGGCGATTCTGCGCCGGCTTATAGCCATAGCGCTGAAATGCCCGCTCCACCTCCACTTCAGGCGGCAGCCCGACACAAAACCGGCGCTGGTACATGGCCCGCGTCGACTCGTCGAACCACGCCCCGACTCCCGCCTCGAACAAACCGCGCCACGGCAGGCGCGGTCCCGGATCGCTCTTGCGCCAGTACGCCACGTCCGAATGCCCAAGAATGTCGGCCGGTCCGATCTGCGGGTAACGCCCAAGGATGTCGCGAAGCAATGCGATCAACACCGCCACCTGCTCCTGGCCGTACGCGGGAAAGGTGAATACGCCGCCGTCATCCCGGGCCAGGTTGACGATTTCGATGCCGATCGCCCGACTGTTGAGGTTATCGCGCCCACCCCAGTGGCTCGCCCCGGCATGCCAGGCGCGCTGGTTTTCGTGCACCAGGCGAAACACGCGCAACTCGTCATACCCGGCGGCGCGGTAGCCGGGCTCATGGGGATCCGGCAGCAGGTAATGCGCGCTGACCCCGTTACGGGTGAGGGTGCGCAAGGAGGAGGCGAACGGGGCCGCGGTGTAATGCAGGATCACCTGCCGCACGGGTTCGCCGTGACGTTCGTTGAAATCCCTGGCGGGGAAACTGGTATCGATGACCAACATAAGAACCGTCCTTTTCAATACAGGCCGAGTCTTTCGGCCCGTTCAAGCGCAAAAAAATTACCGCCATCCTGAAGGCTTGCACCTCAAGCGGGCGGTAACTATTTGGCACGTGAAAGAACGCGGTCAGCGCCGCAACGGCATGCCCAGGTCAACGCGCAGGCCATCCACCTGGCTGTCGAACTTCAATGAGCAGGAACAGCGCTGCACGATCGCCTGCACGATCGCCAGGCCCAGGCCACAGCCCTCGCTGTTGCCGTTGCGCCAGAAGCGTTGGGTGAGGTATTGCAGGTCTTCGGGGGAGATCTGCTTGCCGTGGTCGCGCACGCGGAAGATCACGTGATCGGCGGCGGTAAACACGCTGAGCTCCACCCGTGTGTCTGCGGGTGTGTGGCGCAGGGCGTTGTCCAGCAGGTTGCGCAGGGCGGCAACTGCCAGGCCCACCGGCATGTCCACCGGGGTTTCGCTGAGGTTATCCGCCAGGTTCAGGTCGATACGCCCATTATCGCCGGCATTCGCATCCTGGATCGCCAGCCGTGCGACTTCCTCGGCGCTGGACTGCACGCCATCGTCGAATGACAGGCTGCCTTCCACCCGCGCCAACAGCAGCAATTGCTCCAGGGTGCGATGCAAGCGGTCGGCGCCCTCCTCGGCATGGACCAGGGACTGGTCGCGGGCCGCGCCTTCGGTCATGCGCGCCACTTGCAGGTGGGTCTTGATCGCCGTCAACGGGCTGCGCAGCTCGTGGGCGGCGTCGCCGGTGAGGCGGCGTTCGCGCTCGATGGTCTTGGCGATGCGTTGCAGCAGTTGGTTCTGGGTGTCGAGCAGCGGCTTGAGCTCGCTGGGCAGCGGGTGGATCTGCAACGGCTCGAGGGAATCGGCACTGCGGCGCATCAGCGCGTCACGCATGCGGTTGAGCGGCAGCAGGCTCTGGCCGATGCCCAGCCACAACAGGCACAGGCAACCGAGCATCGCCACGCCCACCGGCACCGAGGCGGCGAGCAGGATCGACAGGTTCAGCGCCTCGCGCTCCACCTGGCGGTCGGCGGTGGTGATCAACAGGTCGCCACGGGACAGGGTAAAACTGCGCCAGCCCACGCCATCGATGACCTGGTCACGAAAGCCGCTCTTGCGCGACTCCAGGCCCTCATCCGGCGTGGTATGGCTGCGGGCGAGGATTTCCCCGCGCAAGGAGCTGACCTGGCACGCCATGCCCCCCGGCACATTCAGTTGCTCGGCGCTGAAATGCGCGCCGCCGCTGACACTGGCCAGGCCCGGCATCTGCTCGGTCAGGCCCGCCACCATGCGCGCCGACGCCACCAGACGCTGGTCGAGGGAGAACATCATCTGATTGCGCAGGTCGTTGAGCATCCAGGCCGCCGCCAGTGCCCAGATCAGCACAAACGCGGCGCCGAGCTTGAACGTCAGGCGCAGGCGCAGGCTTTTCACGAAACGTTCTCGCCATCGTCTGCCGGGCCGAGGCGATAACCCAGGCCGCGTACGGTCTCGACGATGCCATTGCCCAACTTGCGCCGCAGGTGATGGATATGCACGTTGAGGGCGTTGCTTTCCAGTTCATCGTTGAAGCCGTAGACGCTGTCCTTGAGTTGCTCGCTGGACAGCACCCGGCCCTTGTTGTGCAGCAGCGCCTGCAACAGCGCCTGTTCACGTCGGGACAGGTCCACCGGCTGGCCGCCCAACAGGGTTTCGCGGCTGCTCGGGTCGTAGGTCAGTCGGCCGTGCTCGATCAGGTTGACGCTGCGCCCCGCCATCCGGCGCAGCAGGGTTTGCAGGCGTGCGGCCAATTCGCGCAGGTCGAAGGGTTTGAGCAGGTAGTCATCGGCACCGGCTTGCAGGCCGTCGACACGGTTGGTCACCGAATCCCGCGCGGTGAGGATCAGCACCGGAATCTCCAGGCCCTGGCTGCGCAACTGTTGCAGCAGCTTGAGGCCGTCTTCGTCGGGCAGGCCGAGGTCAAGCACCATGATGTCGAAGGTCGCCGCCTTGAGCATCGCGCGCGCAGCGGCGGCCGTGGCCACGCGCTCGACTGTAAAGCCCTGGGCTCCGAGGCCGGCCACGATGCCGCTGGCGATCAGTTCGTCGTCTTCACAGACCAGTACGTGCATGCTGAACCCTTCATGAAAGATGGGGGGATTAAAAGTGCAGCGGATTAAGCGCAGATTATGCCGTGAAAAGATGCAAGCTCAGATAATCCCTACACTTTAGAATAGCGCCCGGTTAATCATCGGTTAATCAACGCCACACATTGTGTGCCTCACTTGCATCGAACTAAGGCTTGACCATGCGGCATCTGTTTACCTTTCTGCTGGTGTTATTCGCGGGGTTCGCCCAGGCCGCGCCGGGCAATCCGTTTGAGACCAAACCTGATTTCCTCCCGGTGGGCAAGGCTTTCACCTTTACCTCCGAACGTCTTGAAAGTGGCGAGACCCAGCTGTATTGGCAGATTGCCGACGGTTATTACCTGTACAAGCAGCGCATGAAGTTCGATGGCCTGGCCGAAAAGCCCGTGCTGCCGCAAGGCGAAGCCCATAGCGACGAATTCTTTGGCGAGCAGGAAGTGTATCGCCAGGGCCTGGAAGTGAAGATTCCCGCCGGTGTCACCGGCCAGGTCAAGCTCGGCTGGCAGGGCTGCGCCGATGCAGGGCTGTGCTATCCGCCGCAGTCGATCAGCGTAGACCTGGGCGGCAACCCCGCCGTTGCGGCCACCGCCGAAGCCCAGGACCAGAGCCTGGCCAGCGGCCTGCAACAACGCAGCCTGGGCTGGAGCCTGCTGGTGTTCTTCGGCCTGGGCCTGCTGCTGGCGTTTGCCCCGTGTTCGTTGCCGATGCTGCCGATCCTCGCCGGCCTGGTGGTGGGCAGTGGCGCCAGCCCGCGTCGCGGCTTTGCCCTGGCCGGCAGCTACGTGGTGTGCATGGCGCTGGTGTACGCGGCGCTCGGCGTGCTCGCCGCCCTGCTCGGCGCCAACCTCGCCGCGCTGTTGCAAACCCCGTGGATCCTCGGCAGCTTCGCCGCCTTGTTCGTGATCCTCGCCCTGCCGATGTTCGGCTTCTTCGAACTGCAACTGCCCGTGGCCTTGCGCGATCGCCTGGATAACGTCAGCCGCAACCAGAGCGGCGGCAGCCTGGTCGGCGCCGGGGTGCTCGGCGCGCTGTCCGGCCTGCTGGTGGGGCCGTGCATGACCGCGCCCCTGGCCGGTGCATTGCTGTACATCGCCCAGAGCGGCAATGCCCTGCATGGCGGCCTGATCCTGTTCGCCATGGGCATCGGCATTGGCGTGCCGTTGCTGTTGCTGGTGACCGTGGGCAACCGTTTCCTGCCCAAGCCGGGCACCTGGATGAATGTGCTCAAGGGCATCTTCGGCTTCCTGTTCCTGGCCACCGCCGTGCTGATGATTCGCCCGGTGATCGACGAAAGCCTGTGGCTCGGCCTGTGGGGCGTGCTGGCCATGTCCATGGCCTACTGCGGCTGGCGCCTGGCCCAGGATTTCGGGCGGGTCGCCATGCTGTTCGGCGCCGGTTCCGTGGTCGTGGGGGTGTGGGGCGGCCTGCTGCTGGTGGGTGCTGCGGGTGGCAGCGATGACCTGTGGCAACCGTTGAAGGTCTACAGCGGCTCGCGGTCCACTGCCGCACCCAGCGCCCACGAAGCCTTCATGACCATCAATGACCCCGCTGTGCTGCAAGGCCAGCTCGACAGCGCCAAGGCCCAGGGCCAATGGGTGCTGGTGGACTACTACGCCGACTGGTGCGTGTCGTGCAAGATCATGGAAAAACAGGTGTTCGGCAAACCCGAAGTGCTCGATGCGCTGAAGGACGTACGTCTGCTGCGCCTTGACGTCACCGCCGACAATGCCGCCAGCCGCGCACTGCTGGGCCGCTACAAGGTACCGGGGCCGCCCAGCTTCGTGTGGATCGGCCCTGACGGTGAGGAACGCCGCGCCCAGCGCATCACCGGCGAAGTGGATGCCGCCGCCTTCCTGCAACGCTGGACTCACGCCCGGGACGCCCTCTGATGCTGACCCTGACCATCGGCACCTTCGCCATCGCCCTGAATCACATCCTGCTGATCAGCGCGTTGATTCTCGCCACCCTGGTGGGTTGGCGCGTGGCCAAGCGTGGCGGTGAAAATCCGGAATCGGTGCTGTTCAGCCTGTTCCTGCTGGGCATGCTGGCGGCCCGCGTCAGCTTCGTGCTGATGTACTGGAGTTACTACAGCAACGACTGGCTGCAGATGGTCGACCTGCGCGACGGCGGTTTTCTCGCCTGGCCCGGTATCGTCGCCCTGATCCTCGGTGCACTGCTCTATGGCTGGCGTCGCCCGGCGCTGCGCAAGCCCCTGAGCGCCGGGGTCATCACCGGGCTGGTGTTCTGGGGCATGACCAGCCTGTCCTTGAGCGTGTATGAAAAAGGCACACGCCTGCCGGACATCACCTTGCGCAACGCCAATGGCGAAGTGGTGCAACTGGCCGATTACCAGGGCGGTCCGCTGGTGATCAACCTGTGGGCCACCTGGTGCCCGCCGTGCCGCCGCGAAATGCCGGTGCTGGAAAACGCCCAGCGCATGCGCCCCGACGTGACCTTTCTGTTCGTCAACCAGGCCGAAAGCATGCAAAGCGTCAGCACCTTCCTCGCCACCCAGGGCCTGACCCTCGACAACGTGTTGTTCGACGCCAGCGGCCGCCTCGGCCAGGCCGTGGGCTCCATGGCCCTGCCCACCACGCTGTTCTACCAAGCCGACGGGCGCCTGATCAACAGCCACCTGGGCGAGTTGTCCCAGGCCAGCCTGGCCCGTGCCATGGAACCCTTCGACACCGCCCCTGCCGCCACAAGGAAACCGACATGCCTCGCCTACGCCACCTGCTGACCCTGCTGCCGCTGACGCTGGCGGCCACCCTGGCCCAGGCCGAAGACTGGCCGGCACCGATCAAACAGATCGAAGCCAAAGGCGCCAAAATCCTCGGCAAGTTCGACGCCCCCAGCGGCCTCACCGGCTACGCCGCGCAATACCAGAACCGCGGTATGGCGCTGTACCTGACCGCCGACGGCAAGAGCGTGATCGCCGGCAACCTGTACGACGCCCAGGGCAATGACCTGAGCAGCGCGCCCCTGGAAAAACTGGTGTACGCGCCGATGGCCAAGGAAGTCTGGGCCAAAATGGAAAAAAGCAGCTGGATCCAGGACGGCGACAAAAACGCCCCGCGCATCGTCTACCTGTTCAGCGACCCCAACTGCCCGTACTGCAACATGTTCTGGGAACAGGCGCGGCCATGGGTAAAAGCCGGCAAGGTCCAACTGCGCCACATCATGGTCGGCATCATCCGCGAAGACAGCGCCGCCAAATCGGCCGCCCTGTTCGCCGCCAAGGACCCGCAAAAGGCCCTGGAAGAACATGAAGCCGCCGGCAAGGGCAGCAAATTGCAGGCGCTGGCCAAGATCCCGGCGGACATCGAAGCCAGGCTCGATGCCAATATGAAGTTGATGGACGAGCTGGAACTGTCGGCGACGCCGGCGATTTTCTACCTGGATGACAAGGGCGGCTTGCAGCAACAGCAAGGGGCGCCGTCGCCGGAGAAGTTGGCGAAGATTATGGGGCCGAAGTAAGCGGCGCCTGGTCTGACGCCATCGGGGGCAAGCCCCCGATGGCGTCCTGACAGACAGCGAAGATCAGAGCCCCTCCAACTCCGCCATCAAATCACTCAACCGATCCACCTTCTCTGCACTGATCTCATTAGCCGCCAGCCCCTCGATGTACTCGGCCAACTCCGCCACCGTACTGCATTCGAACATCGCCCGCAGCGGCACATCCCGCTGCAGGGTCTTCTGCACGCGCGAGGCAATCTGCGTGGCCAGCAACGAGTGGCCGCCCAGTTCGAAGAAGTTGTCCTGCACGCCGACCCTGTCGACTTTCAGCACCTCGGCCCAGATCGCGGCCAAGGTGTTTTCCAGTTCGTTGCGTGGCGCCAGGTAGTCCTGGCTGTGCAACTGGCCGATCTCCAGTTCCGGCAGGGCCTTGCGGTCGAGTTTGCCGTTGGCGTTGAGCGGCAGGCGCTCGAGCCATAGCCAGTGCAGCGGCACCATATACTCCGGCAGTTCGGCGCGCAGGCGTTGCTTGATGCGGTCCAGGCGTTCGCCCGGATTCAGCCTCTCATCGGCGGCCACCAGGTAACCCACCAGATGCTTGCCGTTGACGCCTTCCTGCACGCCCACTGCCGCGTCGCGCACTAGGGGTTGTTCGTGCAGGCGCGCTTCGATTTCACCCAGCTCGATGCGGTAACCGCGAATCTTCACCTGATGGTCGATACGCCCGACGTACTCCAGCACGCCATCGCTGCGCCGCCGTGCCAGGTCGCCGGTGCGGTACAGGCGCTCGCCCGGTGCACCGAACGGGTTCGGCACAAACACCTGGGCGGTGCGCAGCGGATCGCTGACATACCCGCGGCCCACCGCGGTGCCGGCCACGCACAGCTCACCGACCGCCCCTTGGGGCACCAATTCCAGCGCACCATCCACCACGTACAAACGGTTATTGTCCGTCGGCGTACCAATCGGCAGGTAAGTGCCACGGGTGGACGCCAGGTCGACGCGGAAGAACGCCACATCGTCCGAACATTCCGCCGGGCCGTAGGCGTTGACCAGGCCGATCTCCGGGTAACGCAACAACCACTGGTGCGCCAGCTCCGGCGGCATCGCTTCACCGGTCGGCAGCATCCAGCGCAAACCGTCCAGGCTGATGCGATCCTGGGCCAGCATGCCCTGGATCAGCGACGGCACGCTTTCCAACACGGTGATGCCGTGTGCCTGCACATGGGCCAGCAAGCCCTGCGGATCGTGGGCGATGCTGTTCGGCACGATATCCACCCGTGCACCGAACAGCGGCGCGGCGAGGAATTGCCATACGGAAATATCGAAGCTTTGCGAGGCGGTCTGGGCGATCACATCCGCTGGCGTCAGGTCCATATACGGCACCTTGCTCAATTGGTTATTGAGCATGCCGCGCTGTTCGACCATCACGCCTTTGGGCAAGCCGGTGGAGCCCGAGGTGTAGATCACGTAGGCAAGGTTATCCGGGCCGCTGTAGATGCCAGGATTTTCCCCACGGGCAGGCACGTCCTCCCACACCAGCAACTGGCAGTCGACGCCGTCCAGCAGCTCGATGGCCTGCTCGCGGCACGCTTCGGTGCAGACCAGCAACGGTGTGCGACTCAGGTCGATGATGCGACTCAGGCGCTGGCTCGGCAGGCCCGGGTCCAACGGCAGGTAACCGGCACCGGCCTTGAAGCTGCCGATGATCATGCCCAGCAGGTCGAGGTTACGCTCGGCCAGCAACGCCACCGGTTGGTCCAGGCCGACGCCCGCCGCAATCAGTGCATGACCCAGGCCGTTACTGCGCCGGTTCAGCTCGTCATAGGTCCATTGCCGGTCCAGGCAACGGGCGGCGATGCGCTGCGGATGCGCGCTCACCTGGGCTTCGAACAGCTCGATATAGCTGCGTTCCAGCGGGTAGGCGTGTTCGCTCTGGTTGCAGCCGTCCAACAGGAACGCGCGCTCCTGTTCGCCCATCAGTGGCAGGTCGGCCATGTCGCCATGGAAGCCCTGCACCAGCGCCAGCAGCAGGCGCTTGAACTCGCCGAGCATGCCTTGCACGGTGGTTTCGTCGAAGTAACGCTGGTCGTAGGACAGGTGCAGGCCGAGGTCATCCCCCGGGTAGCACACGGCGGTCAGCGGGAAATTGGTGTGGGTGCGGCCGGAGTCCGAGGTGGCATTCAGGCTGTGGGCGCGGTCCAGCACCGAGACTTCCACCGGGGCGTTTTCGAACACGAACAGGCTGTCGAACAGCGGCTGGCCCTTGGGCAGTTCGCTGTGTTCCTGGATCGTCACCAGCGGCAGGTATTCGTACTCGCGCAGTTGCATATTGCTGTCGAGCAACGCGTTCAACCACTGGCGTACGCTGCAACGCTGGTCGTCCTCGGGCAGCTTCACCCGCAGCGCAATGCTGTTGATAAACAGGCCGACGGTGCGTTGCATCTCGGGCATTTCCACCGGGCGCCCGGCCACGGTGACGCCGAACAGTACGTCACGCTCGCCGCTCAAGCGTCGCAGCACCAAGGCCCAGGCCGCCTGGGCAAAGGTGTTGACGGTAAGTTGATGGGCCTGGGCCAGTTCGCGCAGTTGCGCACCGTCACGGGGGTCGAGGCGGGTGTAGCAGTCACCCACCACCATGCCGCCACTGTGGCCGGCATGTTCGCGCAGGAACGGCCGGTCGCTGGGGATCGGCGTGGTGCGCTCGAACCCTTGCAGGTTCTGCTGCCACCACTGGCGTGCTTCGGCCAGGTTCTGGCGTTGCAGCCAGGCGATGTAGTCGCGATAGCGCGGCGGCGTGGCCAGCTGCGCTTCACGACCTTCGCCGAGGGCCATGTAGATATCGAAGAAGTCATTCATCAACAGCGAGCGGCACCAGGCATCGATCAGGATGTGGTGGTTGCTCATCATGAACCAGTAGCGCGCTTCACCGACGCGGATCAGGCGCAGGTGGAACGGCGCCTGGTTGAGCAGATCGAAACCGGCTTCGCGCTCGGCCTTGAGCAGCGCTTGCAGGCGCGGTTCCTGTTCACTTTCCTGGTCGGCACTCCAATCCAGGTACTCGATCGGCGTGCTGCCCGGCTTGTGGATCACTTGCAGCATGTCTTCGCCGACGTTCCAGCAGAACGAGGCGCGCAAGGCTTCGTGGCGGGCGATCACCGCTTGCCAGGCCTGGGCGAAACGCTCGGGGTCCAGCGCGCTGTTGATGCGGTAGCGGTCCTGCATGTAGTAGAGGCCGGTGCCCGGCTCGAGCAGGGTGTGCAGCAGCAGGCCCTCTTGCATCGGGGTCAGCGGGTACACGTCTTCGATGGCGCCGGCCGGTACCGGCAAGCTGTCGAGTTGCGACTGGCTCAAGTGCGCCAGGGGGAAGTCGGACGGCGTGAGGCCGCCGGCGTTGTCCTCCAGGCAATGGGCGACCAACGCTTGCAGTTCGGCCAGGTAGGCCTGCGCCAGGTCCTGGATGGCCTGTGGGTCGTGGCGTTCGCGGCTGAAGGTCCAGCGCAGCACCAGTTCGCCGCCGTACACCTGGCTGTCCACACTCAGTTCGTTGGGCAGCGGCGCATCCGGGTCATGGGCCAGGCCCGCCGATTCGTCCAATGGGTGGAACAGTGCATCGGCGCCGAAGCTTTGATCGAACTGGCCAAGGTAGTTAAAGGTGATCTGCGCACTCGGCAAGGCGGCCATGCTCTGTTTGCACAGGTCATCGGCGAGGTAACGCAGCACGCCATAGCCCAACCCTTTATGGGGCACCGCACGCAGCTGTTCCTTGATCGCCTTGATCGAGTCGCCCTGCCCGGTTTGCGGGGTCAGGCGCAGTGGATAAGCGCTGGTGAACCAGCCGACGCTGCGGGTCAGGTCGATGTCGTCGAACAGGCTTTCGCGGCCATGGCCTTCGAGCTGGATCAGCGCCGCCCCGTGCCCGCTCCAGCGGCACAGCACACGGGCCAGGGCGGTCAGCAGCAGGTCGTTGACCTGGGTGCGGTAGGCGCTCGGCGCCTGTTGCAGCAACTGGCGCGTGTGTTCGGCATCCAGGCGCACGCTGACGGTGTCGGCATCGCGGTTGCGCCGCGAACCGTGCGGGTGGGCCACAGGCAATACCGCGTCAGGGCCGGCCAATCGGTCCTGCCACAGGCTCAGCTCTTCACGCAGGGATTCGCTGCCGGCATACGCCTGCAAGCGCGCGGCCCAATCGCGCAGGGCGCTGGTCTTGGCCGGCAGGCTGACGGACTGGCCGTCGCTGAGCTGGCGGTAAACGTTTTGCAGGTCTTCGAGCAACACGCGCCACGACACACCGTCCACCACCAGGTGATGGATCGCGATCAGCAAGCGTTGCTGGCCTTGAGGGCCATCCACCAGCAAGGCGCGCACCAGCGGGCCGTGCTCCAGGTCGAGGCTGCGCTGGGTGTCGGTGAACAGCGCGGTGCACTGTTGCATGTCGCGCACTTGCGCCTGCATCAGCACGCCGCCTTTCGGCACGGCCAAGTGTTCGGCATGCCATTGCGCATCGCGCCGGGTGAAACTCAGGCGCAGGGCGTCGTGGTGCTCGAGTACCGCCAGCAACGCTTGCTCCAGTCGATGAGGCTCGAGCAGTTGCAGCGGCTTGAGCACCAACGCCTGATTCCAGTGCTGGCGCGCGGGAATATCGGTGTCGAAGAACCAGTGCTGGATCGGTGTAAGGCCCGAAGCGCCGGTGAGCACGCCTTGCTCGGCGCTGACCTGCTCGGAGCGCGTGGCCACCCCGGCCAGGGTTTGCACGGTCTGGTGCTGGAACAGGTCGCGGGGGCTGAAGTGAATCCCCGCCTGCCGCGCGCGACTGACCACCTGGATCGACAGGATAGAATCGCCGCCCAGTTCAAAGAAGTTATCGTCGAGGCCGACTTGCTGCACGTTCAACACCGCGCACCAGATCGCCGCCAAGGTGCTTTCCAGCTCGTTGCGCGGCGCCACGTAGTGTTGGCGATTGGCCTCGGGATCAGGTTGCGGCAGGGCGCGGCGGTCGAGCTTGCCGTTGGCGGTCAGCGGCATGCTGTCGAGTACGATCAGGTGCGCGGGTACCATGTAGTCCGGCAGTTGCGCCTTGAGATGGGCCTTGAGCGCCTCACGCAAGGTGCCGTGGTCGGCGTCGCTGACCAGGTACGCCACCAGTTGCCTGCCACTCGGCGAATCCAGCGCCAGCACCACCGCTTCGCGCACAGCTGCGTGTTCCAGCAGGCGGGTTTCGATCTCGCCCAGTTCGATCCGGAAACCGCGAATCTTCACCTGGTGGTCGATACGCCCCAGGTATTCCACCAGGCCATCGGCACGCTGGCGCACCAGGTCGCCGGTGCGATACAGGCGACCGCCCTGGCGGGCAAACGGGTCGGCGACAAACCGTTCGGCCGTCATCCCCGGACGTTCGTGGTAACCCTGGGCCAGACCGGCGGCGCCCACATACAACTCGCCGGTCGCGCCTTGCGGTACCAACGCCAGGTCGGCGTCGAGAATATAAGCCACGCGGTCGCCGATGATGCTACCGATCGGCACGCTGGCGGCGCCCTCTTCCAACTGCTGCGGCGCCAGGCTGGCCAGGGGCATCACCACGGTTTCGGTGGGCCCATAGGCATTGAAAAACACCTCGGGCTGGAACGCCGCACGGATACGCTGCAGGTGTTCGCCGGTCAGCGCTTCGCCGCCGGTGATGCACATGCGCACCGGCAAGGTCTGGTGCTGGGTTGCCAGCCACTGCGCCAACTGGCTGCCGTAGCTCGGGGTAAAACCGAGGATGTTGATGCGATGGGTACGGATCAGCCCGCAGATTTCCTCGGCATCCCACTGGCCCTGGGCGCGCAGGACCACCTGGGCACCGCTGAGCAGCGGCACCAGCAGACGCTCGGTGGCGGCGTCGAAGTTGATCGAATAGAAATGCAGCTCGCAATCGTCCGGGCGCATGCCGAAGCGCTCGATCACGGCCTGGCAATGCATGGCGATTTCACCGTGGGACACCACCACGCCCTTGGGTTTACCGGTGGAGCCGGAGGTGTAGATCAGGTAGGCCTGATGTTGCGGCAAACTGATAAACGGCAGCTCGCCGGCCGGGTAATTGGCCAGCACCGGCAAGTCATCTTCCAGGCACCAGCAGGCCACGCTCGCCGGCAATTCGCCGAGGGCGTCGAACATCGCCGCATCGCTGAGCAGCAGGCCGATGCCGCTGTCTTCGATCATGTAGTGCAGGCGGTCCAGCGGGTATTCCGGGTCCAGCGGCACATAGGCGCCACCGGCCTTGAGGATCGCCAGCAGGCCGATGACCATTTCCAGCGAGCGCGGCAGCGCCAGGCCGACCCGCACCTGCGGGCCGACGCCGCGCTCGCGCAGCATCCAGGCCAGGCGGTTGGCGCGGGCGTCGAGTTCAGCGTAGGTGAGGGTCACACCGGCAAAGGTCAGCGCCGGGGCATCGCCACGCTTGAGCGCCTGCTGGCTGAACAGTTGCTGGAGGCACTGGTCGAGGCGATGCTCGCCCGCCTCCACGCCCAGGCTGTCCTGCAACGCGCGTTGCTCGGTGGCGCTCAGCAACGGCAGTTCGCTGAGACGTTGTTGCGGGTTGGCGATCAACGCTTCGAGCAGGTTGCGCCAATGCTCGGCCATGCGCGCGATGCGCGGTTCATCGAACAAATCGGTGCTGTAGGTCAGGCAGCAACCCAGGCGATGGTCGAGGTCGGTGACTTCCAGGTTGAGGTCGAACTTGGTCGCGCGGGCATCGTTGGCCAGGTATTCGACGGTCATGCCGGCCAGTTGGCGGCTCTGCTGGAATTCCCAGCGCTGCACGTTGCACATCACCTGGAACAACGGGTTGTACGCCGCGCTGCGCGGCGGTTGCAGGGCTTCCACCAGGTGGTCGAACGGCAGGTCCTGATGGGATTGGCCTTCGATCACCGTGTGACGGACCTGCTCGAACAGCTCGGCGACACACATCTGCCCCGTGAGCTGGCAACGCAGTACCTGGGTGTTGAGGAACGCGCCGATCAGCCCTTCGCTTTCCGGGCGAATGCGGTTGGCCACCGGCGCGCCGATACGCAGGTCGGTCTGGCCGCTGTAGCGATAGAGCAACACGGCCAGGGTGGCGGTCATGGTCATGAACAGGGTCAGGCCACGTTCGGCGTTGAAGGCACGCACACGGGCGGCCAGATCGTCGCTGAGGTCGAAGCGGTACAGCTCGCCCCGGTGACTTTGCACCGGTGGCCGTGGGCGGTCGCCGGGCAATTCGAGCAGTGGGTGTTCGTTGCCCAGTTGCGCGGTCCAGTAGTCCAATTGGCGTTGGCGTTCGCCGGACTCCAGCCACTGACGTTGCCACACGCTGTAGTCCAGGTACTGCACCGGCAACGGTGCCAGCGGCGACAGGCGCTCATCGATAAAGGCTTCGTACAGCGCGCTGAGTTCACGGGCAAAGATGTCCATGGCCCAGCCTTCGGTGACGATATGGTGCAGGGTCAGCACCAGGTAGTGCTCCCGCTCACCGGCCTTGACCAGGCACGCACGCAGCAGCGGCCCGGTTTCCAGGTTGAACGGGGTGTGCGCCTCGTGGTCGGCCAGTCGCTGCAAACGCTGCTCGCGCTCGCCTTCGTTCAACGCCGACATATCCTGCCAGTCCATGCGCAGGCCGGTCTGCGCCGACACCTTTTGATAGGCCACGCCGTCGACGCTCGGGAATGTAGTGCGCAGGGTTTCGTGGCGCATGACCAAGGCCTGCAACGCCGCCTCGAAACGCCCCACATCCAGCACGCCACGCAGGCGTGCCATGCCGCCGACGTTGTAGGCCGGGCTGTCCGGTTCCATCTGCCAGAGGAACCACATGCGCTGCTGGGAATACGACAACGGCACCGGCAGGCTGCGGTCGACGGTGGCGATTGCGGTTTGCTGGTTGCGTTGGCCGCTGGCCTGGATCAGGCCGACTTGCTCGGCAAACGCCCCCAGCTCGCTGGCCTCGAACAAGGTGCGCAACGGCAACTCGACGTCGCACGCCTGGCGGGTGCGGGAGATGATTTGCGTGGCCAGCAGCGAGTGGCCGCCGAGGGCGAAAAAGTCATCGCGCAGGCCGATTGCTGCCAAGCCGAGCACTTCGCGCCAGATCGCTGCAATCTGCTGCTGCAAGGGTGTTTCGGGCTCGATGTGTTCGCGGGTTTGCCACACCGGCGCCGGTAATGCGCGACGGTCGAGCTTGCCGCTGGGGCTCAGGGGCATCGCGTCCAGGCGCATCAGTTGCGCGGGCACCATGTACTCCGGCAGCTCGGCGGCCAGGGCGGCTTTGACGTCCTGTTCGTCCAAGGCGGCATGGGCGGTGTAGTAACCGATCAACTGCGCATCGCGCACCAGCACCACGGCCTGGGCGACACCGTCCAGGGCCAGCAGGCGCGCTTCGATTTCTTCCGGTTCCACCCGGAAACCGCGCAGCTTGACCTGCTGGTCGAGACGGCCGAGGTATTCGAGCACGCCATCCGCACTCCAGCGTGCACGGTCACCGCTGCGATACAGGCGCGCGCCCGCCTCGCCCAGCGGGTCGGCGACAAAGCGCTCGGCGGTCAAGCCGGCACGCCCAAGGTAACCACGGGCCAGGCCGATGCCGCCGATGCACAGCTCACCCGGCACACCGGCCGGCAAGGGGTTGAGCTGCTCGTCCAGCACGCGGCAGATCACATTGCCCAGTGGTCGGCCAATCGGCGAACGCTCGCCATCGTCAGCAGTGCAATGCCAGTGGGTGACGTTGATCGCCGTCTCGGTCGGGCCATAACGGTTGTGCAATTGCACCGCCGGCAACTGCGTCAATACGCGATTGCGCAACTCGGCGGGCAAGGCTTCGCCACCGGAGAACAGGCGACGCAGGCTGGTGCACTCGGGCACCAACGGTTCGTCGATAAACAGCTGCAACAGCGGCGGCACGAAGTGCAGCGTGGTCACGCCGTACGCCTGCACCAACTGCGCGATGCGGTGCGGATCGCGGTGCTCGCCGGGGCCGGCCAGCACCAGGCGGCAGCCGGTGATCAACGGCCAGAAGCACTCCCACACCGACACGTCGAAACTGATCGGCGCCTTTTGCATCAGCACGTCGCTGTCATTGAGTTGATAGGTGGCCTGCATCCACTGCAAGCGCTCGGCCAGGGCCGCATGGGTATTGCCCACGCCCTTGGGCTGGCCGGTGGAGCCGGAGGTGTAGATCACATAGGCGAGGTTGTCGCCATCGAGGTGCAGGCCGGGCGGCTGGGTCGGCCAGCTGTCGAGGTGCAGGCTGTCCATGGCAATCACGCACACGCCTTCGGCACTCGGCACACGGTCCAACAATGCGGTCTGGGTCAACAGCAGGTGCACGCCGCTGTCCTTGAGCATGTAGGCCAGGCGCTCGGCGGGGTAATCCGGGTCCAGCGGCACATAGGCGCCACCGGCCTTGATGATCGCCAGCAGGCCCACCAGCAACTGCGGCGAACGCTCGGCGGCGATGGCTACGCACACGTCCGGGCCGACGCCTTTGTCGCGCAGGTAATGGGCCAGGCGGTTGGCCTGGGTGTGCAGTTGGGCGAAGGTCAGGCTGCCGTCCTGCCAGACCAGCGCGGTGTTGTCCGAGGTGTGTTGATTGAGCAGTTCGGGCAACCATTGTTGAGCCGGTGCGCACGGCGCCTGGCTCCACGCTTGCTGTTCGTCCTGCGGCATCAGCGGGAGGTCACCGATGGCCTGTTGCGGCTGTTCGCACACGGCCTGCAGCAGGTGGATGAAGTGCGCGGCCAGGCGCTGGATGGTCGCGCTGTCGAACAGTTCGTCGGCGTAGTCGAAGGACAGGCTCAGGCGCCCGTTGCGGTCTTCTTCGCTGTGCAGCTGCAGGTCGAACTTGGCTTCGCGGCTGTGCCAGGGCAGCTCATCGGCGAGCATGCCCGGCAGGCGGCGCAAGGCGCTGAGGTCGCGCTGCTGGTGGTTGAACATGACCTGGAACAGGCCCTGTTCGCGGGCTTGCGGGAAGGCTTCCAACAGTTGCTCGAACGGCAGGTCCTGATAGGCCTGGGCGCCCAACGCAGTGTGGCGGGTGGCGGCCAGCAGCTCAGTGAAAGGCAGGCGCCCGTCCAGCTCGGCACGCAGCACCAGGGTGTTGATAAAGAAGCCGATCAGGCCTTGGGTTTCCTGGCGCGGGCGGTTGGCGTTGGGCACGCCGATGCGGATATCGCGCTGGCCGCTGTAGCGGTAGAGCAAGGTCTGGAACGCCGCCAGCAACAGCATGAACGGCGTGGACTCGTGGGCCTGGGCGGTCTGGCGAATCGCCTCGCTGAGGCTGACACTCAGGCGCACACTATGGCGCGATGCGCTGTGGCGTTGCCGGGCCGCACGCGGGTGGTCGGTGGCCAGGCTAAGGGTCGGGTGCTCGTCGCCCAACTGCGCTTTCCAGTACGCCAGTTGGCGCTGGCCTTCACCGTCGGCCAGCCATTGGCGCTGCCAGCTGCCGTAGTCGGCGTACTGCAAGGCCAGTGGCGGCAACGCCAGGGCCTGGCCCTGGCTTGCGGCGGCGTACAGGCGCGAGAACTCGTCGATGAGGATATTCAACGACCAGCCATCGGCGATGATGTGATGCAGGGTCACCAGCAACTGGTGATCGTCCTCGTCCAGGCGCACCAGGGTCACCCACAGCAGCGGGCCTTGTTCCAGGTCGAACAGGGTGCGGGCTTCGTCCTCACGGATCTGTTGTGCGCGGGCTTCACGCTCGGCGACGGGCAAGTCGCTGAGATCGATAACCTGCAGGTCAAAATCGCTATTGGCGTCCACACGCTGGAAGCCCTGGCCATCGCGCTCATAGAAGCGGGTGCGCAGGGCTTCGTGGCGCTGGATCAGGTACTGGAAGCTCGAGCGCAGCGCGTCTTCATCCAGCTCGCCACGCAAACGCAAGGCGCCAGGGATGGTGTAGGCGCTGCTTTGCGGGTCCAGTTGCCAGGTGATCCACAGGCGGTTCTGGGCCAGGGATTGGGGCAGTTCGTCCTGGCGCGACAACGGGCGGATCGCACCTTGGGCAATGCCGCCGTCCTGTTGCAGTTGCGCCACGCCGGCGGCGAACCCGGACAACGTCGGCGCCTCGAACAGCAGGCGCAGGTTCAGCTCCAGGCCGAGGGTTTCCCGCAGGCGCGCCACCACCTGGGTGGCGGTGATGGAGTTGCCGCCGAGCAGGAAGAAGTGGTCGTCGGCCACCACCGTGGCGACCTGCAACTGCTCGCGCCAGATAGCGGCGATCCGGCTTTGCAATTCGGATTCCAGTGCAACAGTGCTCGCCTGGGCATGCAGATCGGGGAACTGCGCGTAGCAGTCGAGGCTGCCGTCGGCCTGCCGAAGCGCGCACGCCGCACGCTGCACCTTGCCGCTGGAGGTCTTGGGCAAGCCGCCGGGATTGAGCAATACCACCACGCACGGCGCCTCTTGGTAGGCCTCGGCCACCGCCTGGCGGATGGCTTTGATCAACGCTTCAGGCGGCAGGATCTTCTGCACGCTGCGGCTGATCTCTGCGGCGATGCCGATGCCTTCCAGGCCGTTGTCATTCACCGCAAACGCCGCGACCCGGCCCTTGCGCACCACTTCCACTTCGCGCTCGATGGTCTGTTCGATGTCCTGGGGGTAGAGGTTATGGCCGCGCACGATCAGCAGGTCTTTCAGGCGACCGGTGATGTACACCTCACCCTCGCGGATAAAGCCCAGGTCACCGGTGCGCAGCCAGGTACGGCCGGCATGCTGCACGAAGGTCTTGGCGCTGGCCTCCGGGTTGCGCCAGTAGCCGTGGGCGATGCTCGGGCCGCTGGCCCAGAGTTCGCCGACGCAGTTGTCGGCCAGCTCGCTCAGTGTGTGCGGGTCGGCGATCAGCACCGCGTGTTCCGGCTGGGAGGTGCCGCAACTCATGATCGCACTGCCCTGCCCCGGCTCGGCACGGTTGGCGGCCAGGGCCTGCTCGTCAATGCGCAGCGCCGGGATGCCATGGCCCCGCCGGCCGCCGGCGACAAACAGGGTGGCTTCGGCCAGGCCGTAGGAGGCGAAGAAACTATCCGAGGTAAACCCGCAGGCGGCGAACTTCTCGGCGAAGCGCTCGAGGGTGTCGAGGCGGATCGGTTCGGAGCCGGAATAGGCCACGCGCCAGTTGCTCAAGTCCAGGCGTTCCAGGGCCGACTCACTGACCCGCTCGCTGCACAGGCGGTAGGCGAAATCCGGCCCGCCGCTGATGGTGCCGCGGTATTCGCTGATCGCTTCAAGCCAGCGCAATGGCCGGCCGAGGAAATAGGCCGGCGACATCAACACGCACGGCACGCCGCTGAAAATCGGTTGCAGCAGGCCGCCGATCAGGCCCATGTCGTGGTACAGCGGCAGCCAGCTGACGATCACGTCGTCAGGGTTCAGGTCGATGCCAAAGCCGCGCCGGATCAGCACTTCGTTGGCCACCAGGTTGCCGTGGCTGACTTGCACGCCCTTGGGCAACGCGGTGGAGCCGGAGGTGTATTGCAGGAAGGCGATGTCGTCGGGATGCAGGTCGGGGGCATTCCAGGCGCTGGCGATCTGTGCGTCGAGGGTGTCGACACTCAGCACCGGCGGCGCGTTTTCGATCTGCGCGAGGCCCTCGGCCAGGCTGGCGATGGTCAGCAACAGGCGCGGTTCGGCGTCACCGATAATCGACAGCAAGCGCTCCTGGTGATGACGGCGGGTGGACTCCGGCGGGTAGGCCGGCACCGCGATCACCCCGGCGTACAGGCAGCCGAAGAACGCCGCGACGTAGTCCGGGCCACTGGGGAACAGCAGCACCGCACGGTCGCCCTGTGCCGCATTGGCCTGGAGGGCGGCGGCGATGGTGCGGGCGCGTTGGTCCAGGTCACGGTAACTGAGTACCACGTTGTGCTCGGCCGACTCGGCGAGGAAGCGCAGGGCGACCTGGTCCGGGGCCTGGGCGGCGCGACGTTGAAGGGACTCGACCAGGGTGCGGGGAAGTTCGAAGGCGTCCATCATGGGGTTCCTGCCTGAAATCGGCTTGCGGGAAATTCGGGAATGGGAGAGCGATCAGCCGGCGGCCAGTTGCCGCGCCGCGCCATTGCGCCAGCGGGCCAGGTGTTCGTCGGCATAGCGCCGCACGCAGCGCAATACGGCGCTTTCGTGCTGGATAAGGAAGAAGTGGTGGCCGTCGAACATGTCCAGGGAAAAACCGCTGGCGGCATCGAGCTGCCAGTCGAGCAACTGGTCGGCGCGCACGCTGTCCTGCTTGCCGCCGAACACATGGATCGGCAGGTCCAGCGGCTTGCGCTCGCCGTAGGTGAAGCTGCCGCACAGCAGGAAGTCGGCGCGCAGGATCGGCAGCATCAACTGCATCAGCTCGGGATTGGCCAGGGCTTCTTCGGCAGTGCCTTGCAGTTCGCGCAGGCGGGCGATCAGTTGCGCGTCGGTCTTTTCGATGGCGTATTCGCTGACATCGCGGCGGGCCGGGCCGGCCGTGCCGGAGGCGAACAGCGCCAGCGGCGCAGGGACATTCCGTGCGTTTAACGCGTGGGCCAATTCAAAGGCCAGCAGACCGCCGAGGCTATGCCCGAACAACGCATAAGGGCCGCTCAAGTCGCGACTGATTTCCTCCGCGAGCTGCGCCGCCAAGGCCTTGATATCGCGTTGCAGAGGCTCGTCCATGCGCATGCCCCGTCCAGGCAATTCCAGCGGGCACACCTGCAGCCACTCCGGCAACGTGCGGCGCCAACGCGCGTAAACCATGGCGCTGGCGCCCGAATAGGGCAGGCAGAACAGGCGCAGTCGAGTCGGCGTAGTCATCCCGCGGCGACTCCAAACTGAAACACGCTGTGTGCACGATAAAAACCCATGTCGTCCTCCTGCGGGTGCTGATCCTTGGCCGCTTGACTAACGGCCCTGTCACCCAGAAGAACGGACGGCACCGGCAAATAATTAGTCGCCGGGTACCTGCGAGACGTGGTTCACACCTAACAAGAAAGCATAAGATTAGTTCGCCTTCTCATTTGACAATCATTATCATTCAGCATAATTTGTTGCCCGATGTGTAGGAGGCCTCAGCAAGGACGCCCTCCCCTAACCTCTTTTGCGACAAGGTGATTTCCATGACGGAACAAGTATCCACAGGCAGGTGCGACTCACCGCTTCTCCAGGCATTTGTCGACAATCGACTGATTCTGGTGAAGATTGCGGCACGTATTACCGGGTGCCGCTCCCGTGCCGAAGATGTAGTGCAGGACGCCTACTTCCGCCTGCAATCGGCGCCGACGATCACGTCATCGTTCAAGGCCCAACTGAGTTATCTGTTCCAGATCGTGCGCAACCTGGCGATCGATCACTACCGCAAGCAGGCCCTGGAACTCAAATATTCCGGGACGGAAGAGGAAGGCTTGAATGTGGTCATTCACGGCGCTTCACCGGAAACCTCCCACATCAATTTCAACACCCTGGAAAACATCGCCGACGCCCTGACGGAGTTGCCCCAGCGCACCCGCTACGCGTTCGAGATGTACCGCCTGCACGGTGTGCCGCAAAAGGACATTGCCAAGGAACTCGGGGTTTCACCGACGTTGGTGAACTTCATGATTCGCGATGCGCTGGTGCACTGCCGCAAGGTGTCCGGCAACCATAGCGATACGTTTGCACGGCGCGTGTGACCTCAGGGTACCGCCATCACATCGATGCGGTACGGCTCGAAAATCTTCAGCATCTCGCCGCTGTCGCGCAAGCGCTTGAGCAACGCCGAAAACGCCTCGCCCGTGATCGGCGCCTTGGGCCGCAGCAACGCGTAGTGGTGATAGACCTGGTCGATGCGCTCCGAGACCAGGAACTGCCCGGCCATATCCGCATTGCGCACCATGAAGTCACTCAAGTACGAACGGGTTACCAAGGCGATGTCCGCACGCCCGCGCGCAACCATCAGCAGGTTGCTGTCATGGGAATAGGTCAAGGTGGCGTTGAAGTGCTCGGCCAAGTACTTGGGGTCGGGGTTGAAGTTGGCAAAGGCGTAGTGATAGCCGCTGAACACGGCCAGGCGTTTTCCGGCAAGGTCGGCGAAATAGTCCTGGCCTCGACCGGGCTCACGCTGGGCGACGAAGATTTCCGCATCTTCCAGGCCCATGTCGATGCTGGTGTGGGCAACCTTCTGCCAGCCCCAATCGGGATTTTCGAAGATGGCCATGTCGATACGGCCTTGTTCGAAATCACGAAAACGCCGAGGGATGGAGGTCGGTACCAGCACAAACTGGTAGTCGGTTTGCGAGGCGTTCAGGGCCTCCACCAATTGAGGCAACAGACCGGTGTCGGCGCCTTGCTCCGGGCGCACGGTGTAGGGCGGAAAATGCGCCGCGCCGATACGCACCAGTTGCGCAGCCGAAGCCGGCAACCACGCTGCGGTGCCGAGTGCCCATAAAGTAAGTCCTGCAGCCAACCGCCATGGCGATAACATCAAGGCACACACCGTTCAATACATCGATGTCGATAAGCTAGGCGTTTTTGTCCAGCTAGACAACTTTCCACCGGAAAATTAATAGCTTGCGCCTCAATCGGCCTTCAAAACCATCAACAAGGCTTCTTCGGCCAATTGCTCCAGGGTCAGGTTGCCCTCGGCGCGAAACCAGGTGGTGGTCCAGGACAAGGCTCCGGTGAGGAAGCGTCGCGCAATAAACACATCGCCCTTGATGTAACCCGCCGCCTTGGCCTCGCCCAACACCTGCAGCCAAATGTCTTCGTACACATCGCGCAGCGCCAGCACCTGGGCCTGGGCGTCGGTCGACAGCGAACGCCATTCATACACCAGCACCGCCATGGCCTCGCCGCTGCCACCCATGATCGACTGCAATTCGCAGCGAATCAGCGCCAGCACACGTTCGCGTACGGTGCTCGCCTCCTCGAGCGAGGCACGCATCAAGGCGGTGTTGTAGTGGATGGTTTCCTCCATCACCGCGCGCAGGATCTCGTCCTTGCTCTTGAAGTGATGAAAGATACTGCCGGACTGGATGCCCACGGCACTGGCCAGGTCGCGCACGGTGGTGCGTTCAAAGCCCTTGTTGCGAAACAGGTGCGCCGCGGTTTGCAGCAACTTGCCCCGGGCACTGTCGGGGTCGGTCAATTGGCCGCCGTCGACCATGGTGCGCATCACCCGCAGGGCTTTGTGCTCATCCATGCTGCTCTCCTCTACTTCTACTGACGTCTTGGCCGGCAATTTAGGCCGTGCCAGTCACCCAAGCAAGCGCTTGGGCAAAACTTGTGACCGGAGTTTACAAACCAAGCGCTTGCTTGGTAGTCTCGTTGCCAGCCATTCGAGGAAGGATTTCTCATGAGCAAGACGGTTCGTATCGGCTGCGCCAGCGCCTTCTGGGGTGACACCTGCAGCGCGGCCGCGCAGTTGGTGCACGGCGGCAAGCTGGACTACCTGGTGTTCGACTACCTGGCGGAAGTCACGATGTCGATCCTCGCCGGTGCACGGATGAAAGATCCCCAGGCCGGCTACGCCACGGATTTCGTCGAGGTGCTCACACCGCTGCTGGCCGAGATCCAGCGCCAGGGCATCCGCGTGATCAGCAATGCCGGCGGCATCCACCCCCAGGCCTGCGCCGCCGCCCTGCAAGCTGCCTGCGATACAGCCCAGGTGCCGTTGAAAATCGCCGTGCTGCTGGGCGATGACCTGCAACCCCGGCTCAAGCACCTGCACGGCATCACCGACATGTTCAACGGCGCGCCGCTGCCCCCCCTGTGCGTCTCCGCCAATGCCTACCTCGGCGCACCGGGCATTGCCCAGGCGCTGCAACTGGGCGCGGACATCGTCATCACCGGCCGGGTGGTCGACAGCGCGGTGGTCAGCGCGGCACTGGTGCATGAATTCGGTTGGTCGTGGCAGGACTACGACCGCCTGGCCCAGGCCGCGTTGGCCGGGCATATCATCGAATGCGGCGCGCAGTGTACCGGCGGCAACTTCACCGACTGGCGCGACGTGCCCGACTACGAGCACATCGGCTTTCCCATCGTCGAAGTCAACGCCGAAGGCCAGTTCACGGTCAATAAAGTCGAGGGCAGCGGTGGCCTGATCAGCGAACTGAGCGTGGCCGAACAGCTGCTGTATGAAATCGGCGACCCACATGTGTATCTGCTGCCCGATGTGATCTGCGATTTCAGCCAGGTGAAGTTGCAGCAGCAAGGCAAAAACTGCGTACGCCTGCACGGCGCCAAGGGGTTGCCGCCAACGCACCAGTACAAGGTCAGCGCCACGTACCCGGAAGGCTTTCGCTGCACCGCCAGTTGCCTGATCGCCGGGATAGACGCGGTGGCCAAGGCCGAGCGGGTCAGCCAGGCGATCATCAACAAGACCTCGGAACTGTTCAGCCAGCGCGGCTGGGCGCCCTACACCGACGTAAATATCGAACTGCTGGGCAGCGAAGCGACGTATGGCCCCCGCGCCCTGCGCCACGACTGCCGCGAGGTGGTGGTCAAGCTGGCGGTGCGCCACCCGAGCAAGCCGGCCCTGGTGCTGTTCGCCCGCGAGATCGCCCAGGCGGCCACGGGCATGGCGCCGGGGCTGACCGGGATTGTCGGCGGGCGGCCGACGGTGTACCCGCTGATCCGCTTGTTCTCGTTCCTGATCGATAAGGCCGCCTGTGAGGTGGTAGTCGACTTCCAGGGCCAACGCCATGTCTGCACGCTGCCCATCGCCGACGCGCCGATCCTGCCTGCCGCCCCGATGGATCCGCCCCAGCCCCAAGGCCGCGCCGACGCCAGCGTGGCGTTGGTGAAACTCGCCGTGGCACGCTCCGGCGACAAGGGCAACCACAGCAATATCGGGGTCATCGCCCGCGCCCCCGAGTACCTGCCGTGGATTGCCGAAGCGCTGACGCCAGAGGTGCTCGTCGACTGGATGGGCCATGTGCTCGACCCCGTGCACGGCCGCGTTGAACGCTGGTATTTGCCCGGCAGCCACAGCCTCAATTTCCTGCTGGAAAACGCCCTGGGCGGCGGCGGTATCGCCAGCCTGCGCATCGACCCCCAGGGCAAGGCCTTCGCCCAGCAGCTGTTGGAAATCCCCATCGCTGTGCCGCAACACATTGCCGATCAACTCACGTAAAGGAGCATTGCCGTGGCCTTCGACTCGATCTTCAAAGCCGGCCTGTTCCAGGGCTACACCGTGATCGTCAGCGGCCGCGACACAAGGCGGAGCAATAAACCATGCCGCTGATTGACAGCCTGATCGATCCCCACAGCCCGCAGTTCGCCCAGAACCGCGCCGCCATGCTGGAAGGCATCCAACACCTGCGCCAGTTGGAACAGACCCTGCTGGGCAAGGCCGAGGAGGCCAGGCCCAAGTTCGAAAAACGCGGCCAACTGCTGCCCCGCGAGCGCCTCAACCTGCTGCTGGACCCGGGCGCGCCGTTCCTGGAACTGGCGAGCCTGGCCGGCTACAAGCTGCATGATGACAAGGACGGCAGCGCCGCCGGCGGGGGGTTGATCGCCGGCATCGGCTACGTCAGCGGCGTGCGCATGCTGGTGGTGGCCAATAACAGCGCGATCAAGGGCGGCACCGTTTCGCCCTCCGGCCTGAAAAAATCCCTGCGCCTGCAACAGATCGCCATGGACAACAAACTACCGGTGGTGACCCTCGCCGAAAGCGGCGGCGCCAACCTCAACTATGCCGCGGAGATTTTCATCGAAGGCGCGCGCAGCTTTGCCAACCAGGCGCGCATGTCGGCCATGGGCTTGCCGCAGATCACCGTGGTGCACGGCTCGGCCACGGCGGGTGGCGCGTACCAGCCAGGACTGTCGGATTACGTGGTGGTGGTGCGCGGCAAGGCCAAGCTGTTCCTTGCCGGCCCGCCGCTGCTCAAGGCGGCGACCGGTGAAGTCGCCACCGATGAAGAATTGGGCGGTGCCGAAATGCATGCACAGATCGCCGGCACCGCCGAATACCTGGCGGAAAACGACGCCGATGGCGTGCGCATCGTGCGTGAAATCGTCAGCCTGTTGCCCTGGGATGAGCGCCTGCCGCTGGCGCCCAAACGCAATTACGCCGAGCCGCTGTACCCCATCGACGACCTGCTGGGGCTGATCCCCGCTGACCCGAAAAAGCCCTACGACGTGCGCGAGATCCTCGCGCGCCTGGCCGACGGTTCGCAGTTCCTCGAGTTCAAGGCAGCGTTCGACGCCCATACCGTCTGCGGCCATCTGCACATCCAGGGCCGCGCGGTCGGCGTGATCGGCAACAACGGCCCGATCACACCCAAGGGCGCGAGCAAGGCGGCGCAGTTTATCCAGCTGTGTGACCAGAGCCGCACACCGCTGCTGTTCCTGCACAACACCACCGGCTTCATGGTGGGTACCGAAGCGGAGCAGCAAGGGGTGATCAAGCATGGCGCGAAGATGATCCAGGCGGTGGCCAACGCACGGGTGCCTAAACTCACGGTGGTGGTCGGTGGCTCCTACGGCGCCGGCAACTATGCAATGTGCGGTCGCGGCCTGGACCCACGTTTTATCTTCGCCTGGCCCAACAGCCGCACGGCGGTGATGGGCGGTGCCCAGGCGGGCAAGGTGCTGCGGATCGTCACCGAGGCCAAGCAGTTGAAAGACGGCCTGGTGCCGGATCCCAAGGTGCTGGACATGCTCGAACAGGTCACCGCGCAAAAACTCGACAGTCAGTCCACTGCCCTCTATGGCAGCGCGAACCTGTGGGATGACGGGCTGATAGACCCACGGGATACCCGTACCTTACTCGGCTTTCTGCTGGATATCTGTCACGAGGCCGACGTCCGCGAGTTGCAGCCCAACAGCTTCGGCATCGCGCGCTTCTAACCGGAGAACAAGAACAATGATCTTCACCCAGGAACATCAGGAACTGCGCCGCACCGTCCGTGCCTTCGTCGACCGCGAGATCAACCCCCATGTGGACGCATGGGAAAAAGCCGGGCGCTTCCCCATCCACGACATCTTCCGCAAGGCCGGCGACCTCGGCTTGCTGGGGATCTCCAAACCGGAACAATTCGGCGGCATGGGCCTGGACTACAGCTACTCGATCGTCGCCGCCGAAGAGTTCGGCACCATCCGCTGCGGCGGCATCCCCATGTCCATCGGCGTGCAGACCGATATGTGCACCCCCGCCCTCGCCCGCTTCGGTTCCGATGAATTGCGCGACGAATTCCTGCGCCCGGCTATCAGCGGCGAGCAGGTCGGTTGCATCGGCGTCTCGGAAACCGGCGCCGGCTCCGATGTGGCCGGGTTGAAAACCCATGCGCGCAAGGACGGCAGCGACTATGTGATCAACGGCAGCAAAATGTGGATCACCAACTCGCCCAGCGCCGACTTTATCTGCCTGTTGGCCAACACCTCCGACGACAAGCCGCATATCAACAAGTCGCTGATCCTGGTGCCGATGAACACCCCAGGGATCAGCGTCAGCCCGCCCCTGGAAAAACTCGGCATGCACAGCTCCGAGACCGCCCAGGTGTTCTTCGACGGCGTGCGCGTGCCCCAGCGCAATCGCATCGGCCATGAAGGCGCGGGTTTCATGATGCAGATGCTGCAGTTCCAGGAAGAACGCCTGTTTGGCGCGGCCAATATGATCAAGGGCCTGGAGTACTGCATCGACAGCACCGTCGAGTACTGCAAGGAGCGCCAGACCTTCGGCAAGGCGCTGATCGACAACCAGGTGATTCACTTTCGCCTGGCCGAACTGGCCACCGAAATCGAATGCCTGCGTGCACTGGTCTACCAGGCCACCGAGCAGTACATCAAGGGCCAGGACGTGACCCGCCTGGCCTCCATGGCCAAGCTCAAGGCCGGGCGCCTCGGCCGCGAAGTCAGCGACAGTTGCCTGCAATACTGGGGCGGCATGGGCTTCATGTGGGACAACCCGGTGGCCCGCGCCTATCGCGACGTGCGCCTGGTGTCGATTGGCGGCGGTGCCGATGAAATCATGCTGGGCATCATCTGCAAGTTGATGGGCACTTTGCCGGGGAAAAAGCCATGAATACCCTGCTGCTCGAACCCCACAACGGCGTGTTGCACATCACCCTCAACCGGCGCGAATGCCGCAATGCCATGAGCCTGGAAATGGTCAACGAACTGCGCGCGGTGCTGGCCGGGTTGGACAGCCAGGTGCGCGCCGTGGTGATCAGCGGCGCAGGCGGGCATTTTTGCGCCGGTGCCGATGTGAAGGACCTGGTCAGCGCCGGCGATCAATTGCAGGCCCTGAACCGGGCCTTCGGCACGTTGCTGCAAGCGGTGGAAGCCGTGTCGCCAGTGGTCATCGTGGTGCTGCAAGGCGCGGTGCTGGGCGGCGGGTTTGGCCTGGCCTGCGTGAGTGACATCGCGATTGCCGATCACCAGGCGCAGTTCGGTTTACCGGAGACCAGCCTGGGGTTGCTGCCGGCACAGATCGCACCGTTTGTGGTCAAGCGTATCGGCCTGACCCAGGCGCGGCGACTGGCGCTGACGGCGGCGCGGTTCGATGGGTTGGAAGCTCAACGGCTGGGGCTGGTGCACTTCACCGAGACCGATCCGCAGGCGTTGGCGGAGCGTCTGGATGAGGTGCTGGGGCAGGTGCTGCGCTGCGCCCCCGGCGCCAATGCGCGTACCAAGGCGCTGTTGCTGGCCAGCGTGGAGCAGCCCGTGGGGCCGCTGCTGGACCAGGCGGCGCAGTGGTTTGCCGAGGCGGTGACCAGCGCGGAAGGGATCGAGGGGACGCAGGCGTTTGTGCAGAAGCGCAAGCCTGGGTGGTGCAAATGACGCCCGCTGGGCATGGGTATCTACACAATTTTCTGTAGTCTGTGGCGAGGGCGCTTGCTGCCGTGGCGGCCTTCGGGCCGACCATGTCGTTGGCTTTGAGCGAGTACATATCCGTTGCTGCGGTAACGGCGGCTATGGGTTCCGCCCTTACGGCGGGTCACTTTGGAAAAGCCCCAAAGTAACCAAAGGGCTCTTGCCCCACCACTCGGTACCTCGCCTAGGCTCGGTATGCCCGAACGCAGGCTTGAATCCGTGGGCCGCCGTCATGGGCCATCCCTGGCCCAGGACGGCTAACCCGGCGTCCTGCCGGGTTACCCACGGATTCAAGCCTGCGTTCGGCCAGCGTGGTTAACGGGGCGCCTAAGATCAAAATCAAAAGCAGATCAAGAGCCAGAGCAGATCAAAAGATTGCTGACTTCGTCAGCGGTTAAGGAAGTAGAAGCCACACCGCGTACGCTTCAAAGATCAGGTCGGCTTTAAGGCCGCCTCGCTTTGTTTTTGATGTGGGATCGCCCCGTCAAACACGCTGGCCGAACGCAGGCTTTGGAGCGTGGGTAACCCGGCAGGACGCCGGGTTAGCCGCACTGGGCCAGGGATGGCCCAGTGCGGCGGCCCACGCTCCAAAGCCGGAGTGAGGGCACACCGAGCCTAGGCGAGGTGCCGAGTGTTGGGGCGAGGACCTTTTGGTTACTTTTGGGTCCTTCCAAAAGTGACCCGCTGTAAGAGCGGAACCCTAAGTGGCCGTTACCTAAATAACGGATATACACACGGAGCAAAAAATGCCGCAGTTCACAAAAATCCTGATCGCCAACCGCGGCGAAATCGCCTGCCGCATCCAGCGCACGGCCCAGGCATTGGGCTACCGCACCGTCGCCGTCTACAGCGACGCCGACGCCCAAGCCCGGCACATACAAATGGCCGACGAAGCCGTCCACATCGGCCCCGCCCCGGTACAGCAGTCGTACCTGAACATAGAAGCCATCCTCAATGCAGCCAAACTGACCGGCGCCGACGCCATCCACCCCGGCTACGGCTTCCTCTCGGAAAACCCCGGTTTCGCCCGCGCGTGCCAGGACGCCGGCCTGACCTTCATCGGCCCCAGCGCCGAGGCCATCGAATTGATGGGCAGCAAGCGCCGGTCCAAACTCGCCATGCTCGAGGCCGGCGTGCCTTGCATCGCCGGCTACCAGGGCAGCGCCCAGGATGACACCTGCCTGCAACGGGAAGCCGAGCGCATCGGCTACCCGCTGATGATCAAGGCCAGCGCCGGCGGCGGTGGCCGTGGCATGCGTCTGGTCCACCAGCCGGAGGCGCTGCTGGAAAGCCTGCACAGCGCCCGCTCGGAGGCCAGGCATGCGTTCGGCAGTGACGAACTGATCCTCGAACAGGCGCTGATCGAGCCGCGCCACGTCGAGATCCAACTGTTCGGCGACCGCCACGGCAACCTGATTTACCTCGGCGAACGCGACTGCTCGATCCAGCGCCGCCATCAAAAAGTCATCGAGGAAGCGCCCTGCCCGGTGATGACGCCCGAACTGCGCCAGGCCATGGGCGAGGCCGCGCTCAAGGCCGGGCGCGCAGTGAATTACCTCGGCGCCGGTACCGTGGAATTCCTGCTCGACCGCAACGGCCGGTTCTACTTCCTGGAAATGAACACCCGCCTGCAAGTGGAGCACCCGGTCACCGAGCTGATCACCGGCCTCGACCTGGTGGCCTGGCAACTGCAGATCGCCGCCGGCCAGCCGCTGCCGCTCGAGCAGGCGCAGGTGAGCCTGAGCGGCCACGCCATGGAAGTGCGCCTCTATGCTGAGGATCCGGCCCAGGGCTTCCTGCCGCAAACCGGTGAGGTGCTGCGCTGGGAACCGGCCGTGGGCGTACGGGTTGACCATGGGCTGTGCGAAGGCGAAACCATCAGCCCGTTCTATGACCCGATGCTCGGCAAGCTCATCGCCCATGGCGCCACCCGCGAAGAAGCCCGGCGCAAGCTGCTGCGGGCGGTGGAGGACACGTTGTTGCTGGGGGTGACGACCAATCAGCGCTTGTTGGCTGAATTGCTCAAGCACCCAGGGTTTATCGACGGTGATTTCAGCACCGGCTTTATCGCCGAGCACTTCGGCGAAATACCGCGCCAGGCCGCGACAAGTGATCAACTCGCCCTGGCCGCCGCGCTGTTTTACCAACACAGCGCCGACCAGCATCCCCACGGCCTCGCGGGATGGCGCAACAACGCCCGGGTTCCCTGCACCTTTCGCCTGGAGGTCGACGGCGAAACCCACACCGTCACCGCCGCCCCCCTGCCACTCAGCACCGATGGCCGTCACGCCACCGTGGTGCTCAACGGCATTCGCCGGCGTATCGCCTATCACCTGGAGGGCTCTCGGCTGTGGTTGCCTGGCCTTATCGTCACCAACCACACCCAGCAGGTTGCCGGGCGCCAGGCCGACGCCGGCAGCGGCACGGTCAAGGCACCGATGGACGGTGCCATCGTCGACGTCCGCGTCAGCACCGGTGAACAGGTGGCCAAAGGCCAACTGCTGCTGGTGCTCGAAGCCATGAAAATGGAGCATCCACTCAAGGCCGAGAGGGACGGCGTGGTCAAGGCCGTACAGGTGATGGCGGGCGATCAGGTACGCAATCGCCAGGTTCTGCTGGAGATCGAATAACCCCCTAGTCGGAACTACAAGGCCGGTCTACGCTCTATCCCCAACAGGAAAGGACGAGTACGGGAACCTGCGCGATGCCTCATTGGCTGATTATTGACCTTGAAGCCACAACGGATGAAGGCGGCTGGCCCGTGACGGAGATGGAAGTCATCGAGATCGGCGCGAGCCTGGTGAACCGCCAGGGCCGCGAGCTGGACCACTTCCAGCGCTTTGTGCGGCCGCTGCGCCGCCCCTTGCTCACGCCCTTTTGTCGCCAGCTGACCCATATCACCCAGGCAAATATCGACGGCGCTGCGCCGTTCATCGAGGTGTGGCCGCTGTTCGAGCGCTGGCTGGGCCAGCATCAGGCGCGCCTGGAAGGCTGGGCCAGTTGGGGTGACTACGACCGCGTGCAGCTGGAGCTCGAATGGCAGCGCCATGGCCTGGCCAGCGCCATGGCCCCCACGCCCCATGTCAACCTCAAGCAACGCTTCGCCAAGGCCCGGCGCCTGGACAAGCCCCTGGGGCTCAATGGCGCCCTGCAATTGGCGGGGATGCAGTTCCAGGGCCAGCAACATCGCGCGCTGGAAGATGCACGCAACACCGCGCGCCTGCTGCCGCTGATTTTGCCGGTCTAGGCAGCTTCCCTGGCCTTGGGCATACTGGCCGACCTTTCCAGACCCTTTTTCCGAGGATTCGCCCATGTTCAAAGTCAACGAGTACTTCGACGGCACCGTCAAGTCGATCGCTTTCGGCACCGCAGAAGGTCCGGCGACCATCGGCGTAATGGCCCCGGGTGAATACGAATTCGGCACCGCCCAGCGCGAAATCATGCACGTGGTGTCCGGCGCCCTGAGCGTCAAGCTGCCCGACGCCAATGACTGGGAAACCTTCGCCGCCGGCAGCCAGTTCAACGTACCGGCCAACAGCAAGTTCCAGCTGAAGGTCGCGGTAGACACCGCTTACCTGTGCGAATACCGCGGCTGATCGCTGCGCCGCAAAAAAAATGCCCGTCTCCCAGGAGACGGGCATTTTTTATGGGCCAATGGCTTATTCGAGGATGACCACCGGCATGCCCACTTCCAGGCGGCCCACGCCATCGTTGACCAGGTTCTGGCCAAAAATCGCGCCGTCCTCGGTCTTGCGGTAGGCCTCCAGCGTCACAAAAGGCTCACGGTCGGGACTGCGCTCGCCGGTGTGCGGATCGATGGTGGTGAGAATGCAGCGTGAGCAGGGCTTGACTGCACGAAACTCCACATCCCCGATGCGCAGGCGCTTCCAGCCATCCTCGGCGAAGGCGTCACTGCCTTCGATCACCAGGTTGGGGCGAAAGCGCAGCATGTCCATGGGACGGCCGACTTTTTGCGAGAGGTCGTCGAGGGACGCTTGCCCGATCACCAGTAACGGATAACCGTCGGCGAACGCGACCTGGTCATCATCGCGGCCGTAACCTGCCTGGGTAGTGCGCGCCAGCTCCAGAGGAATCTGCACCAGCCGTGTCGGTTTGCCGATAAAGGCGCTGACCCAGGCGGCGGCTTCGTCGCCGGCGTCCGGCACACGCAAGGTGTCGCGCCAGATGGTCACGCCACGTAACTCAGCCGCGCTGCCGGGCAACGCCACGTCCAGCGGCGCGTAGCCAGGCGAACTCAGGGTCAGGCCGCCGCTGCTGTTCCACAGCGCCGACAGTTGGCTCATCTTCGCCACGGCGCGCTGGGTGAGGAAACGCCCGCTGGCCTCATCCACCAGCATCCAGCGTCGATCGCCGTCCAACCCCAGTTTATCCAGGCCGATCTGTTGCAGGGTTTCGGCCTTGCCGGACTTCAAGGGGTAACGGTACAACGCGCTGAGACGAAGCATGGGCCAACATTCCTGAGGGGCAAAGCCGTCACCCTAAGGTCAAGCGGACGCTTCGTCCAGCATCAGGCGCTGACGCACCACATCCACCAGCTTGTCCGGCTGGAACTTGGACAGGAAGTTGTCGCAGCCGACCTTCTTCACCATCGAGTCGTTGAAACTGCCCGACAGCGAGGTGTGCAGCACCACGTAGAGCTTGCGCAGCCGTGGGTCGTTGCGGATTTCGGTGGTGAGGCGGTAGCCGTCCATCTCGGGCATTTCGGCGTCGGTGAAGATCATCAGCAGCTTGTCGGTCATCACATGGCCGGCGTCGGCCCAGGCCTTGAGCATGTTCAGCGCCTTGAGACCGTCGCTGGCGATGTGCATCTTCACGCCCAGTTGGCCGAGGGTGTCGCGCAATTGCGACAGGGCCACGTTGGAGTCGTCCACCAGCAGCACTTCGCGGCCACGGGCGCGTTCCAGCACCGGGTCGTCGAGTTTTTCGCGGGAGACCTTGGCGTTGTACGGCACGATCTCGGCGAGGACTTTTTCCACGTCGATGATCTCCACCAACTGGTCGTCGACCTTGCTGATGGCGGTGAGGTAATGCTGGCGCCCGGCGCTGGTCGGCGGCGGCAGGATGGCTTCCCAGTTCATGTTGACGATGCGGTCCACGCCACCCACCAGGAACGCCTGCACCGAGCGGTTGTACTCGGTGACGATAATGGTGCTGTTGGGGCCCGGCACCAGCGGACGCATGCCGATGGCCTGGGACAAGTCGATCACCGGCAGGGTCTGGCCCCGCAGGTTGACCACGCCGCACACGAAGGGGTGGCGCTGGGGCATCAGGGTCAGCTTGGGCAGTTGCAGGACTTCCTGCACCTTGAACACGTTGATGGCAAACAGCTGCCGCCCGGCCAGGCGGAACATGAGGATCTCCAGGCGATTCTCACCCACCAGTTGCGTGCGTTGGTCTACCGTGTCGAGAATGCCGGCCATTAAGAGCTCCTGGTGTGCGCTGGAAAGTAATGCGTGAAGTGTTTGTGCAGTTAGCTTGTTATCGGCGGCAAACGCCGGACCTTGACCCCGGTAAAATGCCACGTAAATTCATTGATGTCACACTGACATCATGCTTTACTGCTGAGGCCTGTTCATATGGCGGTGCAGCGACGTTGCGCGACATTCAAATCGACGCAAGGTTCCGCCATGTAAGGGATTCCCCTATACACAATCAGGCCCAACCTGATGTTCGCAATATCTAATAGCCATTAATGTGACGCCATTCTCATTGCATGAATGGAGTCAGGCTTTTGTTTGCCATCCCCAGCCCTCGTCTTATGGGTTTTCCAGACGCTCACGTCGCGGCAACTGAAGGTGTGCAATCGAGCCCGCTCACGGGGGCCACGCACAGCCGTCGCCGTCATTCAAATAAACGTCCTACTGAAAACTCAGAAGCAACCTACAGATTCCCGTTATCTTTCAGCGGTAGTTTTACGCCATTCACCCGGTGCGACCTCTCATCACCCGACCTTATGTTGTGGAGACTTGCATGATGAACGACGGTAACGAGTGGCAACTTGCACTTCCTGAGTTCCTGCGCGAGGCTGAAAAGCTGCTGACCAAGTCGGAAGAATGCCTGAGCCACCTGCATTTGATCCGCAACGACAGTGACGCCATCGACTGCATGAAAATCAGCCTGATCAAGCTCGCCGAAAAGGCCGATTGCCTGGCCCTGCAAGCGATCAGCGAGTTCTCGCGGCATATCCAGGACGTGATCGCCAACGCCGAAAACCCGTTGCAGTTACATGATCAAGCCCTGGACGCCCTGCATGACTGCCTGACATTGCTGGCCTGGCAGTTGGAATTGATCGATGCAAAAACAGGCCAACTGCCCCTGGATGAAGAAGAACAGACCAAGTTGATTGACACGGTCACCCTGCACATTCCGCAAAAGGGTTTCAGTTACAATCCGCAACAACGTATGCACCATTTGTCTTGAAGCGTTATCAGGTCGCATTCAAGCACGGGGTTATCTAAAAACGACGACTCCAACTAATCTGCTGGAGAAAAATGGCTATTCAATATCAATTAGCCATTAACGATACAAACCCTTTGAAATAATACAACCTCACTTCATTAACTCTGGGATTATCATTCCTCGAGTTGTTGCGCGTTTAAATAGGCCCGCCAGGCACGGCACCTGGCGACCAACGGTAAGAGTGGTGGTACTATGCACCCGCTTGAAGTGACTCAACTTCAGCCAGCTTGAGAACGATTCAAGAACGTATTCCAAACAGAGCCCGGTCAGCCGCGACCGGTCTTCCCGCAGCGAACCTTCATTGGCTCCATCCGCTATGCATGCCAGCCTCAAGACATTCATCGCAAGGTCCGCGTCCCGCAGTAACGCACGCCGTTTGATCCTCGCCCTGTGCCTCGGCTCGCTGCTGCTGAGCCTGTGGGCCTACAGCCGCTCCGCGCCGCTGCCACTGCTGGTGCTGCTGCTCAACCTGGCCATCTTGGTGGTGGTTGGCCTGCAACAGTGGCGCTCGCGTAAATCCATCAAGTTCCAGCCCCAGGAGTTGGCCGATCGCCTGTTGCAAGTGCAGGAAAACGAACGTCATCGCCTCAGCCGTGAACTGCATGACGATATCGGCCAGTTGCTGACCGCCGCCAAGCTGCAAAGCGAATGGCTCAAGCGCCGCCTGCCGGAGGAGCTGCAAAGCCAGTGCACCGTGCTGTGCAACACCTTGAACGAGACCCTGGCCAAGGTGCGCGACGTGTCCGCCATCCTCAACCCCCGGCAGCTCGCCAGCCTGGGCCTGGAAGCCAGCCTGCGCGCGCACCTGCTCAAGACCCTGGAAAACACCCCGGTGCACTGGAGCCTCGAATGCCAGCAACGACTGACCGGCATCCCTGAAGAAATGGCCGTGGCGGCCTTTCGCATTACCCAGGAAGCCGTGACCAACATGCTGCGCCACGCCCAGGCGCGCAACCTGCTGGTGCGCCTGCAGCGCCTGCCCGAGGGCCTGTCGCTGACCATCTGCGATGACGGCCAGGGCTTTTCGCCCGCCATCAACCCCGGCCTGGAAGGCCAACGGGGCATGGCCGGCATGTCCGAGCGCATTGACCAGCTTGGGGGTTCATTGTCCGTCAGCAGCCAACCAGGCCACGGCACACGGATCGACGCGCTTTTCCCCTGGGCGCCTCGCTCCCTCGAACGGGCCAGCGCCCCTAAGGTTATCGAGTGACCTGCACATTACTCCTGGTGGATGACCATGCACTGATCAGGGCCGGCGTACGTGCGCTGGTACAGGATATTCCCGGCTACACGGTGACCGGCGAAGCCAGCGATGGCGCGCAATTGCTGGAGCAGTTCAATACCCTGCTGCCGGATATCGTGCTGTTGGACTTGTCCATGAAACACACCACTGGCCTCGACGCGCTGCAGCAACTCAAGCGTGTGCACCCCAGGAGCAAGGTGCTGATCCTGTCGATGCACACCGATCCGGAGCTGATCATGTGCGCGCTGGAAGCGGGCGCCCACGGCTACCTGCTCAAGGACACCACTGCCAACGAGCTGGAACACGCGTTGCTGGCCTTGCGCAACAACGAGCGCTACCTGAGCCCGGCGATCGCCCATACCGTGATCAACCAGGCGCTGGTGCGCAGCCAGGGGCCGGCCACGCCCACCAGCCACAGCCATAACCTCACGGCCCGCCAACTGGAAATCCTGCGCCTGATCGTGCGCGGCAAATCCACCCGCGAGATCGCCCACGGCCTGGGCCTGAGCATCAAGACCGTAGAAGCCCACCGCTCGCAAATCATGAAGCGCCTGCAGATATTCGACGTGGCGGGCCTGGTGTTATTTGCCGTGCGCGAGCAGATCATCAGCCTGGACGACTAGGGGCGAACCCACCGGCAGATGCACGCGCAGGGCCTTGGGCAAGGCCTCGAAGTGCAGGTCGTCACCTTCCAGCGGCTCGCCATCGAGGTTGATGTACAAGCCCTGCGCGACCTTGATGTTGACCCACGGCAGGCGTGCCCGCACGAACATCGCGTCCAGCTCCCAACCGTTGCCCATCAGCTCGCGCAAGGTGCCGACCACTTCCTGGGGCGCCGGCAGGATACTGACGTCCAGCAAGCCATCGTCGGCCAATGCCCCAGGGCACAGCACATGCCCACCGCCCGCCTGGCGACCGTTGCCGATACCCAGGGCAAGCAGCTCGCCTTTCCAGTGGAAATCCGGCCCGTCCAGCTCCGCATAGGCGGCCTTCAACTCGCTGAAGCGCGTCAGGCCGGTGAACAGGTAGGCGGCGCCACCGAGGACTTTCTTCAGGTCTTCGGAGGTATTGGCGGTAACCTGGCTGCCGAAGCCGCCGGTGGCCATATTCAGGAAGATTTGCCCGCCGACCTGGCCGAGGTCGATCGCCCTGGGCGGCACATCCAGCAACGCCAGGGCCTGGGCGGGCTCCAAGGGCACGCCGGCAGCCTTGGCGAAATCATTGGCGGTCCCCAGGGGCATCAGCACCAGGCTGGCGTCACCCTTGGCCTGCGCCATGGCCTCGGCCACGTCGCGCAAGGTGCCATCGCCGCCGCCGGCAATGATGTGGGTATAGCCGCCCTCCAGGGCCTCCTTGACCAGGCGCTTTGCGTCACCGCCCTCCCAGGTCACCCGTACCGCCAGCTCCCAGCCCTGCTCGCGCCGGGCCAGCACGGCGCTGCGCACGTCCTCGTTGAGGGCCTGCTTGCCGTGGAGGATCAACAGTGCCTTGGGGGTGGTCATGGGTGGCTTACTCCTGGATTCAAAGGTGCTTGAAGGATGTGGACCCTGGGCGACCGAAAAAAAGCCATGGGCGTTGAAAATTAATCCCGCGACTCACTAGAAGTTATCCATCGCGTTGCACATCGACAGCTTGCCCTTGGGCACAGGCTCCACAGCGACCCATTGCTTGGCGCCCGCCGGCAGTTCATGCAACTGGATCGAACAATTGGCATACATGGACGCCTGCACCATGTAATCCACCCCGGGCCGAGGCACGAAGGCCATGCTGGCGGAGCATTGCCGGGAATACTGCAATTGCCCCAAGTAATGAAAGGCGATCGGCGTGTTCGCCGGCACCACCAATTCCGACGACACCGCAGCCGCCCACGAATAAATCGGCCCAGGCATGCCCAGGCTTTCACCGTTGTGATCGGGGAAGCCCGCTTTCGTCGACGCCATCACCCCGGCGCCCGGCACGTTCCAGTCCAGGCAATCACGCCCCGGCACCGCGCGCACCAGACCATCGGTGATCAACCGCACGCGGGCGGTCTCGCCGGTCTGCGGTGCAACGTAGCCGGTGGACAGGGAGCGGATGTTCGCCACTTGGCCGCAGCCGGTCAGCAGCACCAGCAACGCCACGGGAACCACACGTAAAAGGCTCATCAGCAGTCAACTCGCAGAGGAATAAAGGGCCGCTTACGGCTGACGGCAATTCTGCTTGACCGACAGCTCTGGCGCCGGCTCGTACTTCACCTGCTGCAAGCCATCAGCGCCCTGGAAGATGAAGTACTTGATCCGGCAGTCCTTGAACATCGGCGAATAACCCTCAGCCCGGAAGCCTTGGCCCTCGACCTGCTTGGTCACAGCGTTGTTTCGGCTGACCACCGCGAGCACCTGGGCGTAGCTCTGGCCCATCTTCACCCCCGGCTCGCCGGTGACCGTCATCGACGAGGCGCAACCGCCCAGCCCTGCCACCGCCAATGCCAGCGCGACGCCGTACAGTCCATTGCGTAGATCGTTCATTCCTTGCTTCCTTTTAGTGATGGATCAGCGGCGGCCATCGCACACTGGAGATTCGCCAACGCGGCCAAGCTTGCACAGGTCCAGATTATCCTTGCGGGTAAAGCCAGCGTCCTTCATGCAATAGAAGTGCTTCAGTCTCTCATCGATTGAGCCGCCGCCCGTGCCCGCCACATTCTCGTACCCGCACGCGAGCATGCTGCTCTTGACGCCCTCTACAGAGACCCCGCTCTTTTGCCAATCGGTAAAATCCGGCGGCGGCGGTTGGAAGCCCCTGCCCGTGCACCCAATCAATAACACCGCGTAAACACTCAACAGCAGCCCGCTCCTCAACATCGCGTTCCTCCTCATGGTTTGCGTAGACCGCTCACCCGCCAACGCGTCCCTGGCATGGCCCGTGGCTCAACGTGAGGTCAATGCCGCTGGCACCGATGCAACGTCCCTGCAACGGATCATCGACAGGGTTGACTGGACATCTTCAGCCTGATCGCCACTGAGCACGACGCGGTCGATCTTGAAGCACGGCATTTGATTGCGCGGTAAGCGCGGAGGTGGCAACCCAAGACGGCAGCCAAACAGAGGGTTTTGCTCGAGAGGGGATCAACAGGCATGTCGCATCCTTGTGAGTGAAACGTCCTACATGCGTAGCTTGGTCATCACAAACAAGTAAAAGTGCCACGGAAAAACATGGCACGGTGACGCATCCGACACAATCAGCCGCAGGCGGCATTCAAGGCATAGCGAGAAGCGCACGGTATACACGGCACAATCAGCTTTTGTGTAATTTACTCATCAACTGCGCCTCAGCCTGGGTCAAGCCACACGACTGGGTCAGTTCATCCACGGTAGCGCCCATGCCCACCAGCTTCGCCGCCTGGGCAAATGACAGGCTGGAAGGGTCACGCTGCTCGATCTGCGCCAGCTTGTCCGGCAGCGGCGCGAGAATGGCGCGCAGTTCATGCACCTCGTCCCCGACCCTCACCGCACTCTGCTGGAAGTGATCAACCCGCTTGACCAGCTCCAGCACCCGTCGATCACGCACCGCATCGCGCTCGGCCTGCTGCATCGCCAACTCGCGCTGCTGGCGTATGTAGCGCAGCAGAAAACCCAAGGTCCCGGCCCACAACAGGGCCAGGACAATCACCGCGACCTCAAGGAACAATCAGATGCTCTCCAGTTCCGACCATTCTTCTTCGCTCATCATTTTGTCCAGCTCAACCAGAATCAACAGTTCGTTGTTCTTGTTGCATACGCCCTGGATGAACTTGGCCGATTCCTCGTTGCCCACGTTCGGCGCGGTTTCCACTTCCGATTGGCGCAGGTAGACCACTTCCGCGACGCTGTCGACCATGATCCCGACCACTTGCTTGTCGGCTTCGATGATGACGATACGCGTGTTGTCGCTGACTTCGACCGTGTCCAGGCCAAAACGCTGGCGGGTGTCGATCACCGTCACCACGTTGCCGCGCAGGTTGATGATGCCCAGCACATAGCTTGGCGCACCGGGCACCGGAGCGATCTCGGTGTAGCGCAGCACTTCCTGCACGCGCATCACGTTGATACCGTAGGTTTCGTTGTCCAGTTTGAAGGTAACCCATTGCAGGATCGGATCATCCAAACCTTGTGCGGACGCTGACTTGTTCATATCTCTGACCCCTTCAAATGCCGATGTAGGCGGCGTGTGTACTTCTTTTGGCCGCACGTTCGCGCGGCCCTTGTTGTCCCATCAACTGCGTTTGTTCACCGGCATTGCTTTAACGGCACCGCTGGCGATCAACTCGGCCAGTTCGGCAACGTCCAGCAACGCACACATGTGTTCGATCACGGTGCCTGCCAGCCAGGGCCGCTGGCCCCGATGGCTGCGCCATTTGATTTCATTCGGGTCCAGGCGCAGCGAGCGGCTGACTTGATGCACCGCCAGCCCCCATTCGTAGCCCTGCACCGAGATCACGTATTGCAAGCCTTGGCGGAAGTCATCGCGGTAGCGGTCGGGCATCACCCAGCGTGCGGTGTCCAGCACCTTGAGGTTACCGGCCTGGCTCGGCAGGATGCCCAGGAACCACTCCGGCTGCCCGAACAACGGCGTCAGTTCCTGGCCCTCCAACGAGTAGATCGAGCCCAGGCACACCAACGGCACCGCCAGGGTCAACCCGGCGACGTCGAACAGCAGACATTCAAATGGCTCGGCCGCCCAGGCCGGCCGATCATCGCCACTCACCGGCGGTGGCGTGATGCTCGGTGGCAGGTGCACTTCCACGACCGGCTCGACCACCGCAGGTACGACGGGCGCGACCACCGGGACGCTGACCGGGACGACGAGTGCATCGCGGGCCTGCTCTTCCAATACAGCCAACTGGAACTCGTCCAGGCTGCTCGAGGACGGCACTTCGACCGCCGGCTCCAGCACCAGGATAGGCTCCTGTAATTCTTCTGCGGTCGCGTCCTGCAGCAAGGCATCCAGGTAGGATTCCAGTGCCAGTTGCGGCCGGGTCTTGACCTTGAGTTCGACGGGACGGTTCATCATCAGGCCACCTGCGCCACAAGCTGCTGGGACAGCAGGTGCTTGAGCAACGCCCGGTAGGCCAGCACACCGCGGCTTTTGCCGTCGAACTGCGACGGCGTGAGCCCGGCACGGCTGGCATCACGCAGGCGGGTGTCCACCGGAATGTAGCCGTTCCAGATAGTCTCCGGGTAGGCATCGCGCAGGACGCGCAAGGTGCCCAGGGACGCCTGGGTGCGGCGGTCGAACAGGGTGGGCACGATGCTGTAGGGCAACGCCTGTTTGCGCGAACGGTTGATCATCGCCAGGGTGCTGACCATGCGCTCCAGGCCCTTGACCGCCAGGTGCTCGGTCTGCACCGGGATCACCAGTTGCTGGCTGGCCGCCAAAGCGTTGACCATCAGCACCCCGAGCAACGGCGGGCTGTCGATGATCGCGTAGTCGAAGTCCTGCCACAGTTGCGCCAGGGTCTTGGCGATCACCAGGCCCAGGCCGCTCTGCCCCGGCGACTGGCGCTCCAGGGTGGCCAGCGCGGTACTCGACGGCAGCAGGAAAATGCTTTCGTTACTGGTGGGCAGCAGCAATTGCCCGGGCAGGTCGGCCGGTACGTTGCCTTTGTGCAGGAACAGGTCGTAGTTGCTGTGCTCCAGCGCATCCGGGTCGTAGCCGAAATAGCTGGTCATCGAGCCGTGGGGGTCGAGGTCGACCACGACCACACGCTTGCCCGCCTCGGCCAGCAAGCCGGCTAAAGCGATGGAGGTGGTGGTCTTGCCGACTCCACCTTTTTGATTGGCAACTGCCCAGACTCTCATTCGGATGGTTCCTCCCGGTGGGCACACGCGCGACCGAGACATTGCATAAGGTTATTGAGCCGGCGACGGAGAATTGACGGCACTCTGCTGAACCGGCGGCTTTGCAGGGGCCGGTGCAGTTTGTGTGCCAGCGCGCTTCAAGGCCGCATCCGGTGTTGCATTGGCGGTACCAGTGCCGGTCAGGCTACGGCGCACCTCCAGGTTTCGGGACACCACCAGCACCACCCGACGGTTGCGTGCGCGGCCTTCGAGCGTGGCGTTATTGGCCACCGGCTGGAACTCGCCATACCCCACCGACGCCAGGCGTCCAGGGTTCACGCCCTGCATCGCGAGCATGCGCACGATGCTTGCGGCACGGGCCGATGACAGCTCCCAGTTGGTCGGGTACTGCGCGGTACTGATCGGCACATTGTCGGTAAAGCCTTCAACGTGGATCGGGTTTTCAAACGGTTTGAGGATCGCCGCCACCTTGTCGATGATGGTGAACGCCTGGTCGCTGGGCAATGCATCGGCACTGGCGAACAGCAGGCTGGAATTGAGCTCGATCTCCACCCACAACTCATTGCCGCGCACGGTCATCTGGTTGGAGCTGATCAGGTCGCCAAACGCGGCACTGATATCGTCGGCGATGCTTTTCAGCGGATCACTGGTGCCGCCCACGCCGGCAGCGGTTTCGTCGCTGTCGTTGACCAGCGGCTTGGCCGGGGTCACGGTCCTGGGCCGCTCTTCGCCAATCGGGATCGGCTTGAGCGAACGGTCGGCGTCGTTGAACACACCGATCAACGCCTGGGAAATGACCTTGTACTTGCCTTCGTTGATCGACGAGATGGAGTACATCACCACGAAAAAGGCGAACAGCAAGGTGATGAAGTCCGCATAGGACACCAGCCACCGCTCGTGGTTGACGTGTTCTTCAGGCTCGCGACGGCGACGGCTCATTGGCAATACTCCCCATCAATCCATGAAGCCCTGGAGCTTCAATTCGATGGAGCGCGGGTTCTCGCCCTCGGCAATCGACAGGATGCCTTCGAGCAGCATCTCGCGATAGCGCGACTGGCGCATGGCAATCGACTTGAGCTTGCTGGCCACCGGCAACAGCACCAGGTTGGCACTGGCCACCCCGTAGATGGTGGCAACGAACGCCACGGCAATGCCGCTGCCCAACTGCGACGGATCGGCCAGGTTGCCCATCACGTGGATCAGGCCCATCACCGCGCCGATGATGCCGATGGTCGGCGCGTAGCCGCCCATGCTTTCAAATACTTTGGCGGCGTTGATGTCGCGGCTTTCCTGGGTGTAGAAATCCACCTCGAGGATGCTGCGGATCGCTTCCGGCTCGGCGCCGTCCACCAGCAATTGCAGGCCTTTGCGCGAATAGCTGTCGGGTTCGGCATCGGCCACGCCTTCGAGGCCCAGCAGGCCTTCCTTGCGTGCGGTGAGGCTCCAGTTGACCACACGATCGATGCCACCGGCCAGGTCGACACGCGGCGGAAAAATGATCCAGATGAGGATCTGCATCGCACGCTTGAACGAACTCATCGGTGACTGCAGCAACGCGGCGCCCACCGTGCCGCCAATCACGATCAGCGCCGCCGGGCCGTTGGCCAGGGCGCCCAGGTGACCGCCTTCGAGGTAGTTGCCGCCAATAATGGCGACAAACGCCAGGATGATGCCGATCAGGCTCAATACATCCATCAGAGGCAGGCCTCCACCAGATGCCTGCCGATGTCGTCCAGGCTGTAGACGGCGTCGGCCAGGTCAGCCTTGACGATGGCCATGGGCATGCCATAGATCACGCAGCTGGCTTCGTCCTGGGCCCAGATCGCACTGCCGCCCTGCTTGAGCAGGCGCGCGCCTTCACGGCCGTCGGCGCCCATGCCGGTGAGCACCACCGCCAGAACTTTGTCGCCGTAGGACTTGGCCGCCGAACCGAAGGTGATGTCCACGCACGGCTTGTAGTTGAGGCGCTCATCGCCCGGCAGGATTTTGATCGCGCCACGGCCGTCGACCATCATCTGCTTGCCGCCCGGAGCCAGCAACGCCAGGCCAGGACGCAGGATGTCGCCATCCTCGGCTTCCTTGACGCTGATGCGGCACAGCTTGTCCAGGCGCTCGGCGAAGGCCTTGGTGAACGCGGCGGGCATATGCTGGATCAACACGATCGGCGCCGGGAAGTTGGCCGGCAATTGGGTCAACACGCGCTGCAAGGCGACCGGGCCGCCGGTGGAGGTGCCGATGGCGACCAGCTTATAGGCCTTGCGCTTGGGCGCAGGCGAATGGGCAGCCGCCGGTGCCGACGTCCGCACCGGCGGCGCGGCAGGCCGTGCAACCGGCGCAGGTGCCGGGCGGCCAAACGTGGAACCGGCAGGCGCCGCCGGCGCAGCAACCGGTGCCGGCGCAGGGGCTGGCGCGCTGAACAGGCTGCGGCGGTTGCTGCGGGAAATACTGTGGACTTTCTCGCACAGCAGTTGCTTGACCTTCTCGGGGTTGCGCGAGATGTCTTCGAAATTCTTCGGCAGGAAGTCCACCGCCCCCGCATCCAGCGCGTCGAGGGTCACTCGGGCGCCTTCGTGGGTCAGCGAGGAGAACATCAATACCGGGGTCGGGCAGCGTTGCATGATGTGCCGGACTGCCGTGATGCCATCCATCATCGGCATCTCGTAGTCCATGGTGATCACGTCCGGCTTCAACGCAATGGCTTGATCAATCGCCTCTTTGCCGTTGGTGGCCGTGCCGACCACCTGGATGCTTGGATCGGCGGAAAGAATTTCCGAGACGCGGCGGCGGAAGAAACCCGAATCGTCCACCACCAGGACCTTGACTGCCATAAACACTCCGTTAGGTGGGGCGGGCAATACCGCCCTGCCCCACCAGAATCAAATACGCCGAGCGGCGTAACGCTTGAGCATGCTCGGAACATCGAGAATCAGCGCGATCCGACCGTCACCGGTGATGGTCGCGCCCGACATGCCCGGGGTTCCCTGCAGCATTTTGCCCAAAGGCTTGATGACCACTTCTTCCTGGCCAACCAGTTGATCGACGACAAAGCCGATACGCTGGGTGCCCACGGAGAGGATCACCACATGGCCTTCGCGCTGCTCTTCATGGGCGGCCGATGCAACCAGCCAGCGCTTGAGGTAGAACAGGGGCAACGCCTTGTCCCGCACGATCACCACTTCCTGGCCGTCGACCACGTTGGTGCGCGACAGGTCGAGGTGGAAGATCTCGTTGACGTTGACCAGCGGGAAGGCGAACGCCTGGTTGCCCAGCATCACCATCAGGGTCGGCATGATCGCCAGGGTCAACGGCACCTTGATGACGATCTTGGAGCCCTGGCCCTTGGTCGAGTAGATGTTGATCGAGCCGTTGAGCTGGCTGATCTTGGTCTTCACCACGTCCATGCCCACGCCACGGCCCGACACGTCGGAAATCTCGGTCTTGGTCGAGAAGCCAGGAGCGAAGATCAGGTTGTAGCACTCGGTGTCGGTCAGGCGGTCGGCGGCGTCCTTGTCCATCACGCCACGCTTGACCGCGATATTGCGCAGGATGGTCGGGTCCATGCCCTTGCCGTCATCGGTGATCGACAGCAGGATGTGGTCGCCTTCCTGCTCCGCCGCCAGGATCACCTTGCCGCCACGGGACTTGCCCGAGGCTTCGCGTTCTTCCGGGGTTTCGACACCGTGGTCGACAGCGTTGCGCACCAAGTGGACCAGCGGGTCGGCCAGGGCCTCGACAAGGTTCTTGTCGAGGTCGGTTTCTTCACCCACCAGTTCCAGGTTGATCTCTTTCTTCAACTGGCGCGCGAGGTCGCGGACCAGGCGCGGGAAGCGGCCGAAGACTTTCTTGATCGGCTGCATGCGCGTTTTCATCACGGCGGTCTGCAGGTCGGCGGTGACCACGTCGAGGTTCGACACGGCCTTCTGCATGGCTTCATCGCCACTGCTCAAGCCCAGGCGCACCAGGCGGTTACGCACCAGTACCAGCTCGCCGACCATGTTCATGATGTCGTCCAGCCGTGCGGTATCGACCCGCACGGTGGTTTCGGCTTCACTGGCCGGTTTTTCCGCGACCGGTGCCGCAGCGGCACGCGCTGGCGCCGGAGCAGCAGCCGGCGCAGGCGCAGGCTTGGCGGCGGGCGCGGCGGCTTTGGCGGCAACCGGTGCCGCCGTGGCTGCAGCAGCGGCCGGGGCGACTTCGGTGAACTTGCCCTTGCCGTGCAGATCGTCCAGCAGTGCTTCGAACTCGTGATCGGAGATCAACCCATCGTCCGCAGGCTTGGCGCCTGCAGCGGGTGCTGCCGGGGCCGCGGCCGTAGCGGCGACTGCCGGCAAGGCATCGGCCGCGAAGGTGCCCTTGCCATGCAACTGGTCGAGCAACGCTTCGAATTCATCGTCAGTGATGTCGGTGCTGGCAGAAGCGGCGGGCACCTCCGCAGCACCGGCGGCGGCACCGGCAGGCGCCACGGCGTCGGCAGCGAACTGGCCCTTGCCGTGCAATTGATCGAGCAGGGACTCGAACTCAGCGTCGGTAATGTCCTCGCTGGTCGGCGCGGCAGCCGGGGCAGCCGGGGCAACCGCAGCCGGCGCTTCGGCTTCGGCCTTGACGGCACTGAGGGAACTGAGCAGTTGCTCGAACTCGCTGTCCGTCACATCCGCTTCAGGCTCCGCCACTGGTTCCGGTACGGCTTCGACCACCGGCGCTGCCGTGGTGTCGGCCGGCTCGGCATAGCGCGCCAGGGCGGCCAGCAGTTCCGGAGTGGCTGCGGTGATCGGGGCACGCTCGCGCACTTCGCTGAACATGCCGTTGACCGCATCCAGTGCTTCGAGAATCACGTCCATCAACTCCGAATCAACGTGACGCTCACCCTTGCGCAGGATGTCGAACACGTTCTCGGCGATGTGGCAGCACTCCACCAGCTCATGGAGCTGGAGGAAGCCGGCGCCCCCTTTTACAGTATGAAAACCGCGAAAAATTGCATTGAGCAGGTTCGCATCATCCGGGCGGCTTTCCAGCTCGACCAGTTGTTCGGACAGTTGCTCTAAAATTTCGCCGGCCTCTACAAGGAAATCCTGAAGGATCTCTTCATCGGCGCCGAAGCTCATGTGGGTGCTCCTTAGAAGCCTAAACTGGATAACAGGTCATCTACGTCATCCTGACCTGACACAACGTCTTCACGTTTATCGGCATGAATCTGCGGACCTTCACCCTTGGCGAGATGTTTTTGTGGATCTTTTTCAGAGAGGATCGCTTCGCGGTCATGTTCGATGCCGGCAAAACGGTCGACCTGGCCGGCCATGAGTACCAATTTGAGCAGGTTGCTTTCCACTTCGGTGACCAACTGGGTCACACGCTTGATCACCTGACCGGTCAGGTCCTGGTAATCCTGGGCGAGCAGAATGTCATTGAGGTTGCTGGAAACCATGCGGTTTTCCTGCTCGCTGCGTGACAAAAACCCTTCGACCCGACGGGCCAGCTCACGAAACTCTTCCGCACCGACTTCACGGCGCATGAAGCGGCCCCAGTCAACGCTCAGGGCGTGGGCTTCCGTGGCCATGCCGTTGACCAGGGGCGTGGCGTTTTCCACCAGGTCCATGGTGCGGTTGGCCGCCGCCTCGGTCAGCCTGACCACATAGGACAGGCGTTCGGTGGCGTCGGTGATCTGCGAAATCTCTTCGGCCTGGGGCATGTGCGGGTCAATCTGGAAATTGACGATTGCGCTGTGCAGCTCGCGTGTGAGCTTGCCCACTTCCTGGTACAGGCCTCGGTCACGGGTCTGGTTGAGCTCATGGATCAACTGCACCGCATCGCCGAACTGGCCTTTTTCAAGGCTGTCAACCAACTGGTGAGCATGCTTTTTCAGGGTCGACTCAAAGTCTCCCTGTGACGTTTCTTTATGCTCCATAGCTCCCCCGCGATGGCATCAGCCGTGGATGCGTTCGAAGATCTTTTCGATCTTCTCTTTCAAGGCCTGTGCAGTGAATGGTTTGACCACGTAACCGTTGACCCCGGCCTGGGCGGCTTCGATGATCTGTTCACGCTTGGCTTCGGCGGTCACCATCAACACGGGAAGGCTGCGCAATTTTTCGTCGGCACGCACGTGGCGCAACAAGTCGATACCGGTCATCCCCGGCATGTTCCAGTCCGTTACCAGAAAGTCGATGCTCCCGCTGTTGAGGATCGGAATCGCCGTCAGGCCGTCATCCGCCTCGACCGTGTTTGTGAACCCAAGGTCACGCAACAGGTTTTTTATGATCCGCCGCATCGTTGAGAAGTCATCAACGATGAGGATTTTCATGTTCTTGTCCAATTCGACCTCCAAGCAGTCTTAAACGCGCCCAGCACCTGGACGCGCCATTTCAATCAACAGGCATTACACAAAAAGGACTGCCAAGGGCACCACGGCCCGAGCCCGCGAAGGCCTATCACCTTCGCGGTATCGCTTTGCAATGCTCCCCACACTGCCTGTCAGCGCGCTCGCCACTCTCCCAGACGCCCCCGCAAGCGGGCCGCGCACTGGCTATGCAACTGGCTGACACGGGATTCGCTGACCCCCAGGACCTCACCGATTTCCTTGAGGTTCAGCTCTTCGTCGTAGTACAGCGCCAATACCAACCGCTCACGCTCCGGCAAGTTGGCAATGGCGTCCGCCAACGCACCCTGGAAACGCTCATCTTCCAGGTCACGGGACGGCTCCATATGCGCGCTCGCGCCGTCCTCGTGCAGCCCTTCGTGTTCGCCGTCCTGCAACAGGTCGTCGAAACTGAACAGGCGGCTGCCCAAGGTATCGTTCAAAATCCCGTAATAATCGTCGAGACTCAATTGGAGTTCGGCCGCAACTTCGTGATCTTTAGCGTCGCGACCGGTTTTTGCTTCAATTGCACGAATTGCGTCACTGACCATGCGTGTATTGCGGTGCACCGAACGCGGCGCCCAGTCACCCTTGCGCACTTCGTCGAGCATCGCGCCACGGATGCGGATCCCCGCATACGTCTCGAAGCTCGCGCCCTTGCTCGCGTCGTACTTGGTCGACACTTCGAGCAGGCCGATCATGCCCGCCTGGATCAGGTCTTCGACCTGGACGCTGGCGGGCAGGCGTGCCAGCAGGTGATAGGCGATGCGCTTGACCAGTGGCGCATAGCGCTCGATCAACTCGCCCTGGCTGTCACGGGCAGATTTCTTGTAAGCGTTATAGCCGTTCGCTGTCATAGCACCGGTCCTGCACTCGTCTGATGCACCAATCGCTCGACGAAAAACTCCAGATGCCCCCGAGGGTTGGCAGGCAACGGCCAGGTATCGACCTTCTGGGCAATAGCCTTGAACGCCAATGCGCACTTGGAACGAGGGAATGCTTCGTAGACTGCACGCTGCTTTTGCACAGCCTTGCGCACACACTCGTCGTAGGGAACTGCACCGACGTATTGTAAGGCGACATCGAGAAAGCGATCCGTGACCTTGGTCAACTTGGCGAACAGGTTGCGGCCTTCCTGCGGGCTCTGGGCCATGTTGGCCAGGACGCGGAAGCGGTTCATGCCGTAGTCACGGTTAAGCAGTTTGATCAGGGCGTAGGCGTCGGTGATCGAGGTGGGTTCATCGCAGACCACCAGCAAGACTTCCTGCGCCGCGCGCACGAAGCTGACCACGGACTCGCCGATCCCGGCGGCGGTGTCGATCACCAGCACGTCGAGGTTGTCGCCGATGTCACTGAATGCCTGGATCAGGCCGGCATGCTGCGCCGGGCTCAGGTGCACCATGCTCTGGGTACCGGAGGCGGCCGGCACGATGCGGATCCCGCCAGGGCCCTGGAGCAGCACGTCGCGCAGCTCACAGCGCCCCTCGATCACATCGGCCAGGGTATGTTTGGGCGTCAGTCCCAGCAGAACGTCGACGTTCGCCAGCCCCAGGTCAGCATCCAGCAGCATGACGCGACGGCCAAGCTCTGCCAGGGCCAGGGACAAATTCACTGACACGTTAGTTTTCCCGACGCCACCTTTGCCGCCGGTCACCGCGATCACCTGTACGGGATGCATGCTGCCCATTTTATTTCTTTACCTTGTCTTGCTTAGACGCAGGCTACATGGCTTGGCCGCGTGAGTCGCTTGCAGACCATCGATGTAGGTACATTTCACGGTGTTCATCGCACCTCAACCCACCCGTTTTGCAGGCTTGTGGTAAAGGTCGGCGAACATATCGGCCATCGCTTCCTCGCTAGGCTCTTCTTGCATTTGCACGCTGACGGCGCGGCTGACCAGTTGATGACGGCGCGGCAGATGCAAATCATCCGGGATCCGCGGCCCGTCGGTCAGGTAGGCAACCGGTAGTTCATGGCTGATAGCCAGGCTCAACACTTCGCCCAGGCTGGCGGTTTCATCCAGTTTAGTCAGGATGCAGCCGGCCAGACCGCAACGCTTGTAGCTATGGTACGCAGCGGTAAGAACCTGTTTCTGGCTGGTGGTTGCAAGCACCAGGTAATTTTTCGACTTGATGCCACGCCCCGCCAGGCTTTCCAGTTGCAGGCGCAACGCCGGATCGCTGGCCTGCAGGCCGGCGGTGTCGATCAGCACCACGCGCTTGCGCAGCAATGGATCGAGCGCGTTGGCCAGGGACTGGCCCGGGTCGACGTGGGTGACCGGTACATTGAGGATACGGCCCAGGGTCTTGAGCTGTTCCTGGGCGCCGATGCGATAGCTGTCCATGCTCACCAGCGCGATGTTGTTCGCGCCGTACTTGAGCACATAGCGCGCCGCCAGCTTGGCCAGGGTGGTGGTCTTGCCCATGCCGGCAGGGCCGACCATGGCGATCACACCGCCCTCTTCCAGGGGTTCGATTTCCGGGGTGGCGATCATCCGCGCCAGGTGGGCCAGCAACATGCGCCAGGCCTGGCGAGGCTCTTCGATTTCGGTGGTCAGGGCCAGCAGGTCGCGGGACAACGGGCCGGACAGGCCGATGCGTTGCAGGCGGCGCCACAGGTTGGCCTGGTGCGGTTTGCTGCCTTGCAGTTGGGTCCAGGCCAGCGAACCCAGTTGCACTTCCAGCAATTCGCGCAGGCCGTTGAGTTCAAAACGCATCGAGTCGAAGACGCGCTGGTCGACTGCGGCGGCCGGGGCTGGCGCGGCAGGACGCGGCGGTTCGATGAATGTTGGCTCAACCAGCGGCTCGGCGGCGGTCAGCGGCAGGCCGGCGAACAACTGGCGATTGGTGGAGGCATCGCTGTCGCCACGCATGCTCAGCTCAGCCTGGGCCGAGACGATGCGCGAAGCGGTCTTGCGCAGCTCGTCTTCGAGTTCCATGTTCGGCACACGCGGCGCCAATGCCGAGGGGGTGTAGTCCAGGGCAGCCGTCAGCTCGACACCGCCGGCAATACGACGATTACCGATAATCGCGGCATCGGCGCCCAGCTCATCGCGGACCAGTTTCATGGCCTGACGCATATCGGCGGCGAAAAAACGCTTAACTTGCATAACCCACTACCCTCAGCCGTTGGGCCCTACTGTCGCGACGATAGTCACTTGCTTGTTGTCAGGAATTTCCTGATAAGCCAAAACGTGCAAATTCGGTACTGCCAGACGTCCAAACCGCGACAACATCGCCCGGACCGGACCCGCCACCAGCAGAATCACCGGTTGGCCCTGCATTTCCTGGCGCTGTGCGGCGTCGATCAACGAACGCTGCAGTTTCTCAGCCATGCTTGGCTCCAGCAGAACGCCCTCTTCCTGGCCTTGTCCTGCCTTCTGAATACTATTGAGCAATATCTGTTCCAACCTTGGCTCCAAGGTGATCACAGGCAGCTCGGAGTCAAGCCCTACAATGCTTTGCACGATTGCGCGGGACAATCCGACACGCACCGCCGCCACCAGCGCGGCGGTATCTTGACTCTTGGCGGCATTGTTGGCGATAGCCTCGGCAATGCTGCGAATGTCGCGTACCGGCACCTGTTCGGCCAGCAGCGCCTGCAGCACCTTGAGCAGTTGCGACAACGACAGCACGCCCGGCACCAGCTCTTCTGCCAGTTTTGGCGAGGCCTTGCCCAGCAAGCCCATCAATTGCTGGACTTCTTCGTGGCCGATCAGCTCGTGGGAGTGCTTGTACAGGATCTGGTTGAGGTGGGTGGCGACCACGGTGCTGGCGTCCACCACGGTGTAGCCCAGGGACTGCGCCTGGCTGCGCTGGCTGATTTCGATCCACACCGCCTCCAGGCCAAAAGCCGGATCTTTGGCGGTAATGCCGTTGAGGCTGCCGAATACCTGGCCGGGGTTGATTGCCAGCTCGCGGTCCGGGTAGATCTCGGCTTCAGCCAGAATCACGCCCATCAGGGTCAGGCGGTAGGCACTCGGGGCCAGGTCGAGGTTGTCGCGGATATGCACGGTGGGCATCAGGAAGCCCAGGTCCTGGGACAGCTTCTTGCGCACGCCCTTGATCCGCGCGAGCAACTGGCCGCCCTGGTTGCGGTCCACCAGCGGAATCAAGCGGTAGCCGACTTCCAGGCCGATCATGTCGATCGGGGTCACGTCGTCCCAGCCCAACTCCTTGGTTTCCTGGGCGCGGGCCGGGGACGGCAGCAGTTCCTGCTGGCGGGCGATCTCTTGCTGGGCCTGGACCTTGACCGCATTCTGCTTTTTCCAGAACAGGTAGGCCGCGCCGCCGGCCAGGGCCGCCATGCTCAGGAACGACACATGGGGCATGCCCGGCACGATCCCCATGATCGCCATGATGCCGGCCGCCACGGCCAGGGCCTTGGGCGAGGCAAACATCTGGCGGCTGATCTGCTTGCCCATGTCTTCGGAGCCCGAAGCACGGGTCACCATGATGGCGGCAGCTGTAGATAACAACAGTGATGGCAATTGCGCCACTAAACCGTCACCGATGGTCAGCAGGGCGTACACCTTGCCCGCATCGCCGAAGGTCATGCCGTGCTGGAAGATCCCGACCGCCATGCCGCCGATCAGGTTGATGAACAGGATCAGCAGGCCGGCGATGGCGTCACCGCGCACGAATTTGCTGGCACCGTCCATGGAACCGTAGAACTCGGCTTCCTGGGCGACTTCCAAGCGACGGGTCTTGGCCTGGTTCTGGTCGATCAGGCCGGCGTTGAGGTCGGCGTCGATAGCCATCTGCTTGCCGGGCATGGCGTCGAGGGTAAAGCGTGCGCTCACCTCGGAAATCCGTCCGGCGCCCTTGGTCACCACCACGAAGTTGATGATCATGAGGATCGCGAACACCACGATACCGACCACGTAGTTACCGCCGATCACCACCTCACCGAAGGCCTGGATCACCTTACCGGCAGCGGCGTGGCCGTCCTGGCCGTGGAGCATGACCACACGGGTGGACGCCACGTTCAGCGCCAGGCGCAACAGGGTTGCCACCAGCAGGATCGTCGGGAACACCGCGAAATCCAGCGGCCGCAAGGCGTAGACGCACACCAGCAGGACGACGACGGACAGGGCGATGTTGAAGGTGAAGAACACGTCCAGCAGGAACGGCGGCATCGGCAACATCATCATTGCCAGCATGACCAGCAACAACAACGGCACACCCAGATTGCCCCGCGAGAGGTCAGTCAGGGTGCCACGGGCCGTGCTGAACATTTGAGAGCGATCCACCACCGATATTCCTCGTTTCCTTGAAGCAAACTTTTGACGCCGGGAGGCGTCCTGGAGGCGGTATTGCAAGAAGCCTTCCAACTTTGCTTTTGAGGAGGTGGATCGCTACAGGCGCCCGAGTTCTATCGGATGTAAACACTCCAACGGTGAGAGAAAGGCTGCTCCCGTCCCACCGTTGGATCCGTTTGCATTTACTGCACGGGACCTTTCTATAACGGTCTCACATTGGCCGCCTGCGGCCCTTTTTGACCCGGAGTCACTTCGTATTCGACTTTTTGCTTTTCATCCAGGCTTTTGAAGCCCGCGCTGTCTATAGCGGAGTAATGGACGAATACATCCGCACTGCCGTCGTCGGGAGAAATAAACCCAAACCCCTTCTCCGCGTTAAACCACTTCACCGTGCCCGTTGCCATTGCCGTTCTCCCTAGATTTCACTCAAGAACCTGCGCCGGTGTCACAAGATAAGCCTGACCCTTGATGCATACACGCCATCGGGTCGATGGATCATCTGAAGCTCGACCTTCAAACCCACTGAAAGCCGAACCCCTTGCGAACCGAGCGAATCCACCAACACCACCTCTGCGCGATCATCCAGCACAATCACCCCCTTGCGGGACTTCGGGTCATAAGATTTGATCGTTCCCGTCACCACAGCCATCGCCACTCCCTGCATCTATTAACAGCGTGCGCGCAGTACCTGGTGGTATGGAACCGCGAGAATGGCAGGTTGGCTACTGTCAAACTTGACAGGTAGGCAAGGAGTGACGACGAATGGCAGGCCACTCGCCTGCCTCGGCTTTTACGTCGTTACTCGCTGGAGAAGCACACCCACAGGTCGCCGTTGGACTTCTGGGTTTCCATGCGATGAATGAAGGGTTTGAAAATAGAAATACTGTGATCCAACGTCCAGCCTTGCGCGTCATACACGTCAATCCGTCCGTGCTCTTCATAGGACCCGGTGTATACCCACTTCCCGTCCGGACTCACGGCCAATGACCGCACAGACAAACGCTGATTCTCCTTCTCTCTGCCGGTCTTCGTGTCGATGACACTGATAATGTCACCGCCGTATGCATACAGCCGCTGGCCATTGGCACTCAAGGTCAGCCCCCAGGCCGGGTGCTTGGATATTTTTTCGACGCGCTCACTGACAGGATCGAACCTATAGACCCCAGCCCCTTCGCCCAGCACGCCAAGACAAGCCACATAGACATGGCCGTCGTGCGGATTGCCCACGGTGTCGAACGTGATGGCCCCAACTGGTATTTTCTTGATCACTTCCTGCGACGCCCTGTCGACAATGATCAGCGAAGCTTCAGCGTTCCCAGGGCCACCCCACGCACCAACATAAATCTGGCCGCCATCGCGACCAAGCACCAGCCCCGTGGCGTATTCCTCAATGACAGCGCCTGGCAATAGCTCTTTTTCCTGCACATCAACGATGAACAAATGGCTATACAGCCAATTGCATGCATATAGAAACCGCCCGTCGGGGCTGAACCCTCCCAGCTTTTCAATGAAGACGGGATAGTTATCGACGAGGCTGATTGTCTGAAGATCGATCTTCGCAATGCCATTGACCCATTCGGCATGCAGATACCGGCCATCCGGACTGAACAGAAAACTGCCAATATTGCCCTCGATCATATGAACCACTTCGGCGGCCGCCGTGAGGGTGGCAATGCAGGGTTCGACCCTGATATCGATGTTCACATAGACACGTTCATCGTTCTTCTTCACGGGCACCCCCAAGTACAACAGGCGCTGGGCATGCACGCGGACGATGGCTTGGCGGGTGGCCTGACGCAGGCCCGAGCGACCTTGCTTGACCTGATAGCTCAACACATGCGGGCCATGGGTGAGCCGTTCGGCCGCTACCGAAAACTTGATCCCGGCCTGCAGCGGGTCACCTTCGAGCTTATGGCTGGCAATCACCTCGCCGTCCAATATCAGCTCAACAGCACTGTCGGCTTGGCCAAAGGTCTCACGCACATGCACATCGAGACCTTTGTTCGGATAAAAGCCGTGCTGGGCAGCCTGCTTGTCGACCGCATTGCCGGGACGTCGCCGCTGGCCAGGAAGGTTGATCGCAAGGAGAGGAAGGGGTTTGGTTGAGGAGCCGCTCATGGGGGGAAATCCCTCTGCATGGATGGGAATCCCATGTAACGCTCAGAAGTGCCAGCTCACAACTGTCAAACTTGACAGGTAGGCGGCATTTACCGACAGACTGAAACACCGCAAGCACGACAACCCTGCCTCAGGAGTCGCGGCGCAACTCAGGCGGGATCGGCAGATCCTTGAGCGGATCCGGGCGCTTGCCCTTGCCCGCGCGGTATTGGCGAATCTGATAGACATACGCCAACACCTGGGCCACGGCCAGGTACAACCCCGCCGGGATTTCCTGGTCAAGGTCGGTGGAGTAGAAGATCGACCGCGCCAGCTCCGGCGACTCCAGCAGCAGGATGTCGTGGGCCACGGCGATTTCGCGGATTTTCAACGCGGTAAAGTCGCTGCCCTTGGCCAGCAGCATCGGTGCGCCGCCCTTCTCCGGGTCGTACTTGAGGGCCACGGCGTAGTGGGTCGGGTTGGTGATGACCACGTCGGCGTCGGGCACCGAGGCCATCATCTTGCGCTGGGACATTTCCCGCTGCAGCTGGCGGATGCGCTGCTTGACCTCGGGGCGGCCTTCCTGGTCCTTGTGCTCGTCGCGCACTTCCTGCTTGGTCATCAGCAGTTTCTTGTGGCTTTCCCACAACTGGATCGGCGCATCCACCGCCGCGATGATGATCAGTCCGGCGGCCATCCACAGCGCACTCCAGCCCACCACCTGCACGCTGTGGATGATCGCCGACTCCAGGGGTTCATGGGCGATGCGCAGCAAGTCGTCGATGTCGGACGACAACACCATCAGCGCCACGAACAGAATCAGGATGAACTTGGCCAGGGCCTTGAGCAGCTCCACCAGGGCCTTGGCGGAAAACATGCGCTTGAGACCGGCCGCAGGGTTCATGCGGCTGAACTTGGGCGCCATGCTGCCGGCGGCGAACAGCCAGCCGCCGAGGGCGACCGGGCCGATCAGCGCGGCCAGCAGCAGGGTGATCAGGATCGGCTGCACCGCCAATATCGCGATCTTGCCCGAGTGCAGCAGGTATTGACCCATGGAGCCAGGGTTGAGCAGCACATCGCGGGGCAAGGTGAAGTTGTGCTTCATCAGCTCCATCAAGTCCAGCGCCAGGCCACCGCCATAGATCAGCAAGGCACCGGCTCCGGCCATCATGGTCGCAACGGTATTGAGTTCCTTGGAACGGGCAATCTCGCCCTTTTCCCTGGAGTCCTTTTTACGTTTCTCCGTGGGGTCTTCTGTCTTGTCCTGACCACTCTCGCTCTCGGCCATGGCTCAGCGCGCCCGTGCCAGATCACGTAGGAACTGCAAGGCGTCGGTCGCCAGCGGTTGATACTGATTGAGAATGTCAGCCAGGCCGACCCAGAAAATCCCCATGCCCAGCACCAGGGTCAAGGGGAAACCAATGGAGAAAATGTTCAGCTGTGGTGCCGCGCGGGTCATGACGCCAAACGCGATGTTGACCACCAGCAGCGCGGTGATCGCCGGCAATACCAGCAACAGCGAGGCGCCAAGCACCCAGCCGAGGCGCCCGACCACTTCCCAGAAGTGATTGACCACCAGCCCGGAGCCCACCGGTAAGGTGGTAAAGCTTTCGGTCAACACCTCGAACGCCACCAGGTGACCGTTCATGGCCAGGAACAGCAGGGTCACCAGCATGGTCAGGAATTGCCCGATCACCGCCGCCGACACGCCGTTGGTAGGGTCGACCATGGAGGCGAAGCCCATCCCCATCTGGATCGAGATGATTTGCCCGGCAATCACAAACGCCTGGAAGAACAGTTGCAGGGAAAAACCCAGCATGGCGCCGATCAGAATCTGTTCGGCGATCAGCATCAGGGCGCTGAGGTCCAGGGCATTCACCGGCGGCATGGGCGGCAAGCCCGGCACCAGCACCACGGTAATGGCCACGGCGAAATACAGGCGCACCCGGCGTGGAACCAGGGTCGTGCCGAACACCGGCATGGCCATCAGCATGGCCGTCACCCGGAACAACGGCAGGATGAACGAGGCCACCCACGTGCTGATCTGGGTGTCGGTCAATGCCAGCAAGGACTGCATCGGGTCAGCCGATCAACTGCGGAATACTGCCGTACAGCTGCAGGATGTATTCCATGAAGGTTTGCACCAGCCACGGGCCGGCGACAATCAGGGTGATCAGCATCACCAGCAGGCGCGGCAGGAAACTCAAGGTCTGTTCGTTGATCTGGGTCGCGGCCTGGAACATCGCCACCAGCAGGCCCACCAACAGGCTCGGCACCACCAGCACGGCAACCATCACGGTGGTCAGCCACAGTGCTTCACGGAACAGGTCGACGGCGACTTCTGGGGTCATGCTGCTTCACCTAACACATCACACCCCTCCGAAACTGCCGGCCAACGTGCCGATAATCAGCGCCCAGCCGTCCACCAGCACAAACAGCATGATCTTGAACGGCAATGAAATAATCAGCGGCGACAGCATCATCATCCCCATGGCCATCAGCACGCTCGCCACCACCAGGTCGATGATCAGGAACGGGATAAAGATCATGAAGCCGATCTGGAACGCGGTCTTCAGTTCCGAGGTGACGAACGCCGGCACCAGGATGGTCAGCGGCGCCTGGTCCGGAGTCGCGATGTCGGTACGCTTGGACAGGCGCATGAACAACTCAAGGTCGCTGGAACGGGTCTGCGACAGCATGAAATCCTTGATCGGGCCCTGGGCCTTGTCGATCGCATCCTGGGCAGTCATTTTTTCGGCCAGGTACGGCTGCAGGGCTTGCTGGTTCACCTTGTCGAACACCGGCGCCATGATGAACATCGTCAAGAACAACGCCATGCCGGTGAGGATCTGGTTCGACGGAGTCTGCTGCAGGCCCAGGGCCTGACGCAGGATCGAGAACACAATGATGATCCGCGTAAAGCTGGTCATCAGCATGACAAACGCCGGGATAAAGCTCAGCGCGGTCATGATCAGCAGGATCTGCAGGCTGACCGAATACTCCTGGGCCCCCGCCGCGTTGGTACCCAGCGTAATCGCCGGGATCGACAACGGGTCGGCGGCCAGCGCCAATGGCGTGGCCAGCAACAGCATGAGCGTCAATAAAACGCGCATTACTTCTTATCCTTCTGATCCTTGCCCAGCAATTCCATCAGGCGCTGGGCGAATTCTGGCGTGGCGGGCTGGGATTGGGTGGTTGGCACCGGGGTCTTGAGCACATGCAGCGGCGTGATTCGGCCGGGGGTAATGCCCAGCAGGATCTGTTCCTCGCCCACTTGCACCAGCACCAGCCGGTCACGCGGGCCGAGGGCGCGCGAGCCGATCATTTCGATGACCTGGGCATTGCCCGGGCCGATGCTCTGCACGCGCCGCATCAGCCAGGCCAACACGAAGATCAAGCCGACCACCAGCAACAGGCCCAGCACCAACTGCGTCAGTTGCCCGCCAACGCTGCCGCCGACGGGCGCAGCGGCAACCTGGGCTACCGGCTCCGCCGCCCACACCGCCAATGGCAGCGCGGCGAACAGTCCCACCATCAGCCGTTTCATATCAGCGCAACTTCTTGATGCGTTCGCTTGGGCTGATCACGTCGGTCAGGCGGATGCCGAACTTTTCGTTGACCACCACCACTTCGCCGTGGGCGATCAGGGTGCCGTTGACCAACACGTCCAGCGGCTCACCGGCCAGGCGATCCAGCTCGATCACCGAGCCCTGGTTGAGTTGCAGCAGGTTACGGATGTTGATGTCGGTGCTGCCCACTTCCATGGAGATCGACACCGGGATGTCGAGGATCACGTCCAGGTTCGGCCCATCGAGGGTCACCGGGTCGTTGTTCTTCGGCACGCTGCCGAACTCTTCCATGGGCAGGCGATTACCCGCTGGTGCTGTGGCGGCATCAGCGGCCAGCAGTGCGTCGATATCGTCCTGGCCGACATCGCCGGTTTCTTCCAGGGCCGCAGCCCACTCGTCAGCCAGGGCCTGGTCTTCGGCGGAAGTGTTTTCGTGTTCGGTAGCCATTACATGTCCTCGGCGGAGCAAACATTCATAAATAGGGATCAGCGACGGTTGATCGGCTCAACCACTTGCAAAGCGAGGTTGCCCTTGTGGGACCCCAGCTTGACCTTGAACGACGGCACGCCGTTGGCGCGCATGATCATTTCGTCCGGCAATTCGACCGGGATAATGTCCCCCGGCTGCATGTGCAAAATATCCCGCAGGCGCAACTGGCGCCGGGCCACGGTAGCGCTCAGCGGCACGTCGACATCCAGCAGGTCTTCGCGCAGGGCCTTGACCCAGCGTTCGTCCTGGTCGTCCAGGTCGGACTGGAAACCGGCGTCGAGCATTTCGCGCACCGGCTCGATCATCGAATACGGCATGGTCACGTGCAGGTCGCCGCCACCGCCATCGAGCTCGATGTGGAACGTGGACACCACAATGGCCTCGCTCGGCCCGACGATGTTGGCCATGGCCGGGTTCACTTCCGAGTTGATGTACTCGAAATTGACTTCCATGATCGCCTGCCAGGCTTCCTTCAAGTCAATGAAGGCCTGCTCCAGCACCATGCGCACCACGCGCAATTCGGTAGGGGTGAATTCACGGCCTTCGATCTTGGCGTGACGGCCGTCACCGCCGAAGAAGTTGTCCACCAGCTTGAACACCAGCTTGGCGTCGAGGATGAACAGCGCGGTACCGCGCAATGGCTTGATCTTGACCAGGTTGAGGCTGGTGGGCACGTACAGCGAGTGCACGTACTCGCCGAACTTCATCACTTGCACGCCGCCCACCGCCACGTCCGCCGAGCGGCGCAGCATGTTGAACATGCTGATCCGGGTGTAACGGGCGAAACGTTCGTTGATCATCTCAAGGGTCGGCATGCGTCCACGGACGATGCGATCCTGGCTGGTCAGGTCATAACTTTTGACGCTGCCGGGCTCGGCAGCCATTTCAGTCTGTACCAGACCGTCGTCGACGCCATGCAACAGCGCGTCGATTTCATCCTGGGACAGCAGGTCCTGCACGGCCATGGGGTGATCCTACTGCAATACGAAATTAGTGAAGAGCGCCTGCTCGATCACGACTTTGCCGAGCTCCTTCTGGGCCACTTCCTGCACGCTGGCAGTGACCTTCTGGCGCAGCATTTCCTGGCCCACCGGGGTGGCCAGGGTGTCGAAACTCTGCCCGGAGAACAGCATCACCAGGTTGTTGCGGATCACCGGCATATGCACCTTGAGGGCATCCAGGTCCGACTGGTTACGCGCCAGCAAAGTGATGCTCACCTGCAGGTAGCGTTGACGACCGTTCTGGTTGAAGTTGGCGACAAAGGCCGGAAGCATCGGCTCGAAGATTGCCGGTTGCTTGGCGTTAGTGGCGGTTTCGGCGGCAGGTGCCGGCTTGCTGGCACTGCTGTGCATGATGTACCAGGTGCCGCCCACCGAGGCGCCGATGGCCAGGAGCAGGCCCACGACAATCATCAGGATAAGCTTGAGCTTGCCTTTGCCTGCGGGTGCGGGTGCTTTTGCTGCGTCGTCGCTCTTCGCCATGCCAATAATCCGTCACTATTCGGGGATTCATAGATCTACGGAAAGGCAAGAGCAAGTGTTATGCCAGAGTTGTCTGGCTGAGCGCAGACAGAGGAACGCCACAAAAAAATGTGGAAGGGGGGGGGGCTGTGGTGGGGGGCTTGCTCACCGACAATGGGACTGCTGCGCAGTCCAGCGCGGGGCAAGCCCGCTCACCACAGCAACCCCGCTCACCACAGCAACCCCGCTCACCACTGCAAGCCAGCTCACCACAGCAAGCCAGCTCACCACAGCAAGCCTACCCACCACAGCAAGTCCGCTCCCACATTTTGTCCTATGCCAGACTCACATCAGGCGTAGTAGTCGACGGCGCTGGAGCCGATCACCGTCGAAGTCACGGGCGCCACGGCTTCGGCCACTTCAATGTGGCTGCCGCTGTCGCCGCTGTCGCCACCCCGCCCGCTGCGACTAACGCCCCCCGTCTGCGCCTGCTGTTGCTGTTGCTCCTGGCCACGGGACTGGTCGGACACGTTCACATCCACCTGGCCCATGCCCTGCTGGGCGAACATCTCGCGCAAGCGACCGGACTGGCTTTCCAGGGCTTCGCGCACCACCGGGTGAGCGCTCATGAAGTTGACCTGGGCCTGCTGGTCGGCGGTCATGTTGACCTTGATGTCCAGGCGCCCGAGCTCAGCCGGCTGCAACTGGATCTCCGCCGACTTGAGGTTGGCGCTGGAGAGGTACATCACACGGTTGACGATCTCGTCGGTCCAGCCGCTCTGATGCATGGCCAGCGGCGCATTCGTCACCGGCGGCAAGGCATTCGCGGTTTTCGGCGTGGCCGCCTGGGTCAATGCGGCCAGGCGGTTGGCGAAGTCATCGACGCGGGTGTCGCTGCTGGCCTCCTTCAAGTCCTTGAGGCCGCCTTCGATCAAGCCACTGAAGGCCTTGTCGCCGCCCTGGTCCGTACTGTCCTTGGTGGCTTGCTGGTCGACCATGGTGGCCAGGCCGGCGGCAAAGTTCTGGGCGGCGGTTGGCTGGTCCTGGGTGGTCGTCGGGGCAGTTTTGGCCGGTGCCTGGCTGCTGGCCGACACGTGCCCGCCCTGCTCCATTGCCAGGCGTACGGCCGGCATGGCGTCCAGGGGATCGGCCTCAGGGTCGAAGGCCGGCGTGGCGTCCTCGGTCGCTGCGATTGGCGCCGCAACCACGGGTGCGGCCTTGTCATCCTTGGCAGCGGCTGCGGGGACCGGGGTTTCCACCGGCACCGGCACCACCACCGGGGTGACCGTGGCAATCAATGCCGGGTCGACCACCGGGTCCACGGGAGGCTGCTGCGCCAGGGCCGGATCCACAGGTGCAGCGTCATCCTTGCTGGCAGTGTCGTCGGACGATGCCGCAGGCTTGGCAGGCAAGGTATTGCCGCTATCGGCAACCGCTGGCGTGGCGGCGGCAGGTTTGTCGTTGCCCGCCGCAGGCTTGGCGCTGGCATCGACAGGCTTGTCCCGCGTGGGCTTGGCCGAGTTGTCATCAGCCTTGACCGTGGGTTTGGAACCCTGGCTGGCGAACACCTGAGCGAAGCCTGGGCCCTTGTCCCGTGGGTCCGCAGCCACTGCCGGTGGATTGACGGCAGGCGCTTGAGGCTTGGCCGCAGGGGCAGCCTGGAGAAGCGAATTCGGGGCGACTGGCATAGGTAAAGGTCTCCACTGCATGGGGATCGGGGATGCAGTATCAGGAGGTAGAGCAAGAGTCGGGCCAGGTTTTCACACGGATGGAATCAAATCTGGAACCGCTGCCGCTCCGACTCATACATCGGCTTCACCAAGGCAAACTCATGATCGATCTGGTCCACCAGCGCCCCCAGGTCCGCCGCGGCCTCAGCGGACTCCGCCTCCAAGCGCTGGCACAGGTGCGCCAACCGCACTGCGCCGAGGTTGCCACTGCTGCCCTTGAAGCTATGGGCGATACGCCCCAGTGCCTTGGCGTCGTCCCGCGCCTTGCGCAACGCTTCGACGCGTTTCTGGGAGTCATCGAGGAAGGTATCGAGCAGCTTGGGATACTCGCCTTCCATGACCTCCTGCAAACCCGACAGCACGTCCGGGTCCATATGAATCTCAGCCACTTGCTCGCTCCTTGATCAAGAATCGGCGGATTATGCCAGAGCCCCCCAGCAAAACTCTACGCAGACACTGCGTCCGCCGTCGGACCAGCGCACCTGGCTGCTGAGTTGACGCACCAGGCTCAGGCCTCGACCTGACAGGCCATCGATGTCCAGCGGCCGGGCCAGCACCTGCTCCACGTCGAACCCTGGCCCACTGTCTTCAAGGCGCAGGGTCATCTTGCCGCCCGCCTCGGTGGGCACCACCTGCACATGCACGCGCACATAGCCACTGCTCAACTGCGCCAGGCGGTCATTGCGCTGGCGATAATACTCGGCAAAGCCCTGGGCATCGCGCTTGAGCCGCGAGTCCAGGCCCAGCACGCCATGTTCCAGCGCATTGGAATACAACTCGGCCATGACGCTGTAGAGCGCCCCGCTCTGCTCGCGCAGCCCCTGGATCTCCAGCAGCAGTTGCAGCAGGTAGGGCAAGGGGTTGTAACGCTTGAGGGTTTCGGCCCGAAATTCGAAACTCACCGACCAATCGAGCGGGCATGTCTGGCCGCTGTCGGCATACAGCAGCCCGGTCGCACGCAGCGGCTGCCCGGGTTGCAGGATGATTTCCACCATACTGACATCGTCCCGCGCCTCCCCGCGAAAAGCCGCCAGGGCGCGCTCGATGTCGTCGAAGAGCCGGTCGGGCTCACGGTTGGCGGCAAACACCTGCTGCAAGCGCTCGACGCCAAACAGCTGGTCATTGGCGTCGGCGGTGTCCAGCACACCATCGGAGAGCAGGAACACGCGGTCACCCAGCGCCATGGGCCAGACCTCGGTGCGATCATCAAACGCCTCCGCCGACAGCACCCCCAACGGCAAATGCCGCGGCTGCAGCGGCGTGCGCCTGCCGCTGGCGACTTCATGCACATAGCCTTCGGGCATGCCGCCGTTCCACACCTCCACCACCCGCCGCTGCGTGCTCAGGCACAGCAGGGTGGCGCAGCAGAACATGTCCACCGGCAGGATGCGCTTGAGCTTGGCATTCATCTCCCGCAGGATCTGCGCCAGGCCGTAGCCCTTGGCAGTCATGCCGTAGAACACTTCCGCCAGGGGCATGGCGCCCACCGCCGCCGGCAGGCCATGGCCGGTGAAATCGCCGAGCAGCACGTGCATGTCGCCCGACGGCGTATACGCCGCCAGCAGCAGGTCGCCGTTGAACAGCGCATAGGGCGATTGCAGGTAGCGGATATTCGGCGCCGCGTTAATGCAGCCGGAATGGGCGACTTTATCGAACACCGCCTTGGCCACCCGCTGCTCATGCAGCAAGTGGTCATGGTGCCTGGCGATCTGGTCGCGCTGCTGCAGCATCGTCGCCTGCAGCCGGCGCAGGCGGTCCATGGCGTTGATCTTGGCCGCCAGGATCAACTGGTTATAGGGCTTGGGCAGGAAATCATCGCCGCCGGCATCCAGGCACTCGGCCAGGGCGGCACTCTCGCGCAGGGACGTGAGGAAGATGATCGGCACCAGCTCCTCCCCCGCCAACTGCTTGATCCACCGCGCGGCGGTCAGGCCATCCATCACGGGCATGATCGCGTCCATCAACACCAGTTGCGGACGCTCGCGCGCGAATAGCTCAACGGCCTCCTCGCCATTGGTTGCAGTGAGCACCTGGTGCCCCTGGCGTCGCACAATGGTCGACAGCAACAGCAGGTCGGCGGCACTGTCTTCGGCGATCAGGATCGTCAGCGGCTCAACCGCGGGGGCCAGGGCGCTCAATTGATGTCGAACAATTTGTCGAAGTTGGAGATGGCGAGGATCTTGCGCACATCGGAGTTGGTGTTGATCACCTGGACCTCCGACTCCTCGCCGCCGGCATGGTCCCTCAACAGCAGGAGCATGCCCAGGGCCGAACTGTCCATGTAAGTGGTTTCCTTCAGGTCGACCACATACGACTCAGGCACCTTGTAGAAACGCTCGTAAGCCTCACGAAACGCCTGGTGGCTGCTGAAATCGAACCGACCCTTGATTGCGATCGTCAACTTCTTCCCGTCCAGGGATACTTCTGACTCAATTGACATGCGACTGCTTCCTTGTCATAGGCATAGACACAAGGTGTAGCAGGCGAATGGGATACCAGCAACACAGCAGATCAAATGTGGCAGGCGGGCAACCGTCAGTATTGTGATTGGCGCGGCAGGCGCTGGGACAATTCGTCGAGCAATTTCTGCTCGCGCTTGTCTTCCAATGCCCGCGCTTCGTCGATGTAGCGCTGCACCAGTTTGCGCAGGCCCTCGACGCGGGCGAAGGCTTGCTGCCAGCTCTCGCGGGCCTTGTCGAGGTTGTTCTGGTGCCAGGCCAGGCTTTGGCGCTGCTGGCCGACGGCCGTCTCGAGCTGATTGAGAAAGCCCTGGTAACCCATCAGCCATTGCCCCGACACACCTTGGGTGCCGCGTTCGATCCATTGCTGCTGGTACTCGCCACGAAAACGCTCCAGGTCGCCCAGCTTGCTTTCCGCCAAGCGCACCTGGCCCTGGAAATACCCCAGGCGCTGGACCGCGGTTTTCTCGGCCTTTTCGGCCATGTCGACCACCGGGGCCAGGCGCGCAGCGCGGCTGTTGGCCATGGCTTAGCCGCCCGGCGCAGGAGCGAAGATCGAACCCAGGTGCGCTTCGCTTTCACCCATGCTGATCTTGTCGTTGAGGCCCTGGCGCAAGTAGGTCACCAACTGCGGTTGCAGGGCGATCGCCAGGTCGGTGTCGCGGTCGCCGCCGGCCACGTAGGCACCGACGCTGATCAAGTCGCGGCTCTGTTGATAACGCGACCACAGCTGCTTGAACTGCTGCGCGCGGGCCATATGCTCCGGCGTGACCACCGCCGGCATGACCCGGCTGATGGACGCTTCGATGTCGATGGCCGGGTAGTGCCCCTCCTCCGCCAGACGCCGCGACAGCACGATGTGGCCGTCGAGCACACCCCGCGCCGAGTCGGCGATGGGATCCTGCTGGTCATCGCCTTCGGACAATACGGTGTAGAACGCGGTGATCGAGCCGCCACCGGCCTCGGCATTACCGGCGCGCTCCACCAGTTTGGGCAGCTTGGCGAACACCGACGGCGGATAGCCCTTGGTGGCCGGGGGCTCGCCGATGGCCAGGGCGATTTCCCGCTGGGCCTGGGCGAAACGGGTGAGCGAGTCCATCAGCAACAGGACGTTCTTGCCCTTGTCGCGAAAATATTCGGCGATGCGTGTGCAGTACATGGCCGCGCGCAGACGCATCAGCGGTGCATCGTCCGCCGGCGACGCAACGACGACCGAACGCTTGAGGCCTTCTTCGCCGAGGCTGTGTTCGATGAACTCCTTCACCTCGCGGCCCCGCTCGCCGATCAGGCCCACCACGATGATGTCGGCCTCGGTAAAGCGCGTCATCATGCCGAGCAACACCGACTTACCCACCCCCGTACCCGCGAACAGGCCCAGACGCTGGCCGCGGCCGACCGTCAATAAACCGTTGATGCTGCGAATCCCCACGTCCAGCGGCACACTGATGGGGTTGCGGTTGAGCGGGTTGATGGTGGGGCCGTCCATCGGCACCCAGTCTTCGGCTTTCATGCCGCCCTTGCCGTCCAGTGCGCGACCGGCGCCGTCCAGCACCCGGCCGAGCATGCTCATGCCCATGGGCAGGCGGCCGGTGTCGGCCAGGGGCACCACACGGGCGCCGGGGGCGATGCCGGCCAGGCTGCCGACGGGCATGAGGAAAATCTTGTTGCCGGAAAAACCCATCACTTCGGCTTCGACCTGCACCGGATGGTAGCTGTCGTCGTTGATCACCATGCAGCGGCTGCCCATGGCGGCCCGCAGGCCCTCGGCTTCGAGGGTCAGGCCGACCATGCGCAACAGGCGCCCTTCGAGGATTGGCTGGCCGGGCAATTCGGTGGCCTCGGCATAGCCGCCCAGGCGCTTGGCGAAGCTGGTGCGATCAAGGCGCATCGGGGGCGTCCAGGTCCACGCTCAGGTCCGGTTCGGCCGGGTTCAGCGCCTGCTCGTGTTGTTGATCAAGCAGCTTGGCCATGATCTGGCTGATGCGGGTTTCCACCGTGGCATCGATGCGGCTGTGCTCGGTCTCGACCCGGCAACCGCCGGGCTGCAGCGCCGCATCTTCGACGATGCGCCAGGTTTCTTCATGGCGCTCGCGCATCGCTTTGACCTGTTCGAAGTCCTGCGGGTTGATGTACAGCCGCACATTACCGACGCCCAGGGGCAGCAACTTGAGGGCTTCGCGCATCACGCTTTCGATCTGGCTGGAATCCAGCACCAGTTCGCGCTGGATCACCTGGCGGGTGATGTGCTGTACCAGGCCGACCATGGATTTTTCGATCTGCGAATCCTGCTCGGCGATGGGCGCGAACAGGTTGCCCATCAGGCGCTCCAGGCTGGCCAGCTTGACGCTCAGCGCCGCCTCGGCCTCCTGGCGCACCTTGAGGGTAGTGCTGCGAAAACCGTCTTTCTCGCCAGCGGCGAAGCCTTCGTTGTAGGCCTCCTGACGGATGCTTTCCAACTCTTCCAGGGTCAGTGGCTGGACTTCCTCCAGCGGCACTTCTTCCATTTCCACCGGCGGCTCTTCGACCGGTTCCGGCTCGGGCTCGGGCACATGCGGATCGAAGCTGGGCAACGACCAGATGTCGAACCCACCGACGTCCCGTGCGCGAATCAGATCGCTGGGCGCCTCATCTTTGTTCGACATGGGGAGCGCCTTAGATCATTTCTTCGCCGCCCTTCCCACCGAGAACGATTTCTCCGGCTTCGGCCATACGGCGGGCAATGGTGAGGATTTCTTTCTGCGCGGTTTCCACGTCGCTGACGCGCACCGGACCCTTGGCTTCCAGGTCGTCGCGCAACAGCTCGGAGGCACGCTTGGACATGTTCTTGAAGATCTTCTCCTTGACGCCTTCGTCCGAGCCCTTGAGGGCCAGTACCAGCACGTCGGAGGACACTTCGCGCAGCAACGCCTGGATGCCACGGTCGTCGACATCGGAGAGGTTGTTGAACACGAACATGAGGTCTTCGATCTGGCCGGACAGGGTGTCGTCGATCTCGCGGATCGAGTCCATCAACTGGCCTTCGACCGAGCTGTCGAGGAAGTTCATGATGTCGGCCGCGCGCTTGATACCACCCAGGGTGGTGCGCGAGGCGTTCGAGTTGCCCGAGAACTGTTTCTCGAGAATCGTGTTGAGTTCCTTCAGGGCCGCCGGCTGCACGGTGTTCAGCGACGACACGCGCAGGATGATGTCCAGGCGCACCTTATGGTCGAAGTGGCCGAGGACTTCACCGGCCTGGTCCGGGTCGAGGTAGGCCACCACGATTGCCTGGATCTGCGGGTGCTCGTAGCGGATCACGTCGGCGACCGCGCGCGGTTCCATCCACTTGAGGCTGTCCAGGCCACTGGTGTTGCCGCCCAGCAGGATGCGGTCGATCAGGCCGTTGGCCTTGTCTTCGCCCAGGGCCGAGGTGAGCATCTTGCGGATGTAGCTGTCGGAGCCGACGCCCAGGCTGGTCTGGTCGCCGACGATCTCGACGAACTCGCTCATCACCTGTTCGACTTGCTCGCGGTGCACATTGCGCATTTGCGCCATGGCCACGCCCACCCGCTGGACCTCTTTGGGGCCCATGTGGCGCAGCACTTGGGCGGCGTCGGTTTCCCCCAGGGACAGCAGCAGGACTGCGGCTTTGTCGACCCGGGAGAGCTTGGCAACAGCGGCTCGATCACTCATCTGCGTTAATCCACTCTTTCACGACCTGGGCCACACGGCCCGGGTCTTCTGCTACCAGACTTTTGATTGCGTTCAACTGCGCGTCATAGCCTTCGCTCGGGCTCGGCAACAGGATGCTTTGCGGGCCGCCGAGGCTGACGCGGTCGTTGGCCAGTTCGCCGTCCAGGCCGCCCATGCCACCCAACTCGACATCGCTGCCACCGAAGGCCGCCAGTTGTTTCTTGCCGTTGCCGGTGATGTTGTTGAGCACCGGGCGCAGCACGCCGAACACCAGCACCAGGATGAACAACACACCCAGCACTTGCTTGACGATGTCCCAGAACCACGGCTGGGTGTAGAACGCCGCTTCGGCGATCACTTCGCCACGCTCGGCGGAGAACGGCATGTTGATCACGCTGACGCTGTCACCCCGACTGGCGTCAAAACCAACGGCGTCCTGCACCAGGCGTGTGAAGCGCGCCAATTCGTCGGCGCTCCACGGTGCACGCGTTACAGCACCGTCAGCGGCGTTGACCTTGACCTGGTCATCCACCACCACCGACACCGACAGGCGATTGACGCGACCCTGCTGCTGCTTGGTGTGGCTGATGGAACGGTCGAGTTCGAAGTTCTTGGTGGACTGGTTACGCTTGTCCGCCGGGTACGGCGCGAGCATCGGCTGGCCGGTGGCCGGGTCCATGATCTGCTGGCCGTTGGCATCCAACAATGGCTGGCCAGGCTGGATCGCGCCCGCGGTGGCTGCGGCGCCACCGGTGGTTTGCGGCGCCGAAGCCGGGGCCGGCGGCTGGTTGCTCAGGGCACCGGGCACACCTTGCGGGCCATTGCTGGCGGTACGTTGTTCGCTGGTCGATTGCTCACTGCGCAGGGCCGGCTGGTCCGGGTTGAACTGCTCGGAGGTCGACTCGACGGCGCTGAAGTCCACGTCGGCAGACACTTCCGCCTTGTAGCGGTCATTGCCCAGCACCGGTTGCAGGATGTTGTGCACACGCTGGGTGAGCATGCTTTCCATGCGGCGGCTGTAGTCGAACTGCTTGCCGGCCTGGGTCAGCGCGGAGTTTTCGGCCATGTCGGAGAGCAGGTTGCCCTTCTGGTCGACCACGGTGATCTGCGACTTGCTCAGTTCGGGAACGCTGGTGGCCACCAGGTTGATGATCGCCATGACCTGGCCAGGCTCCAGGGAGCGGCCGGAAAACAGTTCGACCAATACCGACGCACTTGGCTTGCGCTCATCGCGCACAAACACCGAGCTTTTCGGAATCGCCAGGTGCACGCGGGCACCCTTGACGTTGTTCAGGCTGGAAATGGTGCGCGCCAGCTCGCCTTCAAGGCCACGACGGTAGCGGGTGGCTTCCATGAACTGGCTGGTCCCCAGGCCCTGGTCCTTGTCGAGGATCTCGAAACCGATATTGCTGTCGGACGGGGTCACGCCGGCGGCGGCCAGCTTCATGCGCGCACGGGCCACATCGTCGGCCTTGACCAGCAGGGCGCCGGAGTTGGGCTCCACGGTGTAGGCGATGTCGGCGGCGGCAAGGGTTTCCATGATCTGCTTGGAATCCATGCCCGCCAGGCTGCCGTACAACGGCCGGTAATCGGGTTGCTGCGACCACAACACCACGGCAAAACCAATCGCCACGCTGGCAGCCAGGCCGACCATCAGGCCCACCTGACGCAGCATGGTCATTTCCGAGAGGTTTTCCAGGAACGACAGGCCAAACAGCGGCGGCTTGCCGTCTGTCTTGGCGGGTACGTTGTCGGAGACTGCTTCTGCCATGACTTAAATCTCGCCCTTAAACCGGCATCTGCATGATGTCTTGATAGGCCTGAACCAGCTTGTTACGCACTTGGGTCAGGGCCTGGAAGGAAACGCTGGCCTTTTGCGAGGCGACCATCACATCGGTGAGGTCCACGCCGCTTTTGCCGATCTCGAACGCATTGGCCAACTGGCTGGAAGCTTGCTGGGTATCACTGACTTTGTTGATGGCCTGGCCGAGCATGTCGGCGAAGCTGCTTTGGCCCAATTCCGGCGCTGGCGCGACGGATTTCGGTTGAGCCATGGCATCCATCTGCATGGCGCGCATATCCAACATCAACCGATTGAACTCAATACCCTGGCTCATGACCTTCTCTCTCCAACCTGCAATTTTTTGACACTACGCAGCGATTACTAGGGGAGGTAGCAACAAGGGTGCCAGATCCGCATCAGCTCGTAAGAAAAGGCGACAAACATTGTCGACCTTCTTACCGGTTACGTGGCGAATAGATACGCTTCCACATCCATTCCGGCGTCACGCATCTGCGCCAGCTTGTAGCGCAGGGTGCGCGGGCTGATGCCCAGGCGCTCGGCGGCCTCTTTGCGCCGACCGCGCTCGGCGCGCAGGGTGTCGATGATCATCTGGAATTCGCGGCGACGCAGGTCGTCGCCGAGGGCGCCGGCCGATTCAGCCTCTGCAACCACCGGCGCGGGCGCCAACGTCGGCAATGGCGCCGCGCCACTGCCCATGGCCAGGCAGAAATCCTGGGGCTGGATCAAGCCGCCCTGCTGCAGGATCAGCGCGCGCTGGATGGCGTTGTCCAATTCCCGCACGTTACCGGGCCATGGATAACTGATCAGGCAGGCCTGGGCTTGCGCCGACAGCCGCGCCTGGGCGTGCTTCATTTTTTTGACGTGGTTGTTCAGCAGGCGCTCGGCCAGCGGAATGATATCTGCCGGGCGTTCACGCAGCGGGCGCCAGGCCAGGGGGAACACCGAAAGCCGATAGAACAGGTCTTCCCGGAAGCGCCCCGCCGCCACTTCGCCGGCGAGGTCACGGTTGGTGGTGGCGACCACACGGATGTCCAACTGGATCGGCTTGCGCGCGCCCACCCGCTCCACTTCGCGCTCTTGCAGCACCCGCAGCAACTTGGCTTGCAGGCCCAGGGGCATTTCCGAGATTTCATCCAGCAAAATCGTGCCGCCATCGGCCTGTTCGAACTTGCCCGCCTGGGCCGCGATGGCCCCGGTGAACGAACCTTTTTCATGACCGAACAGGGTGGCTTCAAGCATGTTGTCGGGGATCGCCGCGCAGTTGATGGCGATAAACGGTTGCTGGGCGCGGGTCGACTGCTGGTGGATATAACGCGCCAGCACCTCTTTACCGGTGCCGGATTCGCCGGAGATCAGCACGGTGGAGTCACTGCGCGCCACGCGGGCCGCCAACTCGAGCAATTGTGCACTGGCCGGCTCGAAGGCGATCGGGCCCTCGCCTTCGTTGGCCGGGATTACCCCCAGGGCGTGACGGGCCACCAGTTCGATCAGGGCTTTAGGCTCGAAGGGCTTGACCAGGTAATCCGCGGCGCCCTGGCGCATCGCGTCCACGGCACGCTCCACCGCACCGTGGGCGGTCATCAGCAACACCGGCAGCTGCGGCTGGCGCGCACGCAGCAGGCCGAGCAACTGGTGGCCGTCCATGCCGGGCATGTTCACGTCGCTGACCACCAGGCTGAAGGCTTCCTGCGCCACCGCGTCCAAGGCGTCCTCGGCAGAACCGACCGCCCGGTAGTCATGGCCCGCCAACAACAGCGTGTCAGCCAATGCTTCACGCAGGGCGCGATCGTCTTCCACCAACAGAACCTTGATAGCCATATCCTTACTCCGCGCTTGCCGCGCATGAAAACAGCGGCAAGGTCATCAATGCACAGGTGCCACGCCCAACGCGGGAATGCAGCTGCAATTCTCCCTGATGGGCACGCGCCACCGCCTTGACCACGGTCAGGCCCAGGCCGGTGCCGTTGGTTTTGGTGGTGAAAAAGGGTTCACCCAGGCGCTTGAGCACCACCGGGTCGATACCGCTGCCGCTGTCGCTGATGCACAGGCGCAGGGTTTGCTCGCGGTTGTACAGGTGCACCTTGAGCCGCGCGCCGGGACCGCTGGCCTGGGTGGCGTTTTCGATCAGGTTGAGCAGCGAGCCCACCAGGGTGTCGCGGTTGCAGAGCAGCTCGCCGAGGTGACTGTCGCACTGCCAGCGCACGTGCACGTCCTGGATATGGGCAGCGGCCGCCGCTTGCAGGGCCTGCATCAGCTGGGCCGGCGTCACGCGGTCGGTCAGCGGCAATTCGCCGCGGGCAAACACCAGCATGTCGCGGACCTGGTGCTCCAATTCATGCAGGCGCTCCTTCAGGCGCCCGGCAAAGCGCTGGTGCGTGGCGGCGGGCAATTGCTCATCAGTCAAATGACTGGCGTAGATCAACGCAGCCGACAACGGCGTACGGATCTGATGCGCCAACGAAGCGACCATCCGCCCCAACGAGGACAAACGCTCATGGCGCGCCAACTGGTCTTGCAGATGACGGGTTTCAGTCAGGTCGTTAAGCAGCACCAACTGGCCCGGCTCCGCATCCAGGGAACGGGTGGCGATGGACAGGCGGCGCCCGTCCTTCAGGGAGATTTCGTGGCCATCGTCCTCACGCGGCGCAAAGCAGCGGGTGATGACATGGCGCCACAGCTCGCCTTCCAGCGGCAGACCGAGCATGTCGCAGGCCGCCGGGTTGGCTTCACGCACGCGGCCTTCTTCATCGATGACGATCACGCCACCGGGCAACAGCGACAACAGGTTTTGCAGACGATTGGCCAGGCGCTCTTTCTCGGCCAACTCTGCCATGCGCTGGGCGCTGACCACGGCCAGTTCGCCTTTCAGCTCGGAGACCCGGGCTTCCAGCAGGCTGTAGGAGTCGGTCAGCTGGCTCGACATCTGGCTGAACTGCGAGAACGCCTGTTCAAGACCCTGGCGGGTCGGCGGCTCGACAGGCGGAACCAGCCCCTGGATGGCAGGGGCCGAAGATAGTTGGGCGGCGTGGGGCATGATGCTCTCTCGCTTGGCTGACCGTCAGTTAAACGGAACGTTGCGAGGGCTGTAGCAATAGTTGTGCCGAAAAAAAACCGCTGAAATATCAGCGGCTTGGAAAACAGGCGTCAATCATCTGCCTGTTCATCACCTTCTTTGCGGCTCATTCCGTACTTGCGCATCTTCTCCACCAGGGTGGTTCGACGGATGCGCAGGCGCTCGGCGGCACGGGCGACGATGCCGTTGGCGTCGTCCAAGGCCTGCTGGATCAACCCCTGCTCGAGGTTGCCGAGGTAGTCTTTCAAGTCCAGGCCTTCGGGCGGCAGCATGGCGGTGGAGCCGAAGTCCGGGGTGTGGCCGTTGATGGCAACCCGTTCTTCCATGTCGCTGCGCAGGCTGTCGACCAGTTGCTCATCTTCGTCGTCGACGTAGCGGAATTTCTTCGGCAGCTCGACCACGCCGATCACACCGTAGGGATGCATGATCGCCATGCGCTCCACCAGGTTGGCCAGCTCCCGGACGTTGCCCGGCCAGCCATGGCGGCACAGGGACATGATCGCGGCCGAGTTGAAGCGGATCGAACCGCGCTTTTCGTGCTCCATGCGCGAGATCAGTTCGTTCATCAGCAGCGGGATATCTTCCACGCGCTCACGCAGCGGGGCCATCTCGATCGGGAATACGTTGAGGCGGTAGTACAGGTCTTCGCGGAAGCTGCCGACCTCGATCATGCTTTCGAGGTTCTTGTGGGTCGCGGCGATGATGCGCACGTCGACGCTCTGGGTCTTGTTACTGCCCACGCGCTCGAAGGTGCGCTCCTGCAAGACGCGCAGCAGCTTGACCTGCATCGGCAACGGCATGTCGCCGATTTCGTCGAGGAACAGGGTGCCGCCGTTGGCCAGCTCGAAACGCCCGGCACGGCTGGTGATCGCCCCGGTAAAGGCGCCCTTCTCGTGGCCGAACAATTCGCTTTCGAGCAGCTCTGCCGGGATCGCTCCGCAGTTGACCGGCACAAAAGGCCCGTCGCGGCGCTTGGAGTGGTAGTGCAGGTTGCGCGCGACCACTTCCTTGCCGGTGCCCGACTCGCCGAGGATCAGCACGCTGGCGTCGGTATCGGCCACCTGCTGCATCATCTGGCGCACGTGCTGGATGGCACGGCTGGTGCCGACCAGACTGCGGAACAGGTTGGGTTCGCGGTGGCGACCGCGCTCGCGGGCCTGGTCGTACATCTCGCGATAGACCTGGGCACGGTGCAGGGAATCGAGCAGTTTGCTGTAGCTGGGGGGCATTTCCAGGGTGGAAAGCACACGACGGCGCTGGTCTTCGGGCAGGTCGACAGAAGAAATATCGCCTATTAGCAACACCGGAAGGAACTCATCCCAGGTTGACAGTGTCTTTAACAAGCCCAAAACAGCGCCAGGAGCGTTTACCGTCCCGATCAGCACACAGATGACTTCACGGCTCGATGACAATGAGCTGACTACCTGCTGCCAGTCATGGCTGCCGCAGGGCAGATTTTCTTCGCCAAGAAAATTCAAAATCACCGCTAAATCGCGGCGGCGGACGCTATCGTCATCGATCAGCAGAATTTTGGTTTCACGCCACATGCAATAGCAACTTCCCTAGTAAAACGCTCTGCCCAGTGTAGGGGCAATCGAGACGGCCGTAAGACTTCTTACTTTATAGACGTCTGAAATCTGAAAACAGCACTAGTTAAGTCAAAAAAGCTGGCACGGTCAAATTTATGACGCGCCGTTCGGATTAACTGCGCCTGTTCAGCCGAACAAATGGTAAACCTTTGACGCGTTCTTCGCTTGGTTGATCTGCGACATCTCTTCAAAAATCGCCTGGCGCTCGCCCGTCGTCACCTCAAGCAACTGCTGGTATACCGCCAACAGGCTCTCAAGCTTTTCACGCAACGCATCCTCATCCACCGGCGCTTCGCTGAGCACCTCGTCGATCACGTTGCGACAGCCCATGTCCAGCTCGCCAATGGCGTCCCAGTTACGGTCTGCCAGCGCGCCGATCAGCGCTTCACGGGTTTCATCAATGCGTTGCAATGCTTGGCTCATGACGTATTCCTCAAGGCCCTCAGGCCCTTCTCTGCTGCGCCTTACTCGGTTGCAGCCTGTGGCACAGCGATGGCATCCCAGCCTTCTTTCACGGTAATCAGCAAACGGGCGACTTCGTCGATCATGTCGGCATCGTTATGCAGGTTCGCTTCCATCAGACGGTTGGTCATGTACGCATACAGACTTTCCAACTGCTGGACGTAAGCCGGGTTGTCACTCTTTTCAGCATTCAGGCCGTCGCGCAGGCCGATCACGATATCGATGGCCTTGCCCAGCATCAGGCCCTTCTGGGCGATGTCGCCACGCGCCAGCGCCCCCTTGGCCTGGGCCATACGGTCCAGCCCGCCTTCCATCAGCATCTGCACCAGGCGATGTGGGCTGGCTTCGGAGATCTGAGCATGGGAATTGACCTTCTGGTATTGGCGAAGGGCTCTCATGGGATTCATGTTTCTACCTCGTGACAGGCGACAGCGAAAAGGATTCTAGTAACCAATATGTCGACTGACCCGCAAAAAGCTTTAGGGCCAGTCGTACCCCGATAAAAAAAGCCAGGCAGTTTGCCTGGCCTTTTTGCATCAGCAGGGGATCAAGAATTGGTTTTGACGTTGTTCAACGCATTGAGTGTGGTCATGACACTGGTGCTTTGCTGACGCAATTGGGCGACCAGGGTGTCCATGGCGTTGTATTTGGCCGACAGGCTGCTGGTGAGCAGGGTCATGCGCTCGTCGAGCGTGGCTTGATCCTTGGTCAGATCCTTCAACGTGTTCGACAAGGAGGTAGAGCGCGTCGCCAGGATCCCGGTGCTTGCCTTGGCAAAGTCATCCGTGGCGCTTTTCATCCGCGCCAGCATGCCGTCTTTGCCACTGAACATACTGTTGATGTCGGCCCCGTTGGTTTTAACCGCCGCGTCCCACTTTTTGTCATCAATCGCCAGCAGACCAGTGGTCGAACTGGTGGTCACGCCGAACTGAGCCAGGGACTTGAAGGCCCCGTTGCCCGACAGCGCGTTGAACTCATTGCGGATCGTGCTCTGCAACGAACGCATGGTCGAGTCACCCGTCAACGCTGCCGCAGTGGTGCTGCCGTCCAGGTTCGTGGTGACCTTGGTTTCGGCGTTCATCGCTGTGATCAGGGCGTTGTAGGTGTCAATGAACCCCTTGACCCCGGACTTGAGCGCGGTGTTGTTGGTGCTGACGGTGATGAGCGTGGCGTTCTTTTCACCCTCACTGCCCGTTTTGTAAGTCGACGTAGCTACCAGCTTGATATCCACGCCACTAAGAGCACCAGTGATGGTGTTGGACTTGGATACAGACGCAACCCCATCAATGCTGTATTGCGCATCCTTGGGAGGATCAACGACCGTGGCGCCCACATCCAGCCCCGAGGTGCCAGACAGCGTGAGGTCCGAGCCCGTCCCCATATTGGTAGAGGTCAGGATCAATCGAGAACCGTTGGAATCGGTCTGGATGTTGGCACTCAGCCCCGACGTACCAAACTGCGTATTGATCGAGTCACGTACCTGCTGCAGGGTCGCGCCGGCTGGAACGCTGAGGTCGTAAGCCTTGCCGGACTGACTGATGGTCAACGTGGTCGGCTTATCCGTCGCGTTGACAACCGTCGAAGTGCCACCGCTGAAGATCTTGCTCGACAGCTTGGACGCCTGGGCCAACTGGTCGACGATCAACCGGAAGCTGCCGTTCGAGGCCGTATTGCTGGCCGTCATGGTCGCGGTCTTTTCATCCGACGACGAACCGCTCAAACCGGTGAAGCTGCTGTCCTTGGACATGGTGTCCAGGGCGTTACGAAACGCATCCAGCGCTGCCTGAACCTTGCCGATCGAAGAAAGCGTGGTGGTCGCTTTCGCGGACGCGGTATTGATCTGCGTCTGCTTGGGCACCTTTTCGGCGTTAACCAAGGATGTCACGATCGCTTGCGTATCGATATTCGAACCGATACCACTTACCGTTGAACCCGCCATCATCTATCTCCTGTTCGGTGGCTGCCGTTATCTTGACTTATTACGCCTCAAGCCACGACAGCAACAAGTTTCATGCCAGCTCAGACTTTGTCGTCAAACAACAGGTTGCTTGCGCTGGAAAGGTTCTGTGCCAGCTTCAATGCCGTTTCCGACGGGATCTGGCGAATCACTTCACCACTGTCGGTGGCGATGACCTTGACCACCACACGGTGGGTGGAGTCATCAATGGAAAAGTCCAGTTTGCGCTGGGCCGCTTGTACGAATTCGCGAATATCAGTGACTGCTTTTTCCAGGTCGGCACGCTCAGGCTCTTTGCCTGTGGCCGGTGTTTCCTGGACTTTGGTGACGCTTTTGTCAGTTGCTGCTATCGGTGCAGGCGCGCTTTTAGGTGCAACCGGCGGATAAGACTGGTTCAGCTTTACACTCATGTCCATGTCCAATCTCCTCTAAACCGAAAAAACGGAAGGGCACGTAGACGCGCCCTTCCGTTAGTTACCAAGCGCTGGAATTACTGAAGCAGCTTCAGTACAGCGGATGGCAGCTGGTTAGCCTGCGACAGGATCGCGGTGGAGGCCGATTGCAGGGTTTGTTGCTTGGTCAGTTCGGCGGTTTCGGAAGCGAAGTCGACGTCCTGAACGGTGGAACGTGCAGCGGTGGAGTTCTTCTGAATGTTCTGCAGGTTGTCTGCAGTGGTAGTCAGACGGTTCTGAGTAGCACCCAGGCCCGAACGAACGCCGTCAATGGTGCCGATGGCCTTGTCGATAACAGCCAGCGCGTTTTGAGCGTTGGTAGCATCGGTCACGTCGGTGTTAGAGATAGTGGTCTTGGTCGACGAAACGGTAGCCGCCGAGAACAAGTCCGATACACCAGTACCAGCGTCGCTCAGGGAGTAGCCTTTAGCCGAATCCAGGGAAACCTGACCGGTCACAACGATTGCAGCAGCACCCAGAGCAGCCGGGGTGGCGAATGCGCCAGCGCCGTCTTTAGCGCCAACCAGGATGTTGGCCTGAGCGTTGGTATCAGCACCCGAGAACGACAGGTTTTCGCCGGAATCCGACTTAACCGACAGGGTTTTGTTGGATTCGTCGTAGTTAACGCTGATGCCCAGTTTGGCAGCGTTCGATTTCAGCTGGTCAGCCAGGCCGGCCAGGTCCTTCACGCCGACGAAATCAACAGCATTACCGCCGCCTACAGCCAGTTTGAAGTTCGACGGAGTGGCAGCGCCTACTTCCAGTTTGACTTCAGTGCTGGCGGTAGCGGTCAGGCCACCGATCGAACCGTTCAGGCCCGCAGCGATGTCTTTAGCCGAAGCGCCTGCAGCGTAAGTTACGGTTTTGGTCTGACCGTTGCCGGTAACAGTGATGTCGCCGCCAGCCAGGCCAGTTGCGCTAGGCACGATGGCCTTGGTTTTGATCTGCTGCGAACCAATGTTGTTGGCTGCAACGTTTTCCAGGCTCAGGTTGATGGTTTCGTTAGCGTTAGCGCCAACCTGGATGGCTTTGGTACCGTACGAACCGTCCAGCAGCTTCTGGCCACCGAAAGTAGTGGTTTGCGAGATACGGGTCAGTTCCGAAGTCAGGGCCTGGTATTCGTCGTTGTTCGACTTACGGTCGTCAGCGCTGAGGGAGCCAGTCGCGGAAGACAGAGCCAGGGTACGCATTTTTTGCAGGATGTCGGTCGAAGCCTGCATCGCGCCTTCAGCGGTCTGAGCGATGGAGATACCGTCGTTCACGTTTTTTACTGCTTGGCCCAGGCCGTTGATTTGGCTGGTCAGGCGGTTAGCGATCTGCAGGCCGGCTGCGTCGTCTTTAGCGCTGTTGATACGCAGGCCGGAAGACAGGCGCTGCATGGAGGTGGCCAGGGCGCCGCCGGCTTTGTTCAGGTTGCCCTGAGTAGTGATCGAAGCAATGTTGGTGTTTACTGTTAAAGCCATGACGAAATCCTCGTTGGATGGATACTGCGGCTTCCGGCCCTGGCAACCGCCGGGTGTGGCCTGAGAACCTACGTAATAGTTATCGTCGTGGTAGCCGGTTGCTTGAGGATTTTTTTTGATTTTTTTAATGGCGCCGTGCCACCCCTTGTAATTCAAGGGCTTACGACGGCTAAAAACCCATATTTCATTGGGTTTTCTGGCGCCAAATAAAAAACGCCGATGCTCTTTCGAGCATCGGCGTTTGCTTTTACGCAGAAAGCAGTCTATCGAAGCGTCACGGACGATAGAGAATCGCCGATCCCCACGACAGGCCCACGCCAAAACCGCTGATTGCCACGCGCTTCCAGGTGGCGTCCATCACATGCTTTTCCAGCAGCAACGGAATGCTCGACGACACGGTGTTGCCGGTCTCGACCATGTCCTTGATGAACTTCTCCACCGGCGCGTCTTCGAAACGCCGGGCCACGGCGTCGACAATCGCCGCACTGCCCTGGTGAATGCAGAACGCATCGATGTCATCGGCCGCAAGGTCCGACTCGTCGAGCAGCTCGTGCAAATGCGCCGGCACCTTGAGCAAGGCGAAGTTGAACACCTGGCGGCCATTCATGAAGAACACGCCATCGCTGACCTTGAGATGCGGTGCGCCGGAACCGTCGGTGCCGAACTTGGACTTGCCCAGCAACCACGGCGCGTCTTCGCCCATCCAGGTGGCGGTGGCGGCATCGCCGAACAGCATGGTGGTGTTGCGGTCTTCCGGGTCGACGATCTTCGAATACGGGTCGGCGGTGACCAACAGGCCGTTTTTCAGGCCGGTGGCTTCCATGAAGCCCTTCATCGCGTAGATGCCGTAGACGTAGCCGGAGCAGCCCAGGGAAATATCAAACGCCGCCACGTGGGTGGGCAGGCCGAGTTTGTCCTGGACGATCGCGGCCGTGTGGGGCAAACCCTCTTCATCGCCGTTCTGGGTGACGACGATCAGGGCATCGATGGACTCGCGCTTCAAATCCGGGTTGTTGGCAAACAAAGCGTTGACCGCCTCGACACACAGGTCGGAGGTTTCCTGCGCGGCTTCCTTGCGCGGCAGGAACGCCGAACCGATCTTGCCGATGATGAATTCTTCATCCTTGGCGAACTTGGCACCCTGGGCGTAGTTATCGATCCCGTCTGCCGGCACGTAACTGGCGATGCTTTTTATGCCAATCATTGTGGCTTCCCAATACTAAATAGCTGGAGAACACCCCAGACGTGGCCTGGAGTGCTGACAATAAAGGGGATAACCCCATAAAAATCTCGCTGAAAGCCGCCCCGCAAGGACCCTGTGACGACTTATCCTTTTCACACGATACAGTGAAGATGCGCTTTATGACTCACAGGTCACTCAATTGTGTGTGCTTTGTGCAAAACCTTCAAACAATTAAGTCCCAGAAACGGCAGCGGCCCGCCCTGTTTCCAGAGCGGGCCGCTTGACTTGACGCCACTTACATCTTGTTGAACAGGCTCAACTGCGAGACTTTCACGAAAGCCAGCTGCGAGGCCTCCAGCATGGTTTGCTGCAGGGTCAGGTTGATCGCTGCCTCGCCCATGTCAATGTTGGCCAGGTCACTCATCGTGGTCTTGTTGGCCAGGCCGACACTGGTGTTTTCACTGGACTGCACCGTGAGTGCATTCTGTCGCGCACCGATGGAGCCACGCACGTTGTCCACCTGGTCGGCCGAGTTGGTCAGGTTACTGACCGCGGCGTTCAGGGCGTCCTGAAGCTTGACCCGCGCACCGGGAATACCATCCGCCGGCTGTTCCAGGGCCTGGCGCAGCTGGCTCAGGGTGTCGAGGGCATTCTGGGTTTTCTGGGTGGTGTTGCCGACCGAAAACTGATCGCCGGTGTTCGGCGTACCGCTCAACTCGAAGGTGACACCCGCGGCGGTGATCGTGTCCTTGGCTGGCGGCGTACCGCTGACGATCACGCCATTATCGACAATCGGCTTGCTGTCGGGGGTATACGGCTGGGCATACACCTTATAAGCAGTCGGGTCGACATCGTCGAACTTGATCAGTACGCCGCTGTTGGGAAACGTACTGGAGTAGTCGGCTGCACTGCTGACGCGGGCATTGGTCAGTTGCGCCGCCGAAGTGTTGCTTGCGGTGCGAGAGACATTGAACGCGTCCGGCTTGGCGGCCAGGGTGAACTCACGCCCTGCGACCAACGCATCGGCATCCGGCCCGGTGGCCACGCCGGTGAGGTCCGCGGTGATATCGAATTTGACCCCGCGTACATTGATACTGGCGCTGCCTTCCTTGGTGGAGTCGAACGTACCATTACCTGGAAGCTGCGAAGTAATGTCGTTGTTGTCCTTGTCGGTCACAACGTACTGCGTGCTACTGGTAAAGGTCACCTTATAGGGCTGGCCGTCGGCAAACTGCTTGGTGTAATCGATGCCCGACGTTACCAGGCCTGCCGAGATCGCGACCTTGTGGTCATCCACCGTTGCAGGCGTCGTGTAGGTGGCTTGGGTGCGGCTGGTGTTGACCGCGCCTTCCAGGATGGTCTTGCCCGTATCGCTGGTGCGCACCTTCAGCGTCTCGGAAACCTGCAGGCTCAGCTCGTTTTCGTCGCCTTGATAGCTATAAGTACCATCATTGTTGCGCGAATACGGCGGCGTATCGGTCTTGGAACCGGAGAACAGATAGTTGCCCGCCGCATCCTTGCTGTTAAGCAAACCCAACAGCTGATTTTCAAGCGCGCCCACCTCGACCGAGATGGACTTGCGGTCAGCATCACTGGTCACGCCACCCGCACGCAGCGCCAACTGGCTGCCGGCCTGGATCGTTGTATTGATCGCCTCCAGCACGCTTTCTTCGTTCGTCAGGGTATTTTGAATGCTGGTGATATTGCCGCTGTACTGGGCGAGCATGTCTTTTTGCTGTTGCAGCATCAGCAAGCGCTGGGCGGCAACCGGATCATCCGAAGCGGTCTGTACACGCACGCCGGAGCTCGCCTGTTCCTGGGCCTTCACAACGCTGGAATAGTTGTTCTGATACTTGACGGCACTGGTGTCGTAATACTGCTGTGTAGAAATGCGCATCGTCCCAGACTCCCTTAAAGACTATTGATCAGCGTGCTGAAGGTTTCTTGCGCAGCCTTGATGATCTGCGACGACGCCGTGTAGTACTGCTGGAACTTGATCATGTCGCCCGCCTCTTCATCCAGGTTCACCTGGGATACGGAGTTGCGCGCGTTCTTGTTGGCGGCCAGCAGCGCACCGGTAGCGGTGTTGTCAGTGCCGGCCGAAGCGGCCTTGGCGCCGACGGTGGAGACCAGCTTGCTGTTGGCGCCCACCAGGCTGGTGCCGCCGCTGCCATCGGCCGCCAGGCCCACGGTTGCCTTGGTCTGCAGGTCGAGCAGTGCCTGGGCGTTGCGATTGTCGGACTTGCCGGTGGCATTGAACGAGAACGAGGTGCCGTCGCCGTTGGCCGGCGAACCGCCCACCGTGGTGTCGAAACTGAAGCTCTTGGCTGGCGACACCAAGGCACCGCTGGCATCACGCATCGGCACGCTGATGCTGATCTTATTGGCCTGTCCCGGAATGATGGTGCCGGAACCGATGGGATCGCCCTGGGCGTTACTCAGCGTATAAGGCTGGGTGCCATCGGCCGCCGGTTTACCGAAAACCATCTTCACCGGCATCGAGTATTCGATGCCGGTACGCAGTTGTGCCGTATCGGCACCACCCTGTATGTCCAGGGGCACGGTGAGCGTCGGCGGCGTGAAGGTGCCGGTACCCTGGTTGGTCTTGCTGGCCTCGCCCTGCAACGGCGCGGCAAAGGCAATCTTGCTGGGGTCGCTGAGGACCGTGCCGATTTCCTTGGCGCCGTTGGCGGTGGGGCTGACCTTGAAGCTGTCACCGGCCTGCACCGTACCGCTCTTGACCGCCAGGGTGAACCCATCGATGACCGGAGGCGGCGTGGCACTGAGGTCATAGGTGCCCATGGCCTTGCCGTCGGAACGCAGTACCGTGATCTTGTTGAGGTCGGTGCCGTCGTTGAAGCTGACCTTGTAATCGAAGCTGGTCAGCTGAGTGGTGTCCTTGATCGTCACGCCCAGGGCGCCGTCGCCCAGGTTGCCTTGGGCAGCCAGGCTACGCAGGGCAACCGAGGCTGCGTTGTTGATGTCGGTGAACATCGAGGCGCCGAACTCGCCATTGAGGTCCAGGCCCTGGCCCAACTGGCTGTTGACCGTATCGGCGGTGGCAATCGCGATGCGCCCCAGGTCATTGATCGCAGGAATCAACGCGTCGCTGCGATAGCGCAACAGGCCGCCGATGCTGCCGCCGCTGATCACGTTGCCCAGGTCCATCGTCGTACCGCCGGCCGCATTGAGCTGGATCGTGTACTGGCTGGTGTCGCTCTTGCTCGGTACGGCGGAAATGGTATTGGACTTATCACCCAGCACCAGGGATTGGCCGCTACCGGTGCTGACGCTGAACACACCGTTCTTCTCAGTGGCGGTCACACCGATCAGCTCATTGAGCGAGCGCACGGCTTCGGCGCGCGAGTCCAGCAGGTTGGCCGGGGTGGTGTTCGAAGAACCCTGCACCTGGGCGATCTGCTTGTTGAGAGAGGCAATCGACGAAGTCAGTTGGTTGACCTGATCGCTCATCGAGGACAACTGGCTGTTAATGGTCTCTTTCTGCTGGCTCAACTGGCTGGAAATGGAGTTGAACCGGTTGCTCAGCGTCTGGGCGTTCGTGAGCAGGATCTGGCGGGCCGAGGTATCGTTGGGGTTCGCCGAGGCGGTCTGCACAGCAGCGAAGAACGAACTGAGTACCGCCGACATGCCGGTGGTCTTGTCCGACAGGGTCTTGTCGACGGCACTGACCTGATCCAGGTAAGCCTTGGCATCGCTGTTGAGCGAGGTGCTGTTCTGGTAGGCGGTGTCCAGGTATTCGTTGTACACCCGACGCACGTCGGCCAGGGTGGTACCGCTGCCGATGAACACGCCGCCATACTGGTTCGACGCATTTGCGCTCTGGGTGGTCTGCTGACGCGAATAGCCCGCGGTATTGGCGTTGGCGATGTTGTTACTCAAGACCGACAACGATCCTTGAGCGGCGTTAAGCCCCGACATCCCGATATTGAGCAAACTCATGGTTCAGACCTTATAAATGAGTGGTCGCGCCCGCGGCAGCGTAATTCTGGTAACTGTTCATGGTTTTTGCGATCTGCGAAATCTTGCTGGCGTAGGCCGGGTCCGTGGCGTACCCGGCTTTTTGCAACTCGCGTACAAACTGTTCGGGGTTATCGGCCGATTTCACAACTTCTTTATAGCGATCATTGCTTTGCAGCAATGTCACGAGATCATGGAAGCTGTCCTGATAGGAGGCGTAGGAACGGAACTGCGCCGTTTCCTTGACCATCGCCCCATCACGAAACTCGCTGGTGATCGCACGGGCCTGGCCGCCCTGCCAGCTCTGGCCGGCCTTGATGCCGAACAGGTTGTGGCTGCTGCTGCCATCTTCGGCGCGCATCACCGACTTGCCCCAACCGGTTTCCAGGGCGGCCTGGGCCACCAGGTACTTCGGATCGACGCCGATACGCGCGGCCGCCGCCTTGGCCATCGGCAACATGGTCGCGACAAACTCATCCTGGGAGCTGAACGCCTTCTTCACCGGTGCCAATGGCGGCTGGGCCACGGCGCGGCCGTAGACCTGCATGCGCCCGCTCGGCACGGCAAACGTGCGCGCGGTGCTGTTGACCACATTGTCGGCGGCCGCGCTGTTACGCAGCGGCGCCGCCTGGGCAACGGTGGTGGTGTCGGTGCTCGGCACGATACCGGCGAGCAGGCGATCGGTCAGCTTGCTCGGCAAGGCGATACGGCGCTGGTTCATCAGTGCGATGTCGTTGCTGTGGGCCGCTGCAGCGCCCGCCTGGGGCTCCGCCACGCGATAGGCCCACAGTGGACGCTGGCCATTGGAACGCCCCAGTGGGCCCTCGGCCTGGGTGCCGGCGGCAATTTGCGTCGGCACATCGACTTTCTTGACCGCCTCGGCCGCCGCCGGGCCCTGCAAGGTGGCCGCCTGGGCGTCCACCGGCTTGTTCTTCTGCATCTGGCGCATCAGCACATCGGCCAGGCCGATGCCGCCGCCTTCGCGGGACATGGAAACCGCCAGTTGCTGGTCGTACATTTCCTGGTACTGCTTGGCGGCCGGGGTGTTCATCGGGTTGTCCTTGCCCAGGGCCTCGGTGGCCGAGCGCATGGACTTGAGCATCTCGCTCAAGAACAGCGACTCGAATTCCTGCGCCACCTTGCGCATGTTGCCTTCGCTGTTCTTGTCGCCGACCTTCAGTTGGTTCAGGCGATTCAAGTCGGAATACGAACCCGAATCCGCCGTGCTGGTCAGGCCGCTGTTACGCATGTCCATGGCCATGGCCTTAAATCACGATCAGGTCGGCTTGCAACGCGCCGGCCTGCTTCAACGCTTCGAGGATCGCCATCAAGTCGCCTGGCGCTGCGCCCACCTGGTTCACCGCACGTACAATCTCATCCAGGGTCGTGCCCGGGCCGAACTTGAACATTGGCTTGGCTTCTTGCTGGGCATTCACTCGCGAGCGTGGCACCACCGCCGTCTGGCCATTGGACAACGGCCCAGGCTGGCTGACGATCGGGTCTTCGGTGATGGTCACGGTCAGGCTGCCGTGGGTCACCGCCGCCGGCGAGACCTTGACGTTCTGGCCGATCACGATGGTACCGGTACGCGAATTGATGATGACCTTGGCCACCGCCTGGCCCGGATCGACCTCCAGGTTTTCCAGGATCGACAGGTAGTCCACGCGCTGGCTGGGGTCCAGCGGCGCGGTGACGCGGATCGAGCCGCCGTCGATGGCCTGGGCCACGCCAGGGCCGAGCATGTCGTTGATCTTGTCGACTACACGCTTGGCGGTGGTGAAGTCCGAACGGTTGAGGTTCAAGGTCAGGCTGTTGCCCTGGTTGAAACCGCTCGGCACCGTACGTTCAACCGTAGCGCCACCCGGGATACGCCCGGCCGACGGCACGTTGACGGTGATCTTCGAACCGTCGCGACCTTCAGCATCAAACCCGCCCACCACCAGGTTGCCCTGGGCGATGGCGTAGACGTTGCCGTCGATACCTTTCAGCGGGGTCATCAGCAGGGTGCCGCCCCGCAGGCTTTTGGAGTTACCGATGGACGACACGGTGATGTCGACCACCTGGCCCGGCTTGGAAAACGCCGGCAAGTCGGCACTGATCGACACCGCCGCGACGTTCTTCAACTGCACGTTGCCCGAACCCGCCGGCACCTTGATGCCGAACTGCGACAGCATGTTGTTGAAGGTCTGCAGGGTGAACGGGGTCTGGGTGGTCTGGTCGCCCGTACCGTTGAGCCCCACCACTAGGCCGTAGCCGATCAACTGGTTGGAACGCACGCCAGAGATGCTGGCGATGTCTTTCAGGCGTTCGGCCTGGGCGACTGCGCTCAGACTCAGCAGGAGTGCCGCCGCCATCAGCTGTTTGAGTTTCAAAGTGGCCACCTAGAAAGGGAACAGCGGGCTAAGGAAGAAACGGTCGAACCAGCCCGGCTGACTCGCATCAGCGAACGAACCCGTACCCGAGTAGGTAATGCGTGCATCGGCAATGCGCGTCGAGGGCACAGTGTTGTCAGTCGCAATGTCATCGGCCCGCACCATCCCGGCAATACGCACCAACTCATCACCGGTATTGAGGGTCATCCACTTTTCACCGCGTACGGCGATGATGCCGTTGGGCAACACATCCGCGACGGTCACGGTGATCGAGCCGGTGAGGCTATTGCCCTGCCCTGCGGCGCTCTTGCCGTTGGTGGCACGGTTGCCGCTGTACCCTGCGTTGAGGCTCAAGTCGCCGCTGCCCAGCGGGTTATTGGTATTCGGTACGGCACCAAACAACGAGCTCAGCCCAATGCTGTTGGTGCTGGTCTTGTCCACCTGGGAGTTGGCGTTCTTGCTGGCCGTCGTTCTCTCGTTCAGGGTGATGGTGATGATGTCACCCACGCGGAACGCCTTGCGGTCGCTGTACAGGTTCTGTTCGAAACCGGCCTGGTAGATCGAGCCATTGTTGGCCGCCGCCGGCAACGGCGTGCGCGGCAACACCGGCGCGTAGTACGGGTCATTGGGTTTTGGCGTCGGGGCGACACAGCCCGCGAGCACGGCAATCCCACTCAATGCCAGAACGGAAACATAGCGATTCATGACCCTTACCTCACGGTGTTGCAGGCGCTCTCAGGAGCGCCCCATAGACTTGATTACAGATTCTGCGTTACGAACGAAAGCATCTGGTCGGCGGTGGAAATCACCTTGGAGTTCATCTCGTAGGCGCGTTGAGTGGTGATCATGTTGACCATCTCTTCAACGGTGCTGACGTTGGAGGTTTCCAGGGTGCTTTGCAGCGTGGTGCCGAAACCGTTCAGGCCTGGGGTGCCGATTTGCGGCGCGCCGCTGGAAGCGGTTTCCAGGAACAGGTTGTTACCCATCGCCTGCAGGCCGGCCGGGTTGATGAAGTCGGCGGTTTGCAGGTTGCCGATCACTTGCGACGCCGGGTTACCGGCCACGGTGATCGACACGGTGCCGTCGTTGCCGACGGTGAAGGTCTGGGCGTTGTTCGGCACGACGATAGCCGGTTCCAGGGCGAAACCGTTGGCCGTCACGATCTGGCCATTGGAGTCCAGGTGGAAGGTACCGTCACGGGTGTAGGAAGTGGTCCCATCCGGCTGCAGGATCTGGAAGAACCCTTTGCCGTTGATGGCCATGTCCAGCGGCTGCCCGGTCTGCTGCAGGTTACCGGCGTTGAAGTTCTTCTGGGTGCCGACGATCTTCACACCGGTACCCAGTTGCAGGCCCGACGGCAATTCGCTGTCCTGGGTCGACTGGGCGCCTGGCTGGCGCTTGATCTGATAGAGCAAGTCCTGGAACTCCGCGCGGTCACGTTTGAAACCCGTGGTCGACACGTTGGCCAAGTTGTTGGAAATGGTGGTCAGGTTGGTGTCCTGGGCGGACAGGCCTGTTTTGGCAACCCATAGAGCCGGAAGCATGCTGTTCTCCTTCGTGCGCCTGTTTGTTGGCGCTGCGCTGCAAAAATTGGTAGTCGGTCAATAACGGGGCTATCAGCTCATCGCCATTACGCGAGTCATGGCCTGGTCGTCTTCCTTGGCGCTGTTCATCATCTTGATGTGCAACTCGAACTGCTTGGAAAGCGCCAGGACCGCGGTCATTTCTTCAACCGCGTTGACGTTGCTCGCCTGCAGGAAACCCGAGGTCAGCGTGACGTTCGCATCGGCGACGGCCGGCTGGCCATCCTTGGTATGGATGGTGCCATCCAGGCCTTTATTCATATTCTTGAGATCGGGCTGGACCAGCTTGATGCGGTCCACTTCAGCCATCACCCGCGGGCCTTCGCCCATGGCGCGGATGCTGATGGTGCCGTCGGCGCCCACCTCGACTTTCTGCTGCGGCGGTACGGCGATCGGGCCACCGTTGCCCATGATCGGCATGCCGTTGCCGGCGCGCAGCACACCCAGCGCATCGACGTTCATGCTGGCACTGCGCACGTAGGCTTCACCGCCATCGGGGGTTTGCACCGCCATCCAGCCATTGCCGTTCACCGCCACATCCAGGTCGCGACCGGTCTCGATCATGGCGCCAGGGCTGAAGTCGGTCGCGGGACGTTCGGTCATGGCAAACGCACGCGCCGGAAAGCTGTCACCGAACACCGGCATCGAACGCGCCTGTTCCAGGTCGCGTTGGAAACCGTTGGTGGAAATGTTCGCCAAGTTGTTGGCATGGGCCTTCTGCGCCAGTGCATTCTGGCTGGCGCCGGTCATTGCCACATAAAGGTACTTGTCCACGCTCTTTCCTCTTTCTGACGCAGGCTTGCCGCCCACCGCTGTACTGATGAGGCTTAAGCAATTTGCGAACCAACTTTTAAAAACAGGGGAAAGTCCAGGCGGGCTGGGGTTTTCGGGCAGGCAGCAGGATTTGAAGGACTGGAGATAGTCGAAAAAACGGCGGACTTATGCCGCTTACGGCAAGTACCCGTCTTACGGGTGACAGAGAACCAATGCGGGGGGCGCAGTTGGTTATTTGTCCGCCTTGAGGATTTCGTAATCGCGCAACTTATTGGCGATGGTGGTGTGCGACACCCCCAGGCGTTTCCCCAACTGCCGGCTGCTGGGATGCTCGGCATACAGGCTCTCCAGCACCGCCTTCTCGAAGCGCCCGACGATCGCCTCCAAACCGCCCTCCAGGGAAAAGTCGCCAAGGGGTTGGCGCACGCCGTAGTCCGGCAGGCGGATGTGTTCGACCTTGACCGTCCCGCCGTCACACAGCGACACCGCCTGGAACAGCACGTTTTCCAGCTGCCGCACATTCCCCGGCCAGTGGTAGTGGCTGAGCTTGTCCATGGCGGCAGGCGCCAGCCTGGGCAACGGGCAGCCGATCTGCCGGCTGGCCTGGTCGAGAAAGTGCTCGACCAGGGGCGCAAGGCCGTCGAGGCATTCGCGCAGGGGCGGGATATGCAAGGACAGCACGTTGAGGCGGTGATAGAGGTCCTGGCGGAATTCGCCACGGGCGCAGAGTTCGGAGAGGTCCACCTGGGTGGCGCAGATCACCCGTACATCCAGGTACACCTCTTCGTCACTGCCCACGCGCCGAAAACAGCCGTCCTGCAGGAAGCGCAGCAATTTCACCTGCAAGCGCGCGCTCATTTCCCCAACGCCATCGAGAAATAACGTACCGCCAGCCGTCAGCTCCAGCAGCCCGAGCTTGCCCTCGGCCCGCGCGCCTTCAAACGCGCCGGGGCCGTAGCCGAACAATTCGGTCTCGGCCATCGACTCGGGCAACCCGGCGCAGTTCAGCGCCATCAACGGCGATTGCCCGCGCGGGCTGGCCAGGTGGCACGCGCGCGCCAACAACTCTTTGCCGGTGCCGGTTTCGCCTTCTATTAATAGAGGCGCATCCAACGGCGCCATGCGCCGGGCTTCACGCACCACGGCGGCCATGACCTTGGAGCTTTGGAAAATACTGTCGAAACCGCGCAGCTCCTGTTTGCGCACATTGTAGATACGCTCGCCCACGCGGTCGGCACGGTGCAGGGTCAACACGGCACCGGCCATGGCTTCGCTGTCGTCATGTTCGGAGGATTGCAGCGGTGCGATATCCGCCAGGAACACGTCACCCTTGACCTTGACCCGCAGGCCATTGATCCGCGATTTACTCGCGCGTACCAGTTCCGGCAAGTCGAAATCCTCGGCGTAGCGTGACAGCGGAATACCCGGCACCTCGTCCACCCGCACCCCGAGCAACTGCGCGGCCGCACGGTTGGCGGCGACGATGGAGCCGCCCATGTCGATGGACAGCACCGGAAACTCCAGGGCACCGAGCAGCGCATTGAGCTCCATATGCCGACGCTCACTGGGCATCAGCCCTACCCTTTTGACGCCAAACACCCCGGCAATCGCCTCGAACTGCGGGCGCAGCGCCTGGAATTGCATGTTCACCAGGTTCGGGCAGAACAGGTAAATGGCGTTGCCATGCTCGCCGCCCACCTCACCCTTGGCGACGTTGACGCCGTACTCCACCAACAGGTTGAGGATGTCCCGCAGGATGCCGATGCGGTTCTGGCAGTGCACTTTGATACGCATGAAAAGGCTCGAAAAGTGGGTAGGCGCCGCGTCTTTTTGTCGCTGGGCGCAGATAGTCGTCAAGATTATGTGACAGCCTGGGGGCTTTTCCCAGCCCAATACGCCAACCAGTCGCGCTTCCGTAACGAATACTTTACGAAAACCAGTAATTTTTCCTACACAGCCGATGCTGAAGCCGATGGAATCTTGCCCCGCACGGCGTATCAATAGGCTCATCCCAGGACATAACAAGAACGAATGCCTAGCAGGAGAGCCGTATGAAGCAGACGCACTACGTGGCCCGCGAGCCCGATGCGCAAGGTTTTATCCACTACCCGGCGGAAGAGCACGCGGTGTGGAACACCCTGATCACCCGCCAATTGAAAGTGATCGAGGGCCGCGCGTGCCAGGAATACCTGGACGGCATCGACAAGCTCGGCCTGCCCCTGGATCGCATCCCGCAACTGGGTGAAATCAACCAGGTGCTGGCCTCGACCACCGGCTGGCAAGTCGCCCGCGTGCCGGCGCTGATCCCCTTCCAGACCTTCTTCGAATTGCTCTCCAACAAGCAGTTTCCGGTGGCGACCTTTATTCGTACCCGCGAAGAACTGGACTACCTGCAAGAGCCGGATATTTTCCACGAGATCTTTGGCCATTGCCCGCTGCTGACCAACCCCTGGTTCGCCGAGTTCACCCACACCTACGGCAAGCTCGGCCTCGCGGCCAGCAAGGAGCAACGGGTATACCTGGCGCGCCTGTACTGGATGACCATCGAGTTCGGCCTGGTGGACACCCCCGACGGTCGGCGTATCTACGGTGGCGGGATTTTGTCGTCGCCCAAGGAAAGTGTTTACTGCCTGTCCGACCAGCCTGAACATCAAGCCTTCGACCCGCTGGAAGCGATGCGCACGCCGTATCGCATCGACATCCTGCAACCGCTGTATTTCGTGCTGCCCAACCTCAAGCGCCTGTTCGAAGTGGCGCAGGAAGACATCATGGGCATGGTCGAGCGCGGCATGCAGCTTGGGTTGCATGCGCCGAAATTCCCGCCAAAACCCAAGGCCGCGTGAACCGTGGCTTTTAAGGCCAGGTGAGTCTGTTCCCCGGCACCGCGTTGCTTTAGGGTGACGCCACTGACGACCGTTTTTAAACACTCGAATTCAGGACACCATCACATGACCACCTTGAACCAAGCCCACTGCGAAGCCTGCCGCGCCGATGCCCCGCAAGTCAGCGATGAAGAACTGCCGGTGCTGCTCAAGCAGATCCCCGACTGGAACATCGAAGTGCGCGATGGCGTGATGCAGCTGGAAAAGGTTTTCCTGTTCAAGAACTTCAAGTTCGCCCTGGCCTTTACCAACGCCATGGGTGAAATCTCCGAAGCCGAAGGCCATCACCCAGGCCTGCTCACCGAATGGGGCAAGGTCACCGTGACCTGGTGGAGCCACTCCATCAAGGGCCTGCACCGCAACGACTTCATCATGGCCGCGCGCACCGACGAAGTGGCCAAGGACGCCGAGGGCCGCAAGTAATGCATTTCGATGCCATAGGCCGGGTACCCGGCGACCCGATCCTCGGCTTGATGGACCTGTATGCCCAGGACGCCAACCCGAACAAGTTCGACCTTGGCGTGGGCGTCTATAAGGACGACCAGGGCCTGACGCCGATTCCCGCTTCGGTAAAGCGCGCCGAGCAGCGCCTGGTCGACACCCAGGCCACCAAGACCTATATCGGCGGCCACGGCGATGCAGCGTTCGGCAGCCTGATCAGCGAACTGGTGCTGGGCGCCGACTCCGCCCTGCTGCGCGAACACCGTGCCGGCGCCACTCAAACCCCAGGCGGCACCGGGGCCCTGCGCCTGAGCGCCGACTTTATCGCCCACAACCTGCCCGGCCGTGGCGTGTGGCTGAGCGACCCGACCTGGCCGATTCACGAAACCATCTTTGCCAAGGCCGGGCTCAAGGTCAGCCATTACCCCTACGTGGGCGCGGACAACCGCCTGGATGTGGTGGCGATGCTGGCAACCCTCTCCACCGTGCCCAAGGGCGACGTGGTCTTGCTGCACGCCTGCTGCCATAACCCGACCGGCTTCGACCTGTCCCAGGATGACTGGCGCCAGGTGCTGCACATCGTGCGTGAGCGTCAGTTGCTGCCGCTGATCGACTTCGCCTACCAGGGCTTTGGCGACGGCCTGGAGCAGGACGCCTGGGCGGTGCGCTTGTTGGCGGCTGAACTGCCGGAAGTATTGATCACCAGTTCGTGCTCGAAGAACTTCGGCCTCTACCGCGACCGTGTCGGCGCGCTGATCGTGTGTGCGGCGGACGCCGAGAAGCTGAAGGATGTACGCAGCCAGTTGGCAAATACCGCGCGCAACCTGTGGTCGACGCCGCCGGACCATGGTGCGGCAGTGGTCGCGACCATCCTGGGGGATGCCGAGCTGAAACAGCAGTGGAGCGAGGAAGTCGAAGCCATGCGTGCGCGAATCGCGCAGTTGCGTTCCGGACTGGTGGAGGCGTTGGCGCCCCATGGTCTGGCGGAGCAGTTTGCGCACATCGGGGCGCAACGCGGGATGTTTTCCTACACCGGCTTGAGTGCCGAGCAGGTCAAGCAACTGCGCGAAAAGCACAGCGTGTACATGGTCAGTTCGGGACGGGCTAACGTGGCGGGGATCGATGCGACACGCCTGACGCTTCTGGCCGAAGCCATCGCCGACGTCTCCCACTGACGAAACCAGGACTGAAAATGTGGGAGGGGGCTTACTCCCTCCCACATTTTGACCGAGCACACCCCTCAGTTGGCGACCATCTCGGCTTTCAGCAGCGCTTCTTTCGCCTGGGCATCCGCCAAGCGATACAACTCGATGCTCCCATCCCAGTGCTCGATCAACGCCGTGCACGACTCCACCCAATCCCCGCAGTTGAGGTAATCCACCTCGCCCACCTTGCGAATCTCCGCATGGTGGATATGCCCGCACACCACGCCATGCAACTCGCGCCGGGTCACTTCGTGGGCGATGGCTTCTTCAAAATCGCTGATAAAGCTCACGGCGGTTTTGACCTTGTGTTTCAGGTACGCCGACAAAGACCAGTAGCCATAGCCGTAGCGGGCGCGCCAGTGGTTCAACCAGCGGTTCAAGGTGAGGGTGAACTCGTAGGCCGAGTCGCCCAGGAACGCCAGCCAACGGTGGTAGCGGGTGATCACATCGAACTGGTCGCCGTGGATCACCAGCAGATGGCGACCGTCGGCCGTCACGTGCACCGCCTCATCCACCAACTGGATATTGCCCAGGATCAGCTTGGAGTAGCGGCGCAGGAACTCGTCGTGGTTGCCGGTCACGTAGATCACCTCGGTCCCGCGCTTGGCCATGGTCAGCAGGCGACGGATCACGTTGGTGTGGGCCTGGGGCCAATACATGCCGCCGCGCATTTTCCAGCCGTCGATGATATCGCCCACCAGGTAGACCTTATCGGCGTGGTAGCCCTTGAGGAACTGCGACAGGTGTTCGGCCTGGCAATCCCGGGTGCCCAGGTGCACGTCGGAAATCCACAGGGTACGAACCCGCTGCTTGCGGCTGGGCTTGGTGAACTCGGCACTGGTCATGGGCATCCCTCGACGCTGTTTTCGCGAGCTTGCGCCCTGGCGATTAATAGCCCATGACAGTCGTGCGTCAGTCCGATGACAGCGCCCGCCGGCCGCGAAGCGTTGTAGACTGGCGCCCTGCCGCCCAGGAGACCGCGATGAGACCGTCGCTCACGCTACGCCACTACCTCGAAGCGCCCATCGCCCACAGCCATGACCATGCACAGTTGGTGTTCGGCCTGTCCGGCCACCTGGACCTGGAAGTCGACGGCCGTGGCAGCCAGGTGCGCGAAAGCAGCGTGATGGTGCTGCCCTTCTCCGCCCACCACGCCTGTGGCAGTCGCGATGGCAGCCGTTGCCTGGTGCTGGATGTGCCCACGGAGCATTGGCTCCTGCAATCCCTGGGCGAACACGCAGACGCCAGCCGCCGCCTGCTCGATCAACCGGCACGCCTGGCCCTGGATCCCCGGCAGCACCAACTGGTGCAATGGCTGGCGCACGGCCCCGTGGATGATCCACTGATCGTCCAGCAGGGTGCGGTGCTGTTGCTGGCCAGCCTCAATCATCCGCAGGCCCCGCAGGTGCCGGGCCGCCGCCTGCCGTATGCGGCATTCAATGCGCATATCGAGCGACACGTCGCCCATCCGTTGCAGGTCGCCGACCTGGCGCGTATCGCCGGCCTATCGGTGGCGCGCCTGCATGCGCGCTTCATCGCCGAATGCGGGCAGACGCCCATGGATTACATCCGCAGCCGGCGCCTGCAACTGGCCCTGAACCTGCTGCGCGAGACGCCGCTGCCCATCGGTGAAATCGCCGAGCGGGTGGGCTACACCTCACAAAGTGCCTTTGCCGCCGCTATGCTGCGTGAATTCGGCGCCTCTCCCGGCGCGTTGCGGCGCGCCCCATAGGGCGAGCCTTGCGCTAAAAATCGCGAGTCCCACGACAGACGCACACACCTGCACCCTCTAGACTGCGAACCTGTCACTCCCGTTGGTTCAAGGATCGCAATGACTCCCCGCTCAGCCCTCGGCGCCTTGCATATCGGCGCATTGATGTTTGGCCTCACCGGCGTATTCGGCAAGCTGGCGGCCGCCTCCCCGGCCATCATCGTCTTCGGTCGTGCCGCATTTGCCGTGATTGCCCTGGCAGTGTTTGCGCGCTTCGCCAGCAACGCCCCCTGGAAAACCCTGGCGCCGCAGGACTGGCGTCGCCTGCTGGTCAGCGGCGTGTTGCTGGCGGCGCATTGGGTGACGTTCTTCATTGCCGTCAAGGTCGCCGGCGTGGCCGTCGCCACGCTGGGGTTCACCGCATTCCCGGCGTTTACCGTGATCCTCGAAGGGCTGATCTTCCGCGAGCGTATTCGCGCCAATGAGATCGTGCTGGTGGCCCTGGTCACCGTTGGCCTGGTGCTGGTGACGCCGGACTTCAATCTCGCCAGCGAAGCCACGGGCGGCCTGCTTTGGGGAATTGTCTCGGGCTTGCTGTTCTCATTGTTGTCGCTGAACAACCGCGCCAGCTCCGGACGGATTCCCGCCGTGCAGGCAGCGCTGTGCCAGAACGTGGTGGTCGCGGTGTGCCTGCTGCCCGTGGCCGCGCCGGGGCTGGCGGACGTTCGCGCGCTGGACTGGTTGTGGATCGGCCTGCTTGGGGTGTTCTGCACCGGCCTGGCCCACAGCCTGTTTGTCGCCAGCCTCGCGGTGATCAAGGCACGCACCGCCTCGGTGGTGTTCGCCATGGAGCCGGTCTATGGCATCACGGTAGCCTGGCTGCTGTTTGCCGAAACCCCGACCCTGCGCATGTTGCTGGGCGGCGCGTTGATCATCGTCGCCATCGTGCTTTCCGGGCTGATGGGCAGCGCCAGCCAGGCCAAGCAGCCCGCTGCAACGGCCTGATCTATACTTTAAACATCCGCAACAGTCAGCCGTCGTTCAACGGATACAGACTCCTCGACGACAGCCATGGTGTTTTCTGCAGTTGCTGCACGCGAGTGGTCACTCCATCAACGCGATGCAGGGGTTTCATCATGGAAATGTTCATCAGCTTGTTGGTTCAGATCATCAGCGGTGCCGTCGGTGGCAATTTGGCCGGCATGACCAAACAAAGCCTGGGCACCGGGCTCAATACCATGCTGGGGGGTGTCGGCGGGCTCGTGCTGGGCCAGGTCGTAGCCGCGCTGACCGGCACATCGGGCGGCGAGGCGCTGGATGTGGCAGCAGTCGGCAGCAATATCGTCGGCGGCGGCGTGGGCGGCCTGGTGCTGACCTGGGTCGTGGGCTTCATCAAAAGCAAGATGGCCGCCAAATAGCGGCGCACTGAGGGGTCACCGCCCTGATGTAGCGGTGACCTTCATTGCGTACGGTCGTTGTGGCCCAGGTCGCGGTGTGGGTCGATCTGGTCGCGCACCCGTTGCTTGAGCACCTTGGCTTCAGGGAAGCCACCATCCGCCTTGCGCTCCCAGATCTGCACACCGTCGCAGGTGATCCGAAACGCACCGCCGGTGGCCGGCTCCAGCGCCACCCGGCCGAGGTCATCGGCAAACGTACTCAACAACTCCTGCGCCAGCCACGCGGCGCGCAGCAGCCACTGGCACTGGGTGCAATAGGTGATGACAATCTCGGGTTTGCTCAACGACATAATTTGAGAGGCTCCTGGCGTAACGGGCTCGGTGGATCGGATGGCTATAATACCGGCCTTTATCGCCCAGCCTCGAGATTCATGATGCGCCGCCTGTTGTCCTGCCTGTTCCTGTGCCTGCTCCCGCTTCTTGCCGACGCCGTTGAGACGCCCCGCCCCAAAATCGGCCTGGTGCTGTCCGGCGGTGCCGCCCGAGGCCTGGCCCATATCGGCGTGCTCAAGGCCCTGGAGGAACAGGGTATTCATATCGACGCGATTGCCGGCACCAGCATGGGCGCGGTGATTGGCGGGCTGTATGCGTCGGGCTACAAGATCGATGAGCTGGAAAAACTGGCCCTGGGCATCGACTGGCAACAGGCGCTGTCCGACGCACCGCCACGGGAAGACGTGCCGTTTCGACGCAAGCAGGATGACCGGGATTTCCTGGTCAAGCAGAAACTCAGCTTCCGCGATGACGGCAGCCTCGGCCTGCCCCTTGGCGTGATCCAGGGCCAGAACCTGGCGCTGTTGCTGGAAAGCATGTTCGCCCATACCAGCAACACGCGTAATTTCGACAAGCTGCCGATCCCCTTTCGCGCCGTGGCCACCGACATCACCACCGGCGAGAAAGTGGTATTCAGCAAGGGCCACCTGCCCCAGGTGATCCGCGCCAGCATGTCGATCCCGGCCGTGTTCGCGCCGGTGGAGCTGGATGGCCGCCTGCTGGTGGATGGCGGCATGACCGATAACATCCCACTGGATGTGGCGCGTGAGATGGGCGTGGACATCGCCATCGTGGTCGACATCGGCACCCCGCTGCGTTCACGCAAGCAACTGGCAACGGTGGTGGACGTGCTCAACCAGTCCATCACCCTGATGACCCGGCGCAACTCCGAAGAACAACTCAAGGCCCTGCAGCCCAGGGACGTCCTGATCCAGCCGCCCCTGGCCGCCTATGGCGTGACGGATTTCGGCCGCGCCAAGGACATGATCGACGCCGGCTACCGCGCCACCCGCGCCCTTGACGTTCGCCTGGCCCATTTGCGCCCCGCCGAGCCGATCGACCCGCAACTGGTGGCCGCGCGCACCGCGGGCGAACGCACCCCGGTGATCACCGCGATCAAGGTGGAGAACGACTCGAAGGTCAGCGACGACGTGATCCGCTACTACATCCGCCAACCGTTGGGCCAACCGCTGGAACTTGGCCGCCTGCAGACCGACATGGGCACCCTGTATGGCCTGGATTACTTCGAGCAGGTGCAATACCGCGTGGTGAAAAAGGGCCAGGACAACACCCTGGTGATCAGCGCGCGCGGCAAACGCAGCGGCACCGACTACCTGCGCCTGGGCCTGAACCTGTCGGACGATATGCGCGGCGACAGCGCCTTCAACCTCGGCGCCAGCTACCGCATGAACGGCATCAATCGCCTGGGCGCCGAGTGGCTGACGCGGGTGCAGATCGGTGATCGGCAGGAGCTTTACAGCGAGTTCTACCAGCCGATGGATACCGGTTCGCGCTACTTTGTCGCGCCGTATATCAGCGCCCAGGCACAGAACGTCGAGCTGATCCTGGACAACGACCCCATCTCCGAATACCGCCTGGAACGCTACGGTTTCGGCCTCAACGTGGGGCGGCAGATCGGCAACAGCGGCGAGATCCGCTTCGGTGTCGGCGAGGCCTGGGGCAAGGCGGATGTGCGCATCGGCGACCGCGACCTGCCAAGTGTGAGCTTCAGCGAAGGCTTCTATGAACTGAAGTATTCCTTCGACTCCCTGGATAACGTGTACTTCCCCCACAGCGGCGAGGACATTGGCCTGGCGTTTCGCGAATTCGAACCGGGGCTGGGCTCGGACCAGCGCTATCGACAATGGGAGTTCAAGCTGGACAAGGCCATGAGCCACGGTCCGGACACGCTGGTGCTGGGCGGGCGCTACGGGCGCACCCTGGATGATTCGGACGTGGTGATTTCCAGCTTCCTGCTGGGCGGTGCGCGGCAGTTATCGGGCTTCCGCCAGGATGCGATTTCCGGGCAGAACATCAGCTTGATGCGCGCGGTGTACTACCGCCGGCTGACACCGCGCTCCTATCTGCCGCTGGATTTCCCGCTGTACCTGGGCGCGTCCCTGGAACGCGGCCGGGCGTGGAACAACGACAATGAGTTCGACAGCGGCTATATCAACGCCGCGAGTATTTTTCTCGGGTTTGATACGCCGCTGGGGCCGCTGAATTTCAGCTATGGGTTCAACGATGATAATCAGAAGGCGGTATACCTGAACCTCGGGCAAACCTTCTAACCCTTGCTACAGGGCTCGGATCAGGATTTTTCCAGGTTTGCCAGGATGTGCCCATGCACCCGCATGCAGACACGCATATCTTCTTCGTCAATGCCCACAAACAGCTCGTGACGCAACGCCGTGGCGATCGTCTCGATCTGCTCGATCAACGGCTTGGCGGTGTCACACAGCAGGATGCGCTTGGCGCGACGGTCCTCCACCACGGCCTGGCGTTGCACCAGGCCCTGGCCTTCGAGGCTGTCGAGCAACCGGGCCAGGGTCGGCCCTTCTACGCCGACGCTTTGCGCCAACTCACGCTGGGTGGGGGCCTCTTCAAAACGGGCCAGGTGCAGCAGCACCAGCCAGCGCGCCTGGGACAGGCCCAACCCGGCCAAACGGCGGTCGAGCTCGGCGCGCCAACCTCGGGACATTTGCGCCAGCTGCATGCCAAAACGGTGTTGATCGGTTAACGGCATAAAAAACTCATGGTTTAGACTGAAAATAAAGTATGGCTAATTATTAGTCAGCTAAGCATGAGCCATGTCACTAGGCAAGAGTTGCTATGTACTGATTCGTTACATTGTCGTAATTGGCACACTAAATTTCGAATTCAGACTGCAAAGCGGCCCGCACGCAGTACAAAACCCCTTCAGGAACACGCCCGGTAAACAGCGGTGCAATCTCCGCAACCGGTGGCAATTCGCCTTCTCCGTCCAGGAATGCATCCTGGATTTCGCCGAGCAAATCTTCCGGCAAATCAAGGGCCTGCTCCAATGACAACTGCTGCTTGCCGATGGCTTCGGCCAGCAAGGTATAGACGTTTTTCTCCGTGCATTGCAGCTGGCCGGCGATCTGGATCGGGGTCATGCCGGCGCGGGCCAGGCTGATCAGCTCATGGCGAATATCGGCGATTTCCTTCGGCGCTTCGGCCTGGCCACCGAGCACTTCGAGGAACGCCTGGCCGTAGCGCTCCAGCTTGCGCGCACCGACGCCGCTGACCCGCGCCATTTCGGCCATGGTGGTGGGCTGCTCGCGCAGCATTTCCAGCAAGGTGGAGTCGGGGAAAATAACGTACGGCGGCACGCTGTGTTCCTGGGCCAGTTTGCGTCGCAGGGTACGCAGGGCTTCCCACTGTTCGCGCTCCTCGCCCCGTACAAGCTGGCTGGCCTGGCTGGTGCTGGTCTTGGCGGTGGTTTGCGGCTTGAGGTCGCGGCGCAGCTCCAGGCTCACCTCGCCCTTGAGCAGCGGCCGGCAGCTGTCGTTCAGGCGCAGGCCGCCGTACCCTTCGATATCGATGTCCACCAGGCCACGCGCGACCATCTGCCGGAACAGCGAACGCCACTCGCCTTCGGCACGGGCCTTGCCGACGCCGTAGACCGAGAGTTTCTCATGGCCGAAGCTGCGCACTTTTTCGTTGTCCTTGCCCAGCAATACATCCACCAGATGACCGACGCCATAACGCTGGCCGGTGCGGTAGATCGTCGACAGTGCCTGGCGCGCGGGCTCGGTGGCGTCCCAGGTCTGCACCCCATCGATGCAGTTATCGCAGTGACCGCACGGTTGCGGCATGTCCTCGTCGAAGTAGGCCAGCAAGGTCTGGCGGCGGCAGCGGGTCTCTTCACACAACGAGAGCATCGCGTCGAGCTTGTGCTGCTCCAGGCGCTTGTGGCGCTCATCGCCTTCGGAGTTCTGCAGCATCTGCTTGAGCATCACCACATCCTGCAGGCCGTAGACCATCCAGGCATCCGCCGGCAGGCCATCACGGCCGGCACGCCCGGTCTCCTGGTAATAGGCCTCGAGGGACTTGGGCAGGTCCATATGGGCGACGAAGCGCACGTTGGATTTGTCGATGCCCATGCCGAACGCGATGGTGGCCACCATGATCAGGCCTTCCTCGTTGAGGAAGCGCTTCTGGTGGGCAGCGCGCGTTTCGTTGGGCAGGCCGGCGTGGTACGGCAGCGCCGGGTAACCCTGTTCGCAGAGGAACGCGGCCACTTCATCGACCTTCTTGCGCGACAGGCAATAGACAATGCCTGCATCGCTGCGCCGCTCGGAGAGAAACGCCAGCAACTGCTTGCGCGGCTGCTCCTTGGGCACGATGCGGTAGAAAATATTCGGCCGGTCGAAGCTCGACAGGAACCGCTCGGCGTTCTGCAGGTGCAGACGCTCGACGATTTCTTCACGGGTGCGCTTGTCGGCCGTGGCGGTCAGGGCGATACGCGGAACGTCCGGGAACAGCTCCGCCAGTTGACCGAGCTGCAAATATTCGCGGCGGAAATCATGCCCCCATTGCGATACGCAGTGGGCTTCGTCGATGGCGAACAGGGCAATTTCCAGGCTCTGCAAAAACGCCAGCATGCGCGGCTGCACCAGGCGCTCAGGTGCCAGGTAAAGCATCTTCACTTCATCGCGCTTGATCCGCGCGGCCAGGTCGCGTTGCTGCTCGGCACTGAGGGTGGAGTTCAAGGCGGCGGCGGCAACGCCGAGTTCTTCCAGGGTCGCAACCTGGTCGTCCATCAACGCGATCAGGGGCGACACCACCACTGCCAGCCCGTTGCGCAACAACGCCGGCACCTGGAAGCACAACGACTTGCCACCACCGGTAGGCATCAGGACCAGGGCATCACCGCCCTTGGCCACGCGCTCAATGATCGCACCCTGGCGGCCACGAAAACTGTCGTAGCCGAAGATGTCCTTGAGGACGCGTTGAGCCTGATCGAGCATGTATAACTCCAACAAAATAGTGCCGAAATCCCTCTGTACAGGCTGGTCGAAAAAATGCGGGCTCACGGAAAATAATCCGTAAGCGAAGTTTTCTCGACCTGGCGCTTGGCCTGCAAGGGCATCACAAAACGCGGCAGTATACCCGAGCGTCATCCGGCAAAGGGTGCCGCTGACGAATTGCAGCCCGTCTCTAAAACCTGGCAAATATGCATGCCGACTGGCTTGGGCGCGCAAGAAAGCCTAGAATTCAGCATCGTTTATTCCCAAGGTAGTCCTTCAATGTCCTTCGCTGAGCAACTAACCCGCCTGCAAGCCTTCCTCGACGCCGATGAGCTGCATGACGAGGCGCTGGACTACGTGGCCGCCCACGGCTACCTGACCGCCCTGTCGATCTGCTCCGAGGTCGTTCCCGACCGTGAATGGATCGACGCACTGTTCGCCGAAGAGCCCCACTACGCCGACGCCGCCCAGCGCGAAGAAATCGAATCCACCCTGCTGGCCCTCAAGGCCCACATCTCTCGCCAACTGGCCTCCGATGAAGAGTTCGAGTTGCCGTGCGAGCTGGACCTGGGCGAGGAGCCGGACGACTCCGACCTGCGCGGCTGGTGCATCGGTTTCATGGAAGGTGTGTTCCTGCGTGAAGCCGCCTGGTTCGAAACCGCCGAGGAAGAAGTCAGTGAAATGCTCTTGCCGATCATGGTCGGTTCGGGGCTGTTCGAGGAAGAAGCTGAATTTTCCGACATCGCCGCCGACGCCAACCTGATGGACGACATGATCGTACAGATCCCGGAAGCCCTGACCGCCCTGTACCTGCTGTGCAACGCCCCTGACGAAAAACCGGCGATCCTCAAGCCACGCCACCACTGAGTCGCTTGCCCGTGACACCCATGGGCAATCGCTCGCTGCTCCTGCGCTACGTGCTGCTGGCCATCGGCTGGCTGAGCGTAGCGTTGGGAGTGATCGGTATTTTCCTGCCGGTATTGCCGACCACCCCCTTCCTCCTGCTCGCCGCCGCCTGCTTCGCTCGCAGCTCCCCGCGCTTCTACCAGTGGCTGGTGGAACACCCGCGCCTGGGCCCCTGGATTCGTGACTACCTGGACGGCAACGGCATCCCGCTCAAGGGCAAGGTCTACGCCATCGGCCTGATGTGGCTGAGTATCGGTTTTTCCTGCTACCTGGTGCCGTTGCCATGGGCACGTGGCTTCATGCTGACCAGCGCCGTACTGGTGACAATCTACATCCTGCGCCAGAAAACCCTGCCACCGCGCTGAACGCCCACTGCGACATTAGATCCCACACGACCTTGGTCGACACTGACTAACCCCAGGCATCATGCGAGACTGTCCAACCGGGCCTGGAATGCCTGGGTGTTCTCATGCTCGGAGTTACCATGACGCTGTCCAGCGGGCTGATCGCCGCCGTTGCCCTGGCCTATATGGCCATTATGTTTGCCATCGCCTTCTACGGGGACCGCCGCCGTGCGCCGCTGCCGCCGCGCATGCGTGCCTGGGTCTATAGCCTGTCGCTGGCCGTCTACTGCACCAGCTGGACCTTCTTCGGCGCCGTAGGCCAGGCCGCCGAACAACTGTGGGCGTTCTTACCGATCTACCTGGGACCGGTGCTGTTGCTGGTGTTGGCACCCTGGGTCCTGCAGAAGATGATCCTGATCAGCAAGCAGGAAAACATCACCTCCATCGCCGACTTCATCGCCGCACGCTATGGCAAATCCCAGTCCCTGGCGGTGGTGGTCGCGCTGATCTGCCTGGTGGGCGTGCTGCCTTATATCGCCCTGCAACTCAAAGGCATCGTGCTGGGGGTCAACCTGCTGATTGGCGCAGGTGCCGACACCACCGGCACCCGCGCGCAAGACACCGCCTTGATCGTGTCCCTGGTGCTGGCGTTGTTCACCATTGTGTTCGGTACCCGCAACCTCGACGCCACCGAACACCACCGCGGCATGGTGCTGGCGATTGCGTTTGAATCGTTGGTGAAGCTGTTCGCCTTTCTCGCGGTCGGGGCGTTCGTGACCTACGGCCTGTACGACGGTTTCGGCGACCTGTTCAGCCAGGCGATGCTCGCGCCACGCCTGGAGGAATACTGGAAGGAAACCATCAACTGGCCGTCGATGGTGGTGCAGACCGGCGTCGCCATGATGGCGATCATCTGCTTGCCTCGGCAGTTCCATGTGACGGTCGTGGAGAACATCGACCCCCAGGATCTGCGCCTGGCCAAGTGGGTGTTTCCGGCCTACCTGATCCTCGCCGCGCTGTTTGTCGTGCCGATCGCCTTGGGCGGCAAAATGATGCTGCCCGGCTCGGTGCTGCCGGACTCCTACGTGATCAGCCTGCCCATGGCCGAGGCTCACCCGGCCCTCGCCGTGCTGGCGTTTATCGGCGGTGCGTCGGCGGCCACCGGCATGGTGATCGTGGCGAGCATCGCCTTGTCGACCATGGTCTCCAACGACATGCTGCTGCCCTGGCTGCTGCGCCGTTCCAGCGCCGAGCGCCCGTTCGAAGTGTTCCGCCACTGGATGCTGTCGGTGCGCCGGGTCAGCATCGTGATCATCCTGCTGCTGGCGTATGTCAGCTACCGCCTGCTGGGCTCCACCGCGAGCCTGGCGACCATCGGCCAGATCGCGTTTGCCGCAGTGACTCAACTGGCCCCGGCCATGCTTGGCGCACTGTATTGGAAGCAAGCCAACCGACGCGGTGTATTTGCGGGGCTGGCGGCGGGTACGTTCCTGTGGTTCTACACCTTGGTCCTGCCGGTTACCGCGAAAAGCCTGGGTTGGTCCCTCGCCATTTTCCCGGGGCTGACGTGGATGCATTCGCACCCGCTCGGTTTGTCCGTCACCTCACTGACCCTGGGCACCGTGTTCTCCCTGACAGGTAACTTCACGCTGTTCGTGTGGGTGTCGATGCTGTCGCGCACGCGCGTGTCGGAACACTGGCAAGCCGGGCGCTTTATCGGCCAGGAAATCAGCCCGCGCGCCAATGCCCGCTCGATGCTGTCGGTACAGATCAGCGACCTGCTCAGCCTGGCCGCGCGGTTTGTCGGCGAAGAACGGGCCCAGCAGAGTTTTATCCGCTTCGCCTATCGCCAGGGCAAAGGCTTTAACCCCAACCAGAATGCCGACAACGACTGGATCGCCCACACCGAGCGATTGCTGGCCGGTGTGCTCGGCGCATCCTCGACCCGGGCCGTGGTGAAAGCGGCGATCGAAGGGCGGGAAATGCAGCTGGAAGACGTGGTACGCATCGCCGACGAAGCGTCCGAAGTGCTGCAATTCAATCGTGCCTTGCTGCAAGGCGCCATCGAGAACATCACCCAGGGCATCAGTGTGGTGGACCAGTCCCTCAAGCTGGTGGCCTGGAACCGGCGTTACCTGGAGTTGTTCAATTACCCGGACGGGCTGATCAGCGTAGGCCGACCGATTGCCGACATCATCCGCTACAACGCCGAGCGCGGCCTGTGCGGACCGGGCGAAGCCGAGGTCCACGTGGCACGCCGCCTGCACTGGATGCGCCAGGGCCGCGCGCATACCTCAGAGCGGCTGTTCCCGAATGGGCGGGTGATCGAGCTGATCGGCAACCCGATGCCCGGCGGCGGCTTCGTCATGAGCTTCACCGACATTACCGCGTTCCGCGAGGCCGAGCAGGCACTTACCGAGGCCAACGAAGGCCTCGAGCAACGGGTGACCGAGCGCACCCACGAACTGTCGCAGCTCAATGTGGCGCTCACCGATGCCAAGGGCGTTGCCGAGTCCGCCAGCCAGTCAAAGACCCGCTTCCTCGCGGCCGTCAGCCATGACCTGATGCAACCGCTGAACGCCGCCCGGCTGTTCTCCGCCGCCCTTTCCCACCAGAACGACGGCCTGTCCAGCGAAGCCCGGCAACTGGTACAGCACCTGGACAGCTCGCTGCGTTCGGCCGAAGACCTGATCAGCGACCTGCTGGATATCTCGCGCCTGGAAAACGGCAAGATCAACCCGCAGCGCCAGCCCTTTGTGCTCAACGAACTGTTCGACACCCTCGGCGCGGAATTCAAGGCCCTGGCCCAGGAACAAGGCCTGCGTTTTCGCCTGCGCGGCAGCCGCTTGCGCGTGGACAGTGACATCAAGTTGCTGCGGCGGATCCTGCAGAATTTCCTGACTAACGCTTTCCGGTATGCCGACGGCCCGGTGCTGCTGGGCGTACGTCGGCGCAAGGGCGAGCTGTGCCTGGAAGTCTGGGACCGAGGCCCTGGCATCCCGTTGGATAAACAGAAGGTGATCTTCGAAGAGTTCAAGCGCCTGGACAGCCACCAGACCCGCGCCGAGAAAGGCCTGGGCCTGGGCCTGGCGATTGCCGACGGCCTGTGCCGGGTGCTGGGCCATCGCTTGAGCGTACGCTCCTGGCCGGGCAAGGGCAGCGTGTTCAGCGTGCGTGTGCCGCTGGCACGCAACCAGGCCAGCCCGCAGCCCAAGCCTGCCCAGGAGAACGGCCTGCCGTTAAGCGGCGCGCAAGTGCTCTGCGTGGATAACGAAGAGAGCATCCTGATCGGTATGCGCAGCCTGCTGACACGTTGGGGCTGTGAAGTGTGGACCGCCACCGACCAGGCGCAATGTGCGGCGCTGCTGGAGCAAGGCGTACGCCCGCAACTGGCGCTGGTGGATTACCACCTCGACCACGGCGAGACTGGCACCGAGCTCATGGGCTGGCTGCGGGCGCAAATGGCGGAGCCGATTCCCGGTGTGGTCATCAGTGCCGACGGCCGCCCGGAGATGGTGGCAGAGGTGCATGCGGCAGGGTTGGATTACCTCGCCAAACCGGTGAAACCCGCCGCGCTGCGGGCGTTGCTGAGTCGACACTTACCGCTGTAAACCGGATGTACTCAGTCAAAATTGGGGAGGGGGCTTGCCCCCTTCCACCTTTCGGATTGTGTTTATTCGGGCAGGTGCGCCACGCCGTCGGCGTCGGTCATCGCCCGCTCCAGCAAATCCGCCGGCAGGCTCTTGCTGGCACGCGCACCGAGCAACCTTAATTGCTCGGTGCGACTGACCAGGTTTCCGCGCCCATCTGTCAGCTTGTTCCGCGCCGCGCTGTAAGCCTTGTCCAATTGCTGTAGACGATTGCCCACTTCGTCCAGGTCCTGGATAAACAGCACGAACTTGTCGTACAGCCACCCGGCGCGTTCGGCGATTTCGCGGGCGTTCTGGCTTTGACGCTCTTGCTTCCAGAGACTGTCGATCACCCGCAGGGTGGCGAGCAGCGTCGTTGGGCTGACGATCACGATATGCCGGTCGAAGGCCTCTTGGAACAGATTCGGTTCGGCCTGCAAGGCCGCGGAAAAAGCGGCTTCGATCGGTACGAACAACAACACGAAATCCAGGCTGTGCAGGCCTTCCAGGCGTTTGTAATCCTTGCCGGCCAAGCCTTTGACGTGATTGCGCAGCGACAGTACGTGCTGCTTCAAGGCTGCCTGGCCGATCACCTCATCATCCGCCGCGACATACTGCTGGTACGCGGTCAGGCTGACCTTGGAATCCACCACCACCTGCTTGTCGCCGGGCAGCATGATCAGCACATCCGGTTGGAAGCGCTCACCGTCCGGGCCCTTCAAGCTGACCTGGGTCTGGTACTCGCGGCCCTTCTCCAGGCCGGCGTGTTCCAGCACCCGTTCGAGGATCAACTCACCCCAGTTGCCCTGGGTTTTCTGGCCCTTGAGGGCGCGGGTCAGGTTGGTGGCTTCGTCTGACAGACGCAGGTTCAGCTGCTGCAGGCGTTCAAGCTCCTTGGCCAGGGAAAAGCGCTCGCGAGCCTCGTTCTGATAGCTCTCTTCCACGCGTTTTTCGAAGGACTGGATGCGTTCCTTCAAGGGATCGAGCAACTGGCCAAGGCGCTCCTGGCTGGTCTCGGCAAAGCGCTGCTCACGCTCATCGAAGATCTTGCCGGCCAGCTCAGCGAATTGCGCACGCAACTCGTCCCGCGAGCCCTGCAGGTCGGCGAGGCGCTGCTGATGGCTTTCCTGCTGCTCGCGCAGTTCGGCGCGCAAGGCGGCCGACAATGCGTCGAGGCGGCGTAATTCGGTTTCCTTGGCGCTGCGGTCAAGGTTCCAGGCGTGGGCGGCGTCGCGGGCGTTGTCGCGGTCGATCTGCAACAGCTCGACCTCGCGGCGCACTGCAGCCAGGTCCGCTTGCTTGGCGGCGTTGGCCTGGCTCAGATCGCTGATTTCATCGCGACTGGCATCCAGTTGAGCGGCGAGGCCCTCCTGGGCCAGTTGCGCAGTGGCCAGGCGCTCTTCGAGCAGTTCCCAACCGGTGGTCCGCGCGGTCAACCGCCGCTGAATCTGCCAGCACACCGCCAATAAAGGCACTGCGGCGCCAGCCAGGCCCAGGGCAACACTGGTCCAGTCAAAAACCATAGCCATTTCTGCCATCACCGAAAAGGAGCAAGGTTAACCAAGCGTAGAGCGTGAGGACAGCTCAGTCTTCGACCTGACCCAGTTCCCGTTGGGCACGGCGGTCACCGGCACGGGCGGCCAGGCGCAGCAGATCGTGGCCGATGCGGCGGTCGCGGGCGTTGCCGCACTCGCGGCACATCAATTGGCCCAGACGGCTTTGCGCAGCCACTACGCCCTCACGGGCCGGCTGCTTGAGCAAGCGCCCGGCGAAGTGTTTGACGTTGGTGCTATGCCCCAGGCGTGGGCTGTCGAGCAACCACAGGGCGACTTTCAAGGAAAAACGCTTGGGTGCGGTAACAGTCTGGGGGGTGTCGGTAACAGAAGGTGATACTGAGCGAAACTTCATAAAGCACTGTGGGACAGAACGGAAGGCGCGCCACTCTACTCTTTTTTTCGCACAGGTAAAGCTGAAAAAACCCGGCACGCCCGTTCTAGAGCAAGCGCTCGGGACAATCCACAGAAGCTGTGGATAACTCAGTGGACAACCAGCCTTTAACTCGCGCAAAGGCCCATGGAACGGGGCCCGCAGTCAAACTGACGATTTTTTCACCAATAAAAAAAAGCCAGATTTTTCATTGACTTAAATTTCCATTGCAGGCAAATGGCAGCCCTGTCCAGCGATCGACAGCCTGGTTACACACGCCGCAACTAATGTGCACAAGTACCGACCCGATGGTTATATCCCCGGCTTTTTTTGAAGCGATAGCCCTCAAAAATGTTACCGCCGAGGCAAAACAGGGACTTTTCAAATCTTTGCCAGCTCGCCACACTGCCCGACGGACAACACAACGCTGAGTGGGCCGATGAAAGGAATGCTGTTATTCGCCGTGTTGTTACTCGCCATCTGCGCCATTTCATTAGGGATCAATGTCGCGCTGCCATCCCCGGATGGGGCGTTGTTTGCCATCGCCATCCTGCTATCGGCCGCGTTCACCGCCGTGAGCTTGTGCATCGAGCTGGGTGAAGGGCGTATCGACGACATGGGCGATGTGATGAAGATGGTCGAGACCGGCCAATCCTTGCGCCTGACCCTGGCCGCCTATGGGTTGGGTTGTTCCCTGGCCGCCGCCGTCACGGTGCTGGTGTATCGCGGCCTGCTGGGCGGCTGATTGAAGTTTTTTGATTAACGCGCTTCCATTGCCTGTTTCAATCCGTTACTATCCGCAGCGTTAGTACCAAGCTGAAAGTCAATTCTGGTCGAACAACTCCCCTGAACAACACGGGATCGACCACCTCGATGGTTTCCAGGTATCACTTGCGACGACACTGCCTTTGAACAAGCAAAGGGTGCCGCGAAGTTTTCATACTCTGACCGAACCAACCTGCAAATTGATCAGGATCTTCACCCCGGGCCCAGAACCTTTGCCCTTGTTGTGTTGCCTGCCCTCCTAAGTACCTACCTGCCAGCCCAAGCGCGCCTAACTTAATCAGCGCTTCAAACTGGCTGCTTTGTTCCAGTCGGGTTCTTCGTTTGATCAATGGTGATCAACGTTACTGGAACGTTTTAACGTTGCACGGTTCTTATCCGTGTCATTTGTAGGAACACCAATAATATGTCCGCTATCCACACTCAGGATGCCATTCGCACCCTCACCAACGCTTTTGCCCCAATGAACTGCCTGATCATGGCCGCTCGCAAAGGCTGCTTCAGCTTCACCCTGGTCAACGAACATGGCATCGCCCGTCACAGCGAACGCCTGTACCCCGATCAATACTCCAGCGCTGAACCGCTGCAGGCCGTGATCGAGCGTACCCGTCAGGCACTGGTTGCCTGATCGACCCGAGTCGCTGAAACACAAAAAACCCTGTTTAAAACACAGGGTTTTTTATTGCCCGTCATTCTTGCCTCGAGTATTTGCACTAAGTTCAAATCGATATAAACGTTATAACTGGTTGAAGAAGATGTTTTAAAAACAGTCCTTTACCTCATGAATATGACACTACACTTCAACTCAAGCGGCATGATCCGCTTCCGACGAGCCTGAGAGCCGATCCACTGCTGCCAAGCCCCCTTTCTCAGGGCTCGTCGACCCTTTTCACGGATTGAGGCATGTATGGGTATCGCAGCCAGTGAATTGTGTCGTTATGTGATCCGGCCGACGCTGACGTACCTCGGCCAGCAGAGCCCCACGGCTGAGTCACTGCTGCTGGGTATCGCCGCCAGCCAGTCGGAATTGGGTTCTGCCCTGCATGATCGACGCGGCCACGGCCTGTACAGCATCACCGAACCTCGCCATCGCGCCTTGTGGGATAACTACCTGGCGCTCGACCCCGAGCGTGCCAGCCTGGTACGCGGGCTCGCCAGCCAACACGCCTTTCTCAGTGCGCCCCAACTGGAGCTCACCGTAAACCTGCGTTATGCCACGGCCATCGCCTGGCTCCTGGTCGAACAACACAGCCCCGCCCTGCCACCACCCGGTGATGTTTTAGCCATGGCGCGTATCTGGAAAGAAATATTTCATCCTCAAGGAAGGCTGCGGGATTTCGCCCAGGCCTGGCAAACCTGTGTTTCGCCCTTGAATCACGCGACCTGCTGACCGGGCAATTTGCAAGATTCGGCAAAAAAGCCGAATTTTGGTCTGATTGTCCTACAAAACCGCTCTATCTCCTGCATTACAGCCTATAGCGCGATGTTAATTTTATTGATACTTTCCGCTGCGGTGATCACCACGGAGTTCTAATAATGAAAAAAGTAATGCTCAAGACCACACTTAGCCTCGCCGTTGCCATGGCATCCTCCCAACTGTTCGCAAGCGGTTTCGCACTGAACGAACAGAGTGTCAGCGGGATGGGTACGGGTTTCGCAGGCCGCTCTTCTTCTGCCGATGATGCAAGCACTGTCTACGGTAACCCTGCCGGTATGTCGCGCCTGAATGGCCAGCAAATCACCGGCGGTGTTGCGGCTATCGATGCCTCTACCGACATCAGCAATACCGGTGGCAACTCTCGCGGCTCCAACAAAGGTGACATGGTTCCGTTCACCGCGGTGCCATTCGGTTTCTACACCAATAAACTCAACGATCAGTGGGCCGTCGGCTTCGGTGTATACGCACCGTTCGGCCTGGTGACCGACTATGAAAACGGCTTCCAGGGCCGTGGCTTCGGCAGCAAGAGCGAAGTGAAGGTCATGACCTTCCAGCCCACTGTCAGCTACGCCTTCAACGACCGTGTATCCATCGGTTTCGGCCCGACCATCAATCGGATTTCCGGTGTGCTCGAGTCGGACAAGACCCTCAGCCCGCTCGCTTCCGATACCAACGTCAAAATCAAGGGTGACGATACCGCCCTGGGTTTCAACGTCGGCGTATTGGTCCAGGCCACCGACACCACTCGCGTGGGCCTGACCTACCACTCGAAGGTCAAATACAAGCTGGAAGGCCACACCACGGTCAGCGGCCCAGCAGCCACTCAACCGTTCCTGCGTAACAACCGTTACGACGCTTCGTTGAAAATCGACACCCCAGAGTCCTACGACCTGTCGGTCACCCAAGACCTGACCGATGCCTGGAAACTCTACGGCGGTGCAACCTGGACCCGTTGGAGTCGCCTGAAAGAGATCACCGTCAACAACGAAGGCGTAACGGCTGCCGGCGGCGTACTGGCGCCAAGCCAACTCGGTTCCATCACCGAAGAACAAAACTGGCATGACACCTGGGCCTACGCCGTGGGTACCTCGTATCAGTTGACCAAGCAAGTCGTGCTGCGTACCGGCCTGACCTTCGACCAATCCCCGGCCAACAACACCGATCGTTCGCCGCGCATCCCGACGGGCGACCGTACGATCTTCAGCGTGGGCCTGGGCTACAAAGTCATGGATAACATGACCGTCGACTTGGCGTATTCGTACCTGAAAGAAGAAGACGTCAAGATCAACCAGACGGCTAACGCCCCGTCGACAGCCAGTTACCGCGCCAAATACGAAAACAGTGCCAACGGTTTCGGCCTGGGCATGACCTACACCTTCTGATCCGGATGGGTGTAAAAAAGCCCCGCTCTCCCGCAAGGGAGGCGGGGCTTTTCAGTGCCCGATAATCAGGGTTTGGACGCTATCGCCTGCTCCACCGCCTTGATCAGGTCGGGGCTGTCCGGCTTGGTCAGGCTGGAGAAATCGGCAATCACCTTGCCCTGGCGGTCGACCACGTACTTGTAGAAATTCCACTTCGGCGCATTGCTCTGCTGCGCCAATACCTTGAACAGGTGCACCGCGTCCGGACCCTTGACCTTCTGCGGCTCGGTCATGGTGAAGGTCACGCCGTAGTTCACGTAGCAGACCTTGGCGGTTTCTTCGCCGGTCTTGGCTTCCTGCTTGAAGTCATCGGATGGCACGCCGATCACCTCCAACCCTTCATCCTTGTAGCGCTGATACAGCGCTTCGAGGCCTTTGAATTGCGGCGCGAACCCGCAAAAGCTTGCCGTGTTGACGATCACCAGGGGCTTGCCGGCAAAACGTTGGCACAGGTCGATGGATTCCTTGGCGCGCAACTTGGGCAGTTGACCCTCCAGCAACGGCGGGCAATCGGCAGCCAACGCCACCCCGCCAAAAGCAGCCATCAGCACAGGTACAGCCAGCCAGCGCATCTGCATGTCGAAAAGTCCTTTAAAAAGTTCAGGCACCGAACTTAACAGATCGACATACCCAGTTGCATCAACGCCAGGCCACCGCGCTGCCAGCCCCACCAGGCCAGGGCCAGCAACAGCGCGGTCGCGGCGGCCCCGCAACACCAATACCAGGTCGAACTCATGCCGCCTCCATCTGCGCCTGCAATCGCGCCACCGGCCGCTCACGCACCGGCCAATTCAGGGCTGCGGCGAGCACGCTCAACAGGATCGCGACTTGCCAGATCAAATCGTAGTTACCGGTTCGATCATAGACCACTCCGCCCAACCAGCCGCCAAGGAACGAGCCAAGCTGGTGGAAAAGGAACACGATCCCACCGAGCATGGACAGGTTTCGCACTCCGAACAACGTGGCGACCGTGCCGTTGGTCAGCGGCACCGTGGACAGCCACAAAAAGCCCATGGCCATGCCGAACAGGTAGGCCGTGACTTCGGTCACCGGTGCCCACAGGAACAGGATGATCACCACCGCGCGCAGCAGGTACAACCCGGTCAACAGGCGCGGCTTGGACATGCGCCCGCCGAGCCAGCCGGCGGTGTAGGTACCGAAGATATTGAACAGCCCGATCAACGCCAACACCGTGGTACCGACGGTGGCCGGCAAGTGCTGGTCCACCAGGTAGGCCGGCAGGTGCACACCAATAAACACCACCTGGAAACCGCAGACGAAAAAGCCGAAGGCCAGCAGCCAGAACCCGGAGTGGGAGCAGGCTTCCTTCAAGGCTTCACCCAGGGTCTGCTGGCCGGCCATGACCGGCAGCGGGCGGTCCTTGAGCATGCTCACCAGCGGCAGGATCAGCGCCACCATCAAGCCCAGCGCCAGCAAGGCGGCCGACCAGCCCAGCCAACTGATCAAGCCCAACGTGCCCGGCACCATGGCGAACTGGCCAAACGAACCGGCGGCGCTGGCGATGCCCATGGCCATGCTGCGCTTTTCCGGCGCCACGGCGCGGCCGACCACGCCCAGAATCACCGAAAACGATGTACCCGACAGGCCAATCCCGATCAGCAGGCCGGCACTCAAGGACAATGACCACGCCGAATCCGACAGCCCCATCAACACCAGGCCTGCGGCGTACAACACCCCGCCGACAAACACCGCCCTGGTGGCGCCGAACCGGTCGGCCAGGGCACCGGTAAACGGCTGCGCCAGGCCCCAGATCAGGTTCTGCAAGGCGATGGCAAAGGCAAAGGTCTCACGGCCCCAGCCGAATTCGCTGCTCATCGGCGCCAGGAACAGGCCGAACCCGTGCCGCACGCCCAAGGACAACGCCAGGATCAGCGCACTCCCCACAAGGATCCAACCACTGGTGCGCCACATCGACGTCATTTCTTATTCTCCGTTCGCGGGTATATACCCGCTTGTATTCGAACAAACCCGCGTTCAGGCGAGTTCATCCAGCAAGGCCAACAGGGTTTCGCGTTTTTCCGCGCCGAGTTGATCGATCAATTTCTGTTGCGCCGCCTCCCAGGCGGGTAACGCTGCCGCCAGGCGCTCTTCACCGGCGGCGGTCAACAGCACCAGGCGGTTGCGCAGGTCATCGCCCTCTACCATCCGCACCAGGCCCTCACCTTCCAACACCCGCAGGTTGCGCCCCAAGGTGCTGCGATCCAGGCCCATGGCGTCGGCCAGGCTGGAAATGCTCGGTTGATCGAGGCGCTGCAGGTTGCACAGCAAGGAATACTGGGCGACGTTGATCCCGAAGCCGTCGAGGGCGCCGTCGTAGTGCCTGCTGACGCCACGGGCGGCACGTCGCAGGTTGGTGCATAAACATTGGGAGGCAAGCATGGAACGTGTATATACCCGCGATTAAGGAAATGCAAGAAAGTGTTACAACGCCAAACCGACCAGAATAGCCACTTCCAGCAGCTCCAGCAGCGCGCCAGCGGTATCGCCTGTGATGCCGCCGAGGCGATTGACCATCAGTTGGCGCAGGCCGATAAAACACACGGCCGCGAGCAGCACGGCGAGCCCCCCGCTGAAACCACCGATCAGGATGCAGGCCAGGCCACTGAGAATCAGCACCTGTTGCCCGACGACGCGGGGTAGATGATCCGACAACGCCTGGCCCAAGCCACCCGCTCGCACATAACGGGTGGTGAGAAACAACCCCAGCATCGACGCCCGCCCGATCAACGGCGCGAGAATCAACGCCACACCGTTGCGCTGTTCGATCAAGGCCACCAGTGCGGTGAACTTGAGCAGCAACACCAGGCCCAGGGTGACCACGGCAATCGGTCCGCTGCGCGGGTCTTTCATGATGCTGAGGGTGCGCTCGCGGTCGCCGAAGCCACCCAGCCAGGCGTCGGCGCTGTCCGCCAGGCCATCGAGATGCAGGCCGCCACTGAGCAACACCCAGGCCGTCAGCAGCAGCGCGGCGTGCAACAACAGCGGCGATCCGATCAAAAGCGTATTGAGCCCCCACAGCAGCACGCCGAACAGCAACCCGACCACGGGATAAAACAGCAACGAGCGCCCCAGTTCCTGCGGCTGCGGCATACCCGGCAGGCGAATCGGCAAACTGCTCAGGAACTGCACGGCGATCCAGAACGGCAGCATGCTCAGATTCCTTCCTTCAACACGCCATCGGCGCCGACCTGCAGGTTGAACAACCCACCATGAGCGACTTCGACATTCAGCAACTGCCCACGGGGCAGCCCCCGAGCCTGGGCCAACAGCAAACGCATCACCCCACCGTGGCTGATCAACAGCACACGCTCACCGGCATACGCCTTATGCAGCTGCAGGACGGCGCCCAAAACCCGCTGGGAAAACGCGCTGACCGGTTCGCCCTGGGGCGGCGTGAAGCTATAGGGATCGGCCCAGAACCGGCCCAGGCCTTCGGCGTCGGTCTCCATCAGCGCCGCCGCACTCTGCCCTTCCCAGGCACCGAAGTGCAGTTCCTGCAGGTCCTTTTCCAGGCTCACCGGCACATTCAACCGCGCGCCCAGTTCCTCCGCGAACCGCGCGCAGCGTTGCAGCGGCGAGCTGATCAGCCGATCCCAGGGCCCCTGCGCCAGCACGGCGGCGCGCATCTGTTCCCAGCCCTTGGCGGTCAATGCATCGTCAAGGCTGCCGCGCAGGCCGCCACCCAGTTCGGTTTCGCCATGGCGCAACAGGTCCAGGTGCAAAGTCATGCCGGACGATCTGCCACGGCCGCTTCGGCAAACGTCGCCATCTGCCCGTGCAGCGCACACGCCAGGCGCAGCAACGGTACCGCCAACGCCGCGCCACTGCCCTCGCCCAGGCGCAGGCCGAGTTCCAGCAACGGTTGTGCATCGAGGCTCTGCAAGACATGGCGATGGCCAGGCTCGGCACCGCGATGGCCGAACAGCAGCCAGTCGCGGCACGCCGGGTTCAAGCGCGTGGCGACCAGCGCCGCGACGGTGCAGATAAACCCATCCACCAACACCACGATGCCTTCCTGGGCACAGGCCAGGTAAGCCCCCACCAGGGCAGCGATTTCAAAGCCGCCGAGATTGCACAGGGTGTGCAGCGCATCCCCACGCTGCGCGGCATGCAGCGCCAGCGCGCGCTCGATCACCGCCACCTTGTGACTGACGCCTTGGGCATTCAATCCGGTGCCCGGGCCCGTCAGCTCGGCAACCTGGCAATCGAGCAAGGCGCAGGCCAGCGCACTGGCGGCGGTGGTGTTGCCAATGCCCATCTCACCGCCGACAAACAACTGCGCACCGCTTTCACGGGCGCGCAGCACACTGTCGCGACCCGCCTGCAATGCCAATCGGCCCTGGGCGCCGGTCATTGCCGGGCCCTTGACGAAATTGGCGGTGCCCGCGCCGATATTCAGGTGACGGACGCCGGGCAGGTTCAGCGAAGGGGTCACCGTACCGAGGTCGACCACTTCCAACTGCGCATCCAGTTGCCGCGCCAATACACTGATGGCCGCGCCACCGGTGACAAAGTTATGCAGCATCTGCCCGGTCACTTCCTGGGGAAACGCCGATACACCCTCGGCAACCACACCATGGTCACCGGCAAAGATGGCAATCCACAGCTGATCTACCGACGGCTTGACCTGGCCCTGCAAGCCGGCCAATTGCACGGCCAGCGCTTCCAGCTGGCCCAGGGAACCGGCCGGCTTGGTCAATTGCTGCTGGCGCGCCAGGGCTTGTTCGTACGCCGAGGCGTCAATGGCCTTACAAGGGTTGAGCCACCAGGTGTCAGTCATAACGCAGTACCTTTCAACGTCAGGGGCAGGCCGGCAACCGTCAGGACAACACGCTGACATCGCTCGGCCAAGGCTTGATGCAGCCAACCGGCTTCATCCACATAGCGGCGAGTCAATTCGCCCAGCGGCACGACACCCAGACCGGTCTCGTTGCTGACAAAAATAATTTCACCCGGCAGCACGGCCAGGCTTTCCAGCAATTGATCGCGCTCGAACGCCAGGCGCTGCGCGTCTTCGAGCATCAGCAGGTTGGTCAACCACAGGGTCAGGCAATCCACCAGCAGGCAACGACCGGGCGCGGCGTTTTCGCGTAGCACACGCGCCAGCTCGACAGGTTCTTCGATCAAACCCCAGTGATCAGGGCGACGCTCGCGATGCAAGGCAACGCGGGCATTCATCTCGCCGTCAAGCGGTTGGCTGGTGGCGATATAGATGACGGGCAAAGCGCTGTCGCTGGCGAGCTTTTCGGCCAGGCGGCTTTTACCGGAACGGGCGCCGCCTAAAATCAGTTGAAGCATGAGACACCCCCTACCCACCCACCCATCCACGATGCGCAGCGAGTCGTTTTTGATCTGGCTTTTGATCTGAGGTCGCCCCGTAAACCACGCTGGCCGAACGCAGGCTTGAATCCGTGGGTAACCCGGCAGGACGCCGGGTTAGCCGCACCGGGCCAGGGATGGCCCATTGCGGCGGCCCACGGATTCAAGCCGGAGTGAGGGCACACCGAGCCCAAGCGAGGTGCCGAGTGGTGGGGCGAAGGCCTTTTGCTTACTTTTGGGCCTTTCCAAAAGTGAGCCGCTGTAAGAGCGGAACCATAAGTGGCCGTTACCGCAGGAATGGATATGTACTCGGTATACCCGAACAATTCAGCACCTGATACACCGCTATCGGGGGCAAGTCGAATCGTCGCACCGCTCCTCCCACATTTGAACCGTGTGTACACCCTTAAACCCCACACAGTTTGCGCAACAAATCGGTATCCAAGTGGTTCTCCACCAGATCCGCCAGGCGCTCGATATCGCGCTCGCGCAGGGCGTGATAATCCACCGCCTGCACATCCTGCAACCCGGCCCAACGCAGCAACGCACCGCAGGCCGCCGGGGTCTCGAACACGCCATGCAGATACGTGCCGAGAATCTGCCCATCAGCACTGTGCGCGCCGTCACGGCGACCGTCCTCCAGCAGCACGGCGGCGTTCGCCAGGGCCGCGCCGCATGTCACGCCGGCATGGATCTCATAGCCACTGACCTCGGCGTCCTCCAGCAACAAACGCCCGCGTACATTACGCAACTGTTTCTCGGCTTCCAGGGTGGTACTGAACGCCAGCAGCCCCAGGCCGTCGCTGGAACCGGCCGGCCCTTCCAGGCCCAACGGGTCGTGCACCTGCTCACCGAGCATCTGCAAGCCGCCGCAAATCCCCAGCACCTTGCCGCCGTAGCGCAAGTGCCGCGCCACGGCGGTGTCCCAGCCATGGGCACGCAGGTACGCGAGGTCGCTGCGCACACTTTTCGAGCCCGGCAGGATGATCAGGTCGGCGGCCGGAATCGGCTGGCCCGGCCCGATGAACTGCAAATCCACTTGGGGATGCAGGCGCAGCGGATCGAAATCCGTGTGGTTGCTGATGCGCGGCAACACCGGCACCACCACCTTGAGCACCTGCGCCGTCTTGTCGATCTGACGTTGGTCGATGCCGTCCTCGGCTTCCAGGTGCAGGTCCATCACGTAGGGCAATACGCCCACCACCGGTTTGCCGGTGCGTGCCTCCAACCAGTCCAGGCCCGGTTGCAGCAGTGCGATGTCGCCGCGAAAACGGTTGATGATGAAGCCCTTGACCCGCGCCTGTTCGCTGGGAGAGAGCAGTTCCAGGGTGCCGACCAGATGGGCGAACACCCCGCCGCGATTGATGTCGGCAATCAGCAGCACCGGGCAGTCGACGGCCTCGGCGAAGCCCATGTTGGCGATGTCATTGGCGCGCAGGTTGATCTCCGCCGGGGAGCCTGCGCCTTCCACCATCACCACCGGGTAGGCTTCGCTCAACCGTGCGTGGGAGGCCAGCACCGCCTGCATCGCGATGGCTTTGTAGTCGTGATAGGCCACCGCGTTCATGCTGGTCACGGCGCGGCCATGGATGATCACCTGGGAGCCGGTGTCGCTGTTGGGCTTGAGCAGCACCGGGTTCATGTCGGTGTGGGGCGCCAGGTTGGCCGCCTGGGCCTGCACCGCCTGGGCGCGGCCGATCTCGCCGCCTTCGGCTGTCACGGCGCTGTTGAGCGCCATGTTCTGCGGCTTGAACGGCACCACGGCAATGCCCTGGCGTACCAGCCAGCGGCACAACGCAGTCACCAGGGTACTTTTGCCGGCATCGGAGGTGGTGCCTTGCACCATCAGCGTCGTCATGAGGCGTCCTTGTAGGCCGCCAGCGCTTCGTCAAGGCGCAGCCAGTCGGCCTCGGTGTCGGGCAGGCCAAACCGTACGCTGCTGTTGTGCACAAACAGGCGCAGCAAGATGCCGCGCTGGGCCATGAATTCGTGCATGCGTTCGGCGTGCGGGGTGATCAGCCATTGGAACAACGCGCAGCCGCCCTGGGGTTGAAAGCCACGGCGTTCGAGCAGTTCAAACAAACGCTGGCCGGCCTCGATGCAGCGTGCCCGCTGCCGCGCATGGCCGGCGGTATCGCGCAGGCACACTTGGCCCAGCACCCGCGTCGGCCCGCTGACGGCCCAGGGCCCGACCTGTTCGGCCAGCAACTTGAGCAGCCTGCGCTCGGCCAGCACAAAGCCCAGGCGCACACCGGCCAGGCCGAAAAACTTGCCGAACGAACGCAGCACAATCAGGCCGACCTGATGGGCCTGGCTCGCCAGGCTCAACTGCGGGGTGACATCCATGAACGCTTCGTCCACCACCAGCCAGCCGCCGCGCTGGGCCAGCCTTGTGTGCCAATCCAGCAGGCGTTGCGGGGCCAGGCTCAGCCCGGTGGGGTTATTGGGATTGACCACCACCAGCACGTCGAGGACGTCGAGGAAGAAGTCGACTTCCTGCTCCTGCACTTCACGCACCACGTAGCCGGCACGCCGCCAGGCCTCGGCATGTTCGGCGTAGCACGGCGACAGCACGCCGACCTTGCCGGCACGGCGCAGGCGCGGCAGCAACTGAATCGCCGCCTGGGAGCCGGGCACCGGCAGGACATGCGCGGCGCCGTAATACTCGCTGGCCGCCTGTTCCAGGCCGTCGTCCGATTCCGGCAAGCGCGCCCAGGCCCGCAGCGGAATCTCCGGGATCGGCCACGGCCAGGGCGCGAGGCCGCTGGACAGGTCGAGCCAATCGGCCTCGGCAATCCCGTACTGAATCGCTGCCTTGCGCAGCCGGCCACCGTGCTCAAGCATAAAATTGCCCCCCCACGCAGAGAATCAGCAACCACAACCATACGCCGCGCTGCACCAGTTGCCAGCCGCGGTCGATAGAGTCGGCATCCGCCGCAGGGCCTTCGCCCAGTGGCGGACGCTGGTGCACCTCGCCGTGGTAAATCGCGGCGCCACCCAGCTCAACGCCCAACGCGCCAGCGCCGGATGCCATCACCGGCCCGGCATTGGGGCTGTCCCAGGTCGGCCCCTGGGTGCGCCAGCATTTGAGGGCCAGGCGGGTTTTGCCCAGCACGGCGTAGGTCAAGGCCACCAGGCGTGCAGGAATATAGTTGAGTACATCGTCGATCTTGGCCGCGGCCCAACCGAAACGCTCGAAGCGTTCGTTGCGATAGCCCCACATCGCGTCGAGCGTATTGCTCAGGCGGTAGAGCACCACGCCCGGCACGCCGGCGACGACAAACCAGAACAGCGCGGCAAACACCGCATCGCTGCCGTTTTCCAGCACCGATTCGGTGGCGGCACGGGCGACTTCGGTACGGTCCAGTTCACTGGTCTGGCGGCTGACCAGGTAGCTCACCCGTGTGCGGGCCGCGTCGAGGTCATCGCTGCGCAGGGCCTGGGCCACCGGGATCACATGCTCGCCGAGGCTGCGCATGCCGAGGGCGCAGTACAACGCGAGGATCTCCAGGACCCAGCCGATATACGGCGCCCACGACAACGCGGTGGCCAGCAGGGTCAACGGCACCACGGCGATAACCCATGCGGTCACGCCATGGCTGCGCCAGCCCCGGCCACCGCTGTTGAAACGCTGCTCGATGCGCCCGGCAAAATTGCCGAACGCCACCAGCGGATGCCAGCGCCTGGGCTCGCCCAGCAGCGCATCCAGCGCCACTGCTGCGACACACAGCAAGGCCACACTCATTGACTCACTCCCCACGCGTTTTCATACACCATGTCACTCAACGGCCGAGGCTCGGTCCAGCCTTCGAGCTGCAACATCGGTGCCGGGTAAAACTCCGTCACCGGCCCCAGGCACAAGACCGCCAGGGGTTTCGCGCCGGGCGGCAGGCCCAGCAGGTCGGCCAGGGCCTGGGGGTCGAACAGCGAGACCCAGCCCATGCCCAACCCCTCGACCCGCGCCGCCAGCCACAGGTTCTGGATCGCACAGGACAGCGACGCCAGGTCCATCTCCGGCAAGGTGCGCCGCCCGAAGATGTGGCGCTCGCGATCATCCATCAACGCCGCCACCAGCACTTCGGCGCAGTCGTGGATGCCTTCGACCTTGAGCTTCATGAACGCATCGGAGCGCTCGCCCAACGCCTCGGCGGTGCGCACGCGTTCTTCTTCCACCAACTGTTGAATCCGGCTGCGCAATGCGCGGTCGCTGATGCGGATAAACCGCCAAGGCTGCATCAGGCCGACACTGGGGGCCTGGTGCGCGGCCTGGAGCAGGCGATGCAGCAATTCGGGCGCGACACTGCCGCCGCTGAAGTGGCGCATGTCGCGGCGTTCGGCGATGGCGCGGTAGACGGCGTCGCGGTCGGCCTGGGGGAAAGCGTTGTCGGTCATGGCCCTATCGGGGGCAAGCCCCCTCCCACAGTGGATGGGGTTTCAGCTCGGTCCGGGGCAAACAACGCGGCTACCGCCGTCGGATTCGACGGGAAATAGAAGTGCACGTAAGAGGCCGTCATCCGCCCCTGCCGGAACACCGCTTCGGCACCGCGCCCACCGTTCGGGCTCAGGCCACGGGCAATCGGCTGGCACTCGGTGCTGGTCAGGGAATGGTGATACGTGTGCCCGCGCAGCACGCCTTCCGGCAATTCGACGCTTTGCAGGGCGAGGGCCGCGAGTTTCTTTTGCATCACCGCATCGCCTTGCAGCAGGCCGACCAGTTCGGCGCGGGTGCCGTCGACATCGGTGAGCGAATCCAGCAGGTAGAGCATGCCGCCACACTCGGCGAGCAAGGGTTTGCCGGCGGCATGGTGGTTACGAATGGCGTCAAGCATCGGCGTGTTTTGCGACAGCGCCTGGTGGTGCAATTCCGGGTAACCGCCGGGCAAGTACAGGCTGTCAGCCTCGGGCAGTTGGCAATCATGGATCGGCGAGAAAAACGTCAGTTCGGCCCCCATCGCCCGCAGCAGGTCGAGGCTGGCGCCATAGGTGAAGGCGAAGGCTTCGTCACGGGCCACCGCAATGCGCACACCGGCCAGCAACGGCTCGGCCTCGATCACTTCCGGCGCGGCGAAGGTCACCGGTGGCGGCAATGCGACTTCGCAGCTGCTGCCCAGGGCCTGGGCGGCGGCGTCCAGGCGTACGTCGAGGTCATTCAGCTCGCTGGCCTGCACCAGGCCCAAATGGCGGCTGGGCAGTTCGATCCCGGTTTCGCGGGACAGGGCGCCATACCAGCGCAAGCCTTCGGTGAGGCTGCCTTCCAGCAACTGCGCATGGCGCAGGGTACCGACGCGGTTGGCCAGTACCCCGGCAAACGGCAGGTCCGGCTGATAACGCGCCAGGCCCAGGGCCAGGGCGCCAAAGGTCTGGGCCATGGCGGTGCCGTCGATCACACCGAGCACCGGCACGCCGAAATGCCGCGCCAGGTCGGCGCTGGACGGTGTGCCATCGAACAGGCCCATCACGCCTTCGATCAGGATCAGGTCGGCCTCACCCGCCGCTTCCCACAGCAGCCGACGACTTTCCTGCTCGCCCACCATCCACATGTCCAATTGATACACCGGCGCACCGCTGGCGCGCTCGTGGATCATCGGGTCCAGGAAATCCGGGCCGCATTTGAACACGCGTACCCTGCGTCCCAGGTTGCGGTGCAAACGGGCCAGCGCGGCGGTGACAGTGGTTTTGCCCTGGCCGGACGCCGGTGCGGCGATCAGGACGGCCGGGCAATGACGGGGCTGATTCAAAGTTCGACGCCCTTCTGTGCCTTGATCCCGGCCTGGAACGCGTGCTTGAGCATGCCCATTTCAGTGACGGTGTCGCCCATTTCGATCAGTTCAGGCTTAGCGCCACGGCCGGTGACGACCACGTGCTGCATCGGCGGACGCGCTTGCAGGTCGCTGAGGACCTGATCCAAGTCGAGGTAACCATGCTTGAGGGCGATGTTCAGCTCATCCAGCACCACCAGGCCGATGGTGGGGTCTTGCAGCAGCTCACGGGACACGGCCCAGGCGGCTTCGGCGGCGGCGATATCGCGCTGGCGGTCCTGGGTCTCCCAGGTGAAGCCTTCGCCCATCACGTGGAAACGCACTTGCTCGGGGAAGCGGCGGAAGAACAACTCCTCACCGGTGCTGTTGCGCCCCTTGATGAACTGCACCACACCGCACTGCATGCCGTGGCCCATGGCGCGCGCAAGCATGCCGAATGCCGAGCTGCTCTTGCCTTTGCCGTTGCCGGTCAGCACCAGCAGCAAGCCGCACTCATTGGGGGAATTGGCGATGCGCTCGTCGATCACGGCTTTTTTGCGCAGCATGCGCGCCAGGTGGCGTTCGTCGCGGTCGGGGGTATCGGTCATGGCAGCTCTCCATTGGGGCTGGACAAAAACGGCAGGCAGGAAAAAACAGACAGCCAAGCATCGCCCACCGTGATGCTGTTGGATGATCCAGGCCGGTCTCCGGGCTCATGAGTGGTGCGCTGGCTCATCGACAGAGCGAACACGCCGACGGCGCGCCTTCCCATATCGCGGGCGATACAGTGGCAAAAGGCACCGTCTTGACTCATTTACCGTTGCGGGGGCAGCGCCGGAATCGCGGCAGCACTGTGTACAAGTGCGCTCGCTCACCGGCTTCCCTGTTTCACTCGGTCGACCCATGGGTCACAGAGCACCTGGAACAAGCCGCGAAGGTTAGTGGGTTGGGGGTGGAGCGTCAATTAAAGCTGGCCTTGCACTTGAACCATCGCACCAGCGCCCTCCTCTACCCTTACAGGTATCAAGGAGAACACCATGCATAAAACCAGACTCGCCCTGCTCATCATGCTGGCCGGCACCCTCGCCGCCTGCGGTGAAAGCTCCACCCTGCAGGTGTCCGACGGCACCGGGCCGTCGCCGCAGCTACCGGAGCCGAACAAAACCCTGATTCCCACGGTGAACATTGCCCCGGCTATCGGCTGGCCGGAGGGCGTGAAGCCAACGGCAGCGGCCGGCACCCAAGTGGCGGCGTTCGCCGAAGGCCTGGATCACCCGCGCTGGCTGTATGTATTGCCCAATGGCGATGTGCTGGTGGCAGAAACCAATGCGCCGCCCAAGCCGGATGATTCCAAGGGCATTCGCGGCTGGGTCATGGAGAAGGTCATGGGCCGCGCCGGTGCCGGTGTACCGAGCCCCAATCGCATTACCCTGCTGCGCGACGCCGATCACGATGGTGTTGCCGAGACCCGTACGGTGTTCCTGGAAAACCTCAACTCGCCCTTCGGTATGACACTGGTCGGCAATGACCTGTACGTCGCCGATTCGGACAAGCTGCTGCGCTTCCCCTATCAAGCGGGCGAAACCGCGATCAAGGCAGTTGGCACCAAGGTGGTCGACCTGCCGGGCGGCCCCCTGAATCATCACTGGACCAAGAACGTGATCGCCAGCAAGGACGGCAGCAAGCTGTACGTGAGCGTCGGCTCCAACAGCAACGTCGGTGAGAACGGTCTTGAGGCGGAACAGGGCCGGGCGGCTATCTGGGAAGTGGATCGCGCCAGCGGCCAGCAGCGCATTTTCGCTTCCGGCCTGCGCAACCCTAACGGCATGGCCTGGGAACCCCAGAGCGGCAAGCTATGGACGGCGGTAAACGAGCGCGACGAGATCGGCAGCGACCTGGTGCCGGACTACATCACCTCGGTCAAGGATGGCGGGTTCTATGGCTGGCCCTTCAGCTATTACGGCCAGCATGTGGATGTGCGCGTCACGCCGCAGAACCTGGACCTGGTGGCCAAGGCAATCGTGCCGGACTATGCGGTAGGGCCGCACACCGCGTCTTTGGGCCTGACGTTCGCCGAGGGCAGCAAACTCCCGGTGCCGCTCAGCAACGGCGCGTTCATCGGCCAGCATGGCTCGTGGAACCGCAAGCCCCACAGTGGCTACAAGGTGATCTTCGTGCCGTTCGAGGCAGGCCAGCCTAAAGGGCAGCCGGTGGATGTGCTGACCGGGTTTCTCGATAAAGATGAGAACGCCATGGGCCGGCCGGTAGGCGTGGTGATCGATCAGCAGGGGGATTTGCTGGTGGCGGATGATGTGGGGAATAAGGTGTGGCGGGTGTCGGCCGCTAAATAAACGCCCCCAGAAGCATCACAAAACCAATGTGGGAGGGGGCTTGCTCCCGATAGCAGTGGGTCAGGCACAGATACTGTGACTGATACTTCGCTATCGGGGGCAAGCCCCCTCCCACATTTGGTTCAGGGATTACGTGCCAGGTTTGCTGGCAACACACGCTTGGCGCTCAGATAAGCATTCTGCCAATACGCCTTGGACAAGGTGTCCAGCTTGACCGTACCGCCGGTCTGCGGCGCGTGCACAAAGCGGCCTTCGCCCACATAGATGCCGGCGTGGCTGACCTGGGAACCGCCACCGGTGGCAAAGAACAGCAGGTCGCCGGTCTGCAGGTTCTGCTCGCTGACGTCCTGGGCGCGCATCACGATCAGCTCGCGGGTGGTGCGCGGCAGGGAGATGCCGGCGGCATCGCGGAAGACGAAGCCGATCAGGCCACTGCAATCGAAACCCGAGTCCGGCGTGTTGCCGCCCCAACGGTAAGGCGTGCCGACCAGGCCCAGTGCACGAAAGAGTACGTCTTCGGCCGCAGGCGAGAAATTCTGGGTGGAATAGTTGAATACCGGCTTGGGCTTGACCGCAACGGGAGCGGGTGGCGGCCGGCTGGCGCAGGCGCTGATAAGCGCGGCGCAGAGGATAAGGAGCAGGCGGGCTGAGGTCGACATGTGCAGAACAATCCTGGTCTGGATGCGGCTATCGCTGCCGAACGCTGAAAACCAGAACGCGCAAGCAAAGCTCGCGCGAACGGATTACAACAATGTCCAGAGATTCTAGCGCTTACACGTCAAACTTCAAGTATCACTTTAAGTTTACTTACTGGCGGTAACCGTAGTCGGGGCCATGGCGAGTGCGCGCTTGGCTTCGATGAAGGTTTTGCTCCAGTAGCTGTCACCCAGGCTGTCGACTCGAACACCGCCACTGCGACGGCTGCTGGAGTGGATAAACTGGTTATCGCCCAGGTAGATACCGGCATGGCTTACGCGACCACGGCCTGCAGTACTGAAGAAAAGCAGATCACCGGGCTTGAGGTTGTTGCGCGCGACCAACGGTGCTTTCACGTTGATCATTTCGCGAGTGGAGCGTGGCAGGTTCATGCCAGCTTCTTCACGAAACAGGTAGCCGATGAAACCGCTGCAGTCGAAACCGGCTTCAGAGGTACCGCCGAAACGGTAACGGGTACCGATCAGGGACATGCCGCGCTCGAGGATGCTGTCGGCCAGGACTGGAAGCTGGTAAGGCTTGTTGCCGGAGAAATCGGCCAGTTCCTTTTCGGTTGCCACCTCTTCTTCATAGACAGAAGCAGACTGTGCAGCAACGAATTTTGCCTGGGACTGTTGTTGAGGTTTTTGCTGCTCAACCACCTGTTGAGGGTGGGAGGCGCAACCAAACAACAGGGTAACGAGTGCGAGGGGCACGAGGGGTGCGAAGCGATTTAGCATGGGCACGACCGTGGCTGGTATGTAAAGAAGTCGAGACTATGCCTTCTATCACATCGATTTGCAAATTCAATCGTGATCTATGTGACTTCGCGATTGGACTATGACATCTAAGCCGTAATTCCATTTATCGGTTCACATGCGTAGCCAACGTGGCTTAAACGCAGGATTTCTGGCGCCTGGAAATTGCCGAATCCCGTAGATTCAAGCAGTTACCAGCCCAACGTTTCCTTGAGAAAAGGGATCGTCAATTTTCGTTGAGCCTGCAGGGAGGCCTGATCGAGCTGCTCGAGCAAATCGAACAACGCGCTCATGCTGCGGGTGCCACGGGTGAGGATAAAGTGCCCGACTTCATCGGTGAGGTGCAGGCCGCGACGGGATGCGCGCAATTGCAGGGCCCGCAGTTTGTCTTCGTCGGAGAGTGGGCGCATCTGGAAGATCAGCGCCAGGGTCAGGCGCGACTTGAGGTCGGCCAGCTTCACCGGTAACTCCCGTGGCGAGGTGGAAGCGGCAATCAACAAGCGCCGGCCGCTGTCACGCAGGCGGTTGAACAGATGGAACAGCGCCTCTTCCCAATCCGCCTTGCCGGCCACTGCCTGCAGATCGTCCAGGCACACCAGTTCGTATTGCTCAAGGTTGTCGAAGATCCCGATGCCGCGATCCATCAACTCGGCCAGGGGCAGGTAAACCGCCGGCTCGCCCATCTGCTCGAAACGCAGGCAAGCGGCCTGCAACAGGTGGGTACGCCCTACGCCGTGTTTACCCCACAGATAGATCAGGCTTTCGGTCCACCCGGCGTCGGCTTCGCAGAGCCGCTCGACATAGCCGAGTGCAGCGGCATTGGCGCCTGGGTAGTAATTGATAAAGGTAGCGTCATCACGCAGACGCACACCTAAGGGCAGCTGAATCGGTTTCATGCTGACTGAACGGCTCCCATCGAACCGTTAGTGGCCTCTGTGTAAAGTTTGCAAAGTTTATACCCGTGACGCCGGGCGCACAATGCAGCAGACCACAAGCAAAATCAAAGGTTTGCGTTAACTTGCCGGTTTTGAGCGGATTGTTTGACGCCATACCCCCATAAACAACAAACCCGGCCGAAGCCGGGTTTATGACGCAGCGGTTACAGGTCGGGGTCTTCGACCCCCGTATAGGCGTCGGAATCCTTGTACAGATCGTGCATATGACGCACCAGCACCATGATCACCGCCGCCACCGGCAGTGCCAGCAGAATGCCGGTAAAGCCGAACAGCTCGCCGCCCGCCAGGATCGCAAAGATCACCGCCACCGGGTGCAGGCCAATCCGGTCCCCCACCAGCAACGGCGTGAGCACCATGCCTTCCAGGGCCTGGCCAACCATGAACACCGCGACAATCCCCAGCATCGGGTACAGGTCGCCGCCAAACTGGAACAGGCCAGCCACCAACGCCGCGCCGATCCCGATCACAAAGCCCATATACGGCACGATAGCGGCAAGGCCGGCGATCAGGCCGATCAACAGGCCCAGCTCCAGGCCGATGGCCATCAAGCCCGCCGCGTAGATGATCCCCAGTGCCAGCATCACCAGCAGCTGCCCGCGCACAAAGGCACCAAGCACCTCATGGCACTCGCCGGCCAGGGCCACGATGCGCTCTTCACGGTTGCGGGGCAGCAGGCTACGGATCTTGGCCATCATGATGTCCCAATCACGCAGCAGGTAGAACGCCACCACCGGAATCAGCACCAGGTTGGTCAGCCAGCCGATCAGCGCCAGGCTGGAGGCGGTCGCCTGGCTGAGGATCACCCCCACAATATCGGTGGTCTGGCCCATGTGCTCGCTGATCGCCGCCTTGACCTTGTCGAACTTCCAGAAGCCATCCGACAGGCCCAACTTGGCCTGGGCCCACGGCATCGCCGTGTGCTGCAGCCAGTCGAGCATCTGCGGCGCCAGCTCATAGAGACGAAACAGTTGCTTGGCCAGCATCGGTACCAGCACCAGCACCAGCGCGGTGATGATCAACGTGAACAGTGCAAACACCGCAACCACGCCCAAGGTCCGCGACAGACCGGCTTTTTCCAGGCGATCCACCACGGGATCGAACAGATAGGCGAGCAGCAACGCAACCAGGAACGGCGTCAGGATCGAATGCAGCAGGAACACAAAAACGCACAGCAGGACGATCCCGCCAAGCCACACCCAACGACGCGTATCCGCCATAAACCACTCCATTATTTGCTTCTATCTATATAGGAAGAACTTTTACCAACGAAAATGCAGTTGCGCCTGGGGCGCAGGTGCCGCTGGCGGTTGTGTGCCATCGACCGCAGGCTGCTGCGCCGGGGCCTCACCGACAGGCACTTCCTGCAACCTGGCCAGGCTCAACTGGGTACGCAACTGATCGGCGCTGCCGTTGACCCGATACACAATACGATTGCCATCCACCCATTGCGGCTGGCCGCCAAACGGCTCAAGCAGGTGCCCCAGGGCCGCGTACCGCTCCAGGTTCATGCCCTGCACTTCCAGCAGTTGCTCGGTACTCACACCGGGCTTGACCGCAAAGCGCGGCGCCAGTTTTTGGCTGACCGCCAGCATGACTGCATCGGCCAGCGCGCCCGTGTCGGCGCCTTGCGCGGTGCCCTGCTCGCTCTTGTCACCCAGCCACAGGCGCCATTTGGCCTGCCATTGATTGCCTTCCTGGCGTGCATGCACGGCCAGCAAGGCGTCGGCACCGTAGCGCTCGGACGCGGCGCGCAATGGCGTGGCATCGGCGCTTTCAAGATTCGGCGCGGTGGCGACCACCTGTTCATCCAGGTCCCCCAGGGGCAGGCGCAATGGCAAGCCACGGTGCTGTGCCGCACGGCGCAGCGCCTGGGCAGCGGCCTGGCCATCGCCGACCAGGCTGCTGCCTTCGGTGGAGTCGTTCAGCCACCAGCCGAGGATCGAGGGCCGATTGCTGCCCCAGATCGACAGGCCGGCGTCACGCAAGGCGCGATCGGTGCTGACCGGGTCGAAGTCCACTTGCAGGCTCTCGGGCGGGCCGGCGTCGTAACCGTATTGAGTGATGATTTGCTGCGGATCCTTGCGAATCGCCGCCAGGCCCGGGCCTTGTGCGGCCTTGGCATCGCCGGTGAGGCGGATCACCAGGGTCTCCACCGCGCGCTGGGTCGCCTGGTCGCGCTCTTGCGGCGATTGGCTGCTGACGGGTTCGAGTACCTGGTACAGGCCATTGAGGGTTTCGGCATGACTCGCCAGGCTGATCAACGACAAGCAGCCTACAAAAAAGACATTACACAGACGCATGGAAGATTCCCGAACGACAAATTTAGCGGCTGGAACAGACCGCGTGAAATCGGTGTAGCCAGGCTGTGACCACAGCGACAACTAAAACATTCACGGGGTCCCGGTAAGTTTTCGCCATGTCATTAACGACAGCGGTTTAAAGGCTATACCTTAATACGTGCCTGAACAGACCCGATCAGCATTTTTTTAACCGGCTTTTTTAAATCTATCTGCCCTGCCCGTCGGCCCGAGGATGGCCGCTGCCCCTCAAGCCTGATAAAATCGCGCGCCTTCGCAGACCGTCAACGGCTGGGCCTTTTACCAAAAGCGCCTGCCCGCTCGGTCGTTACCCCTGAATCCCCCCTAAAGGCCTGGATCATGAGCAAGCAACCCTCCCTGAGCTACAAGGACGCCGGTGTAGACATCGACGCCGGTGAAGCATTGGTCGAACGCATCAAGAGCGTTGCCAAGCGCACTGCGCGCCCCGAAGTCATGGGCGGCCTGGGCGGTTTTGGCGCCCTCTGCGAGATCCCGGCCGGCTACAAGCAGCCCGTATTGGTTTCCGGTACCGACGGTGTGGGCACCAAGCTGCGCCTGGCACTGAACCTGAACAAGCACGACAGCATCGGCATCGACCTGGTGGCCATGTGCGTCAACGACCTGGTGGTATGCGGTGCCGAGCCGTTGTTCTTCCTCGACTACTATGCCACCGGCAAGCTGAACGTCGAGACCGCCACCCAGGTGGTGACCGGCATCGGCGCCGGCTGCGAACTGTCGGGTTGCTCCCTGGTCGGCGGCGAAACCGCTGAAATGCCAGGCATGTACGAAGGCGAAGACTACGACCTGGCCGGCTTCTGCGTCGGCGTGGTGGAAAAAGCCGAGATCATCGACGGCTCCAAAGTGGCTGCCGGCGACGCCCTGCTCGCCCTGCCATCCTCCGGCCCGCACTCCAACGGCTACTCCCTGATCCGCAAGATCATCGAAGTGTCCGGTGCCGACATCGAGAACATCCAGCTCGACGGCAAGCCGCTGACCGACCTGCTGATGGCCCCGACCCGCATCTACGTCAAGCCACTGCTCAAGCTGATCAAGGACACCGGCGCGGTCAAGGCCATGGCCCACATCACCGGCGGCGGCCTGCTGGACAACATCCCGCGCGTACTGCCAAAAGGCGCCCAGGCGATCGTCGACGTGGCCAGCTGGCAGCGTCCTGCGGTATTCGACTGGCTGCAGGAAAAAGGCAACGTCAATGAAACCGAAATGCACCGCGTGCTGAACTGCGGCGTGGGCATGGTGATCTGCGTCGCGCAGGAACACGTTGAAACCGCGCTGAACGTATTGCGTGAAGCCGGCGAGCAGCCTTGGGTCATCGGCCAGATCGCCACCGCTGCCGAAGGCGCGGCTCAGGTTGAACTGAAGAACCTCAAGGCTCACTGATGCCTCGGACCTGTGATGTCGTGGTGCTGCTTTCCGGCACCGGCAGTAACTTGCAGGCCCTGATCGACAGCACGCGCACCGGCGACAGCCCGGTGCGCATCGCTGCGGTGATCTCCAACCGCAGCGACGCCTACGGCCTGCAACGCGCCAGGGACGCGGGTATCGAAACCCGCTCGCTGGATCACAAGGCTTTCGAAGGCCGCGAGGCCTTCGACAGCGCCCTGGTCGAACTGATCGACGCCTTCAACCCCCAACTCGTGGTGCTGGCCGGTTTCATGCGCATTCTCAGCGCAGGTTTCGTGCGGCACTACGAAGGGCGCCTGCTGAATATCCACCCTTCCCTGCTGCCCAAATACAAAGGCATGCACACGCACCAGCGCGCCCTCGATGCCGGTGACAACGAGCATGGCTGCAGCGTGCACTTCGTCACCGAGGAACTCGATGGCGGGCCTCTGGTCGTACAGGCAGTGGTTCCGGTAGAGTCTGACGACTCGGCGCAGACCCTTGCGCAACGGGTGCATACCCAGGAACACAGGATTTACCCGCTGGCTGTGCGCTGGTTTGCCGAGGGGCGGTTGATTCTTGGTGACCAGGGTGCATTATTGGACGGTCAGTTACTTGCGGCCAGCGGCCACTTGATTCGAACCTAGGAGATTTTATGCGTCGCGCCTTGCTCTTCGCTTTTGCGCTGTTCGCCTTGCCTGCCGTGCAAGCGGCAGATCTACACCCGTTCTCCGCCAGCTACACCGCCGACTGGAAACAGTTGCCCATGAGTGGTTCGGCAGAACGCAGCCTGACCAAGAACGGTGACGGCACCTGGACCTTGAACTTCAAGGCTTCCATGATGATCGCCAGCCTGACCGAAACCAGCGTGATCCTGTTCGACAAGGACACCCTGCAACCGAAGAGCTATGCCTTCGAACGCGGCGGCCTGGGCAAGACCAAGAAGATCAACCTGGACTTCGACCCGTCGACCAAGAAAGTCACGGGCTTTGAAAACAAAGACCCGGTCAATGTGCCCCTGCAAAGCGGCATGCTCGACAAGTCGACCTACCAGTTGGCCTTGCAGCGCGACGTGGCAGCCGGCAAGAAAAGCATGAGCTACAACGTGGTTGAAGGCACCGACGTCGACACCTACGACTTCCGCGTGATCGGCCCGGAAAAGGTCCAGACCAAGGTCGGCAGCATTGACGCGATCAAGGTCGAGCGCGTACGCGACCCGACTCAAAGCAAGCGCATCACCCAGATGTGGTTCGCCAAGGACCTGGGTGGCATCCTGGTAGCCCTGCGTCAGGTGGAAACCGACGGCAAGGAATACAACATCATGTTGCAAGACGGTACCGTTGACGGCAAAGCCATCAAGGGCAGCTGATTGGATTGATGAGCAGAGAAGAGCCTCGCTGAATGCGGGGCTTTTTTTCGTCTGGGGGTTTTGGGTTCAAGTGTCTGCCGTCATCGGGAGCCCAACATGAAACTTCTGTCATAAACCTCTAAAGCGGTTTACTTAGCAAGCTAACAAACCGTATAAAAAGACCTGCGACGACTTGCCGCATACCCACCAGAAATTGGAGCAAGCAGATGACTGTAAAAGTAACTGAACGCGACGACGAACATATGTCCCACGAAGCGCTGGGCCATGGGATTCACATCTGGGATGTCCACCAACAGGACCTGCTGGTCGGCATGTTTCATAACGAGAGCGACGCTCATAATTATAAAAACGAGCTCGAAGCCCTTGAGATGAAACGCCAGACGCAAAGCGCCTGAAACTTCGAAATCCTGTAGGCCCCCCCCAGCCCCACGCAGCTGGGGGGGCCTATAAAACACAAACCCCGCCTTCTGAGCGGGGTTTGTGTGTTCTGGGGCTGCTTCGCAGCCCAACGCAGGGCACGCCTGCTCACCACAATTCGTTGCTACAGCCTTACCACATCAAATCATCCGGGATCTGGTAAGCGGCGTACGGATCATCCTCATCCGGCACCTGGCTTTCGGTGAGGATATTGAGCTGCACGATACGCTCCGGGGCGCGCTCCTGGATCTTCAGCGCGGCTTCACGGGGGATCACCTCGTAGCCGCCACCGTGATGCACGATGGCCAGGGAGCCGTTGCTCAGCTTGTTGCGCATCAACGTGTTGACCGACAGGCGCTTGACCTTCTTGTCATCCACGAAGTTGTAGTAGTCCTCGGTCGTGAGCTTAGGCAGGCGCGAGGTCTCGATCAGTTGCTTGACCTGGGCCGTACGGGCCTTGGCCTCGGCTTTTTCCTGCTGCTGGCGGTTCAGCTCCTGGTCACGCTTGACCTTCTCGGCCTGCGCTTCGGCGGCCAGGCGCGCCTGGGTGTCATCGGCCTCGATCTGGCCCTTGTGGACCAGGCGCTGCTGTTTCTGTTTCTCTTTGCCGACCTGCTTGGCCTGCTTTTGGTTGACCAGACCTGCTTTGAGCAACTGGTCGCGAAGGGAAAGGCTCATGGTGCTTACTCACTTAGGCAACTGCTCAACCGCAGCTGGACACGTTCTTTTCCTGACGTTTGGCTTCGCCCCACAGGGCGTCCAACTCTTCGAGGGTGCAATCTTCTATGGGTTGGTGGGTATCGCGCAATGCCTGTTCGATAAATCGGAAGCGTCGCTCGAACTTGGCATTGGCGCCACGCAGCGCGGTTTCCGGGTCGACCTTGAGGTGACGGGCCAGGTTGACCGCCGCGAACAGCAGGTCACCGACTTCATCGGCGATGGCCTCCGGGTCGTTGTCGGCCATGGCTTCGAGCACTTCGTCCAGCTCTTCGCGCACGTTATCCACCACCGGCAACGCCGATGGCCAGTCGAAGCCGACCTGGCTGGCGCGCTTCTGCAATTTGGCGGCCCGGGACAGGGACGGCAAGGCGCTGGGCACATCGTCCAGCAGGGACAGCTGCTCCGGCGCGTCGGATTTTTCCGCACGCTCCTCGGCCTTGATCTGCTCCCAACGCTCCTTGACCTGTTCTTCACTCAGTTGAGGAATATCCAGCGGCGCATACAGATCGCCGGTCGGGAACACATGGGGATGGCGGCGAATCAGCTTGCGGGTGATGCTGTCGATCACCCCGGCAAATTCGAAACGTCCCTCTTCCCGCGCCAGCTGGCTGTAATACACCACTTGGAACAACAGATCGCCCAACTCCCCCTGCAGATGATCAAAGTCGCCGCGCTCGATGGCGTCGGCCACTTCGTAGGCCTCTTCCAGGGTGTGCGGGACAATGGTCGCGTAGGTTTGCTTGATGTCCCACGGGCACCCGTATTGCGGGTCCCGCAGGCGACTCATCAGGTGCAGCAGGTCTTCAAGTGAATACATCTTTCTGTGTCCGATCAGTGTGGGAGCAAGCCCCCTCCCACATTTAGCCTGCATTCATTGCGCGAATCATGGGGTACGGTTGCGCCGCGTCTCAATGATGTTCGGCAGCTGGGAAATCCGCCCCAGCAACCGCCCCAGTGCGTCCAGCCCCGGAATCTCGATGGTCAGGGACATCAACGCGGTGTTGTCCTCTTTATTCGAGCGGGTGTTGACCGCCAGCACGTTGATGCGCTCATTGAGCAGCACTTGCGAGACGTCGCGCAGCAGGCCGGAACGGTCGTAGGCACGGATGATGATGTCCACCGGGTAGGTGAGCACCGGCACCGGGCCCCAGCTGACCTGGATAATCCGCTCCGGCTCGCGCCCGCCCAGTTGCAGCACCGAGGCGCAGTCCTGGCGGTGAATGCTGACGCCACGGCCCTGGGTGATGTAGCCGACGATGGCATCCCCCGGCAACGGCTGGCAGCAACCGGCGATTTGCGTCAGCAGGTTGCCGACGCCCTGGATCTGGATATCGCCGCGCTTGCCGGGCTTGTAGCCGGTGGCCTTGCGTGGGATCAGCTCCAGTTGTTCGTTGCCGCGCTCCGGCTCGACCAGTTGCTGGGCCAGGTTGACCAGCTGCGCCAGGCGCAGGTCGCCGGCACCGAGGGCGGCGAACATGTCTTCGGCGATCTTCATGTTGGCCTTTTCGGCCAGCTTGTCGAAGTCCACCTGCGGCAGGCCCAGGCGGCCCAGCTCGCGTTCGAGCAGGGTCTTGCCGGCGGCGACGTTCTGGTCGCGGGCCTGCAGCTTGAACCAATGGACGATCTTCGCCCGCGCCCGCGATGTGGTGATGTAGCCCAGGTTCGGGTTCAGCCAGTCGCGGCTCGGCGTGCCGTGCTTGCTGGTGATGATCTCGACCTGTTCGCCGGTTTGCAGGCTGTAGTTGAGCGGCACGATGCGCCCGTTGATCTTGGCGCCTCGGCAGTTATGGCCGATCTCGGTGTGCACGCGGTAGGCGAAGTCCAGCGGCGTCGCGCCCTTGGGCAAGTCGATGGCATGGCCGTCGGGGGTAAAGATGTAGACCCGGTCCGGCTCGATATCCACGCGCAACTGTTCGGCCAGGCCGCCGATGTCGCCGAGTTCTTCGTGCCATTCCAGCACTTGGCGCAGCCAGGAGATTTTCTCCTCGTACTGGTTGGACCCGGCCTTGACGTCGGTGCCCTTGTAGCGCCAGTGCGCGCACACGCCCAGCTCTGCCTCTTCGTGCATGGCGTGGGTGCGGATCTGCACTTCCAGCACCTTGCCCTCGGGGCCGATCACCGCAGTATGCAGCGAGCGATAGCCATTTTCCTTGGGGTTGGCGATGTAGTCGTCGAACTCCTTGGGAATGTGCCGCCACAGCGTATGGACGATCCCCAGCGCGGTGTAGCAGTCGCGCATTTCCGGCACCAGCACGCGCACGGCGCGCACGTCGTAGATCTGGCTGAAGGCCAGGCCCTTGCGCTGCATTTTGCGCCAGATCGAGTAGATGTGTTTGGCGCGGCCGCTGATGTCGGCATCGACCCCGGTGGCCTGCAGCTCGGCGCGCAACTGGCCCATCACGTCGCTGATAAAGCGCTCGCGGTCGAGCCGCCGCTCGTGCAGCAGCGTGGCGATCTGTTTGTATTGATCAGGTTCGAGGTAGCGGAAGGACAAGTCCTCCAGCTCCCACTTGATATGGCCGATACCCAGGCGGTGGGCCAGCGGTGCGTAGATGTCGAAGACTTCGCGGGCGACGCGGTTGCGCTTTTCATCGTCGGCGGTCTTCACCGCACGGATCGCGCAGGTGCGTTCGGCCAGCTTGATCAGGGCGACACGTACGTCGTCGACCATCGCCACCAGCATCTTGCGCAGGTTTTCCACCTGGCCCTGGGTGCCCAGCACCATGGACTGGCGCGGGCTGAGGCTGGCGCTGATGGCGGCCATGCGCAGCACGCCGTCGATCAGCTTGGCCACCACCGCGCCAAAACGCTGGCTGACGGTCGGCAACTGGATGTGCCCTTCGCGCACGCCGCGATAGAGCACGGCGGCGATCAGCGAGTCCTGGTCCAGCTTGAGATCGGCAAGGATCTCGGCGATTTCCAACCCGGTGCGAAAGCTGGAAGTGCCTTCGGCCCACAGGTTCTTGGCTGCATTGTCTTGTTGCTCAGACTCACGAGCGAACTCGCAGGCTGCTTTCAAGGCTTCACGGTCCAGTGCCGGGTCGACACTGATGGCATGATCCAGCCATGCCTCGAGATTGATACTGCCGTCGGTGTTGATCGGCTGGTGTGCTCTCACCTGTACCATCTTGCTTACCTTCCCTATGACGCACCTTGGATGCGCCAAAATCATCGCCGACCTTTTTACTGCGAGCTCCGTGGCAGATCATAGGCCTTGGAGAACGCAGGCCAGTCGGATTAAACGGGCATCCTAGCCCGCTTCAAATAACGCCATGGCCTCGACATGCGCTGTCTGCGGAAACATGTCGAGGATCCCGGCACGTTTTAGCCGGTAGCCTTGCTTGACCAGCTCAACCGTGTCCCGCGCCAGCGTCGCCGGGTTACAGGACACATACACCAGGCGCTTGGCCCCCAGGGTGGCGAGCTTACGCACAACCTCTTGGGCACCATCGCGGGGTGGGTCCAAGAGTACCGCAGAAAAGCCCTGTTTGGCCCATTCCGCGTCAGTCAACGGCTGGGACAAATCGGCCTGAAAAAACTGCGCATTATGCAAATTGTGGCTGATGGCGTTCTGCGCAGCCCGGTCCACCATGGTCTGCACACCTTCCACCGCCACCACGTCGCGCACCTGTTTCGCCAGCGGCAAGGCAAAGTTGCCCAGGCCGCAGAACAGGTCCAGCACCCGCTCATCAGGCTGTGGCGCCAGCCAGTCCAGGGCCTGGGCCACCATCGCCTCGTTGACCCCGGCGTTGACCTGGACAAAATCCCCCGGTCGGTACGCCAACTCCAAGTCCCATGGGCCCAATCGGAAACCTAGTGACTGATCAGGCTCAATCGGTTCCGGCTGGCCTTCCCCATGCAGCCACAGCTGGGCGTCATGGAAGCTGCAGAATTCTTTCAGGATCAGCAGGTCCGCCTCCGACAACGGCGCCATATGCCGCAGCAACACGGCGACGGACGAGCCGCTGAACAACTCCACATGCCCCAGGGCCTGAGGTTTGCTCAGGCGGCGCAGCATGTTCGGCAGGCGCTGCATGATCGGTTGCAAGGCCTGTACCAGCACCGGGCAATCATCGATGGCGACGATGTCCTGGCTGGCCACGGCGCGGAAACCCACCTCAAGCTTCTTCGCCTTGGCATCCCAACGCACCGCCACCCGGGCGCGGCGCCGGTAAGCGAATTCCGGCCCACTCAATGGTGCGGCCCACTCCTGCGGTTCGACACCGGCCACGCGGGACAGTTGCTCGGCGAGCATGCGCTGTTTCAGGGCAAGTTGTTCGGCATGGGGCAAGTGCTGCACGCTGCAACCGCCACAGCGACCGAAGTGCGCGCACGGTGCCGGGCGACGCAGCTCGCTGGCCGTGAACACGCGCTCGGTGCGGGCCTCGACCACCTTGCCGTGGGTGCCCAACACCCGCGCTTCAACCTCTTCGCCGGCCAGCGCACCGTTGACAAACCAGGTGCGACCTTCAAAGAACACGATGCCGCGGCCGTCGTTGGCCAGGCGCTCGATGGCCAGGCGTTGCTTCTTGCCCACGGGAATCTGTGGGGCCCGGCTGCCGCCCGTCGGTTGGAAGCGCAGGCCTCTCTCGTGCTTGGCCATCAGTTGGGTTCGTCGAAAATGCCGGTCGACAAGTAACGGTCGCCTCGGTCACAGATGATCGCGACGATCACCGCGTTTTCCACTTCCTTGGACAAGCGCAACATACCCGCCACGGCGCCGCCGGACGACACGCCGCAGAAGATGCCTTCTTCACGGGCCAGGCGGCGGGTGGTGTCTTCGGCTTCACGCTGGGCCATGTCGATGATGCGGTCCACGCGGGTCGCGTTGTAGATCTTCGGCAAGTACTCTTCGGGCCAGCGACGAATGCCTGGGATCGCCGCGCCTTCCATCGGTTGCAGGCCGACGATCTGGATCGCCGGGTTCTGCTCCTTGAGGTAGCGCGAGTTGCCCATGATGGTGCCGGTGGTGCCCATGGAACTGACGAAATGGGTGATGGTGCCCTGGGTCTGGCGCCAGATTTCCGGACCGGTGGTGGTGTAGTGCGCTTCGGGGTTGTCCCCATTGGCGAACTGGTCCAGCACCTGGCCACGGCCTTCGGCGGCCATGCGCTCGGCGAGGTCGCGGGCGCCTTCCATGCCTTCTTCCTGGGTGACCAGCACCAACTCGGCGCCATAGGCGGTCATCGCCGCCTTGCGCTCGGCGCTGCCGTTGTCGGGCATGATCAGCACCATCTTGTAGCCCTTGATCGCGGCGGCCATGGCCAGGGCGATCCCGGTATTACCCGAGGTGGCTTCGATCAGGGTGTCGCCGGGCTTGATCTGCCCGCGCAGTTCGGCGCGGGTGATCATCGACAGCGCCGGGCGGTCTTTCACCGAGCCGGCCGGGTTGTTGCCTTCGAGCTTGAGCAACAGGGTATTGCTGGTTTCACCCGCCATGCGTTGCAAGCGGACCAGGGGCGTGTTGCCGACGCAATCGGCGATTGTAGGGTACTGCAAGGTCATGGCGTATTCGCAATCCAGACTGCGGGGGCGAACATCATACCGGGAAAGGTCGGCGGGCCATATCACGCAAAGTGCGGTGCTTATGGCTTAAAGGAATAAGCGAGGCGGTGGTGGCTGAGCGGGCGCCATCGGGAGCAAGCCCCCTCCCACACTGGACCGCATTCTCATGCTGGAACTCGATCGAATGTGGGAGGGGGCTTGCTCCCGATGGCCGCGCCTCGATATCCCGCCTAGCGCAAATGCCCATCGCCATGATTTCTCCGAAAGACCTCCTCCCCCATCGCCGCAATCTGCCCTTCGATCAATGCATCAAACGGCTTGAGCAACGGCTCGAACGACACTGGCGCCTCCAGCACCTGCAACGCCTGCACAATCGCCTCCACCGTCGACAACGCCCCCGGTCCGGGCGCCTTGCGCAGTCGATAGCGAGACACGGCGCCCTCGACCAGCGTGACCCGTGGCAACGCCGCCAACACAGGATTGAGGTGCAGCAGTTTGCGCGCCTTGCGCCAGGTGCCGTCGGGCACTACCAGCAACAGCGGCTGATCGCCGGGTGCATAGGCTTGCAGCGGCTGTGCATCGTCAGCCGGAAACAACAGCCGCGCCTGATAGCCGGGCGGGTTCAACAGGGTCGGCAAGTCATCAAAGACCTCGCCCACCACCAACTGCGCATTGTTCAATCCCAACGCCGCCAGCCGCGCGGTATTGAGCGCATGGTTGACCTCACTCGGGTGCTGCAAAACAAGCACACGTGTGCGGCTGTCGAGGCTGGGAATCAGCGCGCACAGGCAATGGGCGGCGGGCCTGAGGCAGCGGGAACAGTGGGGTCGGGACATGGTTTTCAGGCCTGGTTGAGCTGCGCTTTGAGTAGATCGCGGAAGGTCTGGATCAGCGGTTCGCGGCTGCGGCCCCGGCGCATGATCATCGAGAACGGCGCCTGGTAGCCGAAGGTCGCCGGCAGCAATACGCGCAGGTCGCCCTTGTCGGCCCAGGCCTGGGCGTAGTGCTCGGGCAGGTAGCCGATGTAGGCACCGGAGAGCACCAGGATCAACTGCGCCTCCATACTTTCCACCGTCGCGGCGCTGTGCTTGAAGCCGTGGCGCGCCAGTTCGGCCTGGCTCCAGTAGCCGCGCCCGACCATGCGCTGCTGGGTGATCACCTGCTCGGGGATGCGTCGTTCGCTGAACAACGGATGGCGGGTGCTGCAATACAACCAGTGTTGCTCGCGGTACAGCGGCATGTAGATCAGCCCGCTCATGCGGTTGGAGAAGGCACCGATGGCCAGGTCCAGGCGGTTGTCCTGCACGCCGAGTTGCAGTTCGTAGGGGCTCATCACCGATAGATTCAGGTGCACCGCCGGGTGCTCCAGGCTGTAGGCGCCGATAACCTCGGCGAACGGCAAGGCCTTGTCGCTCACCGTGGAGTCGAGCACGCCGAGCTTGAGCGTCCCGCGCAGCTCGCCCTTGAGCGCGGCGGCGTATTGCTCGAAGCCTTCCAGTTCGCCGAGCAGGCGCAAGGTTTCCTGGTGGAACAGCTCGCCTTTGCTGGTCAGGCTGAACCCACCCCGGCCGCGATGACACAGCACCAGGCCCAACGCACTTTCCAACTGGCTCATGTAGGTGCTGATGGCCGAGGTGGACAGGTTGAGTTCGTGCTGGGCATTGGCGAACCCCTGGTGGCGCACGACGCTGACGAAGATGCGCAGGAGTTTCAGGTCGGGCAAGGCGCTGGCCATGGTCGGCTCCGGGTGTAGATGTGGGCAGTCTACCTGCCCGCATTAGTTTAGAAAAACCTGAACTAAGTATTTGCCCCTGCCGATTCTTCCCTTCCTGCGCTTTTCGCAGAATCGGCCCCTGATAAACACAACAACGATGAGGCAATCCCGTGGACAAGATTTTCCACCAACCACTGGGCGGCAACGAAATGCCGCGCTTCGCCGGCATCGCCACCATGATGCGCCTTCCCCACCTGCAATCGGCCAAGGGCCTGGATGCGGCCTTTATCGGCGTGCCCCTGGACATCGGCACCTCGCTGCGCGCCGGTACCCGCTTCGGGCCACGTGAAATCCGCGCCGAGTCGGTAATGATCCGCCCCTACAACATGGCCACCGGTGCCGCGCCGTTCGACTCGCTGTCGGTGGGGGACATTGGCGACGTGGCGATCAACACCTTCAACCTGCTGGACGCCGTGCGCATCATCGAAGAGGCCTACGATGAGATTCTCGAGCACAACGTGATCCCGATGACGTTGGGCGGCGACCACACCATCACCCTGCCGATCCTGCGGGCGATCCACAAGAAACACGGCAAGGTCGGGCTGGTGCACATCGATGCCCACGCCGACGTCAACGACCATATGTTCGGCGAGAAAATCGCCCACGGCACCACCTTCCGCCGCGCCGTGGAAGAAGGCCTGCTCGATTGCGACCGCGTCGTGCAGATCGGCCTGCGCGCCCAGGGCTATACCGCCGAAGACTTCAACTGGAGCCGCAAACAGGGCTTTCGCGTAGTACAGGCCGAAGAATGCTGGCACCACTCCCTCGCGCCACTGATGGCCGAGGTGCGGGAAAAAGTCGGCGGCGGTCCGGTGTACCTGAGCTTCGACATCGACGGCATCGACCCGGCCTGGGCGCCCGGCACCGGCACCCCGGAAATCGGCGGCCTGACCACCATCCAGGCAATCGAAATCATCCGTGGCTGCCAGGGCCTCGACCTGGTCGGTTGCGATCTGGTAGAAGTTTCGCCGCCCTACGACACCACCGGCAACACCTCGCTGCTGGGCGCCAACCTGCTGTACGAGATGCTCTGCGTACTGCCTGGCGTGGCGCACCGTTGATGAGCGTGCCGCAGGTATTGAAAGCCGCCGCCGACCTGGTGTCGGCCTTTGCACGCAACGACCGCGCCGCCTACTTCGGCGCGTTCACGGCCGATGCCAGCTTTGTGTTCTACACCCTCCCCCAGCCGCTGCTCAGTCGCGATGCCTACCAGGCGTTGTGGGACAGCTGGCGCCGGGATGAAGGATTTGAGGTGCTGTCCTGCACCTCAAGTAACGCCGTGGTCAGCCTGCAGGGTGACGTGGCGATATTTATCCATGACGTGGCCACCGAGCTGCGCATGAACGGGGAGCAATTCTTTAGCCAGGAACGCGAGACCATTGTCTTCAAACGCCAAGGATCTCGCACAGAACAACAAGAAGGCCCGTGGCTGGCCTGTCACGAACATTTGTCCGCTATGCCGGAAGGGCTGCCGCCCCCTTAGCCAATGTGATCGGAGCTGATCATGAATAATAAAAACAACGATAAAAGTATTCGCACAATAGAAACCAACGGGGTCGAACAGATCCCGGACAACGAACGTACCGCCACCCCCAAGGATCTGTTCCGCCTGATCTTCGGCGGCGCCAATACCTTTGCCACCGCCGTGCTCGGTTCCTTTCCCGTGTTGTTCGGCCTGTCGTTCCAGGCCGGCGTCTGGGCGATTGTGCTGGGCGTGCTGGTGGGTGCGTTGATCCTGGCGCCGATGGGTCTGTTCGGGCCGATCAATGGCACCAACAACGCGGTGTCTTCCGGTGCGCACTTCGGCGTGCACGGGCGGATTGTCGGCTCGTTTCTGTCATTACTGACGGCAATTGCCTTCTTCTCACTGTCGGTGTGGAGTTCAGGCGATGCGCTGGTCGGCGGTGCGAAACGGCTGATCGGCCTGCCGGAAACCGACCTGACCCTGGGCCTGGCCTACGGCGTATTCGCCATGCTTGTCCTGACGGTGTGCATCTACGGCTTTCGCTTCATGCTGTGGGTCAACCGCATTGCGGTCTGGGCGGCAAGCCTGCTGTTTCTGTTGGGCATCTTCGCGTTCGCGCCGACCTTCGACAGCCACTTCGCCGGCAGCGTAGCCCTGGGCCAGACCGGCTTCTGGGCGGCCTTTATCGGCGCGGCGCTGGTGGCCATGAGCAACCCGATTTCCTTCGGGGCGTTCCTGGGTGACTGGTCACGCTATATCCCACGTGAGACGCCGAAAATGCGCATCATGCTGGCGGTAGTCCTGGCACAGATCGCCACCTTGATCCCGTTCCTGTTCGGCCTGGCCACCGCCACCATCGTGGCGGTCAAGGCGCCGGACTACATCGCGGCCAACAACTACGTCGGCGGTCTGCTGGCGGTGGCACCGACCTGGTTCTTCCTGCCGGTGTGCCTGATCGCGGTAATTGGCGGCATGTCCACCGGCACCACTTCGCTGTATGGCACCGGGCTGGACATGTCCAGCGTGTTCCCGCGCCTGCTGTCGCGGGTCAAGGCCACGCTGCTGATCGGGGTGATGTCGATTGCCTTCATCTTTATCGGACGTTTCGCCGCCAACCTGGTGCAGAGCGTATCGACCTTCGCCGTGCTGATCATCACCTGCACCACGCCATGGATGGTGATGATGATCATCGGCCTGATCGTGCGTCGCGGCTTCTACTGTCCGGATGACCTGCAGGTGTTTACCCGGGGTGAAACCGGCGGCCGCTACTGGTTCAGCCATGGCTGGAACTGGCGCGGGCTGGGGGCCTGGATTCCGAGTGCGCTGGTGGGCCTGTGCTTCGTCAACTTGCCGGGGCAGTTTGTCGGGCCGCTGGGCAACCTGGCCGATGGCATCGATATCAGCCTGCCGGTGACGCTGGGGTTGGCGTCGGTGGTGTACCTGACGTTGTTGCGTGTGTTTCCGGAGCCGGCTTCGGTGTATGGCCCCAAGGGTCCGCTTCGCAGCCCTGCGGGAGCAAGCTCCGCTCCCACAACAAGTTCGCCTGTTACCTAAAACAATAATCGGAGACCCGCCGTCATGGCTTTGGATTTATTCGTCGTACTCATCTACGCCGCCGGCATGCTCGTGCTCGGCTATTACGGCATGCGCCGCGCCAGGACCCACGAAGACTACCTGGTAGCCGGTCGCAACCTGGGCCCGTCGCTGTACATGGGCACCATGGCCGCCACTGTACTGGGCGGTGCATCCACCGTCGGTACCGTGCGCCTGGGTTATGTGCATGGCATCTCCGGCTTCTGGCTGTGTGCGGCGTTGGGCATGGGGATCATCGCGCTGAACCTGTTCCTGGCCAAGCCGCTGCTCAAGCTGAAAATCTTCACCGTCACCCAGGTACTGGAAAAACGCTACAACCCCATGGCCCGCCAGGCGAGTGCGGTGATCATGCTGGCCTACGCGCTGATGATCGGCGTGACCTCGATCCTGGCCATCGGCACGGTGCTGCAAGTGCTGTTCGGCCTGCCGTTCTGGATTTCGGTGTTGCTGGGCGGTGGTGTGGTGGTGGTCTACTCGACCATCGGCGGCATGTGGTCCCTGACCCTCACCGACATCGTGCAGTTCGTGATCAAGACCGTCGGCCTGATGTTTATCCTGCTGCCGATCTGCCTGTACCGCGTCGGCGGTTGGGACGAACTCGTGGCCAAGCTGCCGGCATCGAGCTTCAGCTTCACCGCGATCGGCTGGGACACGATCATCACCTACTTCATGATCTACTTCTTCGGCATCCTGATCGGCCAGGACATCTGGCAGCGGGTGTTCACCGCCCGTGACGAAAAGGTCGCCAAGTACGCAGGCACTTTCGCGGGTTTCTACTGCATCCTTTACGGCCTCGCCTGTGCGCTGATCGGCATGGCGGCCCATGTGCTGATTCCGGACCTGGACAACGTCAACAACGCGTTCGCGGCCATCGTCAAAGTCTCGCTGCCGGACGGCATCCGCGGCCTGGTGATCGCGGCGGCACTGGCGGCGATGATGTCGACGGCCAGCGCCGGCTTGCTCGCCGCCTCCACCGTATTGACCGAAGACCTGCTGCCACGCCTGCGCCGCGGCAGACAATCGAGCCTGGCAATCAACCGCCTGTTCACGATGCTGACCGGTATCGTCGTGCTGGGCATCGCACTGGTGGTCAATGACGTAATCAGCGCCCTGACCCTGGCCTACAACCTGCTGGTGGGTGGCATGCTGATCCCGCTGATCGGCGCGATCTTCTGGAAGCGCGCGACCACGTCGGGGGCAATCACCTCCATGAGCCTGGGTTTTGTAACGGCGCTGGTGTTCATGTTCAAGGATGGCCTGGATGCGAACACGCCGATCTACTACAGCCTGGCAGTGGCGCTGGTGAGTTTTGTGCTGGTGAGTGTGTTGTCACGCCGGCCAGAGGCGGGGGTGGTTCGGGCGGTGTAAGCAATAACGAGGGTTGGAGCGGTTTCTTCAGCGGGTGCGACGTCGGATGTCGCACCCGTTTTTTATCATGAGTACATTGTGGAAACTGCGGGCGCCTTTGCCTGGATGATTTCCTCGACCAAGGAGGCCCACACCAATCCCTGGGTGGTGCCCCCGGCATACGTCCCGCCGGCGGCAATGCGGTTGTAGGCGGAGCAATAAACTATCGACAGTCCATCCGGAGTGCCAGGCCTGGCACATTCGATAATTTGCAAGTCGCCACTTTCGATCGCCCGGCGGTAAGACTTTGGAAAGTGACGAGAAACGGCTGCTTGACATGCCGTCAGTATCTGCTCCTTGTACGCAGGCGTGGAATCGGGAGGAACCTGCCCACCGGAGACAAGAATATAGTCCCCGTCCAGGCGGCAATTCATGACACCAATGGGCAGATCGTACTGCAGTTTGAGTCCGCGCATTCCGACAGCTTCACTACCAACAGCACGCATCTTAAAAAACCAGCCAATGATCGCGATGACTTCTTCTTCCTCTACCCCCATGGCAGTGACGACGACGTGTTCTCTGCTCAACTCAGCAATTTGGACAGGACTTAGATGCTGGGGTAGGAACTGAACCCCCGAGCGCGCCAAAAGCGCCACTATCTCATCCCTTAGCTGGACAAATTCCACATCGTAACCCGATACTTCAATAGCCCGAGCGATCCCTGGGACCCCATAACTTTTCTGGAATTGAAGGCGACTGATCTCTACAAGTTCACGTCCTGGCTTGCCACTCGGCCAAGGCCTTTTTTCAATATCGCGTTGCTCGTGGATCGCGGCTTCTACGCCACTAGCGTCGTCCATAAACGCTCGTACAATCCGCGACCGTGCAAACCGTGCTAACGATGGATTGTCGGCCAGAAACTTTTCAAACAGCTCAATGCCTGCACGATTGCACTCCACGGCCAGGTACTGGTTTCCAGGCATCAGATAAGCGTTGTCCAGCGGCTTTGCAGTCGTCTCCGTGGCTGAAAGGTGGCGCATGTTCACCTGCTTATGACTGGCGCCATCGCTCTGCTGATGTCCTCCGTAGACCGAGACCTGATAATTGGCCAGGCGGAACATCACGGCTTGGAGCAGGCCGTTGATGCCTCGACCGATGATCGATACGCGCGGCGCGCGGGCATCTGCCTGTTGCGCGGGGATCATCAATGAGTGGGCAAGTTTGCGCCGGACCAGGCAGCGCAAGGCGGTCAGGCTCAGTTGAATCGAGACGGCGTAGTCAAGGTCGCCGTGGCAGGCTTCAGTCATTGCCGCCTGGGTTGTCAGGGTCGCCGGCTTGCGCCACTTGGAGACACTGCAGCCGAGTGCCTGCGCGCGCACCCGAAATGCATCCAGTGTCCCAGGCCCGTAGTCCAATACAAGCTGGATAGCTTCAGCCGTTGCCAGGGCCCGTAAAGCGTCATCGCTGAAGACATCGGGCTTGGCGACGCAGACCAGGCGAGCCTGCCTGTGCAGGCACTGAATAAGGGCCCGATCAATGCGATGGGTGGACTCATCATTCAGGGATAAACAGATAGCGACGGCACGGGCCCCCTCCAGCACCTCGTGCCAGTCCACGCCAAAGGACACTCGGCTGTCGGAACAGGCTTTGCCGAGAGTGTCCGGCCTCTGACCATGTCGATCCAATACCTTGATCCGAACCTCCGGATCTCGATCAAGCAACAACTTGACCAGCTCCCTGCCCACGTTGCCGTATCCCAGCACACAGATGTCGCGCGGCAGGGAGCCATCAGCCAGTGTCAGCCAGCGCGCCATATAGGCGGCGACATGGGGCGCGTTGACCCCCGGCGTATTGACTACGCGGATGTCGTTGGAACCGCAAAGGTCCAGTCGCACCTTATCCAGGCTCGTACCTCTGCGGATCAAATGGAGGTCGCCAAACGGGTGGGATATGCGCCATTGGGCGATAACGTCTGCATCGATCGCCTGGTCCCCGACAATGATCGCCGATGGACTCAGGAGACCGATCTGAATGAGCAGATCGTGTTTGGTCAATGTCGGGGGGAAGAACACTACGTTGCTGGGTGCGTGAGCCTTCCAGGCTCTCGACACCGGTGCGAGATGCAGGATATTTCCGGTTATGGCGATGAGTGACGCGGCGACTGGCGGAATGGAAGAGAGCCTCATAGCTGTTTCTCCAACACTTCTGACGGACTGATGCCTCGCAGAGAGCCCTTCAATAAAGGGGGGGCGTTATTGGAAGGCCATTGAGAAACTCAACCTACGCTCATGGTTTGAATTGAATAAGCCAGCCACTTCTGATGAACAAGTAGCCTGATTCCGACACGTGAAGGTCAGAGGCCTGACTGACCTGCATGGATTCGGACTACTCGCCCAAGCTATCGAGGGACGACAGGGGTTCCTGAAAGCAGACGCTCGCATCCGAACGATTGTTCAGATCACTGGGGCGAGTGAGTGTTATGGCGTGAGGGTGCTATCGCGCAGGCCCGGGGCAAGGGTGACTGGGACGGCGAGAGGTATGACTGACGCTGAAAACGCTGTATGGACGCTGAGACGTAGGATGTCACGCCCGCTGGTTTTGCCTGGCGCAAAATAAACGGTGGGAGCGGGCTTACTCGCCCCCACCTTCAATCCTGCTTCAGCCAGAGATTATCTGCGGCGCGGACGACGCTGCTCGTCATCGGTACGAATCGGCACCGGTTGCAGGGGGGGCTCGATCAAGCCCAATGCAACGCCAAGGTCGTGGAGCCAGTTCTGGATTTTCTCTTTCATGGTTTGCCCCCTTTGAGGGAAATGCTGGTCGGCGCAAGTTCTGTCGCCTTTTCCTACATTGATAGTAGCCCTAAGTCCTACGTATTGCTTGAATGAAACCACAACGAACTGTTACTGAATTGATGCAAATCCTGACGGATCGCTCAAGCAATCGCACGTGCGTCTTGCAGGACCTCGGCCCTGCCCTCTTGCTGCAGGTCGATCCATGCGTTGAGGTTAGCGCCGAGCATACCCTTTCGCCACATCAGCCAGGTCGTCGCAGTGGCAAATTGCCCTGTCAGCGGATGAACGGACACGCTGTCCTTGCCCGGCAGGCTGTCGAGCATGGATTCGGACATCAGCGCCACACCTGAACCGGCGATGACACAGGCGAGCATGCCTTGATAAGACTCGATCTCAATCGCCCGCCCCATGGCGACGTGCTCGTGGGAAAACCAGGTTTCCAGGCGCGTGCGGTAGGCGCAACTGCGGCGAAAAGTGAACACCGAACGACCGGCAACATCCTGCGGCCCGCGCACCGGTGGGTGGTCGGCTTCGCATATCAGCACCAGGCGTTCTTCGCACAGGGCCACACCGTCCAGGGAGGCAATCGTGATGGGCCCGTCCACAAATGCGGCGTCCAGGCGACCGGTGATCAACCCTTCGAGCAGTTCACCGCTGGGCGCCGACAGCACCTGGAGGTTCACCATCGGATACGCCTTGTGATAGCACGCCAGCAGCTTCGGCAAATGCACTGCCGCCGTGCTGTACATGCTGCCCAGCACAAAATTGCCAGCCGGTTGCCCACCTTGCACGGCGCCATGGGCTTCATCATGCAGCGCCAGCAGACGAGTGCTGTAGTCCAGCAACACCTTGCCCGCCGGAGAAAGCTGCAAGCGCTGGCGTTCGCGCACGAACAATTCCACGCCAAGCTGTTCTTCCATCTGCTTGAGCCGGGTCGACAAGTTCGACGGCACTCGATGCAGGCGCTCGGCAGCACGGGTAATGGAGCCCTCTTCCGCCACCGCCTGGAAGATGCGCAATTGACTGAACTCCATGACTTTCTCCAAAACTGAACAAGTTGCTCACTATTATTCATTTTTACAGAAAGTCAATCCGCTCTAGCCTGACGGTATTCGCTTACCCGCAGGACACCCGACCATGTCACCCCTCACCCGCTTACTCGCCAGCTTTATCGCCCTGATGATGGCCATGGGCATTGGCCGCTTCGCCCTTACCCCGCAAATGCCCCACTTGCTCAGTGAAGGCCAGATCGACCTGACCGGCGCCGGACTGATCGCAGCGGCCAATTACCTGGGCTACTTCGTGGGCGCGGTGGATTCGATTTTTGCGCGCAGCCATCACCATGTGCGGGGTCGCCTGTATGGCGGGCTCTGGTTGTGCGTGTTGCTGACCCTGGCGTCGTACTGGGCCCAGGGTTTCTGGCCTCACATGCTGTTGCGCTTCGGTACCGGCGTTGCAAGTGCCTGGGCATTGGTGATGATCACCAGCCTGAGCCAGCCGCTGGCGATTGCCGCCGGGCGTGCACGCCTGGGCGCCCTGGTGTTCGCCGGGCCGGGGCTGGGGATTGTGTTGACCGGGTTGCTGGCGCTGGGCTCCAACCTGTTGGGCCAGAGCTCAGCAACCTTGTGGCTGATCTATGCGGTAGTGGCGCTGGTGATGCTGCTGGCAATCTTGCCCTTCCTGCCACAGCCGTCCGCCGTCACTGCGCCTGTTGCAAGCCACGCCGACACGGCCAGCAACGGCAGCATTACTCACCTGTGCTGGATCTACGTGTTGTTCGGCCTGGGCTACATCATTCCGGCGACCTTCCTGTCACAGATGGCCAGCGCGCAATTCAACGGCGCCTGGCAGGCTGATCTGTTCTGGCCCTGCTTTGGTTTGGCCGCGGCGATTGGGGTAGTGGTCGCAAGCCTGCGTCCCAAGGACCCGGACACCACCCGCCGCTGGCTGATGACCACGTTGTGGCTGCAGGCGGCCGGGGTATTCGCCTGCCTGCTGGGTAACGGTTGGGGCCTGGCGCTGGGGGTGTTGCTGTGCGGCGGGCCGTTCCTGGCCTGCATGCAGTTGGTGATGGCGCGCCTGCGGGACGTTGCGCCCCACGGCTATCAGCGCAACACCGGGCTGCTGACCGCCAGCTTTGCCATCGGCCAATTGAGCGGGCCGTTGCTGGCGTCGGTGAGCAGTCACCTGAGCGGAGGCCTGCAACCGGCGTTGGTGATTGCCGGTGCAGGCCTGTCAGTGGCGGGAGGGGTGTTGGTCAGCCGGCGACCAACGGTGCCGGCGCACGAACCTGCTCACGCCGCGCCAACACCAGGAAAAACAGCCCACCCAGGAAGCAGCCGGTGAACCAGGCAAAGTTAGCCATGCCCTGCAACGCCGGCGTGAAGGTGATCGCAACACCTGCCAGGGTCGCGGGCACCAGCGCCTTGACCGCCGTCCAGTTCACACCGCCGTCGAAGTAATAGCGCCCGCTCGGGCTGTCATCGAACAGCGCGTCCACGTCGATCTTCTGCTTTTTGATCAGGTAGAAGTCCACCAGCAGAATCCCGAACAGCGGGCCGATAAAGGCCGCGAGGATATCCAGGGTGTAGTGGATCATCAGCGGGTTATTGAACAGGTTCCACGGGGTGATGAAGATCGACGCCACCGCAGCGATCATGCCGCCGGCGCGCCAGCTGATCTTGCTCGGCGCGACGTTGGCGAAGTCGAACGCCGGGGACACGAAGTTGGCGACGATGTTGATGCCGATGGTGGCAGTCACAAATGCAAAAGCGCCCAGCAGCACCGCCATGCTGTTATCAATGCGCGAGACGGTCGCGATCGGGTCATGGAGCATTTCGCCAAACACCGGCAAGGTGCCCGAGACGATCACCACGGTCACCAGGGAAAACGCCAGGAAGTTCACCGGCAGGCCCCAGAAGTTGCCGCGCCGCACGTCCTGCATGCTGCGGCAATAACGGCTGAAATCACCGAAATTCAGGGTCGGCCCGGAAAAATACGACACCACCAGCGCCGTCGCCACGATGACCTGGCCAAACGCCTGCCAGCCCGACAGGGATTTTTCCGCCAGGGTAAAGCTGATATTCGCCCACCCTGCCTTCCACACGATCCAGCCGGCCAGGGCAAACATCACCGCATAGACCACCGGCCCCGCCCAATCGATAAAGCGGCGGATGGACTCCATGCCGGCCCAGAACACGGCCGCCTGCAACACCCATAAACTGAGGAAACCAAACCAGCCCAGGTAAGACAGGCCGGCAAAATGCGGCTCTGCAAACACCGCCATCTGTGGGAAAAAGCGCAATACCACAATGATCAAGGCACTCGACGCCAGGTAGGTCTGAATCCCGTACCAGGCCACCGCAATCAAGCCGCGAATCACGGCAGGAATATTCGCGCCGAACACACCAAACGCCAGCCGACAGATCACGGGATAGGGCACGGCGGCCTGCTGGCTGGGCTTGGCCACCAGGTTGGCAATCAATTGCACAATGCAAATGCCTGCCAGCAAGGCAATCAACACCTGCCAACTGGCCAGCCCCAAGGCAAACAGACTGGCGGCGAACACATAGCCGCCCACGCTGTGCACGTCACTCATCCAGAAGGCAAAGATGTTGTACCAGGTCCACTTTTGCGGCAGCGGCCCCAGGTCCTGGTTGTACAGGCGGGGGCTGTAGCCTTTGGGCAATTGTTCGGTCATCGCGGGCTCCTCGTCATACCGGCCTGCGCTTCCGTCACGGGGGTGCATACGGGAGGCGGCATGGTTTGTATACGAGATAGTCAGCAGAATACGTGCCAATAGCACACAATCCCTCTGCAACGGCGTTCCAACGGGGTACATAGGGGTTTAGTAACGGGGACTGCGCTCAGCAACGGTGCAGATTAATCCTGTACACAATCACTGGTGCACCCGATGTGCACACAAGTACCCGACCGTGCAGCAGGCCGCTGTGAGGAACGTGCCCCAGGCCATGTCCATCACCGCCAACCCGCCGGACCAGCCTTGCAGCGTGGCCCAATTGCTCAGGTCATAGGTGCCGTAGGCCACCAGGCCCAGCAATGCACCCAGTCGCGCCGCGCGCTGCCAGCTGGCACTGGGCAAGACCACGAACACCACGCAACCGAGGACATATAGGAGATAGAACAGCACTGCGGGCAACAGGCGAGGCTGATCGAGCATCAGCGGGCCCAGCAGGGATTTGTAGGTCGGGCCCATAAGGACGCCAAGCCAGAGGCCGTCGAGGACCAGGAAGGCAAGCAAGGTGCCGAGGTAGGCAAAGACAGACTTCTTGGACATTGATGCAGCCTCTGTAGGAGCGAGCTTGCTCGCGAAAATATTCCAGGCGCATCACGGTGTCGGATGGACCTTTTTCGCGAGCACGCTCGCTCCTACAGAAGAGCAAACCGCACTCAGCTTAGTTCAATGCGATCCGCGTGAATCACGATCTGGCCCTGCTTGTAGAGTGCACCAATGGCTTTCTTGAAGTTGCCCTTGCTCACGCCAAACAAGTTGCTGATCACCGCCGGGTCGCTCTTGTCGCTGAGCGGCAAACTGCCGTTGTTTTCACGCAACTTGGCGAGGATCTTCGAGTTGAGGCTGGACGCCGCTTCCTGGCCGACCGGTTGCAGGCTCAGGCTGATGTTGCCATCGGCGCGGATCTCTTTGATAAAGCCTTTTTCTTCCTTGCCCGGGCGCAGGAACTTGAATACTTCGTTCTTGTGGATCAGGCCCCAGTGCTTGTTGTTGATGATCGCCTTGAAGCCCATGTCGGTGGCTTCGGCGACCAGCAGGTCGACTTCCTGGCCTACGATGTAGTTGGCCGGCGTCTTGTCCAGGTAGCGGTCGAGGCGTGCGGTCGCGGTAATACGCTTGGTGTGTTTGTCGAGGTAGACATGCACCACGCAGTATTCACCGGCGGTCAGCTGACGTTTCTCTTCCGAATACGGCAGCAACAGATCCTTTGGCAAGCCCCAGTCGAGGAACACGCCAATACTGTTGACTTCCACGACTTTCAAACTGGCAAATTCGCCGACTTGAACTTTCGGCTTTTCGGTAGTGGCGATAAGTTTGTCATCGCTGTCCAGATAAATGAAAACGTTAAGCCAGTCTTCATCTTCACTGGGAATATCCTTGGGGATATACCGATTAGGCAAGAGGATTTCGCCATCTTGCGCACCATCGAGGTACAAACCAAAGTTAGTGTGTTTAACCACTTGCAAGCTGTTGTAGCGCCCGACTAAAGCCATTTCCAATACCCTCATTGCGTGGGCGGCATTCTACCCGAGTTGCCCTCGCCGCGCGCGCGCGCCTGAAAAATCGCGGGTTTGCCTGGCGTTCCAGTGGCACCGCCCCGCTCGTCCGATCATTCGGCTGAATTTTGCCACGCCACCGGTGCCGGCTCAGCCCGTGGTTTCGAGTTAAAACAGTAAGTTAGGGGTTTATTTCAAAGATGAACTTTGGCTGTTTTCCGCCGCCGCGCTTATTCCCGGGGGATATTTACCAAGCAATTGTCAAGTATTTCCTGTACGATGCCTGGCCAAGTTAATTTTCTACAGGTTAGTGGCCGCCATGCGTGTAAAAGCATCCAACAGCAAAGCAAAGCCAGCTCCCGCCGTTGAAACCAGCGAATCGATCAACAGCCAGATTGCTGCTTTCCTCAAGTCCGGTGGCGAAATCCAGCAAATTGCCAAGGGCGTGAGCGGCCAGACTTTCGGCCCGTCCAAGCAGATCAGCCTGGGTAAAAAGTAATACCGCGCAGCACATCTGGTCCCTAAGCGTCTTGCCTTCAAGGCGCTAGGACTAGAGCCCGAAATACCCTCTCGCGTCACCTTCAGAACGTGCAAATCGACGAACGGGCCTCACCTCCTGGCATTCGCCGGTATGCTTGCACACGTCTAGCACGGGCATCTGCCCTATTTTTCCGTTACTGCTCCTCGCTTTTCATGGAGTGAAGCATGCTTAAACGCTGCATTTTCGTGGCCAGTATCCTGGCGGCCAGCCCTCTCGCCGAAGCGCAGATTTTCCAGCGTGAACTGGGCGACTTCGACCTGAAATTGGGCACCACCCCCAGCCGTAGCATGGCCCAGGGCCTGGTCAAGCCGACCTCGCCGGGCAGTGACTCGTTCCATGGCGGGCTGGACCTGAGCCATGACAGCGGCCTGTACTTCGGCCAGTTTTCGCCGAACATGGGCCTGTCCTCGGCCAGCACCCTCGAAGTCGACTCCTACATGGGGTTCAAACACCCCTTCGACCAGACCCTGGGCTACGAAGTCGGCCTGATCCACTACAGCTACCCCAAGCTCAGCCCCCTCGACAGCCAGGAGTTCTACGGCGGTCTGAATCTACTCGGCAATCGTTTCGGCGCTTCCTTCAGCAACGACCCGGACCGCCAGGACAGCACGCTGTTCGCCGACCTCGGCGGTACCCAGCCCTTCGGCATCGGCGTCAGCATGAAATACACCACCCATCAGCTGGGCACGCCGGCTTCGGTAGAGGGCGGCACCATCAGCAGCTTCAGCGACTGGTCGGTACAGTTCTCCCGCGCCTGGAAAGGCATCGACCTGGACCTGATCTACAGCGACTCCAGCCTCAGCGGTGGCGATTGTTCGGCCTACTCCGGACACAATTCGCAATGCGATGGCCTGTTGACCCTGAAGGCGGTGCGGTCGTTTTATTGATGGGCTGAACTGTCGCGTGCGCCGCGGGTTCACATGCATTGACTCCCCTCTGCGCAAGGACACGCCCATGCTGCGTCGGCTCAAACTGCTGGTGGTATTCCTGACCCTGAGCCTGGTGCTCGCCGGCTGCAACCGCGTGGGCCTGGCCTACCGCAACCTGGACGTAATCATCCCCTGGACCCTCAACGACTACCTGGACATGAACGCCGGGCAGAAGAGCTGGTTCAACGACAAGCTCAAGGACCACCTGGCCTGGCACTGCACCACCCAATTGCCGGGTTACCTCGACTGGCTCGACCGCCTGCAAGCAATGGTCGAGAGCAACCAGGTCACCGATGCAGCGCTGCAAACCCGCACGGTTGAGGCCAAGCAGGCGATTGCCGAGGTGGCGCGGGAAATCACCCCGTCGGCGATTGAATTGTTACAAGGGCTGGATGACCAGCAGGTCAACGACATGAACGATGCCCTGGCCAAGGACCTGCGCAAACGCCAGGACGAATACCTCAAGCCGCCGCTGGCCAAGCAGATCCAGGACCGCGCCGAGCGTATGAGCAAGCGTCTGGATGCGTGGATGGGGCCACTGAGCGATAGCCAGAAGAACCGGGTAATGGCCTGGTCCATCAGCCTGGGCGAGCAGAACGAGCAGTGGATCGGCAACCGTGCCCACTGGCAGGCACAATTCATCGACGCCGTGCAGCAACGCCACAGCGCCGATTTCCCGCAGAAAATCCAGCAACTGCTGGTGGACCGCGAAAGCCTGTGGACACCGGAGTATCGCGCGGCGTATGCCCAGACCGAAGCCGCTGCACGCAGCTTGATCGTCGACGTCATGGCCGACAGCAGCGTGCCGCAACGGCTGAAACTCACCCAGAAAATCGACAAGGTCCGCAGTGACTTCCAGGCGCTCAAATGCCTGAAAAGCGCGCAGTCCTAATTGGGCGCCAGGGTGCCTAACCAGGCCACCAGCGCGAGGATCAGCGCCCCGGCCCCCATCTCCAGCACCATGCTGCGCCGTAGCGCAGCCATGGCAGCGACATAATCACCGGCCGCCACGGACCGTTGCAGAAGCGGCGTCAGGTGGAAACGATTGAGCGCCGCCAGCCCCAGCATCAGGCCAAACAGTCCCAGTTTCAGGCACAACAGGATCGCGTAGACACCGCCGGTAAGGCCGTCCAGATTCAGCCCGACCACCAACAGATAGTTGACCACCCCGGTGCCGATCAGCACCGCTACAAATCCCGCCCCCACATGCTCGAACCCCTTCAGCGCCCTTGCCAGCACCCGAACGTGATAAGCATCGTGCAAAGACGTGCACCTCGACAACAACCCGAACGCCGCCAACGCCCCGACCCAGCCACCCGCTGCCAACAGATGCGCGCCGTCGCTGAGGATGTGCCACACACCCAGCGTGCCTTCATGCATCACGCCGTGCCCGGTCCACGCCAGCGTCACCAACGCGGCGGCGCCCGACAACGCGGTCAGTGGCAGGCTAGGGCCAAGCGCAGCCACCACCAGCGCCCCCATCCGTAGCCACCACGTCACGCCCAGGTCGGTCTGCCAGAGCATCATGTGCAGATGCGGCCACAGCGTCTGCCAATCCGTTGCGCCACTCATGGCCTGGGTCAGCGCCAACAGCGACGCTATCGACAGCACTATTCCGACGCCAGCCGTCAGCCGCAGCAGGCCCCTCAAATTCAGCAGCACGCGCTCCGGCGCCTTGAGTCCGTAAAGACCAAAGAGCCCCAGGCCAAACAACAGCATCAGGTCAAGATAGAGCGCAAAGCGCAGTGTGACTTGGGTCAGTTCGCTCATGGCTGGACGCTGAACACCACGTTACCGGTAATCGGGTGCGTGTCGGATGACACTGCGCGCCAATCGACCCGGTAGGTGCCGGTAGCCAGTGCAGAAGCCGGCTTGATCAGCATCACCCTGGGGTCGGTGCTCGCCGCGACACTGGCCTTGATGGGCATCGGCGAATTGGGCATGCCGGGCATATCGGTCATGGTCAGCCTGGCTCCGGAAAACTGCGTCAGCAGGTTCTCCGAAAAGCGCAGTTCAATGACGGCCGGCGCGGCACCTTGGGCCCCGGCTGGAGGGAGGGAGGACAACAGTTTCGGATGGGCCGAGGCCGGCAGGCTGATCATCAATCCGACCCACAGCGCCCCCCCCGTTAACGCGGTTTTCAACATCGACATGCAAGGCTCCAGGCCGCTCAAGGCGGCGAGTTATAGGAATAAGAAACCGGTTAAAACCAAAGGCGCACACCGACCACCCAGCGCAGTTGGCTGATGTCCTCGTCTTCGTCGCGAGCGTATTGCGCCGTCCGCCCATAGCTGCGGTTCCAACTCACACCCACGTAAGGCGCCAACTCCCGGCGCACCTCGTAGCGCAAGCGCAGGCCCAGCTCGCTTTCCGACAGGCCTGCGCCCACCCGGCGCTGCGGATCGTTCTGCGCATAAAAATTGAATTCGGCCGTCGGCTGAAGGATCAGGCGGTTGGTCAGCAGGATGTCGTAGTCACCTTCCAGGCGTGCCGCGGTGTGGCCCGACTCGCCCACAAACAGCGTCGCCTCGGCCTCGAAGTTGTAGAGCGCCATGCCCTGCAGGCCGAACGCGGCCCAGGTCTGGCTGTCCCCGGGCTTGAAGTCCTGGCGCACGCCGCCAACCAGGTCCCACCAAGGGCTGATGGCGTGCCCCCACAACGCCTGGGCTTCGGCGCTGTCAGTGCGACCGGCGCTGCGCTCGCCTTCGCTGCGCAGCCACAGACGGTCGATGTCACCACCGACCCAACCCTTGATGTCCCAGTTCAGCGCACCACCGCCACCGCCGCCTTGCCATTCCAGCTGGTTGACCAGCAGCATTGAGTTGATGCCGCTGTCATGCACCACATGCCCGCCCGGCGCGTTATACACAGCGGCGCGATCAGCGTCGGTGAGCAGCGGGATCGGCGTACGGCTTTCGCTCAGCGCCGGAACCGCCGGGCTCATGCCTTGAAACTCCTCGGCCTGCGCCAGCGAGCCGAATGCCCACCCGGCCAGCGCGATACACACCGATAAAACCCGACGGCTCATGCTCGCGTCCTCATTCATGTACGCGCACTTCACGGAACATGCCCATTTCCATGTGGTACAGCAGGTGGCAGTGATAGGCCCAACGCCCCAGGGCATCGGCGGTCACGCGGTAACTGCGGCGCGAGCCCGGCGGCATGTCGATGGTGTGCTTGCGGACCTGGAACTGGCCGTTTTCATCCTCCAGGTCGCTCCACAGGCCGTGCAGGTGAATCGGGTGGCTCATCATCGTGTCGTTGACCAGCACCAGCCGGACGCGCTCGCCATAGGTCAGTTGCAAGGGCTCGGCATCGGAGAACTTCACGCCATTGAATGACCAGGCGAACTTCTCCATATGCCCGGTGAGGTGCAATTCAAGGGTGCGCGCGGGGTCGCGGCCATCGGGGTCCTCAAAGGTGCTGTGCAGGTCGGCGTAGGTCAGCACTCGCCGACCGTTGTTGCGCAGGCCGATACCGGGATCGTCGAGCTTGGGCACCGGGCTCATCGCCTGCATGTCCACCAAAGGGTTGTTCTGCTCTCTGGCCGGGTGGCTCTGCATCGACATCGCGCCCATCCCACTGTGATCCATGCCCGCCATATCCGGCATGTCCGCCATGGCGCCGTGATCCATCCCACCCATGCCCATGTCGTCCATGGTGAGCCAGGGGCGCGGCTCAAGTGCCGGTACGGGGGCCGTCGCCCCCGCCTGGCGGGCAAGCGTGCCACGGGCATAACCCGTGCGGTCCATGGACTGGGCAAACAGCGTGTAGGCCGCTGCCGTGGGCTCCACCAGCACATCGAAGGTTTCGGCGACCGCAATGCGGAACTCATCGACGCTGACCGACTTGACCGGCTGGCCATCGGCGGCGATGACGGTCATCTTCAGCCCCGGGATGCGCACATCGAAATAGGTCATCGCCGAACCGTTGATAAAGCGCAGGCGTATTTTCTCCCCGGCTTCAAACACCCCGGTCCAGTTGAGGCCGGGGGGCTGGCCGTTGAGCAGGTAGGTGTAGGTCTGGCCGCTGACGTCCGCGAGGTCGGTAGGGTTCATCTTCATCTGCGCCCACATCAGCCGGTCGCTGACGGTGGCCGACCAGCCCTGCTTGCCCACATCCCGTGCGAAATCGCCCACGGTGGGCTTATGCAGGTTGTAGTAATCGGACTGCTTCTTGAGGGTCTTCATCAGGGCGACGGGGTCTTCGTCGGTCCAGTCCGAGAGCATCACCACGTAGTCGCGCTGGCAGGTGAAGGGCTCGGGCTCCAACGGCTCGATGACCAGCGGGCCGTACACCCCCTGCTGCTCCTGGAACCCGGAGTGGCTGTGGTACCAGTAAGTGCCGTGCTGTCTGACCTTGAACTGATAGACAAACACGCCACCCGCCTCGATGCCCTTGAAACTCAGGCCGGGCACGCCGTCCATGGTCGACGGCAACAAGATGCCGTGCCAGTGGATCGACGTCGGCTCGCTGAGGCGGTTGTGCACGCGCAGGGTCACGGTGTCGCCCTCACGCCAGCGCAGCAACGGGCCGGGCAGGCTGCCATTGATGGTCAACGCGGTGCGCTGTTGACCCGTGAGATTGACCGGCGTCTGCTCGATAAACAGAGCGAATTCGCTGCCCGCCAGCACCGTGGGCTCGCCCGCACTTGTCAGCGCCCATACCGGCGTGCGCCATAGCCCGAGCCCGCCCAGCAGGCCGCCGGCGGCCAGGCCTTTGACGAAGGTTCGTCTGGAGGTAGTAGAGTGCATGCCGATTCAAGTCCGTCAGTTGAATGGCAGCAGATTAGGGGTCGCCGGCTGTCAGCAACCTTAGCGGCAGATTACCGATCCGACAGTTTCGGCGTGCCCGGCACCGCCTGGGTGCCGGGGCATGGAGGGGTCAGGCAATCTGTGCCTTGGACGCCACCTCAGCGAAGGTCGCCGGATCCAACGCATCGGCCTGCTCATCCAGCACCTGGCGCGGGTGATCGTTGCCCGGGATGGAGCTGTCGATCAGCGCCAACAGCTGCGCGCCCAGGGCGGTCAGAATGAAATTCTCTCCGTTACCGCCTTCTTCCTCAGGCCGCGACTCGATAAACCCACGCTTGAACAACAGCGCTTCATAGTCCGCGGCGGTCTTTTTAAGCGCATCCAGGTTACCGGTGGACTCGCCCGCAGTGGCCTTCTCGGCCGCTTCCTGCTCGGCGTATTTGCGTGGGGCAAAGCTGCCCTCGCCGTTCTGCACTTCATGCAGCAGACGTTCGATCAGATCCCAGTTGTAAGTCGTCATCCTGATTCCTCCTGCAGGCCTAAGGAAAGTAGCCCGTCTGTAGGAGTGACCCTGTGGGTCTGTGGCCGTTCATACCAACCGACGGGCGTCATTTCTCTGAACTTTCCAGACGTTCGCCCCCTCAACTGAGCATCACCGCCAAGGAGGTCCGACCATGAAAACCCTGATGAACCTGGCCATCGCCGCCACGTTGCTCACCGCCCTGCCTGCCTGGGCCTGCACGCCGGAGGAGGCCACGGCCAAGCGCGAGCAACTGGCCCAGGAAGTGGCCAAACTCACCGAGCAGAACCCGACCAAGGCCAAGGAGATGAATGACGAGCTGCAGAAGATGGACCTGGATACTGAAAGCGCGGAGTTCCCCGACAAGTGCCAGTTGATCGACGCCCGGCTCAAGGAATTGAAAGAAGCGGCGGCCAAGGCGAACAACTGAGGTTAAAAAAAACCGGACAACGTCCGGTTTTTTCACATCCCCCACGCCTTACTCGGCAGCGGGTGCTTCTGGCTTGCGACGCTTGAGCGGCGCCATGCCATCCTTGCTGACGAGCGACAGGTTGTCGGTCTTCGGCCGGTTGGCGATCTTGCGCTTGGTCGGCGACTTGGCACCGGCCTTTTTCTTCTCGCCCTTGGCGTCGGTTTTTTTCTTCTTCACGCCAACGGCCTTGCCCGACGCCTTGACCTTCTTCGGCCCGGTGTAGGTGCCTTTGACTTCCTTGATGGTGCGGCGCTCGAACGACTGCTTGAGGTAGCGCTCGATGCTCGACATCAGGTTCCAGTCGCCGTGGCAGATCAGCGAGATCGCCAGGCCATCGTTGCCCGCACGCCCGGTACGGCCGATACGGTGCACGTATTCGTCGCCGCTGCGGGGCATGTCGAAGTTGATGACCATGTCCAGGCCGTCCACGTCCAGGCCGCGCGCGGCGACGTCGGTGGCGACCAGGATCTTCACGCCGCCGGCCTTGAGGCGGTCGATCGCCAGTTTGCGGTCCTTCTGGTCTTTCTCGCCGTGCAGCACGAACGCCTTGTAGTCCTGGGCCACCAGGCGGCCGTAGATGCGGTCGGCGGCAGCGCGGGTGTTGGTGAACACGATGGCCTTCTGATAGGTCTCGTTGGCCAGCAACCAGTTGAGGATCTGTTCCTTGTGCACGTTGTGGTCAGCGGTGACGATCTGCTGGCGCGTGGTGGCGTTCAGGTCGCTGACGTTGTTGACCTGCAGGTGCTCAGGGTTGTTCAGGACCTTGGCGACCATCTCGCGCAGGGTCGAACCACCGGTGGTGGCGGAGAACAGCATGGTCTGCTGGCGGTTCACGCATTCAGCCACCAGGCGCTGCACGTCGTCGGCAAAGCCCATGTCGAGCATGCGGTCGGCTTCGTCGAGCACCAGCACCTCGACTTCCTTGAGGTCAAGGTTACCGGCGTTGAGTTGCTCGATCATGCGCCCAGGCGTGCCGATCAGGATGTCCGGCACCTTGCGCAGCATGGCGGCCTGGACCTTGAAGTCTTCGCCACCGGTGATCAGGCCGGACTTGATGAAGGTGAACTGCGAGAAGCGCTCGACTTCCTTCAAGGTCTGCTGGGCCAGCTCGCGGGTCGGCAGCAGGATCAGGGTCTTGATGCTGACGCGGACCTTGGCCGGGCCGATCAGGCGGTTAAGAATCGGCAGCACGAAAGCGGCGGTCTTGCCACTCCCGGTTTGAGCCGTCACCCGCAGGTCACGCCCTTCGAGCGCGAGCGGGATGGCCGCTGCCTGCACAGGCGTAGGCTCGACAAATTTAAGCTCGGCCACGGCTTTGAGCAGGCGTTCGTGCAGGGCGAATTGGGAAAACACGGGTGCTACCTCGAAGAAATACAAAAAATCAGCTGCATAGGGTACCGGTTTCGGGCGTCCAAACCGAGTGTCTTTACGCGAACGGCGCTAATCAGTTGCTTTTTTGTCAGAGCATTTGTCCACGGCATCAACTTTGTTGCACTTAAATGCTCTAATCGCGCCGTCTTGTCTTACAGAAGAATCGGTTTCATCCATGGATATCAAACAGCTCTGGCTCAACGTCCAAGACCTCTGGGGCACCCTCGACGAACACCCGCTGCTGCATGCCAGCCTCGGTTTCCTGGTGTTGCTGGTGGTGGCCCTGCTGCTCGGACGGGTGGCGCGTTACCTCATCCTGCACGCCGTCAAATTGCTCGGCCGGCAACCGGCGCTGCACTGGCTCAACGACCTGCGGCACAACAAAGTCTTCCACCGCCTGGCGCAGATGACGCCTTCGCTGGTGATCCAGTTCGGCCTGTACCTGGTGCCGGACCTGAGCAAGACCGCCATCCTGTTTATCGGCAACGTGGCCCTGGCCCTGACCATCCTGTTCCTGATGCTGGCCATGAGCGCCCTGCTCAACGCCCTGCTGGACATCTATGCGCGCACCGAACACGCGCGTACCCGCTCGATCAAGGGCTACGTGCAGTTGGCGAAGATGGTGCTGTACGTGTTTGGCGCGATCATCATCGTCGCGACCCTGATTGACCGTTCGCCACTGTTACTGCTGTCGGGCCTGGGTGCGATGTCGGCGGTGATCCTGTTGGTCTACAAGGACACGCTGTTGTCGTTCGTCGCCAGCGTGCAATTGACCAGCAACGACATGCTGCGTGTCGGCGACTGGATCGAAATGCCCCAGGTCGGCGCCGACGGCGATGTGGTGGACATCACCCTGCACACGGTCAAGGTGCAGAACTTCGACAAGACCATCGTCTCCATCCCGACCTGGCGCCTGATGTCCGAATCGTTCAAGAACTGGCGCGGCATGCAGGCCTCGGGTGGGCGACGCATCAAGCGCAGCCTGTTTATCGATGCCAGCGGCGTGCGCTTTTTGCGTGACGATGAAGAAGTACGCATGACTCAGGTGCACCTGCTCACCGACTACATCGGGCGCAAGCAGGCCGAACTCAAGGCCTGGAACGAAACCCAGGGCAATGTGGCGGCGATGTCGGCCAACCGTCGACGGATGACCAACCTCGGCACCTTCCGCGCGTATGCCCTGGCCTACCTCAAAAGCCATCCGGACATCCAGCCGAACATGACCTGCATGGTGCGCCAGATGCAAACCACCGCCGAGGGCGTGCCGCTGGAGATCTACTGCTTTACCCGCACCACCGCGTGGGCCGATTACGAGCGGATCCAGGGGGATATTTTCGACTACCTGCTGGCCGTGTTGCCGGAGTTCGGATTGAACCTGTACCAGCAACCCAGTGGCACCGACTTGCGCACCGGGATACTGGCCCTGGCAGGCACTGCCCGAACCTTGGAAACCCCGGAGTAGTGACAACGATATCGACGAGGGGCTGGGAAGCGCCTCGTCGCTATCTATATAGGACGATGGGCGCAACCGTATTCATCTAAACACGACCGATAAAAGCCAGCATCTATCTATAGCCGCTGCTGCCGATTATTCAACGGGCCCACCCCATAAAGAAAATTTCTCCTACGCCTTTAGTGAATTTCACTACTTGCGCGCACTATTTCTAATCTGTTTTAAAAAAAATCCACGCCTTAGCATCTGGCCATCAAACAACGCCAGCAAAAGGCCTCCCTCATGTTATGGACAACTCAGCTTTCCGATAATGCAGCAGACTTTGTATTAAGTTCGAATGCCGAAGCATTGACCCACTATTGTGGTGCTGGCGCCTTTGCTCAACCCCACGATTTTTATACCCAAAACCCCTACCAGCGCCCTTCGCGGCCGCAGGACGTCACCGATTCAATCATCACCACCTGCCTGACCAGCGACCAGCTTTCAAACAGCCAGCATCTATTGGCACAGCGGTTGTTATTGAATATCTACGAACAAGACCTGGTCTTCTTGCCCAAGCCGCCATTGGAACTCGACTTCAAGGCGTTCAAGCGTTTCTATGATCCCCAGCACGCGGCCAGTGGCAAAAAGATCCGCCCGTTGCTGGAACACTACTTGTACAACTGGCTCAAGGAAGAAGTACATATCAATGGCCCTTGGTGCCTGGACTCTTTTATCGCCCACACCGATAAAGTATTGGATGACGTCGCCCGATCCGAGTCCAAACTCCATGAAGTACTGACCACCAGCCGCCACCCCGAGCGAGCCGCCAGGTTTTTCATGACGCAGTGTGCGGGAGACTTCCTCAGTGAAGCATCGGCCATGGCCCGCAACGTACTGGGTAACAGCGGTGTGTACACCAGCGAATTGTTCAAGATCCTGATCGACGAGTACGGCTACGGCGTCGACAAAAAGAAGCACAGCACCATTTTTGAAGACATGCTCCAGGACATGGGCATGTCCCATCACGTGCACCACTACTGGCAGTTCTATACGCCGGCGTCGCTGTCGCTCACCAACTACTTCCACTATGTATCGGCCAACCATGGCGAGCTGTTCCGCTATATCGGCGCCATGTACTACACCGAAGCCACGTTGGCGCTGACCACCAAGCACCAGTCACGCGCGATCAAGACCATCTTCAACGGCAGCGTCTCCACGGACTATTTCGATGAGCATGCCCACATCGATGTGCACCACGGAAGAATGGCCCTCCAGCGCCTGATCATTCCCATGATCAAGCAGTTCGGCACCCAGATCATCCCCGACCTTATTCGCGGCTTTGAAGAGTTCAGGCTGCTTCAGGACATCGCCGACGAAGAGTTGTATGCCCATATCAACTGGCATGACGCGTTCGATGAGCATCGCGCACAGGCAGCGGCGCTCCAGGGCCACAAACCCGTGGACCTGAGGATTACCGAGACCGAACACGAGCTGTCGGTGCTGCATACCCACCCGAATGACGAACTGTTCTGGGTCGAATCAGGCGAGCTGGAGTTCGTCGCCAGCCCCGAACTGACGGTGCGCCTCAAGGCCGGCGAAGGCGTGGTGATTCCCAAGGGAATGCTGCACGGCACCCGCATCACCAGCCCGTCCTGCACGTACACCGTCACCGCCATCTGAGTAGGCAACCCAATGAAAGCCATCAGCCTGAATCTCGACCACGCCAACTTTGTGGCCGTGGGGGAAAGAACCTACTTTCTCAAGCGTCACGCCTATTCGACGCAATTGCTGCCCACCGCATGCCCCCACCGTGGCGGCCCGCTGCACATGGGCGAAGTGACAGGCGACGGCCAAAGCGTGATCTGTCCCTGGCACGACAATGCCTACAAGGTCTGCAACCTGGAAAAAAAGGCGCTGCCCACCGTGCGCGTCATGAACCAGATCAGCACCGTCGTCGGCGACACCGAGCGCTGTGTGCCGCTGCTTAAAATCTCCCGTTACGACTGATGAAGCCCATGAATACTAAATCGACATTGACCGCGTTCTATTCAATCGTGACCCTCTTCACCGGCCTCGACATGGCGATTGTCATCGCGATGGTCTGGTTCGGCCTGGAGACTACCGGTTCGACATTCCTGGTCGGCGCCACCTTGTGCGTGGCCACCGTGGTGCCCTATTTGTGCGAACAGTACATCGGCAAGTTCTTTACCATTGAACTCAGCCTGAAACGGCTGCTGTACATTCGCCTGGCGGCCTTCGCCGCAGTACTGGGGCTGTCGTTTACCCAGGCCGCCTTGCTGCCCATCGGCTTCCTGGCCATCGCGTTCGTGGTGGGCGTCACCGACTACTTCACCATCAGCACCCTGGAATCGAAAAATACCAAGCTGGTTCTGGCCGGCCTCACCGACAGCGATACCTGCGCGCGGTTGATGCAAACCTCCATCCAGATCGGTGCCTTCGGCGGTGCGCTGCTGGGCGGGTTGATCGTGGATGTGTTCTCGGTCAACCAGACGCTGCAGATCATCAGCCTGGCGGCGATCCTCTCGCTCGCGGCCATCCTCCTGGTGGCCGACAACCCCAACGAACACACCGCCGAACAGGCCACAGGGCCCTCCACTGCGCGGCCGCTGGACCTGCCGCGCAACCTCTACATCCTGATCATCGTGTTGAGCATGATCGGGTTCCATATCGGCGCGTTCAACAGCCTGGTGCCCATCGTTTTTCAAAAGCTCAATGAGTGGAATGCCACCCTGTTCGGCGTCGCCAGTGGCCTGGCCGGCCTGGGCGCCTTCAGCGCCGCGGTATTGCCGCGCATCAAGCTCAACAGCTACGGGGCCATCTCGCTGGTGATACTGGCGGACGTGGCAATCGTCTACTTCCAGAACCTCTACGTGATGATGGCCGCGGCCTTCCTGCTGGGTTTTTGCATCAACAGCCTGCGGATCCAATTGCGTAAAACCCTGATCGAGTCGGCGCCCAACGCCCGGGTAGCCGATGTGATCGCGGCCAAGAGTTCGCTCTACTACCTGCTGGTCAGTGGCTCGGCACCGATGATCCTGACGTTCTTCACCACCTCGGGATTTCTCGGACTCGAAGGCGCCCGCCTATTGATGATCGTCTCCGCCGGCCTGTTGGCCACCGCCGTACTGGCATGGAAACTGACCCCGGCCGCCGCGCCCACGGCCACCACGGAATAAGGAATGCACGACGTGAAAACCGTACTCATCGTTGACCCGTTCTCCACGGGCAAACTCTACGCGCCCTTGCTCAACGCACAGGGCATACGGTGCATCGCCGTGATCTCCACGCGCGCCTTGCCTGAACACTTCACCAACGACTTGATCACAGAGAACTTCCATGAGGTGTATGCCTGGGAAGAGAGCCTGTTGATTACCCTGGAAGCCTTGTCACCGAGCGCCGTGATCGCCGGTTGCGAAACCGCGATCTACCTCACGGACTACCTGACGGAGCTGCTCGACATCCCGGGCAACAGCCGTATCACCAGCGACCTGCGACGCAACAAATTCTCCATGCAGCAGGCGCTGAAAAAATACCAGTTGGCCCACATCGATTCGCACTTGCTGAGCTCACCGAGCCGCATCGGCGAAGTTCTGGGCAAACTCGACCAGGCGGCCACCTATGTGGTCAAGCCGCTGAACTCGGCCGCCACCGAAGGCGTGGTGTTTGCCCAGGGCAAGCGCGAAGTGGAGACCGCCTTGAAAAACGCGGCCTGGCAGCAGAAAAACGACCTGGGCGAAGTCAATCTCGGTTTTATCGTGCAGTCGTTCATAGCGGGACCGGAGTACGTGGTGGACATGGTCGCCTTTGACGGCACCTACGTCGTTGCCAGCGTCTGCAAGTACACCAAGATCCAGAAGAACGGCAGCATGTTTGTCTACGAAAGCCTCGACACCCTCGACCCGCGGGCTGAAGAACTGCAACCGCTGACCGATTACGCGCGCCAGGCGGCAGCGGCCCTGGGCGTGCGGGTCGGGCCGATTCATATGGAAATCATCTGGTCTGAGGCCGGGCCGGTGATGATCGAGGCCGGCGGTCGCTTGCACGGCGGCATCGCGCCCCTGCTGTTCCAGCAGGTGTATCACCCCGACTTGCTGTCACTGTCGATCGACAGCTACCTCGGCCACCCACGCCCCCAGGCCGATGCGGTCAGCCAGATCAGCCATGGCCGGATCGGTTTCTTCTGTTCCGATGAACGCCATGCCTTCGCTCCGCCCTCACCCCAGGCCATACAAAGCGCCCAGGCGGACGAGGCCTATTGCGGGCACCGTTATTTCATCGGCGCCGGCGATACCACGCCGGTCACGATCGACTTCGCCACCTGTCCAGGGCTGTTCTGGCTGCAAAGCCCTTCGGCGCAGCAACTGGACACCAGTACCGCCAACCTGCGAAAAAAACTGTGGGGCTAAGGTTATGAAAAGTCGCTTGATCATCAGAAAGTCAGCCTGTGAGCTGGGCATCAATAATGCGTGCGCCGCCGTGATCGAAGACATCACCGTGTCGGATGACCAGAGCTTCGTCGGGGTACTGCAAAGTAACCTGAACCACGTGGCCTCGCGCCTTAACGAGCTGGACTCGAACGTCGTATACGAGGGGTTTGCCAAACAGCTCAAGAAACTCGGCTACGAAAATACCGTGAGCGCCAACGAAAAGCTGCTGCGCCGCTTCATCGCCAAAGGCGTGTACCCCATCAACAACATCGTCGACGCCTATAACGCGGTCGCGATCCGACATGGGGTCAGCATCGGCGTGCACACCTATCATCAGAAGGATGACATCTACGTGATGCGGTCGGAAAAACCGAGGGTGCTACGCCCCCTGTTCGCCAAGAAGGCCATCACCATTCCCGTCGGCGATATCGTCTATACCTGCGGTGATGTGCCGTTGGCGAGCATCGGCAAGGTGGATGCCGATGCCCATGACTTCCGGCTGACAAAAGACTCGTCGAGGTTGTTGGTGGTGATCCTGGGGCACGACGACACATCGTTCCAATTCAACCAGGCGGTCATCGAAGAACTCGTGGACACCCTGCGCCAGAAAATGCCGAACCTGAGCCATCATTTTCTTGAAACCGTGCGCGACCACGCCTGAAGCCAGCACATGAAGGGGGGGCCGGCGCCTAGCGCCAGGCCTTCAGCACCGGGTTGACCACCACTTCCTTCACATGCTCGATCTTCAGCAGGCTGTCCTTGAAAACCATCAGTTCTTCAAAGCTCCTGTACCGAACGTCGAGCATCATGTCCACGTCGCCAAACAGGGAATAGGCATGCACCACCTGGCTGAACTGCTGGATCTTCGGAAACACCAGATGGCAGTTGCTGCCATTGAGCGTCAGCATCAAGAACGCCGCTTGCAGGGTCTCATCGCCCTCGGCGACGTTGATGGTGAACCCCAGGATGATGCCTTTTTCAATCAGCTTTTGAACGCGCGACTCCACTGCGGTTCGAGACTTGTGAACTTGCCGCGCCAATTGCGCCAGGCTGACTCGGGAGTCATCCTTCAAGGCTGCAATGATCAGTTCATCAATCTTGTCCACTCTGCCGCCCCCACACCGTTCTTTTCGATAGCAGACTTTCATTGTCGCTCACGCATGCCTTCGGCCGATCACGTCGCAGACTGTACGCCAGGCGCGGGCTTTACGCCCAATCGACTTATCCACACCGCCCCCAGGATCACCAGGCCACCCAAGGCCAGGCGACCCAACGGCTCGTGCTGGTTCCAGATCAGCAGGTTCAGCAACAATCCTACCGGCACATGCAGGTTGTTCATCACCGCCAGGGTTCCGCCATGCACCAGGCAGGCGCCTTTGTTCCACCAATAAATGCCAAGGGCAGTGCTGACCAGCCCGAGGAACAGCAAGACACCCCATTGCAGCGGCGCTTGCGGCAGGAAATCGGCCTTGCCGAACAACAGGAACGCCGGCAACACCACCAGCAACGCACCGAGGTAGAAATAACCGAAACGCCGGTAGTGCGGCAGGTCACTTGGGTAGCGTGCCACCAGGTGCTTGTACATCACTTGCCCGGCGGCGTAGGTGAAGTTAGCCAGTTGCAGCAGCAGGAAGCCCATCAGGAAGTGCGGGGTGATCTGGTCGAAGCGAATCACCGCCGCCCCCGCCACTGCCACCAGGGCAGCAACCAGTGCCCACGGGTTGAAGCGCCGGTTGAGCGCATCTTCGATCAGGGTCACGTGCAACGGCGTGAGGATGGTGAACAGCAGCACCTCCGGCACCGTGAGCACACGAAAGCTCAGGTACAGGCACACATAGGTCACGCCGAACTGCAGCGCGCCGATCACCAGCAGGCCGCGCATAAAGGCAGGTTCGACCGAACGCCAGCGAGTCAGCGGGATAAAGACCAGCCCGGCCAGTACCACACGCACCAGCACCGCGAAGTAGCTGTCGACGTGACCGGCGAGGTATTCGCCGATCAAGCTGAAGGAAAATGCCTGAATCAGGGTGACAACCAGTAGATAGCCCATGTGCGCCTCGCATCGAATGGGCGGGACATTAAAGGTTTTCGGCGATTGAAGAAACTCGGGGCAAAAAAAACCCGACCTCGCTAAAGCGGCAGTCGGGCAGGAGCACTCAGGAGCAACAAGTGCAAAGGGAGGTTCGTACGCGTACTTGAAGGGTTTGCGTGGAGCGATATAAACACCGCGCGATTATCTGACGATTAAAGGATCAACCACCTCATGCCACGAGCTGTACCAGCTGGGCCTTGGCGTGGTTGATGCCCTTTTCCTGGAAGTCCCCGCTCAGGTTCACCCCTTCGGCGTGAATGAAAGTGACGTCGTGGATGCCGATAAAGGCCATGACCTGGCGCAGGTACGGTTCCTGGTGATCGGAACTGGCGCCGGTGTGGATGCCACCCCGGGCGGTCAACACAATGGCACGCTTGCCGGTCAACAAACCTTGCGGCCCGGTGGGGGTGTACTTGAAGGTCACACCCGCCCGCAACACGTGATCCAGCCAGGCCTTGAGGGTGCTGGGGATGGCGAAGTTGTACATCGGTGCGGCCATCACCAGCACGTCGGCGGCCAGCAGTTCGTCGGTCAACTCGTTGGAGCGGTCGAGGGAAGCCTGTTCGTTACCGTTGCGCTGATCCGCCGGTTTCATCCAGCCGCCGAGCAGGTTGGCGTCCAGGTGCGGAACCGGGTTGAGCGCCACGTCACGCACCGTGATCCGGTCCGTCGGGTGGGCGGCCTGCCATTGGCTGATGAACTGCTCGGTCAGTTGACGGGAGATCGAATCCTGCTGGCGGGCGCTGCTTTCGATGATCAGGACATTGGACATGGCTTCGTAGGCTCCATCTGTAATTGCTGTAAGTCGATGGAGTGGAGATTAGACAGAGCCAATTCGATAAAAAAGCGCAAAAAACTGCTATAACCAATCTATAAATTTGTTTATAAGCGGAGTATCGCGAGGGGCATGCTCCGCTGCTGTGTTATTTCGGCGCGCAGGCCAACGCGATACGCATCTTGATAATGGCGCGGTTGAACTTGACCGTGGTGTTGGTGCTTTTCCCCGCCGGCACCGTAACCGTGCGACGACGCGGCGATTCCGGGCCATTGGTGAACGTTACCGAACACACGGCGTCCTGGGTGCCGTAGTTATTCAGCTGGATCGAGCTGATATCGCCGTCCACGTCGGAGGCGGTGTAATCGATGCTCACGCCGTCGATCTTTTTCGTCACGTCGATGGGGTAGGCAAACGCGCTCATCGGCAGCAGCGTCAGCAACACACAACAGAATTTTCTCATTCGGCAGTCTCCAATAGGGACCGCCAGCTTAGGACAAGAGGAACACATCTTGAAAGCGCCCCGCGTTACCCTCGATCAATGGCGCACGCTGCAAGCCGTCGTCGACCACGGCGGCTTCGCCCAGGCAGCGGAAGCGCTGCACCGTTCGCAGTCCTCGGTGAGCTACACCGTGGCCCGTATGCAAGACCAACTCGGCGTGCCGCTGCTGCGCATCGAAGGGCGCAAGGCGGTACTCACCGACGCCGGTGAAGTGCTGCTGCGCCGCTCCCGGCAACTGGTGAAAAACGCCAGCCAGCTGGAAGACCTCGCCCACCATATGGAACAGGGCTGGGAAGCCGAAGTGCGGCTGGTCGTCGATGCGGCCTATCCCAACGCGCGCCTGGTACGCGCACTCACCGCGTTCATGCCGCAGAGCCGTGGTTGCCGGGTGCGTTTGCGGGAAGAGGTGCTGTCCGGCGTCGAAGAGCTGTTGATCGAAGGCGTGGCCGACCTGGCGATTTGCGGCTTCAGCATCCCCGGCTACCTGGGCACCGAAATGAGCGACGTGGAGTTCGTCGCCGTGGCCCACCCCGAGCACGCCTTGCACCGCATGAACCGCGAGTTGAGCTTCCAGGACCTGGAAAGCCAGATGCAGGTGGTGATCCGCGACTCCGGCCGCCAGCAACCCCGGGATGTGGGCTGGCTTGGCGCTGAACAACGCTGGACCGTCGGCAGCCTGGCCACCGCCGCCGCCTTTGTCGGCAGCGGCCTGGGCTTTGCCTGGCTGCCACGGCACATGATCGAGCGTGAACTCGCCGAAGGCGTGCTCAAGCAGCTACCCTTGGAACAGGGCGGCAGCCGCCACCCCACGTTCTACCTGTATTCAAACAAGGACAAACCCTTGGGGCCGGCAACGCAGATCCTCGTGGAGCTGCTGCGCACCTTTGACACAGCCCCTCTGGACGCGCCTTTCGCCGCTCCCCAGCAAGCCTGAAACGGAGTTCATGCATGGCCTGGTTCGACCATGAAGGCTGCAGCCTGCACTATGAGGAATACGGCCACGGCACGCCGCTGATCCTGATCCACGGCCTGGGCTCCAGCAGCCAGGATTGGGAACTGCAGGTGCCGGCGCTGGCCCGCCACTACCGCCTGATCGTGGTGGATGTGCGCGGCCATGGGCGCTCCGACAAGCCTCGGGAGCGCTACAGCATCGAAGGGTTCACCTACGACCTGATCGCCCTGATCGAGCACCTGGACCTGCCGCCCGCCCATGTGGTGGGCTTGTCCATGGGCGGCATGATCGCCTTCCAACTGGCGGTGGACGAACCCGGCCGGGTCAAGAGCCTGTGCATCGTCAACAGCGCGCCGCAGGTCAAGGTACGCAGTGCCCGGGAGTACGGGTGGTGGGTCAAGCGCTGGACGCTCGCCCGTGTGCTCAGCCTCGCCACCATCGGCAAGGCACTGGGCGAGCGCCTCTTCCCCAAGCCGGGTCAGGCCGACCTTCGCCGCAAGATGGCCGAACGCTGGGCAAAAAACGACAAACGTGCTTATCTCGCCAGCTTCGATGCGATTGTGGGCTGGGGCGTACAGGAACGACTTTCGAGGATTACCTGTCCAACCCTGGTCATCAGCGCCGACCACGACTACACCCCCGTGGCCCAGAAAGAAAACTATGTAAAACTGCTGCCCGATGCGCGACTGGTGGTGATCGAGGATTCCCGCCATGCCACGCCCTTGGATCAACCCGAAGTCTTTAATACCACCCTGCTCGATTTTCTAGAGACAGTCGAAACCACTACCCAGGATCACTGACCCATGCTGAAAAAAATCGCCTTTTTTGCCGGTTCCGTTCTGTTCGCTGCCAACCTGATGGCCGCCGAGCCTTCCAAGGCGCCACACGTATTGATCTCCACCACCAACGGCGACATTGAAATCGAACTGGACCCGGTCAAGGCGCCGATCAGTACCAAGAATTTCCTCGCCTATGTCGACAAAGGCTTCTACACCAACACGATCTTCCACCGCGTGATCCCGGGCTTCATGGTCCAGGGTGGCGGGTTCACCCAGCAGATGTCGCAAAAGCCGACCGAAGCGCCGATCAAGAACGAAGCCAGCAATGGCCTGCATAACGTGCGTGGCACGCTGTCGATGGCCCGCACCTCGAACCCGGATTCGGCCACCAGCCAGTTCTTCATCAACGTGGCTGACAACGCCTTCCTCGACCCGGGTCGCGATGCCGGTTATGCCGTGTTCGCCAAAGTGGTCAAGGGCATGGATGTGGTCGACATCATCGTCAACTCCCAGACCACCACCAAGCAAGGCATGCAGAACGTGCCAATCGATCCTGTCCTGATCAAGTCGGCCAAGCGCATCGACTGAGGTCTGCAGGAAACTCCGCGCACGGCCCACAAGGCCGCGCGCGCATTTGAAAGGAGAGCCCGCCAGGCGGGCGTCAACCCTAATGCTCTATCGTCGTTTTGAACAACTGATCGATATTTTCCGCGACGCACCCAGCGCCGCCCCTCCCGACAAAGTCCTGCCCTTCTACCTCTACTACCTGCGCCAGGTGTGGCCGCACTTCGCCGCCTTGCTGGTGGTGGGCCTGATCGGCGCGCTGATCGAAGTCGCGCTGTTCAGCTACCTGAGCCGTATCATCGACCTGGCCCAGGGCACGCCACCCGCCAACTTCTTCCAGCTCCACAGCACCGAGCTGATCTGGATGGCCGTGGTCGCCCTGCTGCTGCGCCCGATCTTCGGCGCCTTGCACGACCTGCTGGTGCACCAGACCATCAGCCCCGGCATGACCAGCCTGATCCGCTGGCAGAACCACAGCTACGTGCTCAAGCAGAGCCTCAACTTCTTCCAGAATGACTTCGCCGGGCGTATCGCCCAGCGCATCATGCAAACCGGCAACTCCCTGCGCGACTCCGCCGTGGCGGCAGTGGACGCTATCTGGCACGTGGCGATCTACGCCATCAGCTCCCTGGTGCTGTTTGCCGAGGCCGACTGGCGCCTGATGATCCCACTCGTGACCTGGATCGTTTGCTACAGCCTGGCGCTGCGCTACTTCGTGCCGCGCGTGAAAGAACGCTCGGTGATCTCGTCGGAGGCACGCTCCAAACTGATGGGCCGCATCGTCGACGGCTACACCAACATCACCACCTTGAAGCTGTTCGCACACACCCAATACGAGCAGCAGTACGCCAAGGAAGCGATCATCGAGCAGACCGAAAAAACCCAGCTGGCCAGCCGCGTGGTGACCAGCATGGACATCGCAATCACCAGCATGAACGGCCTGCTGATCGTCACCACCACCGGCCTGGCCCTGTGGCTGTGGACACAGTCGCTGATCTCGGTGGGCGCGATTGCCCTGGCTACCGGCCTGGTGATTCGTATCGTCAACATGTCCGGCTGGATCATGTGGGTGGTCAACGGCATCTTCGAAAATATCGGCATGGTGCAGGACGGCCTGAAAACCATCGCCCAACCCCTGGCCGTGATTGATCGCGACAACGCCCCGCGTTTAAGCGTGCCCCGTGGCGAAGTCCGCTTCGAGCACGTGGATTTCCACTACGGCAAGCAGAGCGGGATCATTGGCGGCCTGAACCTTGAGATCAAGGCCGGGGAAAAAATCGGCCTGATCGGCCCGTCCGGCGCGGGCAAGTCGACCCTGGTCAACCTGCTGCTGCGCCTCTACGACCTGCAAGGCGGGCGGATCCTGATCGACGGCCAGAACATCGCCGAAGTGGCCCAGGAAACCCTGCGCGAACAGATCGGCATGATCACCCAGGACACCTCGCTGCTGCACCGCTCGATCCGCGACAACCTGCTGTACGGCAAGCCGGACGCCACCGACGAAGAACTCTGGGCCGCCGTGCACAAGGCGCGTGCCGACGAGTTCATCCCGCTGCTGTCGGACTCGGAAGGCCGTACCGGGCTGGATGCCCACGTGGGCGAACGCGGGGTGAAACTCTCCGGTGGGCAGCGTCAACGTATCGCCATTGCCCGTGTACTGCTCAAGGATGCGCCGATCCTGATCATGGACGAAGCCACCTCGGCGCTGGATTCGGAAGTGGAAGCGGCGATCCAGGAAAGCCTGGAAACCCTGATGCAAGGCAAGACGGTGATTGCGATTGCGCACCGGTTGTCGACCATCGCGCGGATGGACCGCCTGGTGGTGCTGGAGAAAGGCCAGATTGCCGAGACGGGCAGCCATGCCGAGCTGCTGGCCCATGGCGGCTTGTATGCACGTTTGTGGCAGCACCAGACCGGTGGGTTTGTCGGCATCGACTGAAGCAAATGTGGGAGGGAGCTTGCTCCCGATAGCGGTGGGTCAGTCACCACATTTTGCGACTGACACTCCGCTATCGGGAGCAAGCCCCCTCCCACATTTGGTGGCCTGGATTTGTGTAAAAACCATGCTGTACTCAGTGCAGTGCCCAGACGGGCGCTGAAGTAAATCTGCAGGGAGCATCACTGATTTACTGATTGGGTAGAGCGATCTATCAAGGACGTGCTGCATGTCTTTGTTCAAGCGTTCAGTCACAGAGGGGTTGGGAACGTTTTGGCTGGTGTTGGGCGGTTGCGGGAGTGCGGTGTTGGCCGCCGCTTTTCCCGCCGTCGGGATCGGGTTGCTGGGTGTGGCCCTGGCGTTCGGGCTCACGGTGCTGACCATGGCGGTGGCCATCGGGCATATCAGCGGTTGTCACCTCAACCCGGCGGTATCGGTGGGGCTGGTAGTGGGCGGGAGGTTTCCGGCCAGGGAGTTACCGGCGTACATCGTGGCCCAAGTCATCGGCGGGGTGGTCGCCGCCGCATTGTTGTACTTCATCGCCAGTGGCAGGCCGGGCTTTGAACTGGCCGGCGGACTGGCCTCCAACGGCTATGGCGAGCATTCGCCGGGCGGCTATTCAATGGCAGCGGGGTTTGTCTGCGAGCTGGTGATGACAGCGATGTTCGTGCTGATCATCCTCGGCGCCACCGACCACCGTGCCCCGAAGGGCCTCGCGCCCATCGCCATTGGCCTGGCCCTCACCTTGATCCACCTGATCTCCATCCCCGTGACCAACACCTCGGTCAACCCGGCCCGCAGTACCGGCCCGGCCTTGATCGTCGGCGGGTGGGCGATCCAGCAGTTGTGGATGTTCTGGCTCGCGCCGATCCTGGGTGCGGTGGCGGGCGGTGTTGTCTATCGATGGCTGGGCAAGGAGGAGCCGGCCTGAGGCAAAGGGTCAGCCCTGCCGGTAAGGCAGGGCTGCCCTCGCCTCTTCGGCATACGCCACAATCCCCACCCGTTCGCGCTCGAGGAAATCCTCGACGGCATTCTTCAACCCGGGATGGCGCAGGTAGTGCCATGACCGGGTGATCACCGGTTCAAACCCGCGAATCAATTTGTGCTCACCCTGGGCGCCGGCGTCGAAGCGTTGCAGGCCGTGGGCGATGGCGTAATCCATGCCCTGGTAGAAGCAGGTTTCGAAATGCAGCCGGTCAAACTCCGCCAGGCAACCCCAGTAGCGGCCGTAGAAGCTGTCGCCACCGATCAGGCTGAAGGCCATGGCCACTGGGCGTGTGCCTTGCTTGGCCAGCACCACACGGATCGCCTCGGGCATGCGTTCGGCGAGCAGGCTGAAAAATTCGCGGGTCAGGTAGGGTGTCTGGCGGCGGACCGCGTAGGTATTGGCGTAGCAGGCGTAGACAAAATCCCATTGCGCCTCGCTCAACTCGTGGCCTTGCAACCACTGGAAGTCGATGCCCTGCCCCGCCACTTGTTCGCGCTCCTTGCGCATCTGTTTGCGCTTGCGGGAACTGAGGGCATCGAGAAAATCCTGGAAGTCACGGTAACCACGGTTCTGCCAGTGAAACTGACAACCCAGGCGCTGCAACCAACCCGGTTGTTGGGCTAACGCCTCATCGGCCAAGCCGTCGGTGAAGTTGATATGGGCACTGGAGAGCCCTTCGATTTCCAGGTAGCCCGGCAGGCTCTTCAGCAGTTCGAAACCATCGTCGACGCTGGCCGCCAACAAGCGGGGGCCGCTGACCGGGCTGAATGGTACGGCCGTCAGCAGCTTGGGGTAGTAATCAATGCCCGCACGCTCGCAGGCATCGGCCCAACCATGGTCGAACACGTACTCGCCATAGGAATGCCATTTGCGATAACTGGGCAATGCCGCCACCAGGCGGTCGCCTTCCCAGTGCAACAAATGTTCCGGTTGCCAGCCCGATTGAGGGCCCAGGCTGGCACTGTCTTCCAGCGCGCTGAGGAAGGCGTGCCGCACAAAGGGCTGGGCGTCCGGCACCAGTGCGTCCCAGGCCTGCGGAGCGATTTCGGACAGGTTGTCCAGGCGTTGCAGCGGCATCGGCATCCTCACTACGTCATGGCATGAAAGCCTGGCGAGTATCGCTTATCGCAGGTCCGGGCACACCCCCAAATCGCCCGACAAGGCTCTAAATCAATAGTTCCATTCTTAAATAATTTGTCATCTACATGACATCACTTCGCCACTGCGCCGTCATAAACGATCGTGATACTGACGCCTGTTTTTAGAGCGCCTGGTTCTATCAGGTGGTTACTTTTCCGTCCGTCATCGGTCGGTTGTGTCCTGGATGGTTTGCCATCCCTCCTCACTTTCGGAGATTGATATGCGTCTTGCTTCCACTAAAACTGCAGCGGCCCTGTGCGGGGGCCTGTTACTGGCCCTGAGCGTTCCGGCCAGCGCTGCAGTCGACGCTAAATTGCTCGACATGCTCAAGGCCAACGGCCAGATCACCGCTTCGCAGTACACCGAACTGCAAAACGAGTTGGCCAAAGACCAGAAAGAACAGCAGATCGCACGGCAAGCTCAACAAGAGACCAACGAACAGATCGCGGCCACCGCGAAGAAAACCAACGAGCTGAGCAGCTTCGACCAGAAGCTGGCCTGGGCCGCCAAGACTCAGTTCAAGGGTGATGTGCGCATGCGCCACGAGACCATCAAGGTCGAAGGCGAAAATGGCGTTACCCGCGCCGGCGTCACCGGTCGTGACAAGGACCGCGAACGGATCCGCGCGCGCCTCGGCGCCTACACCGAAATCAACCCGCAGGTAGACACCGGTATTCGTATCGCCACCGGCGGCGGCAGCGATGCGCGCTCCACCAACCAGGACCTGGACGGCTACTTCGATAAAAAATCGATCTGGCTGGACCTCGGCTATATCGACTACCACCCCGACCAGATCAAAAACCTGCATATCATTGGCGGCAAAATGCTGCAGCCCTGGGTCAACATGGGCGATGTGATCTGGGATAGCGACATCAACCCGGAAGGCCTGGCACTCACCTACAAGTACCCACTGGGCGGCAGCGCCGAGCTGTTCGGCAGCCTGGGTAACTACAACCTCAAGGACAACGTGGACGGTGACGGCGTGCAGTACCGCCATGACCTGCGCCTGACCACCGGCCAGTTGGGGACCCGCTTCTCGGTGACCGACAACCTGAAAATGACCCTGGGCGGCAGCGTCTACGCCTACCAGAACGATGAAGACAGCCGTGCCTCAGGCACCAGTACCCCGAACGTGCTGGCCACCAACGGTAACACCCCCAACGGCGAGTTCCGCCTGTATGAAGGTTTCGGTCAAGTCGATATCGGCGGCCTGGCGGTCCCCCTGTCGTTCTACGGTCAGTATGTGAAAAACAACGACGCAATCGACGATGCGGACACGGCCTGGTTGCTGGGTGCCAAGTCCAAGGTGTTCGGTTTCAACCTGGACTACAACTATCGCGACGTGCAGAAAAACGCCGTGGTGGGTGCCTTCACCGATTCGGACTTCGGCGGCGGCTTCACGGGTTCCCGTGGTCACAAGTTCAAAGTCGGCTATGACATCGACAAGAACTTCGCCGTCGGCGCGACCTACTTCCTGACCAAGACCGACACCTACAGCCGCACGCTGGTGGACGGTAGCGCCAAAGCCAACACCTTCCAGCTGGATGCAGAAGCCAAGTTCTAAAGATAAGTGTTCAAGACCTCGGGCCAGGACGGCCCGAGGTGGCTGTACCAGACTTGCGTGGGTGGATCGGTCCCCATCATCCGTCCGATCGCCCCACGCGAGCCTGCTTATTCCCCGTCTTTCTGATCCTTGAGCCGCTCGGCAGCCAGCCGCTGCGCCAAGGCATCCACACCCTTCACCGGTTCCTGCGGCAGCATCCGCAACGTCGCCTGCAGCAGGCGCATCTGGCGGATAAACCGTCGGCAGTTGGGGCAGAACATCAAGTGATGACGCACCAGCAGACGTTCGCGAAAGGTCAATTGCCCATCGAGATAGTCACTGGAACGTGCCACTTGTTCTTTACAGGTCAACATTCGCCCGTTTCCTCAAAATGCTCCACCGTGGCGAAGACTTTAAGCCGTGCTCGATGCAACAGCACGCGGACATTGGAGAGTGAGAGCGTCAGAAGATTACAGATCTCCTCCAGCTCCAACCCCTGGCGTTCACGCAGCACCAGCACGCTGCTTTGCAGTTCGGACAAACTCAGCAACGTGTGCTCCAGGCACTTGCGCAGTTCATCCTCGGTCAGCAAGGCTTCCGGGGTGTCCTGGTGCCAGGCATACGGGGCGACGGCCCAGTGGCCATCATCGGCGGAGAATCGATCATCGCCGATGGTGCCGTGGGGCGAAGGCAAGTCGTCGAGCAGCACTTCCCGGCGATTCTGCTTGTAGCGCCCCTTGGCGGCGTTGGCGGTGATGGTCAGCAGCCAGGTCTTGAGGCTGGAGCGCCCTTCGAATTTGGCCAGGTTGCGCACCACCGACAGCCAGGCGTCCTGCACCACTTCGTCGGCATGGCGCTGGCCGGCGATGGCATACGCCACCGCCCGCATCGCGCTTTGGTACGTGGTGACCAATTCCTTGTAGGCCCGTTGCTCGCCCTTGAGCAGTCGTTCAAGCAGGTGCGCGTCGTCCGCTGCTGCCATTCAAGACCTCGATTGTCTTAACGCTTGCGCAGGATCACGCTACCGATCGAATAGCCTGCGCCAAACGAACTGAGGACCGCGACGGCGCCCTTGGGCAGATCGTCCTGGTAGGTGTGGAATGCAATCACCGAACCCGCCGAGCTGGTGTTGGCGTAAGTATCGAGGATCACCGGTGCTTCTTCCACCGTGGCTTCGCGGCCCAGCAGTTTCTTCACGATCAGGTGGTTCATGCTCAGGTTGGCCTGGTGCAGCCAGAAGCGCTTCACATCGGCCACGTTCAACTGGTTCTCGGCCAGGTGCACACCGATCAGCTCGGCGACCATCGGGCACACGTCGCGGAAGACTTTGCGGCCTTCCTGCACGAACAGCTTGTCGGGCGCACCGATGCCCTCTTCCGCCGCGCGGTTGAGAAAGCCGAAGTTGTTGCGGATGTTATTGGAGAACTTGGTCAGCAGCTTGGTGCTCACCACGTCGAACTGATGCTCGGACGTTGCCAGGTCGGCGCGCTCGAGGACCACCGCCGTGGCGGCGTCGCCGAAGATAAAGTGGCTGTCGCGGTCACGGAAGTTCAAGTGGCCGGTGCAGACTTCCGGGTTGACCATCAGGATCGCCCGGGCCTGGCCCAGCTGGATGCTGTTGGCGGCGTTCTGGATGCCGAAGGTCGCCGAGGAGCACGCCACGTTCATGTCGAAACCGAAGCCTGCGATGCCCAGGGCTTCCTGGACTTCGATGGCGATGGCCGGGTAGGCACGTTGCAGATTGGAACAGGCGACGATCACACCATCGATGTCGGCGGCAGTCTTGCCGGCGCGCTGCAGGGCCTGCTCGGCGGCACCGATGGCCATCTGGCAAAGCACCGACCACTCGTCATTGCTGCGTTCGGGCAGGCGCGGCGCCATGCGCTGCGGGTCAAGGATGCCGTCCTTGTCCATCACGAAGCGGCTCTTGATGCCCGAGGCTTTTTCGATGAACGCAGCGCTCGACTCCGTCAGCGCCTGGGCTTCACCGCGCTCGATGGCAGCGGCGTTGTCCGAGTTGAACTGGTGCACGTACGCATTGAAAGACTGCACCAGTTCTTCGTTGCTGATGCTGTTGGCAGGGGTGTAAAGGCCAGTGCCGCTGATGACGACGTTATGCACGATCGTTCCTCTAAATCTGTCAGGCAGATGATATTGGTACCGACGTACCAAACCGTAAGTAGTTCTATTCCGCCCAGCGGACATCAAACTGGCATCGCTTTATTCCATCGCGCCGTGGCTACACACCAGCCCATCACGACGATCCCGGCATTTATAACCGCGAAGTTTGCCACAAACCCTGGGGTTTGGCGCCATATGCCGGATAAACACCCCGATCAAAACGCGATCAAGTTTCAATGTGGGAGGGGGCTTGCCCTGATAGCGGTGTACCAGACACAGGTTCTGCCACTGACACATCGCTATCGGGGGCAAGCCCCCTCCCACATTTGGACCTGTCTGGTCTGGATAACCGAGAAAGGGATCAGGCCTCGACCAGGCTCCACTGCTTGCTCAAGCGCTTGTCGGAAATCGGCACCTTGGTCCCCAACTGCTGGGCAAACAACGACACCCGGTATTCCTCCAACCACCAGCGATAAAGTTCCAGTTGCGGGTCGCGCTTGCCTTCCTGGGTGTGCTTGTTCAAGCGGTTCTGGTACTGCGCCCACAGGCCGCCCAGTTCGCTGCTCCACACACGATCCTTTTGCACCTGGCTAGGCAATTTCTCCAGGCGCAATTCGATGGCCTTGAGAAAACGCGGCAATTCCTTGAACCACTGCGCCGGGGTTTCGCGCACAAAGCCGGGATACACCAGGCTGCTCAATTGCTGCTTGATGTCGTTCAGGGCCACGGCCTGGGCCAGGTCGATCTTGCCCTTGAAGCGCTTTTGCAGGCCATGCCAGAGCTTCAGCACTTCCAGGGTCAGGCGCGCCAGGCGTTCGGCGTGTTCGGTCCAACTGCCACGCTTGCGTTCAGCCAGCGCCGCCAACCCAGCACCGTCACGGGGCAAACTGGCTTCGCCTTCCAGCACACAGGTGTCGAGGCTGGCCAGCAGGATGTCTTCCACCAGGGCGTCGATACGCCCCAGTTCGCGGTACATCAGGCCCAGTTCAGTGAGGCCGGGCAATTTGCCGCGCAGGAATTTGGCCGGTTCCGCCAATTGCTGCATCAACAGGCGCTGCAACGCCCGGCGGTGCTGGAACTCAGCCTCGGCGGCGGTGGAAAAACGGCCCTCTTTCACGGTGCCGTTTTCTTCCACCAGCGCCGGATAGACCGTCATCGACAGCCCGGCGATCTTCTGCTGGGTTTTCTCGGCCACCGCCGCGAACACCTTGGCCTCCACCGGCTGCTGGCTTTTCGCGGTGTGCGGCACGGCCAGCGCGGCCTGGCTGGCTTCGGCAAACCGCGCAGTCAACTCGGCCAGGTCGCGGCCTTCGCCGAGGAACTTGCCCTGGCCGTCGACCACTTCCAGGTTCATCTTCAGATGGTTTTCCACCTGCTGCGCCGCTTCGGCCCAGGCCTCATCGCTGACCCGCGCCCCGGTCATGCGCAGCAATTCGCGCCCCAATGCCTGGGGCAGCGAACCCTGGCCAAACTCGATGCGCTGCAGCGCCGCCTTGACGAAATCCGGCACCGGCACGAAGTTCTTGCGCAGGGCCTTGGGCAGGTTGCGCACCAGGGCGATGCACTTGGCTTCGATCAGCCCCGGCACCAGCCATTCCAGGCGCTCCGGCGGCAAGGCTGGCAGCAGCGGTGCCGGTACGCGCAGGGTCACGCCGTCGCGGGGGTGGTTGGGTTCAAAGTGGTAACTCAGGGCCAGTTCCAGGTCGCCCAGGTGCAGGGTGTCCGGGTAATGGGCGGCAGTGACTTCACTGGCCTCGCGGGCCAGCACGTCTTCCTCGCGCATGATCAGCAACTGCGGGTCTTTCTGGCTGTTGACCTTGTACCAGCTGTCAAAGGTGGCGGTCTGGTGGATCTCCGCCGGCAGCCGTGCGTCGTAGAACGCGTACAAGGTCTCTTCGTCGGCCAGGATATCGCGGCGGCGCGCCTTGGCTTCCAGTTCGTCAAGCTGCTCCAGCAGTTGCTGGTTGGCCGTGAGGCACTTGGCGCGGGACTGGATCTCGCCACGCACCAAGCCTTCGCGAATAAACAACTCCCGCGACACCACCGGGTCAATCGGCCCGTAATGCACCGGCCGACGCCCGACCACGATCAGCCCGAACAGGGTGATCTGCTCGAACGCCACCACCTGGCCGCGCTTCTTCTCCCAGTGGGGCTCGAAGTGGTTTTTCTTGATCAAGTGCCCGGCCAGCGGTTCGATCCAGTCGGCATCTATCTTCGCCACCATGCGCGCATACAGCTTGGTGGTTTCCACCAGTTCGGCGGTCATCAGCCATTGCGGGCGTTTCTTGCCGATACCCGAGGACGGGTGGATCCAGAAGCGTCGCTGACGGGCGCCGAGGTAATCGCCGTCTTCGGTCTTCTGGCCGATCTGGCTGAGCAGGCCGGACAGCACCGCCTTGTGCAGCTTGGGGAAATCCGCCGGTTCTTTGTTGACGGTCAACTGCATGTCGCGGCAGATCAGGCTCAACTGGCGATGGGAGTCGCGCCACTCGCGCAGACGCAGGTAGTTGAGGAAGTTCTTGCGACACCAGTTGCGCAGCGGGCTGGCGGTGAGTGCCTGGCGCTGCTCTTCAAAGCCACGCCACAGATTGACCAGCCCGGCGAAGTCCGAGTCCGCATCTTTCCACTGTGCATGGGCCTGGTCGGCGGCCTGCTGGCGCTCCGGTGGGCGCTCGCGCGGGTCCTGGATCGACATGGCGCTGGCCACGATCAACACTTCCTGCAAGCTGCCGAGCTTGGCGGCTTCAAGCAGCATGCGGCCCATGCGCGGGTCCACCGGCAGGCGCGCCAACTGGCGACCCAATGGCGTGAGCTGGCTGTTGCGGTCGACGGCCGAGAGTTCCTGCAACAGGTTGAAACCGTCGCTGATGGCCTTGCCGTCCGGCGGTTCGATAAACGGGAAATCGGTGATTTCGCCCAGGCGCAGGTGCAGCATCTGCAGGATCACCGCCGCGAGGTTGGTGCGCAAAATCTCGGGATCGGTAAATTCCGGACGGCCGATAAAATCCTCTTCGCTGTACAAGCGAATGCAGATCCCCGGCTCCACCCGGCCGCAACGGCCTTTACGCTGGTTGGCACTGGCCTGGGAAATCGCCTCGATCGGCAGGCGTTGCACCTTGGCACGGTAGCTGTAGCGGCTGATGCGTGCGGTGCCGCTGTCGATTACGTAACGAATGCCCGGCACGGTCAGCGAGGTTTCCGCGACGTTGGTCGCCAGTACCACGCGGCGCCCTGGATGGGACTGGAAAATGCGCTGCTGTTCGGCCGGCGACAGCCGCGCGTACAACGGCAGGATCTCGGTGTGCTTGAGCTGGGCCTTGCGCAGCATCTCGGCTGCATCGCGAATCTCGCGCTCGCCGGGCAAAAATACCAGCACGTCGCCAGGGCTGCGGCGTTCGCTGCGCTCATAGGCGGCGATTTCATCAAGGGTGGCGAGGATCGCCTGGTCGACGGTCAGGTCGTCTTCGACGCGGTTGCCCTCCTCGTCCTGTTCCAGGGTCAATGGGCGGTACCAGGTGTCCACGGGGAAGGTGCGGCCCGAGACCTCGACAATCGGTGCGTCGTCGAAGTGCTTGGAAAAACGCTCCAGGTCGATGGTCGCCGAAGTGATGATGACTTTCAGGTCGGGACGACGCGGCAGCAGGGTCTTGAGGTAACCCAGCAGGAAGTCGATGTTCAGGCTGCGTTCGTGGGCTTCGTCGACGATGATCGTGTCGTAGCGTTCCAGGTAACGGTCGTTCTGGGTCTCCGCCAACAGGATGCCGTCGGTCATCAGCTTGATCAGGGTGTTGGCATCGCTCTGGTCTTCGAAGCGCACCTGATAGCCGACCAACGCGCCCAGCGGCGTGGCCAACTCTTCGGCGACGCGGCTGGCGACGCTGCGCGCAGCGATCCGGCGTGGCTGGGTATGGCCGATCAGGCCATATTGGCCGCGGCCGATCTCCAGGCAGATCTTCGGCAACTGGGTGGTCTTGCCCGAGCCGGTCTCGCCGGCAATGATCAGCACCTGATGCTTTTGCAGCGCGTCCTTGATCTCATCGCGCTTGGCGGCGATCGGCAGGCTGTCGTCGTAACGAATCACCGGCAGGCTGGCCCGCCGCGCCGTGACCTGGGCGCAGGACGCCTGCATGCGCGTGACCCACTGCGCCAGCTTCTCCTCGTCGGGCTTCTTGCGCAGCTCGAGCAACTGGCGCCGCAAGCGGTGGCGGTCGGCGAGCATGGCGTGGTCGAGGTTTTTCAGCAGTTGGTCGATAGCGGGCGCTTGGTCAGTCATCAGGTACGCAAAGGTCGTCTATTTATGCCGGGTGCGGATTGTCGCAGAAAAGCAGCTGCGAGCGGCAAGCTTCAAGCGGCAAGTCAGGGCGGATCTGCTTTTACTTGCCGCTTTGAGCTTATGGCTGCTCTTTTCTTTTATAAGGGAAGACATCGATCACTTTGCCTGCACGAATCGCCTCCTGCAGGCCTTTCCAATAATCAGCGTTATACAGCTCGCCGTGCAGTTCATCGAACAGCTTGCGCTGGCCGGCGTCGGCGAACAGGAACGGCGGGAACTCTTCCGGGAACACGTCCAGCGGGCCAATGGAGTACCAGGGCTCCGAGGCCATTTCATCCTCGGGCGTGCGCGGCGCGGGGATGTGGCGGAAGTTGGCTTCGGTGAGAAAGCAGATTTCGTCGTAGTCGTAGAACACCACGCGGCCGTGACGGGTGACGCCGAAGTTCTTCAGCAGCATGTCGCCGGGAAAGATGTTCGCTGCCGCCAGTTGCTTGATCGCCAGGCCGTAGTCTTCCAGGGCTTCGCGCACCTGGGCGGGGTTGGCGTTTTCCAGGTAGAGGTTGAGCGGGGTCATGCGCCGTTCGGTCCAGCAGTGGCGGATCAGTACCGTATCGCCTTCCACTTCTACGGTGCCGGCGGCGACGTCCAGCAGCTCCGCCAGGCACTCGGGCTCGAACTTGCCCAGGGGAAAGCGGAAGTCGGCAAACTCCTGGGTATCGGCCATGCGCCCGACGCGGTCGACGCTTTTGACCAGGCGGTACTTCTCGATCACCGTGGCGCGGTTGACGTTTTTCGACGGTGAAAAACGGTCCTTGATGATCTTGAACACGGTGTTGAAGCCCGGCAGGGTGAACACGCTCATGACCATGCCACGCACGCCAGGGGCCATGATGAATCGATCGTCGGTGGTCGCCAGGTGGTTGATCAGCGCGCGGTAGAACTCCGACTTGCCGTGTTTGTAGAAACCAATCGAGGTGTACAGCTCGGCGATGTGCTTGCCCGGCAGGATGCGTTTGAGAAAGCCGATGAATTCCGCCGGCACCGGCACGTCGACCATGAAGTAGGAGCGGGTGAACGAAAAGATGATCGACACCTCCGCCTCGTCGGTGATCAGCGCATCGATCTGGATGCCCTGGCCTTCGCGGTGCAGCAGCGGGATCACCAGGGGCCATTGTTCGTCGCGGGTGTAGATGCGCCCGACGAGGTAGGCGCCTTTGTTGCGGTAGAGCACCGAGGAAAACAGCTCGACCTTGAGGTCCGGGTCCTTGCACACCCAGTCCGGCAGGTTTTCCCGCAGTTGGGCTTCGAGGCGATGCAGGTCGGCTGCCAGGTCGGCGTAGGGCTCGCTGAAACGATAGTCGGCAAAAATCTGCGCGAGCATCTCGGGAATCTGGCCGGCGGGCGTGTAGGTACGGGTTTGTGCCGCCCGTGCCCGGCGCAGGCTCGGCCGCGTGGTGTGGATGAACATGCAGCCATCGCTGATCAGGTCATGGCTGAACAGCCCGCAGAAGATCGAGTTGTACCAGGTCTCGGACAGCTCATCGTCAAAGCGCAGGTCGATCAGGCCGATATAGGCGCTTTTCACCAGCGGCCACAGGTCAATGTCGAGCAATGCGCTGCCCTCGAAGTTCGCACGCAGGCGCGCGCTGACTTCACCGACCTTGTCTTCGTACAGGTTGATCCGCGCCGCCGACGCCGCCTGCCCCTGTTGCCACTGGGCCTTTTCGAAACGCTCGCGGGCGCCATCGGTGATCTGGCGAAAGTGTTCGCGGTAATCGTCGAAGCCTTCGAGGATGGTGCGGGCGATAGCGAGGGCAGGCGTGGATAGCGACATGCGGGAAACCTCGAGCGGGCATCTGGAAGCCCTGAGCTTAGCCAGTGTACGCAGGCAGGAGAAGGGTCATTTTTTGCACTGACTTGTACAGCTCCGTTCATTTCGTACATTTATTTTCAATTTTTTTAATTCGACCATCCGGTCAATAAACGCACCAAAAAGTCGCGCCACGTTTGATCCACACGCCTTTAACACCGTGGCCTGGGACGTAGCAGCGGGAAAACTGCCAACCAGCACGGGCGCGCGCGCTCCGCGGGGCTTTGGATCCAACTAAGGGAAACCCCGATTACTACCTTGATGGCACTTTGATATATAGCGCGCCCTCTCCCACCCTAACAAGGTCCGAAGACCGATCCGGGAGCAGGTTCTAATCGCCCAAGGAGCATTGAGATGTCATTGAGGAACATGAGGATCGGTCTGCGTGCCAGTCTGAGTTTTGGGGTTTTGGCCAGCTTGCTGGTGATTGTGGGAATGTTTGGCCTGGGCCAGATGGCCAAGCTGCGGGAAAGTGCGCTGGTCATTGAGCAAACCTGGATGCCGAGCATCGAGAATATCCATGACAGCGCAGCCTTGGTGGCCACCATCCGCCTGGAGTCCCTGCGCCTGGTGAGCACCGACGAATCTCGCGTGCGTGACACCAGCAGAGGCCTGATCAGCCGCACCAGCAGCGAACTGCAAGCCCTGCTCGATCGTCATGAAACCTTGCTGAGCAATGACGAAGAGCGCGAACTGCTGAAAACCCTCAAGGGCAATGTCGCGACGTACCTGGCCATCGTCGGACAGATGGTTGCGTTGGTGGACAAGGATCAACAGCAAGACGCCCTCGACCTGCTCGTCAGCCGCCTCGCCCCCCAGGGCACGATCCTGAGCCAGAGCCTGGAAAACCTGATCGTCTTTAACCAGAACGGCGTCGAAGCGGCGGCCGATTCGGCCGCACAGATGTATTCGAGCGCACAGTGGATTGTCGGCCTGATTATCGCAGTCGCATTGATCGCCACCTTGCTGCTGGCCTGGCTGCTGACCCGCAGTATCACCGCGCCGATCGGCCAGGCCCTGAACGTGGCGCGCACCATCGCCGCCGGCGACTTGAGCCAGCCGATCGTGGTGCGCGGCCATGACGAACCCGCGCAATTGCTGAGCGCCCTGGCGACCATGCAAGCGCAGCTGCAGACCACCATCCGAGGCATCAGCGAATCGGCGCAGCAACTGGCTTCCGCCGCGGAAGAAATGAGCGCGGTGATGGAACAAAGCACGCGCGGCCTGCAGGCGCAGAACGATGAAATCGAGCAGGCGGCCACCGCCGTGACCGAGATGAGCACGGCGGTGGACGAGGTCGCGGGTAATGCGGTGTCCAGCGCCGAGGCGTCCCAGGCTTCCGATGAGGACAGCAAGCACGGCCACTACCAGATCAGCGAAACCATCAGCTCGATCCAGAACCTGGTGGACGAAGTGCTCGGCGCCTCGAACAAGGCCGAAGGCCTGGCGCTGCAAGCCCAGGACATCAGCAAGGTGCTGGAAGTGATCCGTGGCATTGCCGGGCAAACCAACCTGCTGGCGCTCAACGCCGCGATTGAAGCGGCGCGTGCCGGTGAAGCCGGGCGTGGGTTCGCGGTCGTCGCCGACGAGGTGCGTTCGCTGGCACAGCGCACCCAGGACTCCACCGAAGAAATCGAACAGATGATCACCGGTATCCAGCAAGGCACCCAGGCCACCGTCGAGGCGCTGAACAGCAGCGCCGAGCATGCCGGCCAGACCTTGCAGCGAGCCAACAGCGCCGGCAGCGCCCTGGAAAAAATCACCGCCGCCATCTCGCAGATCAGCCAGCGCAACCTGGTGATCGCCAGCGCCGCCGAGCAACAGGCGCTGGTAGCGCGCGATGTGGACCGCAGCCTGGTGAACATCCGCGACCTGTCCACCCAGACCGCCGCCGGCGCCACCCAGACCTCGGCCGCCAGCCAGGAACTGTCGCGGCTGGCGGTGGACCTGAATGGGCTGGTGACGCGGTTTGTCCTGTAATCAGTGAAGGCGGCGTGCAACACTCGCGGCCTTATTGATGTAGGAGTGTTCCGTGAGGCCCGTTGACACCCTTTACCTGCTGGGGCTCGCCGCCATCTGGGGCGCGAGCTTTCTGTTCATGCGCATTATCGCGCCGGAAATCGGCACGGTGCCGACCGCATTTTTCCGCGTATCGATTGCCGCCGCCGGGCTATTGGTGATCCTGGCGATGGCGCGGGTGAACTGGGATTTCCAGGGCAAGTTCAAGACAGTCCTGTTGCTGGGGGTGATCAACTCGGGGATCCCGGCGACCATGTATTCGGTGGCCGCCCAGGTGCTGCCGGCGGGTTACTCGGCGATCTTCAATGCCACCACGCCGTTGATGGGGGTGTTGATTGGCGGGCTGTTTTTCAGCGAACGCCTCACCCCGTCGAAAATCGCCGGGGTGTGCCTGGGTCTGTTCGGTGTAGGCGTGCTGACCCGTGCAGGACCGGTGGCGTTTGACCTGGAATTATTGATGGGCGCACTGGCTTGCCTGTTGGCCACCACCTGTTATGGCTTTGCCGGGTTCCTCGCCAGGCGCTGGCTGGACCAGCGCGGCGGCCTGGACAGTCGTCTCGCGGCCCTGGGCAGCATGCTGGGCGCGACGCTGTTTCTGCTGCCGTTGTTTGCCTACAGCGCGATCAGCCATCCGCCGGCGAGTTGGGGTGGGTGGCAAGTGTGGCTGTCGTTGCTGGGGTTGGGGCTGGTGTGTACGGCGTTTGCGTACGTGTTGTACTTCCGGCTGCTCACCGCGATTGGGCCGGTGAGGTCGATGACCACCACCTTCCTGATCCCGCCGTTCGGCGTGTTGTGGGGGGCGTTGTTGCTCGACGAGCCGTTATCGATGGCGCATTTATATGGCGGCGTGTTGATTGCCGGGGCGTTGTGGCTGGTATTGCGGCCTCGAAAACCGTAGGCGCCGGCTGGCCGGCACCTACGGGGGGCATCAGTTTTTGCGGAACACGAAGACCAGCCCAATGATGATCAAGCCCATCCCCAACAGGCTCAGCATCGCGAGCCGATTGCCGAAGATCAGGTAATCCATCACCGCCGTCACCGCCGGCACCAGGTAGAACAGGCTGGTGACGTTCACCAGGTTGCCCCGGGCGATCAGGCGGTACAGCAACAGCGTTGCCAGCAACGACACCACCAGGCCCATCCACAGCACCGGCAGGTAAAAGCCGGCGTTGTGTTCAACATGGAACGGCTGGAACGGCACGAACACCGAACACAACAGCAGCCCCGCCAGGTACTGCACCGGCAGGGTACCAAGGGGGTTGTCGGTGATGCGCTTTTGCATGATCGAGCCGAAGGTCATGCTTGCCAGGGCCAGCAGCCCGAACAGCATCCCGGCCAGGGACATGCCCGCCAGCCCGATGCCTTGGTAGACCACCATGATCAGCCCGGCCAAGCCCAGACTCAGGCCGAACATCCGGCGCCAGGATCGCTGGCGCTCCATCAGCACCACGGTGAGGATCGGCTGCACCCCCATGATGGTCGCCATGACGCCGGGGGTGACGCTGAGGTCCAGGGCCAGCAGATAGAAAATCTGATAGGCCCCCAGCAACACCAACCCGGTTGCCGCCGCGTACAACAGGGGCTTGCCGGGACGCGGCAGTTTCAGCTTGAGGATCGGCACCAGCACCACCAAGCCTGCAAGGGCGACGGCAAAGCGGATCAGCAGGAAGGCGAAGGGTGACGCATGGGCCAGGCCCAGCTTGGAGAAGATCGCCCCGCTGCTCCACAGCAGGACAAACAGGCTCGTCGAGGCCGCCGCGGCCACGGAGTGTTTCGAAAGAACGGACATGGTTACCACCTGTAATCAGGCAAAAAAAGCCGATTCAGCCGCAGAGGCTGAAATTCAGTAGTTTTTTTCAGGCAGGCAGAGCGGGCACAGCAACGTGCCGATCAGCCCGAAATGCCAACACCCGGCGGTGATACGACTGCGTACACCGGCGTGCTACTGACAGGTGGGGGGTAGTGACTGATCTGCGCAGGCTGCTTGTTCGCGCACGGCACGCGCACAGCGTTGACCGCTGAATCGACTACCGCTATGCGCAGGGAAGCTGGCATGTGCTGATCTTTTTGACGGGATAAGGACGCAAGGACTATAACCAGCCGATGACATGTTTTGCAATCACTTGCCCAAGCCCTTTTGCGGGGAGGCGTTTTCACGTTTCGGGGCGCGGGCCGTCGCTATAATGCCGACCGGTTTTTTCCAAGGATTCCCCCATGCTCGCACTGCCCTGGCTGTACCTGGCGCTTCTTTCCATCGGCTATGTGCTGGCCTTGGCCTACGGGCAATTGGGCGTACTGGCGCTGGTGTCCGTCGCCCTGCTGTTGATCGCCGGCTATGCCGTACGCCAGCAGCGCACGCCGTGGGCGCGTTACCTGGGTCACGGGCTGTTTGTCGTGTTGGCGCTAGGCCTGGCGATGCATTGGCTGCCGGGGTTCCATAACGGTCGCGGCATTGCCCCGCAGCGCTTCACCCCCGATGCCGTGCCGTTCTCGATGTACCTGAACCTGGACAAGCCGTTGATTGGTTTCTGGTTGCTGCTGGCCTGCCCGTGGATTGTGGCGCGGCGTTCGTTGCGCCTGTCGATCTGCGTCACCGCGTTGTTACTGACCCTTACCGCCATCGTTGCGCTGGGTGGCGCAACCCTGCTGGGCGTGATCAGTTGGGCGCCGAAATGGCCGGACCAGGCCTGGCTGTGGGTACTCAACAACCTGTTGCTGGTGACCCTGGTGGAAGAAGCCCTGTTCCGTGGCTACATTCAAGGCGGCTTGAGCCGGCGCTTCAGACAGTTGCCCTACGGCGAAAACCTCGCACTGCTGCTGGCATCGCTGCTGTTCGGCCTGGTGCACGTGGGTGCAGGGTGGCAATGGGTGCTGCTGGCGGGCATCGCCGGGGTCGGTTATGGCCTGGCGTATCGGTTTGGCGGGCTGGGTGCGGCGATTGCCACGCACGTTGGCTTGAATCTGCTTCACTTCGGGTTGTTTACCTATCCGATGCTGGCAGGCTGATGACTGCCTTCGACGCTGCCCGGGTACTTTTACGACATTGGTAACACCTCGTAACCAGCCGAACGGTCAGTAGTCGGCCGCGTGCCCTTTGGGCAGAATCCCCCTTCGTTATCGCCCCACTCCGCACAACCCGGTCCCTACGCGCTGACACGCCTGGCACTGCGTTGAAGGCAGCTGTGCACCCGCGTTTCAGGCCCAGCTTTTACTCACCCTCCATACAAGAAGCCATCCCCATGCCTCTCAAGACACTGTCTATCTTCGGCACGCGCCCGGAAGCCATCAAAATGGCGCCGATGGTGATCAATCTCGCCAATGACGACCGTTTCCACTCGAGAGTGTGTGTCACGGCGCAGCACCGAGAGATGCTGGACCAAGTGCTTGAGCTGTTTGGATTGGTACCTGACTACGACTTGAACATCATGAAGCCGGATCAGAACCTGACGGATGTGACGACGGCAATCATCCAAGGGCTGCAAGCTGTCCTGGAAGACTTCAAACCCGATGTGATCCTCGTCCACGGGGATACGGCGACCACTTTTGCAGCCAGTCTGGCGGCCTATTACCAACAGATACCCGTTGCCCATATCGAAGCCGGGCTGCGTACCCACAACCTCTATTCCCCCTGGCCCGAGGAGGGCAACCGACGCCTGACCGGCAGCCTTGCCTCGATGCATTTCGCCCCCACCCAAACCTCGCGGCAGAACCTGATCAATGAGGGGGTGGCCGCCGAATGCATTCATGTCACGGGCAATACAGTGATCGATGCACTGCTCAGTGTTGTAGAGAAACTTCACGCCCCGACATCCCCTCTGCGCGGCCGCCTTGACCGGCAATTTGCCTTTCTGCCCCAAGACCAGCGGATGATCCTGGTGACAGGCCATCGCCGGGAAAACTTTGGTGACGGTCTTGAACGTATCTGCCAGGCCCTGGCTGAAACCGCCGCGCGTTTCCCGGCGGTGACCTTTGTCTACGCCGTGCACCTGAATCCCAATGTGCAGGAACCCGTGCGACGGCGACTGGCGAGCATCAGCAATGTACATCTGATCGAGCCGCTGGATTACCTGCCGTTTGTCTACCTGATGACCCGGGCGTACCTGATTCTCACGGATTCGGGCGGTATCCAGGAGGAAGCACCTGCACTGGGCAAGCCGGTGCTGGTGATGCGTGACACGACTGAACGCCCCGAGGCAGTCGATGCCGGGACGGCGCGGCTGGTGGGCACGGAGATCGCAAGCATTACCCACCACCTCAGGGAGCTGCTCAGCGATGACGCGGCCTACCGGGAGATGAGTAATGCCCACAACCCCTACGGTGACGGCAGAGCGTGCACACGCATTCGCGAAGTTCTGATCACAACCTGGCGAAAAAACGAGGCCGCGGCATGAGCGTGCCGACGCTCTGCGTCCTGGGCCTGGGTTATATCGGCTTGCCCACCGCCGCGCTGTTTGCCTCGCCGCAACGAACAGTCATTGGCGTCGATATAAACCCGCATGTCGTGGACCTCATCAATCTCGGCCAAGTGCATATCATAGAGCCCGACCTGGACCGGTTGGTCCGCTCGGCGGTCAGCCACGGCTACCTGCGGGCGACAACCCGGCCGGAGCCGGCGGATGCCTTCCTGATCGCCGTGCCCACCCCATTCCTGGAAAACCGCGAGCCAGACCTGAGCTATATAGAAGCGGCCTGCCGTGCCATCGCCCCGGTGCTGAAAAAGCACGACCTCGTGATCCTGGAGTCGACTTCTCCGGTCGGTACCACCGAACTGCTGGTGAAATGGCTGGCCAGTGTGCGTCCGGACCTGACCTTTCCCACCACCCATCAGCAAGCCAGTGACATCCGCATCGCCCACTGCCCCGAACGGGTACTGCCAGGGCATGTCTTGAGGGAATTGGTCAGCAATGACCGCATCATCGGGGGCATGACCGATGCCTGCTCAGCCGCAGCAGTACGGCTTTACCAGCAGTTTGTCGAAGGCCAGTGCATTGTCACTGACACACGCACCGCGGAAATGTGCAAGCTGACCGAAAACAGTTTCCGCGACGTCAATATCGCCTTCGCCAACGAACTCTCGATGATCTGCGCACAGTTGAAGATCGACACATGGGAGCTGATCCGCCTGGCCAACCATCATCCGCGTGTGAATATCCTGCAGCCCGGGCCTGGCGTCGGTGGGCACTGTATAGCGGTGGACCCGTGGTTCATCGTCAGTAAAACACCGGACTTGGCGCTGTTGATCCGCACCGCACGCCTGGTCAACGACAGCAAACCCCAGTGGGTCATCCAGCAAGTCAAGGTGGCGGTGGCCAACCTTTTGTTCAAGCACCCCGGGCTGCGCGCGCACAACGTGCGAATTGCCTGCTATGGCCTGGCGTTCAAGGCAGACATCGACGACCTGCGTGAAAGCCCGGCACTTGGCATTGCCCGCCAGTTGGCCAACGAACTGGGGATAACGCTGCTGCTGGTCGAGCCCAATATCGATGCACTGCCCGACGACCTGACTGGCCATTCCCTGACCGACGTGGCCTGTGCCTGGGACAGCGCCCATATCCATGTGTTGCTGGTCGGGCATCGCGAATTCAGATCCATGTCAGCGCGACATAGCAACGGCGTGGTGATTGATGCTGCCGGCGTACTGGCGAACTGACGATGAATAATCCACAGCCACTCGCCGATACCCATGATCGCGTCATGGAAGCCTATTACGGCAAGCTGGGCGAACACTTCATGCAGGAAACCCGTGCGCGGATCCATTGGATCTGCGCACAGGTCACCGGCAGGACAGTACTCGACGTAGGTTGCTCCCAGGGCATTATCCCCGTGTTGCTGGCCCGTGAAGGCCACAGGGTCACGGGCGTGGATAACGACCCCAGGGCGTTCGAGCAGGCCAAAGATTACCTGAGGGCCGAACCCGATCACGTGCAGCGCAACGTCCGCTACTTGAATGCAGACTTTATGTCGCTGGACACCCAGGGCATGGAACCTGACAGCATCGTGATCAGTGAAGTGCTTGAGCACCTCATCCACCCGGCAGCCTTCGTCGAAAAAGCCGCATCGATGCTCAAGCCGCGTGGCCGGCTGATCATCACCGTGCCGTTCGGGGTGAATGACTTCCTTGACCACAAGCACACGTTCTACCTGCTGGAACCCTTTCGGCTGTTGAGTGCGTACCTGCAGGTCATCCAGGTCGAAATGCTGGGCAAGTGGGTGGGAATGGTCGCCATCAAAACAGAACCCGAGGGCTGTTCGCTGGGTGTCGAGCATCTACGTCAACTGGAAGCGGCGTTCGAGTCCGTCGAGCGTAACCTGCTTGGCCAGGTAGCCGGCGGTCGCCAACAGCGGGAACAGGTCAATCAGAAATACCGTGAAGCGACTGAGCGCATTCAGCAACTCAAGAACGAACTGGCGTACTCAACCGAGTGCAATACCCGGCAGCAAGGGCAAATAGAAGTCCTGACCGCCAATCTGCAGCGCGCAAACGCCAGGTGCCACCTGCTGGAAAATCGCTTGATCAAGACGCGGGCCAGCACCACTTATCAGTTGGGGTATCAACTGCGTGTGGGGGTGGGCTCGCTACGTGAATGCCTGCTTTTGCCTGGCGCCTTGTTCAAGCTGTATCAACAAGCCCGCGCACGTCGCAAAGGCAACGCACCTACGGCCCCCCCTGGCGATGATGCGATCCCACCGGCGCTGCCTGGCACCGCCGCTTTCCTTGTCACGCCGGCCCCCACTCCGCTGGCGGATGCAGAGCATGTGCGCAGCCAGCTGTTGCTTGCCCCCCATGACACGGCCAAGCCCTTCAGAATGGCCTGTGTGATGGACACCTTTACCCATGAGGCCTACCGGTATGAATGCGATCTGTTGCAACTGACACCGGACCAGGGCCTGGCCGAACTGCAATCGTTCCAACCCGACCTGCTGTTTATCGAATCCGCGTGGCGCGGCCAGGATGGCCGCTGGCATAACAAGATCGCCCAGAACAGCACAGAGCTGCGCCAGGTCTTGCAGTGGTGCCGGGAACACAAGGTGCCAACGGTGTTCTGGAACAAGGAAGATCCGGTGCACTTCGAGACGTTCCTGGGTACCGCCACACAGTTCGACCTGGTGTTCACCACGGATATCGACTGTATTCATCGCTATAAAAGCGCGCTGGGGCATGAGCGTGTCTACCTGCTGCCCTTTGCCTGCCAACCGGCGATGCACAACCCGATCGAGTTGTACGAGCGCAAGGATGCGTTCTGTTTCGCCGGTGCCTACTACTGCCGATACCCCGAACGGACGCGGGACCTGGAACACTTCGTCAATGCCCTGCCGGGCTTTCGTCCGCTGGAAATCTACGATCGCAACTTCGGCCAGCCAGAAGCCAACTATCAGTTTCCGGCCCGATATCGGGGCTACATTGCCGGTACGCTTGAGGCGACACAGATAGACCTGGCCTACAAGGGCTACCGGTATGCGATCAATCTCAATTCGGTCAAACAGTCGCAATCCATGTTCGCCCGTCGTGCCTTTGAATTGCTGGGTTCCAACACCCTGACCGTCAGCAATTTTTCTCGCGGCCTGCGTGTGCTGATGGGCGACCTGGTCATCTGCAGCGACAACGGCCAGGAGGTCTTGCGTCGCCTCGACACGCCCGCCGGACACGCCAGGCTGCGGTTGGCAGGGCTGCGAAAGGTGATGCTGGAACACACCTATGCCCACCGGTTGATGTATGTGATGAGCAAGGTGACCCATCGCGTGCATGACCTGCCACTGCCGACGATTTGCCTGGTCGCTGAGGCGGCCGACGAGGCTCAATTGCAGGCGCTCATTGAGCATCTGCGGCGTCAGCGCTACCCCCGCGTCAAGCTGTATGTCGTGGTAAGCGACGCGCCGGCAAGGCAGCCCGCCACCGTTGACCCGCGCTTGCAGCTGATTGAGCGCAAACAGCTGGACAAGCTCACCCTCGGCGAGCTGGCAGGCGGCGCCGACTGGTTCGGCGCCATGCTTGCCGTGGACTACTACGGCCCTCACTACTTGCTCGACCTGGCCTTGGCCACGCGCTACAGCAAGGCCCGGGTGATCGGCAAGATGGCGCACCATGCCGCGGACGAACAGGATATACGCCTGATCAACCCAGGCCAGGAATACCGCAGTGCCACCGGGATAGCGGCACGTCGAGCCTTGATCAAGACAGAAGCGCTGGCACAACAGCCCGCCCGTGCCTGGCTGGAAAGCCTCCCGGCGCTCACCTACACCCACCCTCCATCCCTCGCGATCGATGCGTTCAACTACTGCGAAAACGCCGCGGGCACTGATCGACAGCACGTCGTTGCGGTGGTGGATGACCTCGAGCTGAACAGCGGAATCAGCCTCCAGCATCTCCAGCGCAGCAGTGAAACGATCCCGCCACTGAGCGCAGATACTGATGGCCCGCTGAGCAACGGCCGGGACCTGTCAGAACTGTTCGGCCCGCTGCGCAGCAAGTATCTGCGCGCGCAGGTCGAAGGCGGCACCTGGCATATCGACTCCTCCCTCGCGGACGGAAAACATGAATATCACTACGCCAGGCACGAGTTGAACGTTGCCCAGCTGAAACAGGCCGACGACACCTTGAGATTGCTGCTCGATGCCACGCCGGGCCTGAACCTGCAACTGGTCGTGCTGTATCTGGATGCGCAGAAACAACGGATCAGCCATGTCATGCAGCAGGCCAATCGCAATCAGGCCTGGGATATACCGCCCGAAACAGCGTACCTGCGCCTGGGCCTGCGGGCCCACGGCAGCGGCAGCACGACGATCAAGGCATTGGTTCAAGGACACCGGGAAATCCAACCCTCCCACCTCCTCGCCAAGGCCGCGCACCTGCTGCTGACCAACCACTACCCGGCCTATGACGACCTGTACCGTAATGGCTTTATTCATACCCGTGTCATGGCCTATCAGGAACAGGGCCTGGCGGTAGATGTCTTTCGTCTGCGCCCCGACGAGTCGATCAGTTATCACGAATTTGAAAATGTCGACGTGGTGACCGGCCCGGGCAGCGCCCTGGCAAGCATGCTGGACAGCGGACAGTACACGACACTGCTGGTGCACTTCCTGGATCCGCAGATGTGGGAAATAGTGCGCCCCTACTTGCCCCGCCTCCGGGTGATTGCCTGGGTGCACGGCGCGGAGATCCAACCTTGGTGGCGCCGGGCTTACAACTATGGCGACGAAACACTGTTGCAACTGGCCAAGCTCGACAGTGAGCGACGCATGGGCTTCTGGCTCAGCCTTTTGCAACCCATGCCGCCCAATCTGCAACTGGTATTCGTCTCCCGACAGTTTGCCGAAGACGTCATGGAAGACCTGGGGTTCAGGTTGCCGAGGAGTCAATACCGAGTGATCCACAACCCCATCAATACGCGGCTGTTTGCCTATCAGGAAAAACCGCCTGAGCAGCGCAAGAAAATCCTCTCGATCCGCCCCTATGTGTCACGCACCTACGCCAACGACCTGAGCGTCAAAACCATTCAACTGCTGGCGACCAAACCATGGTTCAACGAACTTGAGTTCCTGATGGTCGGTGACGGACCCTTGTTTGAAGAAACCCTCGCACCGCTGCGTCAGTACCCGAACGTCACCCTCGAAAAACGCTATTTGAAACAATCCGAGATCGCCGACCTGCACAAACACTATGGCGTGTTTCTGTGCCCCAGCCGCATGGACACACAAGGGGTATCGCGTGACGAAGCCATGGCGTCGGGCCTGGTCCCTTTGACTAATCGGGTCGGGGCCATCCCTGAGTTTGTTGACGACGACTGCGGTTTTCTATCGGCCCCCGAGAGTTTCACCGGGCTCGCCGAAGGAATAGAAACACTGTTTTTCAACCCGGAAATATTCAGGGCGAAATCATTCAACGCCAGGCAACGCGTGCTTGCGCAGAGCGCTATGCATTTGATCACCGCGGCCGAACTAAGCCTGATACGGGAACCCCACGGTGAGCCGAGACGTTAAGGCATTGCAATACCGTATCCTGTCGGCACTCCTGTGGTGCGTATGCCTGGGCCAGAACCTCATGAGCATCGCTCCACGTGCGGTGTTGATGGCCCATACCGCACATTTCTGCGCACAAGTGTTGTTGATAACGACGTACTTCCTGCCGATCAAGATTGTCATCCTGCTCGGTTCAGAGACGGTCCCCGCCTATTTGCCAGCCCCGTTGAAAGGCCTCGATCAAACCGCCCTGATCATCGGGCTCGGTCTGTTGACGGTGATCCTTTACGCTTTTTACCTGGGCGCCGGGTTCATGGCCTCCCGTTACTCAAGGGCGGGGGCACGCGCCCTGATAGACGGCGGTGCCGAACCTGCGCGGCTAAAAACCCAATTGGCCCTGGCAGCCAGGACATTTTCCAGGTTTGCGCGGGGTTTATCCGACGCCATGTTTACCCTGATCGTCTTCTGCGTGCTGCTCTACCTCTACCCGTCCCTCCTGGCGATCGGCCTGGCTTATTCCGTGCTCGCTGCGGCTGTGCTGATTGGCTTGAACAACCGTAGCCAACGTGTGCAGGCGGTACTCTCCCGTCACACACTCACGGTGGCCGATGCGTTTTACTCAATGGGCTTTCTGGCGGCATTCGCCTTCATCATTGTCGACTTTCTCTGCCTGACGCCTCCCCACCTGTACATCGCGTTGATAGCGCTGATCCTGATACGTCAAAGCCTCAGCAGACTGAAGGTCCTGACCCAGGACATTCTTTACCTGAACACCCACGCCCCGAGCATCAACCGGATGTTTCTCGCCCTCCACCCGACCCGCTGAACCCCGTCCACATCAACAGGAGTCTTCCGTGCCCCGCATCGCCATGATCGTCTGGAATGAGTTCCGCAACGACGCCCGCGTATTGAAGCAAGCCCGGACACTCCAGGCAGCCGGTTATCAAGTCACCGTGTTCGCCCTGCATGCGCCCGGCGTGACGCATCGCAAGGAGGTGCTGGCCGAAGGCATCCGCGTGGTACGCGTAGCGCGCAGCGTGCGCTGGGGTGCGGCCAACGCCGGATCGCCCCCATCGCCAGGCCCGTTCGCAGCCGAACAATCGATGCCCCTGCGACGCATTCTTTCGCGGCTTTGGGTACATGCAGGGCTGCTGCTACGTATCGCCCTGCATCGCGCTGCGGTGGTGCATGCCCACGACGTCAATACCCTGCCCACCGCCTGGCTGGCGGCCCGGCTCAGCGGCGCCAGGCTGGTGTATGACGCCCACGAAATCAGCACCAGCCGCGAGGGGTATGCGCGCTTTCGCAGCTGGGTAGGTTGTGTCGAAAAAACCTTGATGCCCAGGGCCGAAGGCATCATTACCACCACGCAAAGCCGGGCCAGGTTTTTTGCCAGGGCCTATGGAATCGCCCGCCCGCTGGTACTGCAAAACCGCCCCTGCCTGAGCGCCACCTCACCCGGCCAGAGGATTCGCCTTGAGTTGGGCTTGCGACACCCCTGGCCTATCGTTGTCTATCAGGGCGGCCTTCAACAGGGGCGCGGGCTGGAACGCTTGCTACGCGTGGCGGCGTCGTTGCAAGGCGCTTACCTTGTATTGATCGGGAGCGGCAGGCTTACCCCTGCCTTGATGGCATTGCGCACGGAACTTGGCCTGACAGACCGAGTGCACTTTATCCCGACCGTTGCACTGGCGGATTTGCCCAGCTACACCGCATCAGCCGATATCGGTGTGCAGCCGATCGAAAATACCTGCCTGAACCACTTCACCACCGACTCGAACAAATTATTTGAATATGTCATCGCCGGGCTGCCCGTGGTGGCCACGGACTTTCCGGAGATTCGCAAGATTGTCCGGGCCTACTCCATAGGACTTTTGGTACCGGCAGGCTCGGAGCAATCACTGCGCACCGCACTGCAGTGCCTGATCGATGAACCGTTATTGCGTCAGGCACTGGCGCAAAACGCAAAAAATGCCGCGCTGCATTTAAATTGGGAACGGCAGGAAAGCACGCTGGTGGCGCTGTACGAGCGTGTACTGCGGCGTAAAACCGAGGTGCGCGTATGACCAAGCGCATTCTCATATTGAGCTATTACTTTCCGCCCGATCTGTCGGCATTTCGCGTCGAGGCGTTGGTCAAGGCCTTGTTCACCCACGGTAACGGTGAGATAGAGATCGAGGTACTGACCACCCAGCCAAACCGCTACCCGTCCTATGAGGCTGACCCTGCCCACACCGCGCATCAGCCGAAGCTGTCCGTCACCCGCATCGGCCTCCCCGCGCACAGATTCAGCGCATGGGGCCAGGCCTGGGGGTTTGCCCACTATGCCTGCGGCGTCCTTCAGGCCGTGAAGGGTAAGCCGTATGACGTGATCGTGGCCACCTCTTCGCGACTGATGACGGCCGCACTGGGCGCCGCCATCGCGCGCAGAAAACACGCGCCTCTCTACCTGGATATTCGCGATATCTTTGTCGACGTCCTGCCCGAGCTTTTCCCCGGTGTTGTCGGCAAGCTCCTGGCACGGGTGTTTTCCCGCCTGGAAAAAGTCACCCTTGGGTATGCGACGCGGGTCAACCTGGTATCCCCCGGCTTCCTGAGTTACTTCGCGCCTCGTTATCCACACAAGACCTTCTCAACCTACACCAACGGTGTGGATGATCTGTTTCTTGAAACCCCCTTCCCTACCGAACCGCCTGACGACCCGACACGCCTGCTGAAGATCGTCTACGCTGGCAATGTCGGCGCCGGCCAAGGCCTGGAAAAAATCCTGCCCGCCCTGGCCGAACGGCTGGCAAACAGGGCCTGTTTCTATGTCATTGGCGATGGCAGCACGATGAAAAAACTGAGCGAGGCGCTGATCAAAAGAAACGTAAGGAATGTCGAGCTTATTCCTCCCATGCCTCGCCATAGACTGATTCACTACTATCAGCAAGCGGATGTGCTTTTTTTGCACCTTAATAGCTTTAAGGCATTCTTGAAGGTCATACCTTCCAAGCTGTTTGAATATGCAGCCACTGGAAAACCAATCCTGGCGGGGCTGGAAGGCTATTCAAAAGCGTTCACTCTTAACCATATTCCCAATGCTTGCGTGTTTGCCCCCGCAAACCCGGACGCTGCCGTTGCCGCACTCGCCCGTCTTGATCTGGGTACCACCGACCGAGCGGCATTTCTACAGGAGTATTCCCGCAGCAGGATCCAGCAACGCATGGCTCTGGACATTCTCGATACCACAACACCCGAAGAGCCGTGACCCTGGAAACTGCCAAGCCGATTGTTGCAAAAATAAGTTAAATAAACCCCCGTTACCGCCGATACCCAATGAAAGCCTTGCGGATTGAACAATCATGCGTAATAACCAGCCCGTTACCCAGCGCGAACGTACCTTCCCCGCTCAGCAACGGTTGATCTCCACCACAGATGCCAAAGGCGTGATCACCTACTGCAACGACGCATTCGTCGAAATCAGTGGATTCTCTCGCGACGAACTGGTGCGTGCCCCGCACAACCTGGTCCGTCACCCGGACGTGCCAGCGGCCGTGTTCGGGCATATGTGGACCACGCTCAAACAAGGCTTGCCATGGATGGGCATCGTTAAGAACCGTTGCAAGACGGGCGATCACTACTGGGTCAACGCCTATGTGACGCCGGTCTTCGAAGGCAACCAGGTGGTCGGCTACGAATCGGTGCGCATCAAGCCCACCGCCGAGCAGATCCGCCGTGCCGAGGCGCTCTACCAACGCATCAACCAGGGCAAGTCGGCCGTTCCCCAGCGGGACAAGTGGCTGCCGGTGTTGCAGGACTGGCTGCCGTTTATCCTGATCAGCCAGTTGAGCTTCATGATCGGTGCGTCGCTCAACTCCCACTGGGGCTTTGCCCTGGCAGCGGGTTTGTCGGTGCCATTGGGGCTGCTGGGCCTGAGCTGGCAACAGCGCGGTCTCAAGCGCCTGCTGCGCCTGGCCGAGCAGACCACCTCCGACCCGTTGATCGCGCAGATGTACACCGACAGCCGTGGTGCCCAGGCGCGCCTGGAGATGTCGATCCTCAGCCAGGAGGCACGCCTGAAGACCTGCCTGACGCGCCTGCAGGATACTGCCGAGCACCTCAACGACCAGGCGGCGCAGTCCAATACCCTGGCGCATAACAGCTCCAGCGGCCTGGAACGCCAGCGCGTGGAAACCGAGCAGGTGGCCACGGCGGTCAACCAGATGGCGGCAACCACCCAGGAAGTGGCCAGCCATGTGCAGCGCACGGCCGATGCGACCCAGGAAGCCAATCGCCTGACCGGTCGCGGTCGCGATATTGCCGGGGAAACCCGCGAGGCGATTCAGCGTCTGTCGGTGGCCGTGGGCGAGACCGGCGTGACCGTCACCCAACTGGCCAAGGACAGCGACGAGATCGGCGGCGTAGTCGACGTGATCAAAGGCATTGCCGACCAGACCAACCTGCTGGCGCTCAACGCCGCCATTGAAGCGGCGCGGGCCGGTGAGATGGGCCGTGGGTTTGCGGTGGTCGCCGATGAAGTGCGCCAACTGGCGCAGCGCACGGCTGAGTCGACCGGGCAGATCCATGCCCTGATCGCCAAGCTGCAGCAAACCGCTGCCGCTGCCGTGCAAACCATGGACACCGGGCATCGCCAGGCCGAAGAAGGCGTGGCGCGGGTGATGGAGGCGGACCAGGCATTGGTGGGCATCAGTGAAGCGGTGGCGCATATCACCGACATGACCACCCAGATCGCGGCCGCCACCGAAGAGCAAAGCTCGGTGGCCGAAGAGATCAGCCGTAACATCAGCACCATTGCGCTGTTGGCGGACCAGACCTCGGAGCAGGCGTTGAACTCGGCGCAGTTGAGTGAAGAGCTGACGCATACGGCGAATACCCAGTATTCGTTGGTCGAGCGTTTCAACCGGTAGACCGCTATCGGGAGCAAGCCCCCTCCCACAGTTAACCGCGTACATCCCTTGGAATGCGGTCGAATGTGGGAGGGGGCTTGCTCCCGATTGGCCCTAACAGGCGCTGAGAAACTCAGCCACCTGCACGGCCGCAGCCTCCAAATGCTGCTCATGCGTAAACCCCGAAGCCTTCAACGGCTTCAAGTCGTGATCCCCCGCCACCAGCCACATCACCTCGATGCTCGGCGACAAATCATAGCCCTCCACTGCTCCCCGATTGCCCAGGGCATCCCGTTCGCCCTGCACGATCAGCGTCGGCGTGCTCAGCCCGGACAAATGCTCGACCCGTGGTTTCTCCGGTTTCCCCACCGCATAGAACGGATACCCCAGGCACACCAGCCCGTCGGCGGCCAATTCGTCCGCCAACAGACTCGCCATGCGCCCGCCCATGGACTTGCCGCCAATGGCCAGTTTCCCAGCGACATGACGTCGCACCTCGGCATACACCCCGCGCCAGGCTTCCAGCAGTCTTGGCGCCGGGTTGGGCGGGCGTTTGCCGCCGTCCAGTCGGCGCTGGGCCATGTAGGGAAACTCGAAGCGCAACACGTTGACGCCATGCCCGGCAAGGCGTGCAGCCATGTCGTTCATGAAGGATGAGTCCATCGGTGCGCCGGCACCATGGGCCAGGATCAACGTCACGCAATCACCCGAAGCAACGCCCGACGCGACATCCCAAAGCCAACCGTGTTCCCGCACACACTGCGCCCATTGATCCCCGTCAATACTGGCCTTGTGCTCTTTGCCCATGCTTGCCTCGCTATTCAGTCTGCCTATAACTCCAGCCCAAGTGTCGCATTTGCTTGGGTTGAACCGTGGATGGGGAACCATGAACACTACTTTAAGTACCGCCTATAACTACAAGGTGGTCCGCCAATTCGCCATTATGACGGTGGTGTGGGGCATCGTCGGCATGGGGCTCGGGGTTTTTCTCGCCGCCCAATTGGTTTGGCCCGCGCTCAACTTCGACTTGCCCTGGACCAGCTTCGGCCGCCTGCGCCCACTGCACACCAACGCGGTGATCTTCGCGTTCGGTGGCTGTGCGCTGTTCGCCAGCTCCTTCTACTCGGTGCAGCGTACCTGCCAAACCCAGCTGTTCGCGCCGAAAATCGCCGCGTTCTGCTTCTGGGGCTGGCAACTTGTCATCCTTCTGGCCGCGATCAGCTTGCCCTTGGGCTACACCAGTTCCAAGGAATACGCCGAGCTGGAATGGCCGATCGACATCCTGATCACCATCGTCTGGGTGGCCTACGCCATCGTGTTCTTCGGCACGGTGATGAAGCGCAACACCAAGCACATCTACGTCGGTAACTGGTTCTTCGGTGCGTTCATCATCACCGTGGCGATCCTGCACATCGTCAACAACCTGGAAATCCCGGTCAGCCTGACCAAGTCCTACTCGCTGTATGGCGGTGCGACGGATGCCATGGTGCAGTGGTGGTACGGGCATAACGCGGTAGGCTTTTTCCTCACCGCCGGCTTCCTCGGGATGATGTACTACTTCGTGCCGAAACAGGCCGAGCGCCCGGTGTACTCCTATCGCCTGTCCATCGTGCACTTCTGGGCGCTGATCACCCTGTACATCTGGGCCGGTCCTCACCACCTGCACTACACCGCGCTGCCGGACTGGGCACAGTCCCTGGGCATGGTGATGTCGCTGGTACTGCTGGCGCCGAGCTGGGGCGGCATGATCAACGGCATGATGACCCTGTCGGGCGCCTGGCATAAGTTGCGCAGCGACCCGATCCTGCGCTTTTTGGTGGTGTCCCTGGCGTTCTACGGCATGTCGACCTTCGAAGGGCCGATGATGGCGATCAAGACCGTCAACTCGCTGTCCCACTACACCGACTGGACCATCGGCCACGTACACGCCGGCGCCCTCGGCTGGGTAGCGATGATCTCCATCGGCGCGCTGTACCACATGATCCCGAAAGTCTTCGGTCGCGAGCAGATGTACAGCCTCGGCCTGATCAACGCGCACTTCTGGCTGGCCACCATCGGCACCGTGCTCTACATCGCCTCGATGTGGGTCAACGGCATCGCCCAGGGCCTGATGTGGCGTGCGATCAACGAAGACGGCACCTTGACCTACTCCTTCGTCGAAACCCTGGTGGCCAGCCACCCAGGCTTCATCGTGCGGCTGGTGGGCGGTGCGGTGTTCCTCAGCGGCATGTTCCTGATGGCTTACAACACATGGCGCACCGTGCGCTCGGCACAACCTGTCGAAGCCGCCCCTGTCGCGCAGATGGCCTGAGGAGTCTGTGATGAAACACGAAACGATTGAAAAGAACGTCGGCCTGCTGATGCTGCTCATGGTGCTCGCCGTGAGCATCGGTGGCCTGACCCAGATCGTCCCGCTGTTCTTCCAGGACGTGACCAACAAGCCGGTGGAAGGCATGAAGCCCTACACCGCGCTGCAACTGGAAGGCCGCGACATCTACATCCGCGAAGGCTGCGTACAGTGCCACTCGCAGATGATCCGCCCGTTCCGCGCCGAGACCGAGCGCTACGGCCACTACTCGGTGGCCGGTGAAAGCGTGTGGGACCACCCGTTCCTGTGGGGTTCCAAGCGCACCGGGCCTGACCTGGCGCGCGTCGGCGCACGCTACTCGGACGACTGGCACCGCGCGCACTTGTACAACCCGCGCAACGTCGTGCCCGAGTCGAAAATGCCGGCCTACCCGTGGTTGGTCACGGCGGCGGTCGACAGCAGCCACACCGAGACCAAGTTGAAAGTGATGCGCACCCTCGGCGTGCCGTACACCGACGACGACATCAGTGGCGCCGTGGCCAGCCTCAAGGGCAAGACCGAAATGGACGCGCTGGTTTCGTACCTGCAAGTACTCGGCACTGCCATCAAGAGCAAGAGGTGAGCCATGGGATTTGAATTCGATGCGGGCACCATCCGCGGCCTCGGCACGCTGGTGGTCGCCATCGCCTTTATCGGCCTGTCGCTGTGGGTGTTCAACAACCGGCGCAATGCGGAATTCGAGCAGGCGCGCCTGCTGCCCTTCGCCGATGAACCCTCTCCAACCGACGCTCAAGAAGAGCCTGTAACAAGGAGCAACCGGCCATGACTACCTTTTGGAGTACATGGATCTGCGTACTGACCCTCGGCAGCCTGATCGGCCTGACCTGGCTGTTGTTCGCCACCCGCAAGGGCGAGACCAAGGGCAGCGTCGACCAGACCATGGGCCATGCCTTCGACGGTATCGAGGAATACGACAACCCCCTGCCCCAGTGGTGGTTCATGCTGTTCGCCGGCACCCTGGTGTTTGCCGTCGGCTACCTGATCCTCTACCCGGGCCTGGGCAACTGGAAAGGCGTGTTGCCGGGCTATGAAGACGGCTGGACCTCGGCCAAGGAGTGGGACAAGGAGATGGCCAAGGCCGACACCAAGTTCGGACCGATCTTCGCCAAATTCTCGGCCATGCCCGTGGAACAAGTCGCCAAAGACCCGCAGGCGCTGAAAATGGGCGGTCGCCTGTTCGCCTCCAACTGCGCGGTGTGCCACGGCTCGGATGCCAAGGGCGCATTCGGCTTTCCCAACCTGGCTGACAACATCTGGCGTTGGGGCGGTTCGGCCGAAGCGATCAAGACCACCATCATGAACGGTCGCCACGCGGCGATGCCGGCCTGGGGCGACATGCTCGGCGACGACGGCGTGAAAAACGTCGCCGCCTATGTGCGCCACGACCTGGCCAAGTTGCCATTGCCGGCCGACAGCACCGCCGACCTGGCCGCAGGGCAAGCCGCATTCAACACCACCTGCGTGGCCTGCCATGGTCCGCAGGGCCATGGCATGGAAGCCATGGGCGCGCCGAACCTGACCCTGCCCGCCGGCTACATCTACGGCACCAGCCTCGCGCAGTTGCAGCAGACCATTCGCCACGGCCGCCAAGGCCAGATGCCCGCCCAGGAAGTGCTGCAGGGCAACGACAAAGTGCACCTGCTCGCCGCCTACGTTTACAGCCTGTCCCATAACGCTGATGGCGCAACGCCAGAAAGCCCAGCCCAGTAACACCTGACTGCCGCCCCAATCTGGGGCGGCAGCTCTACCGCGCTACGCGACCAAGTGTCGCACCCTTCCAAAGCACACCTTTCCCCTCCTGCCATTCGGGTCTACGCTTGCTTGCACAGCGGACCGATCCTGGCGTACGCGACGACAGTCGTTGCGACCCCCGAAATTTCCTGTCCACTCGATCAGCTTTCGATTTCGGATTTTATCCTTACGCCAAACATGGAAAGGGCGCAGAATCTGGCGTGGAACGCATTGACACAGGTCAGCCTTGCGTTGCAATGGCCCCTTGCTTTCTACATACTTGCGGCCGAATTTTACCTATAAAAAAACCTAAACCGTGGAACCTTAGAATGAGCACAGCAATCAGTCCGACTGCTTATAACTATAAGGTAGTCCGCCAGTTCGCCATCATGACGGTGGTCTGGGGGATCCTTGGCATGGGGCTCGGGGTGTTCATCGCCTCGCAACTGGTTTGGCCGGAATTGAATTTCGGTCTGCCATGGACAACCTTCGGCCGCCTGCGCCCGCTGCACACCAACCTGGTGATCTTCGCCTTCGGCGGATGTGCATTGTTTGCCACCTCCTACTATGTCGTGCAGCGAACCTGCCAGACACGACTCATCTCCGACAGCCTCGCGGCCTTCACCTTCTGGGGTTGGCAAGCGGTCATCGTCGGCGCCATCGTCACCTTGCCGCTGGGCTACACCACGACCAAGGAATACGCCGAGCTGGAATGGCCGATCGCGATTCTGCTGGCCATCGTCTGGGTGACCTACGCAGTGGTGTTCTTCGGCACCATCGTCAAGCGCAAGACCAAGCACATCTATGTGGGCAACTGGTTCTACGGGGCCTTCATCCTGGTGACGGCGATGCTGCATATCGTCAACCACGCCTCGTTGCCGGTCAGCCTGTTCAAGTCCTACTCGGCCTACGCCGGGGCGACGGATGCGATGATCCAGTGGTGGTACGGCCACAACGCCGTGGGTTTCTTCCTCACCACCGGTTTCCTGGGGATGATGTACTACTTCGTGCCCAAACAGGCCGAACGGCCTATTTACTCGTATCGCCTGTCCATCGTGCACTTCTGGGCGCTGATCACCCTGTACATCTGGGCCGGCCCGCACCACCTGCACTACACCGCGCTGCCGGACTGGGCCCAGTCCCTGGGCATGGCGATGTCGATCATCCTGCTGGCCCCGAGCTGGGGCGGCATGATCAACGGCATGATGACCCTGTCGGGCGCCTGGCATAAGCTGCGCACCGACCCGATCCTGCGCTTTTTGGTGGTGTCCCTGGCGTTCTACGGCATGTCGACCTTCGAAGGGCCGATGATGGCGATCAAGACCGTCAACTCGCTGTCCCACTACACCGACTGGACCATCGGCCACGTACACGCCGGTGCCCTCGGCTGGGTAGCGATGATCTCCATCGGCGCCCTGTACCACATGATCCCCAAACTGTTCGGCCGTGTGCAGATGCACAGCGTCGGGCTGATCAACGCGCACTTCTGGCTGGCCACCATCGGCACCGTGCTCTACATCGCCTCGATGTGGGTCAACGGCATCACCCAGGGCCTGATGTGGCGTGCGATCAACGATGACGGCACCCTCACCTACTCCTTCGTCGAAGCGCTGCAAGCCAGCCACCCTGGTTTCATCGTCCGCGCCCTGGGGGGTGCGTTCTTTGCCAGCGGCATGCTGTTGATGGCCTACAACGTCTGGCGCACCGTGCGTGCCTCGGACCCGGCAGAAGCCGAAGCCGCCGCCAAGATCGCCGTTGTGGGAGCCCACTGATGAAGCATGAAGTCGTCGAGAAGAATATCGGCCTGCTGGCCTTCTTCATGGTCATCGCCGTGAGCATCGGTGGCCTGACCCAGATCGTTCCGCTGTTTTTCCAGGACGTGACCAACAAGCCGGTCGAAGGCATGAAGCCGCGCACCGCCCTTGAACTGGAAGGCCGCGACGTCTACATCGCCAACGGCTGTGTCGGCTGCCACTCGCAGATGATCCGCCCGTTCCGCGCCGAAACCGAACGCTACGGCCACTACTCGGTCGCCGGTGAAAGCGTGTGGGACCACCCGTTCCTGTGGGGCTCCAAGCGCACCGGCCCGGACCTGGCCCGTGTCGGCGGGCGCTACTCCGATGACTGGCAACGCGCGCACTTGTACAACCCGCGCAACGTGGTGCCTGAGTCGAAAATGCCGGCGTATCCGTTCCTCGTGGAAAACAAGCTCGACGGCAAGGACACCGCGAAGAAGATGGAAGTCCTGCGCACCCTGGGCGTGCCCTACACCGACGAAGACATCGCCGGTGCAGCCGCAGCCGTGAAGGGCAAGACCGAAATGGACGCATTGGTGGCCTACCTGCAAGGCCTGGGCACCATCATCAAAAGCAAACGGTGATTCTTCATGGATATCGGGATGATTCGAGGCCTGGGCACCGTCGTGGTGATGGTGGCCTTTATCGGCCTGGCGCTGTGGGTGTTCAGTCCCCGGCGCAAGTCGGAGTTTGACGACGCGACCATGTTGCCCTTTGCGGATGATCCCGAAGCCATCAAGCACGTCGAGCAAGCTTCTAGGAGTAACAAAGAATGACTACGTTCTGGAGTCTGTACGTCACAGTCCTCAGCCTGGGTACCATCTTCGCCTTGACCTGGCTGCTGCTGTCGACCCGCAAGGGCCAGCGCGCCGAGCAGACCGACGAGACCGTCGGCCACTCGTTCGACGGCATCGAGGAGTACGACAACCCGCTGCCCAAGTGGTGGTTCATGCTGTTCGTCGGCACCATCGTCTTCGCCCTTGGCTACCTGGTGCTCTACCCTGGCCTGGGCAATTGGAAAGGCCTGCTGCCGGGCTACAACTACCTCGACAACGACAAGCAAACCCCGTTCGCCAACGGCCAGACCGGCTGGACCGGCGTGCACGAATGGGAAAAGGAAATGGCCAGGTCGGACGCCAAGTTCGGGCCGATCTTCGCCAAATTCGCGTCGATGCCGATTGAAGATGTCGCCAAGGACCCGCAAGCCCTGAAGATGGGCGGTCGCCTGTTCGCCTCCAACTGTTCGGTGTGCCACGGCTCCGACGCCAAGGGCGCCTACGGTTTCCCCAACCTGACCGACGCCGATTGGCGCTGGGGTGGCGAACCGGCGACCATCAAGGAAACCATCATGAAGGGCCGCCATGCCGTCATGCCGGCCTGGCTGGACATTCTCAAGGAGCAAGGCGTCAGCGACGTCGCCGCGTTCGTCGTCACCAACCTCGACGGCCGCAAGCTGCCGGAAGGCGTAAAAGCCGATGTGGCCAACGGCGAGAAACTCTTCGCCGCCAACTGCGTGGCCTGCCACGGCCCCGCCGGCAAGGGCACTCCCGCCATGGGCGCGCCGGACCTGACCCACCCGGGTGCATTCATCTACGGTTCGAGCTTCGCCCAACTGCAGCAGACCATCCGTTGGGGCCGCCAGGGCCAGATGCCTGCGCAGGAGCAACTGCAAGGCAACGACAAGGTGCACTTGCTCGCGGCGTATGTTTACAGCTTGTCCCATGGGGATAAGAAGGCCGAAGAGCAGTAAGGCTCTCGGAAACAAAAGAGCCCCGCCCAGCGAAAGCTGGCGGGGCTTTTTCATTTCCAAGGCCGTGCCCCCCCCATGGGAAAAGCACGTTGACCGCTTGTAGCTTTAGGCTTGTGGCTTACCAAGGCCAAGTAGTAACGTAACTACATTCAACCCGCTCCAGGGGAGGCGCACCATGACTTTCACCACCATTTCCAGTCGCGAATTCAATCAAGACACAAGCGGTGCCAAAAAAGCCGCTCGCCAAGGCCCGGTTTTTATCACCGATCGCGGCAAGCCTGCCCATGTACTGCTAAGCATTGAGGACTACCAAAAGCTGACAGGTCGCAATGCCAACATCGTTGACCTGCTGGTGATGCCGGAAGCGGCCGATATCGACTTTGAAACCGAACGTGCCGTGATCACTCATCGACCCGTGGACCTCTCTTGATGTATCTACTCGACACCAACGTCATCTCTGAACTGCGTAAACCCCAGGCTGATGCAAACGTGGTCGCCTGGGCCAAAAGTGTCAGCGCACCGCGTATGTTTATTTCGGCAATCACCCTGAAAGAATTGGAAACCGGGGTCTTGCGCATTGAGCGGCGCGACCCGGCTCAGGGGAAGGTGTTGCGAACTTGGCTCAAGCGTCATGTGATGCCGGCCTTTGATGCCAGAATCCTGCCCGTCGATGCTGCAGTCGCGTTGCGTTGCGCACACTTGCATGTGCCGGACCGCGCCAATGAAAGTGACGCATTGATTGCCGCGACCGCGCTGGTGCATGGGCTCACGGTTGTCACGCGCAACGTCAGCGATTTCAAATCCAGCGGCGTTCCACTGATCAATCCTTGGGACGAATGACCGCTTCCTCCACGAAAACCGTCCATACTTCCCAAGTCAATTGATCCAGGTCACGTACACCATCAATTGATTTCCCCCAACGCGACCAAAGGTCGCACCCTTTGAGCACCATCGGGGGCGTATCATTACGCCACTGCAAGACCCTTAATTTGACCCCGGTTGGCACGTACTGGCCGAGGCAAATCTCCACCGCCGTGGGATGCAATGATGAGCAACCAGATACCGGTACATGACGTTACCCCGCCTGCCAAAAACGCCAGCAGTGCTGACACCAAGACTGTCGACCTGTACGCCTCGCGCGAAAAAATCTACACCCGCGCCTTCACCGGCCTCTTCCGCAACCTGCGCATGCTCGGCGGTGCCGGCCTGTTCCTGCTCTACTTCGGCACGGTGTGGCTGAACTGGGGCGGCCACCAGGCGGTGTGGTGGAACCTGCCGGAACGTAAGTTCTTTATTTTCGGCGCGACCTTCTGGCCCCAGGACTTCATCCTGCTGTCGGGCATCCTGATCGTCGCCGCGTTTGGCCTGTTCTTCATCACGGTGTACGCCGGCCGCGTGTGGTGCGGGTATACCTGCCCGCAAAGCGTGTGGACATGGATCTTCATGTGGTGCGAAAAGGTCACCGAAGGCGACCGCAACCAGCGTATCAAGCTGGACAAGGCACCCATGGGGGCCAACAAGTTCCTGCGCAAATTCAGCAAGCACACGCTGTGGCTGTTGATCGGTTTTGTCACCGGCATGACCTTTGTCGGCTACTTCTCGCCGATCCGCGAGCTGGTGTTCGACTTCTTCACCGGCCAGGCCGACGGCTGGTCGTATTTCTGGGTCGGCTTCTTCACCCTCGCCACCTATGGCAACGCCGGCTGGCTGCGCGAACAGGTGTGCATCTACATGTGCCCCTATGCACGCTTCCAGAGCGTGATGTTCGACAAGGACACCCTGATCGTTTCCTACGATCCACGCCGTGGCGAAGTGCGTGGCCCGCGTAAAAAAGGCACCGACTATAAGGCCCAGGGCCTGGGGGACTGCATCGACTGTACGATGTGCGTCCAGGTATGCCCTACCGGTATCGACATCCGCGACGGCCTGCAAATCGAGTGCATCGGTTGCGCCGCCTGTATCGACGCCTGCGACACCATCATGGACAAGATGGAGTACCCGCGCGGCCTGATCAGCTACACCACCGAGCACAACCTGTCGGGGCAGAAAACCCACAAGTTGCGCCCACGCCTGATCGGTTATGCCCTGGTGTTGCTGGCGATGATCAGCCTGTTGGCCGGGGCGTTCTTCATGCGTTCGCTGGTGGGCTTCGACGTGAGCAAGGACCGCGTGCTGTACCGCGAAAACGCCGAAGGGCGCATCGAAAACGTCTACAGCCTGAAGATCATGAACAAGGACCAGCGCGATCACACCTACGTGCTCGACGCCGCCGGCCTGCCGGACCTCAAGCTGCAAGGCCGACGTGAAATCAGAGTGGCGGCGGGCGATATCGTCAGCATGCCGGTGGAGCTGTCGAGTGCGCCGGAGCAACTGCCGTCGAGTACCAACGAGGTGAAATTCATCCTCACCGATGCCGATGACGCCAGCGTCCATGTTGAAGCCAAGAGCCGATTCATCGGCCCACAAGTTCGATAACGAGAGAACTGAACAATGCCCGTAGCCACTGCCGCAAGCCCCTGGTACAAGCACCTCTGGCCCTGGATCATCATTGGGATCCTGGCCTGCTCGGTGACCTTGACCTTGTCCATGGTGACCATCGCGGTGAACAACCCGGACAACCTGGTCAACGACAACTACTACGAGGCCGGCAAAGGCATCAACCGCTCCCTGGACCGCGAACGGTTGGCCCAGACCCTGCAACTGCGCGCCAAGCTGCACCTGGATGAGCTGACCGGCGAAGTCGAACTGCAACTCACCGGCTACAGCAACCCGAACACCCTGGAACTGAACCTCATCTCCCCGACCCAGCCGGAGAAGGATCGCAAGATCAACCTGACCCGCAGCGACAGCGAACCGGGCCGCTACATCGGCCAGGTCACCGACAAGGTCGAAGGCCGCCGCTTCGTGGAATTGCTGGGCGTGGAAGGCGACAGGACCTGGCGCCTGTTCGAGGAAGAAGAAGTCAGCCACGACAAGGATTTGCTGCTGGGTGATGAACCGTTGCAGGGTGCTGAAGACCTGAAAAAATAGCAGCGCCCATGACCAGCCCAACCCCCTGCTACCACTGCGCCCTGCCCGTCCCGTCCGGCAGTTGCTTCACCGCCGTGATCCTCGGCGAGCGCCGCGAGCTGTGCTGCCCCGGCTGCCAGGCCGTGGCCGAAGCGATTGTGGCCGGTGGGTTGGAAAGCTATTACCAGCACCGCAGCGAAGCCTCGGCCAACCCCGAGACGCTGCCGGTGCAACTGGTGGACGAACTGGCGCTGTATGACCGCGCCGACGTGCAAAAACCCTTCGTGCACCATGAAGGCGAGCTCGCCGAAACCACCTTGTTGATGGAAGGCATCAGTTGCGCCGCCTGTGGCTGGTTGATCGAGAAACACCTGCGCAGCCTGCCCGCCGTGGCCGAGGCGCGGCTGAACCTGTCCAACCATCGCCTGCAGGTGCGCTGGGCCGACGGGCAATTGCCGTTGAGCCAGTTGCTCAGTGAACTGCGCCATATCGGCTATGCCGCCCACCCGTATCAAGCGGACCGTGCGGCCGAGCAACTGGCCAGCGAGAACCGCCTGGCCCTGCGCCAGCTGGGGGTCGCCGGGCTGCTGTGGTTCCAGGCGATGATGGCGACCATGGCCACCTGGCCGGAATTCAATATCGACCTGAGCCCCGAGCTGCATGTGATCCTGCGCTGGGTGGCGATGTTTCTGACCACCCCCATCGTGTTCTACAGTTGTGCGCCGTTCTTCAAGGGCGCCATGCGCGACGTGCGTACGCGTCACCTGACCATGGACGTGTCGGTGTCCCTGGCCATTGGCGGGGCTTACCTGGCCGGGATCTGGACCGCAATCACCGGCGTGGGCGAGTTGTATTTCGATGCGGTGGGCATGTTTGCGCTGTTCCTGCTGGCAGGTCGCTACCTGGAGCGCCGTGCCCGGGAGCGCACGGCCGCCGCCACCGCGCAGTTGGTCAACCTGCTGCCCGCCTCATGCCTGCGCCTCAAAGGTGACGGCCAGAGCGAACGTATTCTCTTGAGCGAACTGGCGCTGGGCGACCGCGTGCTGGTGCATCCGGGCGCGGTTCTGCCGGCAGATGGGGTGATCCTCGACGGCCGCTCCAGCATCGATGAGTCGCTGCTCACCGGGGAGTACCTGCCGCTGCCGCGCCAAACCGGGGATGCGGTCACTGCCGGCACGCTGAACGTCGAAGGCGCGTTGACCGTCGAAGTGCGCGCCCTGGGCCATGAGACCCGCCTGTCCGCCATCGTGCGCCTGCTGGAGCGGGCCCAGGCCGAGAAGCCGCGCCTGGCGCAGATCGCCGACCGCGCCGCGCAGTGGTTCCTGTTGTGTTCGCTGATTGCCGCGGCGGTGATCGGCCTGTTGTGGTGGGAGCTGGATTCATCGCGGGCGTTCTGGATCGTGCTGGCGATGCTGGTCGCCACCTGCCCCTGCGCGTTGTCCCTGGCCACGCCGACCGCCCTCACCGCCGCCACCGGCACCCTGCACAAGCTCGGGCTATTGCTGACCCGTGGCCATGTGCTCGAAGGCCTGAACCAGATCGACACGGTGATCTTCGACAAGACAGGCACCCTCACCGAAGGCCGCCTGGCGTTGAAAGCGATCCGGCCCCTGGCCACTCTGAACAGTGACGAATGCCTGGGCCTCGCCGCCGCCCTGGAAAACCGCTCCGAACACCCGATTGCCCGCGCCTTCGGGCGTGCGCCGCTGGCCGCCGACGAGGTGCTCAGTTCCCCGGGCCTTGGCCTGGAGGGCCGTGTCGGCACACGCCAGTTACGCATCGGCCAGCCGGGGTTTGTTTGTGCACTCAGTGGGTGCCCGACTCCCGCCGCTCCGGAGGATGACGGCCAATGGCTGCTGCTGGGCGACGGCGACGGTGCCCTGGCCTGGTTCGTCCTCGACGACCGCCTGCGCAGCGATGCCCCTGCCCTGCTGGCCGCCTGCAAGGCGCGTGGTTGGCGCACGCTGCTGCTGTCGGGGGACAGTTCGCCGATGGTCGCCAGCGTCGCCGCTGAACTGGGCATCGATGAAGCCCACGGCGGCCTGCGCCCAGACGACAAGCTCCACGTGCTGCAACAACTGCACAAGGAAGGCCGCAAGGTGCTGATGCTCGGCGATGGCGTCAACGATGTGCCGGTGCTGGCCGCCGCCGACATCAGCGTGGCCATGGGCTCGGCCACCGACCTGGCCAAGACCAGCGCCGATGCGGTGCTGCTGTCCAACCGCCTGGATGCCCTGGTGCAGGCCTTTACCCTGGCACGACGCACCCGTCGGGTGATCATTGAAAACCTGCTGTGGGCGGGGCTGTACAATGGCCTTATGCTGCCGTTTGCCGCCCTCGGTTGGATCACTCCGATCTGGGCAGCGATCGGCATGTCCCTCAGTTCGTTGACCGTGGTGCTCAACGCCCTGCGCCTGACTCGCCTGCCGAGTGCGCAGGCCAGAAGCGCCCCTTTGGTAACCCGCCCGCTGCCGGCTTGAGCCGCGCGGGCATGGAGTGCAGATGCCAGCTCTATACGTGATGATTCCGGCGGCGCTGCTGTTAGTGGGCGTGGCCATCTACATCTTCTTCTGGGCGGTGGACAGCGGCCAGTACGACGACCTCGACGGCCCGGCCCACAGCGTGCTGTTCGACGACCAGGACCCCAACCACCTGGCGGCCGTGGACGAAGCCAACGGCCCCGAGCAACCGCCCGTGCCCAAAGACCCGCCCCATGCTTGAGCTGGCGCCGCTGCTGGTCTCTGCGCTGATCCTCGGCCTGCTGGGCGGCGGCCATTGCCTGGGCATGTGCGGCGGGCTGATGGGCGCGCTGACCCTGGCGATTCCCAAGGAACAACGCAGCCGTCGATTCCGCCTGCTGCTGGCGTACAACCTGGGGCGCATCCTCAGCTATGCCAGCGCCGGGTTATTGATCGGCCTCGCCGGCTGGGCGGTGGCCAACAGCCCGGCGGCCCTGTTCATGCGTGTGCTCGCCGGGTTGCTGTTGATCTGCATGGGGCTGTACCTGGCCGGTTGGTGGAGCGGCCTCACCCGCATCGAAAGCCTCGGGCGCGGCCTGTGGCGCTGCATACAGCCCGTCGCCAACCGTTTGCTGCCGGTGTCCAGCCTGCCCCGCGCGCTGCTGCTGGGCGCGCTGTGGGGCTGGTTGCCGTGCGGGCTGGTCTACAGCACCCTGCTGTGGGCCGCCAGCCAGGGTAATGCGCTGGACAGTGCGCTGCTGATGCTGGCTTTTGGCTTAGGCACATGGCCAGTACTGCTGGCGACCGGGTTGGCGGCCGAACGCGTGACCGCGTTATTGCGCAAGCGCAGCGTGCGTATGGCCGGGGGCCTGCTGGTGATTATTTTCGGTATCTGGACCCTGCCAGGTCCGCACCAGCACTGGCTGATGGGCCATTAAAAGGCTATGTGGCATAGCGCCGCTCCCCGTTGATGCAAATCAAGATGCCCTACCGGCCACGCCCCTAGACTCGGCTCACTAGCCTATCCGGGGAATGCCCGCATGCTCGACGCCATTCGTTGGGACCCACATCTGATTCAACGCTACGACCTGGCGGGACCGCGCTACACGTCCTACCCCACCGCCGTACAATTCGACAGCCAGGTCGGCACCTTCGACCTGCTCCACGCCCTGCGCGAAAGCCGCAAGGCCACGCGACCGTTGTCGCTGTATGTGCATGTGCCATTCTGCGCGAATATTTGCTACTACTGCGCGTGCAACAAGGTGATCACCAAGGACCGTGGCCGCGCCCAGGCCTACCTGCAACGCCTGGAGCAGGAGATTCAGCTGGTGGCCTGCCACCTCGACCCGAAACAATCAGTCGAGCAATTGCACTTCGGCGGCGGCACCCCGACCTTTCTCAGCCACGACGAACTGCGCCAGGTCATGGGCAGCCTGCGCCAGCACTTCAATCTGCTCGACGACGACTCCGGCGACTACAGCATCGAGATCGACCCGCGCGAAGCCGACTGGGCGACCATGGGCCTGCTGCGTGAACTCGGCTTCAACCGGGTGAGCATCGGCCTGCAAGACCTCGACCCCGACGTGCAGCGCGCGGTCAACCGCCTGCAAAGCCTGGAAGAAACCCGCGCGGTGATCGACGCCGCCCGCACCCTGCAGTTTCGCTCGATCAATATCGACCTGATCTACGGCCTGCCCAAGCAGACGCCGATCAACTTCGCGCGCACCGTGGAGGAAGTGATCAAGCTGCAGCCGGACCGCCTGTCGGTGTTCAACTACGCGCATCTGCCGGAACGCTTCATGCCCCAACGCCGGATCAACAGCGAGGAACTGCCATCGCCGGAATCCAAACTGCTGATGCTGCAAACCACCATCGAGCAACTGACCCAGGCCGGCTACCGCTATATCGGCATGGACCACTTCGCCCTGCCGGACGACGAACTCGCCATTGCCCAGGAAGAAGGCACGCTGCAACGTAACTTCCAGGGCTACACCACCCACGGCCATTGCGACCTGATCGGGCTCGGCGTGTCAGCCATCAGCCAGATCGGCGACCTGTATTGCCAGAACAGCAGTGACCTGAACGGCTATCAGAACGCCCTGGCCAGCGCCCAACTGGCCACCAGCCGTGGCTTGCTGTGCACCACGGATGATCGGTTACGTCGGGAAGTGATCCAGCAGTTGATCTGCACGTTCAGCCTGGCCTTCGAGCAGATCGAACAGGCGTTCAACATCGATTTTCGCGGGTATTTCGACGAGGTCTGGCCGCAACTTGAGGCGATGGCGCAAGACGGCCTGATCGAACTGGATGCCCAAGGCATTCGCGTGCTGCCCGCCGGACGGCTGCTGGTGCGTTCAGTCTGCATGGTGTTCGATGCGTACCTGGAGCACCAGAACCGGCAGCGGTTTTCGCGGGTGATCTAGTTACATCGACAACGACGCGGCTTTGAGCGCGTCATCGGCGCTCATGGTCTTCATCGCTTTGGCCAGAGAGGTCTGGGCCGTCATCAAACCTGCCTGCAACGAACTGATCGCGCCTTGCACATTGGCGGTCTTGGCCCGGGCCTGCTCCGGGGTCAAGCTTTTGTCTGCCGCGATCGCCTGAAGCTCAGCCATTTTCTCGGCGATCTGCTGTTTCAGCTTGCGGATCATTTTCAGCACCTCCTTGACGTTATCGTCCAGGCCGCTGTCGTCGATATCGGCATTCGCGCTTTTGGGCGCCCCGGCCGCCTTGAACGCTGCGGCGGAAATAGTCACCGTCACCCCTTCAATCACCTTGGTTTCAGGCGCCGGCGCGGTCACGGGCAGCTTTTCCTCGGCCTCGGCAGCGGGCTTCAAGTCCTGCACGCTGGGTACACGGATGGCAGGGTTGTAAGCCGCGATAACAGACATGATCCGAGCTCCGAAGGGTAGATATGCAACTGTATCGGCAACGGTACAAAAAGCTTTATACCGTTGCCTGTTTTTTGTACAGGCTGGCTTCACTGCCCACCAGTGCGGTACCCTTACGTCTTATGTGTGTTTTCCCACAAGGATTTAAGAAATGTCCGAGCCAGTCAAACTGCGCGCTCACAGCCAGGCTCACTGCAAGGATTGCAGCCTGGCCCCCCTCTGCTTGCCACTTTCGTTGAATCTGGAAGACATGGATGCGCTGGACGAAATCGTTAAACGCGGTCGCCCGCTCAAGAAAGGCGAGTTTCTGTTTCGCCAGGGGGACAAGTTCGATTCCGTCTATGCAGTACGTTCGGGCGCGCTGAAGACCTTCAGCCTGAGCGACAGCGGCGAAGAGCAGATCACCGGTTTCCACCTGCCCAGCGAGCTGGTCGGGTTGTCGGGCATGGACACCGAGATTCACCCGGTGTCGGCCCAGGCCCTGGAAACCACCTCAGTGTGCGAAATCCCCTTCGAGCGCCTGGACGAACTGGCCCTGCAATTGCCACAACTGCGCCGTCAATTGATGCGCGTGATGAGCCGCGAGATTCGTGACGACCAACAGATGATGCTGCTGTTGTCGAAGAAAACCGCCGACGAGCGCATCGCCACCTTCCTGGTCAACCTGTCGGCGCGGTTCCGTGCCCGTGGTTTCTCGGCCAACCAGTTCCGCCTGAGCATGTCGCGCAACGAAATCGGCAATTACCTGGGCCTGGCGGTGGAAACCGTATCCCGTGTGTTTACCCGCTTCCAGCAGAGCGAACTGCTGGCCGCCGAAGGCAAGGAAGTGCACATCCTCGACCCGATCCAGCTGTGCGCACTCGCCGGTGGTTCCTTGGAAGGCTGATGCAGACGCGTGCGGCCGCGCCAATCGGTGAGGCCGCAGGTATACTTCGAGTCCGTTTTCCGCCCAGGACTCTTCGACGATGACTTTCGATTCGTTCGACATCAAATCCCTGATCCGCCCCGTCATCGACTTCCCCAAGCCTGGGGTGATCTTTCGTGACATCACACCGCTGTTCCAATCGCCCAAGGCCCTGCGCCTGGTGGCTGACACCTTTGCCCATCGCTATGTCGAGGCCGATTTCAGCCATATCGGCGCGATGGATGCGCGCGGCTTCCTGATCGGCTCGATCATCGCCTACCAACTGAACAAGCCGCTGATCCTGTTCCGCAAGCAGGGCAAGCTGCCGGCTGACGTGCTGTCCGAGGGTTACCAGACCGAATACGGCGAGGCCTTCCTCGAAGTGCATGCCGACAGCCTGTGCGAAGGTGATTCGGTGCTGATGTTCGATGACCTGATCGCCACGGGCGGTACCCTGATCGCGGCGGCCAACCTGGTGCGACGCATGGGGGCGAAGATCTTTGAAGCGGCGACGATCATTGACCTGCCGGAACTGGGCGGCTCGCAACGCCTGGAAGACATGGGCATCCCGACGTTTTGCCTGACCCGCTTTGCCCTCACCGAGCGGTAACGGCTGCGCGGACTGACGTTATCAGGGGCAAGTGGATTCGCCGCACTGCCCCTCCCACATTTGATCCTGCGCTGATCGTCAGAGCGCGATCGGTTTACGACCGGCGAACGAATGCGCCAACGTGCCGCCGTCCACCAACTCCAATTCGCCACCCAGCGGCACGCCATGGGCGATACGCGAAGTGACCAGGCCTTTGTTGCTCAGCAGTTGGGCGATGTAATGCGCGGTGGCTTCACCTTCTACGGTCGGGTTGGTGGCCAGGATCACCTCGGTAAAGGTGCCCTGCTCCTCGATACGCGCCACCAGCTGCGGAATGCCGATGGCCTCCGGCCCCAGGCCATCGAGCGGCGAGAGATGGCCCTTGAGCACGAAGTAGCGCCCGCGATAACCGGTCTGCTCCACCGCATACACATCCATCGGCCCTTCCACCACGCACAGCAGCGTGTCATCGCGGCGCGGGTCGGCGCATTGCGGGCAGAGTTCTTCTTCGGTGAGGGTCCGGCACTGGCGGCAGTGGCCCACCCCGGTCATGGCCTGGCTCAAAGCCTGGGCCAACCGGGTACCGCCGCTGCGATCACGCTCCAGCAGTTGCAGCGCCATGCGTTGGGCGGTTTTCTGGCCGACACCCGGCAACGTGCGCAGGGCATCGATCAGTTGGCGAATCAGGGGGCTGAAGCTCATGGGCGAGTGGTCCGACAAAACAACGAGACGCGGTTTATACCCGCGCCTCGGATTAGCGTCAAATGCTCAATCCTGCGCGACCCGTACCACCAACTTGCCGAAGTTGCGCCCTTCCAGCAAACCGATAAAGGCTTCGGGCGCCTGCTCCAGGCCCTCGACCACGTCTTCGCGGAACTTGATCTTGCCGTCGCGTACCCACGGCGCCATGGCGCTGAGGAACTCCGGCTGGCGATCACCGTAGTCGTCAAACACGATAAAGCCCTGGATCCGTACACGCTTGGTCAACAACGTGCGTTGCAGCGCCGGCAAGCGGTCAGGCCCGCTGGGCGCTTCATGGGCGTTATAGCCGGCGATCAGCCCGCACAGGGGGATGCGCGCCTTGGGGTTGAGCAACGGCAGCACGGCGTCGAACACCTTGCCACCGACGTTTTCGAAATAAATGTCCACGCCCTTGAAGCAGGCCTGGGCCAAGTCGTCGGCAAAGGTTGCGCTCTTGTGGTCGATGCAGGCATCAAAACCCAATTCGTCCACCACGTAGCGGCACTTCTCGGCACCGCCCGCAATCCCGACCACACGCAGGCCCTTGAGCATGGCCACCTGGCCGACCACCGAACCCACCGCGCCGGAGGCAGCCGCCACCACCAGGGTTTCTCCGGCTTTCGGCTGGCCGATGTCCATCAGGCCCATGTAGGCGGTCATGCCCGGCATGCCCAGCACCCCCAGGGCCATGGACGGGCTGGCCAGGCCATTGGGCACCGGGATCAGGTTGCGGCCGTCGGAAATGCTGTGGCTCTGCCAACCGGTGGCGCCGACGACCAGATCACCCACCTCGAATTTCGGATTACGCGATTGCTCGACACGGCTGACAGCCCCGCCGGTCATCACCTCGTCGATTTCCACCGGTGCGGCGTAGGACGGTGCGTCGCTCATGCGCCCGCGCATATAAGGGTCGAGGGAGAGGTAGAGCGTCTTCAGCAGGACCTGGCCGTCTGCCAATTCCGGCAAGGTCACCCGTTCCAGGCGGAAGTTTTCCGGCGTGGGTGCGCCTTGAGGGCGTGAGACCAGGACAATGCGCTGGTTCAATGTCGGTTCGTGAGGCATGAAGGGGCTCCTTGATCGAATCTATCGGTATAGGGTGCAGACCATGGGTGCCGCGCCAGGGTTCGATTGGATTGGCACAAACAAAAATGCCAGGCACAAGGCCTGGCATTGGAGTCTAGCTAAAGCCTGGCGATCAGAACGGCAGCTTCATGCCCGGTGGCAGTTGCATGCCGGCAGTCACGCCGGACATTTTGTCCTGGCTGTTGGCTTCGATCTTGCGCACGGCGTCGTTGACGGCCGCGGCGAACAACGCCTCGAGCATTTCCAGGTCATCTTCGCCCACGCCTGGCAATACGCTTGGGTCGATGCTCACGCGCTTGATGTCGTGACGACCGGTCATCACCACGCTGACCATATCGCCACCGGCTTTACCGGTGACTTCGGCGTTGGCCAGCTCTTCCTGCATCTTGGCCATCTTTTCCTGCATCTGCTGCGCCTGCTTCATCAGGCCGGCCATGCCACCTTTCATCATGGGAATCACCTCAAAAGTACGTGGATCAATGAATAGCCCGGTGTCAGGATGACTGGGGCACCGGGGCTTCGACAGGTTCAATTGTATCTTGGCGAACGACCGCACCGAACTGCTGCATCATTTGCTGGATGAGCGGATCGCCGTGGATCGAGTCCTCAGCCTCGCGCTGGCGGTTGATACGCCGGCGGGTCGCGGCCTGGGCCGGGGTTTCCTGCTCGGGCTTGATCAACTCGATGGCGATGGTCAGCGTGCGCCCATGGTACTGGTTCAGGGCATCGTTGAGGCGCCGCTGTTGGGTCGCGTTGAACAGGGCGCTGTGGGCCGGGTCCAGGTGCAACAGCCAGTGGTCGCCGTCGATGGCGATCAGGGTGCAGTTGGCGGCGATGCTGCCGGTCATGCCGGAAATCGGCAGTTTCGGGAACAGCTCCAGCCATTGCAGGGCCAGGCCGGTGGCCGGTGCCGCAGCGGGCTCCACCTCGGGTTCCGGGGCCGGCTCGGCGGTGTGCTCGCTGGCCAGATCGTCCAGGTAGCTGTAGGCCGAATCCATGTCCGGCTCGATGTAGTCTTCGTCCAGCGGCGGTTCGTCGTCGAGGTCGATGCCCGGGGTTGCGGCTTCGACCTGGGCCACAGTCGGCTCGGGAACCGGGGCCGACACCCACTCGGGGGCGGCCGGTACCACGCTGTCCGGCGTCGGCGCAGGCATCGGCGTCAGCTCGGGCTGCTCACCGACGGTTTCCAGGACAGGCTCGACATAGGGCTGCTGTTCGACCTCGACCTCAGCGTCTACCGGGTCATTCCAGGGCAGGTCGACGACAGGCTCGGGCTCGACAACCGGTTCCGGCTCAACCACCGCTGCCGCCACTACCGGTGCCGGCTCAGGCGCCGGCGCAACAGGGGCAGCAACCACTGGCGCGACCACCGCCGCGCCAGCCACTGGTTTGGCGGAATCAACTGTGGCCTGGCTGATCCCCACTGGCTTTAGCGGCTGTCTCGGTGCGTCTGCCGAATCCGCCGGCCGGAAGGCCAGCATCCGCAGCAGGACCATCTCGAAGCCTCCGCGCGGATCGGGCGCCAAAGGCAGGTCGCGACGACCGATCAGGCCCATCTGGTAGTAGAACTGCACGTCTTCGGCCGGCAACGCCTGGGCCAGGGCCAACACGCGGTCGCGGTCGCCATGGCCGTTGTCGACACCTTCCGGCAATGCCTGGGCGATGGCAACGCGGTGCAGCACATTGAGGATTTCCGAGAGCACGCCGTTCCAGTCCGGGCCTTGCTCCGAGAGGTGGCGCACGGCTTCGAGCAACGCCTTGGCATCGCCCTCGATCAGCGCGTGCAGCACGTCGAACACCTGGCCGTGGTCCAGGGTGCCGAGCATGGCGCGCACATCGGCGGCCATGACCTTGCCTTCACCAAAGGCAATGGCCTGGTCGGTGAGGCTCATGGCATCGCGCATCGAGCCATCGGCGGCGCGGCCCAGCAGCCACAGTGCGTCGTCTTCGAACGGTACGTTCTCGACGCCCAGCACGTGGGTCAAATGCTCCACCACGCGCTCGGGGGTCATGTTCTTCAGGGAGAACTGCAGGCACCGCGACAGGATCGTTGCAGGCAGTTTCTGCGGGTCGGTGGTGGCCAGGATGAATTTGACGTAGGGCGGCGGCTCTTCCAGGGTTTTCAACAAGGCGTTGAAGGAATGGCTGGAAAGCATGTGCACTTCGTCGATCAGGTAGACCTTGAAGCGGCCACGGCTGGGCGCGTACTGCACATTGTCGAGCAGCTCGCGGGTGTCTTCGACCTTGGTGCGGCTCGCGGCGTCGATCTCGATCAGGTCGACGAAACGCCCTTCGTCGATCTCGCGGCACACCGAGCAGGTGCCGCAGGGCGTCGAAGTGATACCGGTTTCACAGTTCAGGCATTTGGCGATGATGCGCGCAATGGTGGTCTTGCCCACTCCACGGGTACCGGTGAACAGGTAGGCGTGGTGCAGCCGCTGGCTGTCCAAGGCATTGATCAGAGCCTTGAGCACATGGGTCTGGCCGACCATTTCGCGGAACGAGCGCGGACGCCATTTACGTGCAAGAACCTGATAACTCATCGAAAACCGTCGCAACTGGGAAGCGGAAGCGGGTAATGCTAGCGGAGCAAGGGGGAAATTGCATCCGGCACGCTCGCCTAATCTGACTAAGCTCTGCTGACTGGCCCCGAAAAGGCCTGAACCCGGAGAGTGTATGCGCGTAGTCCTGGGCGCTTTATGGATGATGACCACGGCTTGCCTGGCGGCGCCTGCACCGCTGCGTTTCTCGGTTTCCGACAGTTGGGCGATGCCCATGGTGCAGGTGGAGAACGGCCGGCCTACACAGGGGATTTTGTATGATTTGATGTTGAGCCTGGCCACCCAGGTTGGCCAGCCGGCGGAATTCCACGTGCTGGCCCGCGCCCGTATCGCCACAGCCATGGGGCACGGGGATATTGATGTGCGCTGTTATGTCACCCAGGCGTGGGTCGACAACCTGTCCGGCGACTACATCTGGAGCTTGCCTTTAATGGTGCAGCGCAATGTGCTGGTCAGTGTGCGCAACCAGCCGGTGCAGGTGCTCAAGCTGACACCCCAGCCGATCGGCACGGTGCTCAACTATCGCTATGGCGCCCTCGACCCACTGTTTGCCAACGGCCAACTAACCCGCGACGACGCCCGCAGCGAAGAACAGGTGCTGCACAAGCTGGTGGCGGGGCGATTCAACTACGCAGTGAGCAATGAATGGATCGTCGACCGTTTCAACCAGAAAATGCCAATCAGCCAGCGCTTGCACAAAGTTGCGCTGATTGAGGAGCAAAACCTCGGCTGCATCGTGCGCAACGATCCCGACGTGCCGGCCCAAAAGATCCTGCGCACTTTGCTGCGGATGAAAATGTCCGGCGAAATCGACGACATCATCAAGCTATACACTGGCGAAGACCCGGTCCCCCTGCACGCTCCTGACAAAAACTGACAGGCACTCCTTATAGACTCGGCGCCACACCACGCCCGTTCTCAAGGAGCCCACATGAACACCCTCGCCCATTACTTCCTGCTGTACGTCGACAGCCCGGCCACCAGTGCCCATTTCTATAGCCGCCTGCTGGGCAAGCCGCCGGTCGAATTGAACCCGACCTTTGCCCTGTTCATTCTGGACAATGGGGTAAAGCTCGGGCTGTGGTCGCGTCATACCGTCGAGCCGGCAGCCCGGTTCACAGGCGGTGGCGGTGAAGTGGGCTTCTCGCTGCCCGACATGGCCGCCGTGGACGCGTTGCACGACCAATGGGCAGAACGGGGCGCCATCATTGTCCAGTCACCGACGCCCATGGACTTCGGCTACACCTTCGTCGCCCAGGACCTCGACGGCCACCGCTTGCGCGCGTTTAGCCTGAACGACTGACCGCCAGCGCCCCTCCAGGCTGATGGCCGCCACGCTGGCCAGCACGATCACAGCGCCCAGCATCACCTGCACGGCAATGTGCTCGCCCAGCAACGTCGCGGCCATCACCATCGCCACCGGCGGGATCAGGTACATCGCCACCGACGCGCGGCTGACCTCCACATGCTTCAACACATACCCCCAGGCCAGATACGCCAAAGCGCTGGGAAAAATGCCAAGTACCAGCACCGCCACGTTCTCCGCCAACGGCGCCTGCACCACTGCAGCCGGCAGGCCCGGCAGGTTCACACACAGCATCAGGGTGCCCGCCCACACCATGTAGCACGCCATGGTCAGCGGACTGTAGCGGTGGGCATAGTGTTTCTGCAGGGCGAAGTACACGCTCCACGACACCGCCGCCAGCAGGATCGACAAGCCACGCGGGTCGATCTCACCCAGCCCCTGATCCCCCCAGATCACCACCAGCACGCCGAGCAGCCCCAGCAAGACGCAGCCCCAGCGCCAGGCACTGACCCGTTCCTTCAGACAGAAAAACGCGATCAGCACACTGAACAACGGCGCCGACTGCGCCAGGACGCTGGACGCCGCTGCCGTTACCCATTGCTGCCCATAGTTGAGGCTGGTGTGATGCAGGAACACGCCGAAGAACCCCAGCACCAGCAACCACGGAACATCCCGCAGGCGCGGCCGGCCGATGCCCATCACCAGTGCCACACCACCCATGAACAGCGAGGCAATCAAAAACCTTAGCAATGCCAATTGGCCGGGACTGTAGCTGTGCAGCCCGACGTGCACGCCAATCGGCGAATAGGCCCAACACAGGATGACGCTGGCGATGACTAGCGTAAGCTTTACAGGTGAAGGGGTATTCATCGATGGCGTCCAGAAACCGGGAAGGAGTGCCGTCAGTCTTGGCCCGGGCAAGGCGCAGGACAATTAACCGTTTCTGACTTCTGCAATCACTGGAACTGAGCAATGGAACTGGCCCAACTGAAAATGGTGCGAGCGGTGGCACAAACCGGCAGCGTGGCCCAGGCGGCCGTGCTGCTGCATTGCGTGCCGTCCAACATCACCACGCGCATCAAGCAGCTGGAAGGCGAGCTGGGCACACCGCTATTCATCCGCGCCGGACGTGGACTGGCCATCAGTGCCGCCGGTGAGATTTTCCTGGATTACTGCGAGCGCATCCTGGCGCTGGTGGATGAGTCCAAACGCGCCGTGGACGCCAATGCGATTCCCCGTGGCACCTTGCGTATCGGCGCGGTGGAGTCCAGCGCCAGCGGGCGCTTGCCGCCCCTGCTGGCGGAGTATCATCGGCGCTACCCCGATGTCAGCCTGGAACTGGTGACCGGCGCCTGGGGCCCGTTGCTCGACGACCTGCAACACCACCGCCTGGACGTGGCGCTGGTGGCCGCCGGCAACAAACGCACCAAGCTCGAACACAGCGTGGTCTACAGCGAACACCTGGTGCTGATCGCCAGCGCGTCCAGCGCCCCCATCAGTGGCGCCGAGGACCTCGCCGGCCGCACCCTGCTGGTATGGCCACTCGGCTGCCCCTATCGCGCAGCCCTGGAAAACTGGGTCAAGCCCCATGACTTCAAGCCGACCATCGCCAGTTATGCCAGCTGGGGCACGATCATCGGCTGCGTCAGCGCGGGGATTGGCGTGGCGTTGGCGCCGGAAGGGATCCTGGCCCGCTATGAGCAGGCCAACCAGCTGGCGTCTTATCGATTTGAAGAGTTGGCGGCGGTGGATAACCTGCTGTTCTGGCACAAGGACACCCAGCGGCATCTGGCCAGGGACGCATTTGCCGAGCTGTTGCGGGAGACTTTTGACTAACTCGCAACATGTTGTTTCGGTTATCCTCCAGCGAAATTAATTCAAAATGTAAGGGACTACCATGAATTACTTCCGCCTGGTGTTGGCGGCGGCCGCTCTGAGCCTGCCTGCCGCGCCTGCCGTTGCTGCTGCCTCGCCTGCCCCCGTTGAAACCAGTGCCCCCGCCGAAACAGCCGAGCACTTTCTGGCGTCACTCAACCAAAAGACCGGCACGGTCACCCTGCCCAGCGGCATCGCCACCCTCAAGCTCACCGACGAGTTCTACTACCTCGACCCCGCCGATACCGAGCGCTTGCTCACCGATGGCTGGGGCAACCCGCCGGGCTTCAAGACCCTGGGCATGATCGTGCCCAAAGCCGTCAGCCCATTGTCGGAACGCGGTTGGGGCGTGATCGTCAGCTACAAGGCAGATGGGCACATCTCCGACGAAGATGCGGCAAAAATCGACTACGCCGACCTGCTCAAACAAATGCAGGAAGAAGACGAAGCAGAGAACAAGGAACGCCAGAAACAAGGCTACGCCGGCCTGCATCTGCTGGGCTGGGCCGAGCCACCGCGCTACGACGACACCACCCACAAGATGTATTGGGCCCGCGAACTGAAGGCTGACGACGCCGACCAGAACACCCTCAACTACAGCATCCGCGTGTTGGGCCGTGAAGGCGTACTGGAACTCAACGCTGTGGCCGCCATGGCCGACCTGGCCACCATCCAACAGGAATTGCCTAAGGTGCTGGCCTTTACCAACTTCACCGACGGCAACCTCTATACCGACTTCAACCCGAAAACCGACAAGCTTGCCACTTACGGCCTCGCCGCGCTGGTTGCCGGTGGGATCGCCGCCAAGGCCGGGCTATTTGCCAAGATCGGTATCTTCCTGCTGGCTGCGAAGAAGTTCCTGGTGATCGGCGTAGTGGCGCTGCTCGCAGTGATTCGCAAGCTGTTCAACCGCGGCAAGGCCTGAACCCCAGGCACAAAAACGCCGCAGCGTGCCCGGCACACTGCGGCGATTGGGATGACTCAGTTGGGCGCGACCAGTCGACTGTATTGATCCTGGCTGATCCAGCCACTGAACGAGCGGTCGTCGTCATTGATGAACTCGACCTGGGCCCAACCGTCCTTGAAGGCCAGCACACCGACCACATCGCGCTTGACGATATACGGACGCTTGGCGGCCTTGGCGCCTGGGGCCTTGAGCAGGTAAGCCTTGTCGGCAGACACCGTCACCAGGCCGATCCATTGTTTGCTGGCGGTCTGGGTCAGGTCCAGGCCGGTGGCAATCTCCGGCATCAGCACATTCAGGCAGCCGGGGTGCTGGCGGCCCTCTTCCACCGTCAGGGTCACGCCATCGGACGAAGGCGCCAGGCTGCCGGGATGAGCCTCGTCAAGCCACGTGGTGAGCGCCTCAGGCTTGCCTTGCAGGTAAAACGCGCAACGGCGGGTGACGCCCTCGCCCATGGCTTCCGAATAGAACCCTTCGACCTGATGCTCCGGCGTCACCGCCAGCATCAGCCCTTCGTACTTGCCCGAATGCAACGCGGCCGAACCGGCCAAGGCAGGGCCCACGGCGCACAACGACAACACACCTATCGCTAGAAAACGGATCATCCTATTTTTTCCCTTCAAGTTTTTCGTAGGCTTTTTGCATAAGGACGTCGTAGTTGCCGTAGTCCTCGCCGTTATAGTTACGTGCCATGCCGGTAAAATCCTTGGCTTTCATGGCCTTCATCAATGCCGGGCTCTTGCTGCAAAAACCGAGGAAGGCTTTTAGTTGGTTACCGGCATTCACCTTTAGTGCTGCCGAAAACTCAAACACCGTCTTGTAGCCGCACGAGGCAAAGTTAAAGCCCATGATCTGGAACATGCCCCACGACGCCGACATGAGGGCCGCTTCCTGGTCCAGGGCAAAGGCGGTGGCCATGGTTTCCCAAGCCTTGGCCTGGTCCTTGTTATTGGCCTGCCACTGCGGCCCGGCCTTTTTCTTGTAGGGGTAGGACAGCAGCGGGTGCGCCTGGTCGTAGATGTGCTTGGTGTACTTGCGAAACAAGTGCCCTTCAAACGCGATCACCGGCAACTTGGCCGGCCCGAACCCGGAACGCCCACCTGATTCCACGGTGGCGAAGGCCTTGATGATATTCACCGAAATACCGCTGCCCAACTGCGTGGCAGCATTCTGGAAATCCGTTTCACTGAGGGTCATGCCCCCGTCGCACGTGGCCTGGAGCATCAATTGCCGGTTACGCCGCTCGGCCTCGATCATCGCGCGCATGCGGTCCAGGTACACATTGACCGTGGCCTGCACCGCATCGCCCTGGTTGTTGCCGAATGCATTGAGAAAACTCGGGATGCGCATCGTCGGAAAGGCCTTCACCGGCACCTTCACCGCTTCTTCGATCAGGCTGTTGAACGTACGACCGGTGGGGTCGACCACACCATCGGGATGGGCATACTTGAGGTGGCGAAACTGGTATTGGCTGATGCACTGCACCAACTGGCCATCGCACTTGCCGTTTTCGGCCAGCGGGAAACCCATCTTGGGAATGATCAGATTGAATAAATACTGGATGCACTGCACATCGGCGGGCAAGTTGCGGGCTTTACCCGGCGCACCTACCGAAGCACTGATAAGACGGGGTAACCCTTGCAGGCTTTTCATCACAGACATCCTTGTTAGTTAAAGAAGTGATGGCACTTCAATATCAAGTCGGCGCCCTCGTCATACTCTGTAACAAGTGGCCGGCGGAAACTAACAAGGCGGTTTGGGGTTGTCCAGAGGGGTGTTGGAAAGTTGTGAAACAACCATCATCGACCGCGCAATAAAACATCGGCAGTTGACTGAAAACAGGTGATTTGGATTTGAATCGAAGGGGGACTGCAAGGAAGAGCGCTATGGAGGCAACCCCACCAGCCACACCCCGGCACACAATGTTCCCGCTGTGGCTGCTGCCTTCCGGCTCTGACCAGGTTCACGGGTAATCGTTGCGGGGGGACCGATGGGGTCACCATAACGACGCTGGCCTCTCGGCAAGCGGGGCCATTGTACCGATCTCATCGGAAGTTACAACCGTTGGCGACGGATTAAAAATATGAAGGGGTTCAAGCACTTGCCATGGCCGTCAGCATCCCCTCCCACAGGGGTTCATCATTGTGCCTGCAACACCTCGTCCGCCCGGCCACCCTCTTCCTGGATCACCAGGTGGATGAAGTGCAGCTTGGCGATCACCGCCGGTGGCAGCACGAATGGGTAGAAGTCCGGCTGGCCCATGGCGCGGGACAGTTCATTGAGCATGCCCGCCAGTTCGATCCAGGCGTTGACGAAGGACAGGAATGCCACGCCGCCGGGATGTTCGGGGTCGTAGAGAGTGGTGAGTGGGAATGGCTGGTAATCCAGGTCCATCTCACGGGCGCTCATGCCAAAGCCCAGGGCGGTGTCGACGGCGTCCATCATGTGCAGGTAGTGGGCCCAAGTTTCGGCCCAGTCTTCCCAGGGGTGCATGGTGGCGTAGGCACTGACGCAGGTTTGCTGCCAGTCGGGGCGTGGGCCGTTCTGGTAGTGCTGATCGAGGGCGTCGGCGTAACTGGCGCGTTCGTCGCCGAACAGGTTGCGAAAAGGCTCCAGCCAGTGGCTGTTGGCGATCAGGCGATCCCAGTAATAGTGACCGACCTCATGGCGAAAGTGGCCCAGCAAGGTGCGATAGGGTTCGCGCATCTGCACGCGGATTTTTTCGCGGTGGGCGTCGTCGGCTTCCTTGATGTCGAGGGTGATCAGGCCGTTGGCATGCCCGGTCATGGGCGCGTTGCCTTCCAAGTCGATGCCGACGAAGTCGAACGCCAGGCCGCTGTCCTCGTCGACGCTCTTGGGCACCACTTGCAGGCCCAGGCTGATCAACTGCGCCACCAGCCGACGCTTGGCGGTCTCCACCTTGCGCCAGCGCTCAGGGTTCTCCGGGATCGACAGGTCGGGGATGGTGCGGTTGAGGCTGCACGCCACGCACAGCGGTGCGGTGCTGTGGGCGGGAATCAGCCAGTTGCAGGCCGCCGGGGTGTCGAGGTTGGCACAGCGGCGGAAGGCGCCTGCATCGAGGTTGTCGTCCTGTAGCCAGGTGCCTTCCACGGGCCCAGGCTGCAAGGAGGACAAGCGGCTTTGCTGCGGTTGATAGCCCAGCACCGCGTGGCAGGCCAGGCATTGGCTGTTGCGAAAGAACAGCGCTTGCCCGCACCGGCACTGCCACACCTTGCCGTTGCGCGAGGTTTCGGCCATGAACGGTGCGGCGATGCGCGAACTGAGTTGCTCGAAGTAGCGGAACATGGCGATCTCTCCCTGGGTGACTGAGACTAGATCATCTGGGACTCAGGATCGTTCCACTTTCTTCAAGGGCGGCTTCGCAGCCTGGCGCGGGCGGTGCGACGATTCGACAAGCCCGCTCACCACCGGCGCTGCGTCAGACCGAAATGTTGTGTTTGGCAAGGAACGCGACAAAGGCCTCTTCGTCCAGCACCTTCAACCCCAGTTCGCTGGCCTTGGCCAACTTGGAGCCGGCACCCGGCCCGGCCACGACGCAATGGGTCTTTGCCGACACGGAACCGGCCACCTTGGCGCCGAGGCTTTCGAGCTTGTCCTTGGCCACGTCGCGACTCATCAGCTCCAGGGAGCCGGTGAGCACCCAGGTATGCCCTGCTTCGGGCAGGCCTTCGACCACCTTCTTCTCGCTCTGCCAGTGCATGCCGAAGTCCTTGAGCTGCTGCTCGATGGCCAGGGCATGGCTGGCGTTGTCCGGGTTATCGAAAAACTCGCGCACGGCATTGGCCTGCTTCTCCGGCAGCGCCTGGCGCATGTCGAGCCAGTCCGCCTTGATCACACCTTCCAGGCTGCCGAACTTGTCCGCAAGTTTCTGCGCGGCGCCGGGGCCGACGGAGGGTACGTGCAGCTTGTCGAGGAAGCCGCCCAAGGTGGTACTGGCGGCGAACTCGGCGCTCAGCTCGCCCTGATCCTGCAATTGCAGGCCGCATTCATCAGGCGACAGCAACGCGCCGATCACGTCCTGGTTGTGGCTGTCTTCGAAGAAGCTGTGGATCTCATGGGCCACTTCCAGGCCCACATCCGGCAGGTACGTCAACACTTCCGGCAAGGCCTTCTGCACGCGCTCAAGGGACGCCAGGGAGCGCGCCAGCACCTTGGCCGTCTCTTCGCCCACATCGGGAATGCCCAGGGCGTAGATAAAGCGCGCCAGGGTCGGGGTCTTGCTGTTTTCGATGGCGGTGATCAGCTTCTTGCTGGAAATATCGGCAAAGCCTTCCAGGTCGATGATCTGCTCGTATTTAAGCTTGTAGAGGTCGGCCGGCGAACCGATGAGTTTTTCATCCACCAGTTGCTCGATGGTTTTGTCACCGAGCCCGTCGATGTCCATGGCCCGGCGCGAGACGAAATGGATAATCGCCTGCTTGAGCTGGGCACCACAGGCCAGGCGCCCGACGCAGCGGTACACCGCGCCTTCGCTGACGGTTTCCTTGCCCTTGCTGCGCTTGACCAGCTGGGTGCGCTCCACATGGGAGCCGCACACCGGGCAGCTTTCGGGGATCTGCACCGCGCGGGCGTGTTCCGGGCGGCGCTCGGTGACCACGGAGACGACCTGCGGGATCACATCCCCGGCACGGCGGATAATCACGGTATCGCCGATCATCAAGCCCAGACGCGCGACTTCATCCATGTTGTGCAGGGTGGCGTTGGACACGGTGACGCCCGCGACCTTGACCGGTTTCAAGCGCGCCACTGGGGTTACGGCGCCGGTGCGGCCGACCTGGAACTCAACGTCGAGCAACTCGGTGAGTTCTTCCATGGCCGGGAACTTGTGCGCTATGGCCCAGCGCGGCTCGCGGGCGCGAAAGCCCAGTTCACGCTGGGAGGCGATGCTGTTGACCTTGAACACCACGCCGTCGATTTCATAGGGCAGGCTGTTACGTCGCTCGCCGATATCGCGGTAATAGTCCAAGCACTCCTGGATGCCCTTGGCCAGTTTCAGCTCATGGCTGATGGGCATGCCCCACTTCTGCAGTTGCTTCAAGTTACCGATATGGGTGTCGCTGATATCCCCGGTTACCTGGCCGATGCCGTAGCAGCAGAACTCCAGCGGACGACTGGCGGTGATCTTCGAATCCAGCTGACGCAAGCTGCCCGCTGCCGCATTACGCGGGTTGGCGAAGGTCTTGCCGCCGACTTCCAGTTGCGAGGCGTTGAGCCGCTCGAAACCGGCCTTGGACATGAACACTTCGCCGCGCACTTCCAGGGTCGCCGGCCAGCCGCTGCCGTGCAGTTTCAACGGGATATTGCGCACGGTGCGCACGTTGACGCTGATGTCCTCGCCGGTGGTGCCGTCGCCACGGGTGGCGCCGCGTACCAATTCGCCATCCTGGTAAAGCAGGCTGACCGCCAGGCCATCCAGCTTCGGCTCACAGCTGTATTCCACCGCCGCGCCACCGCCGAACAGATCACCCACGGGCAGGTCGAGCCCCTCGGTGACCCGGCGATCAAATTCCAGCATGGTGGTTTCATCAAACGCATTGCCCAGGCTGAGCATGGGGATCTCGTGACGCACCTGGGTGAAGGCTGACAATGCCGCACTGCCGACCCGCTGCGTCGGCGAATCCCGCGTCACCAGCTCCGGATGCTCGGCCTCCAGGGCCTTGAGCTCGTGGAACAGGCGGTCGTACTCGGCGTCCGGAATGCTCGGTTCATCAAGCACGTGGTAACGGTAGTTGTGCTGATCCAGTTCAGCGCGCAGTTCGAGGATGCGGGTGTGGGCGGCGGTCATGGGTGTTCTCTCATAAAGCAAAAGAGCAGCCGAAGCTGCTCAAATGTTGGTGCGCTTATTCTAATGACAACGCTGGAAACCAATCCTCAGCGTTTCTGTGTCAGGGCGCGACGCTCGAACTCGACGATGCGCTGACGGTAGTGTTCGATGGTCTGGGCGGTCAGGACGCTGCGTTGGTCGTCCTTGAGCTCGCCGTTGAGTTCCTGGGACAGCTTGCGGGCAGCGGCCACCATTACGTCGAAGGCTTGTTTCGGGTGACGCGGGCCCGGCAGGCCGAGGAAGAAGCTCACCGCAGGGGTGCTGAACAGGTCGATGTCGTCCAGGTCGAAAGTGCCTGGCTTGACCGCGTTGGCCATGGAGAACAGCACTTCGCCGTTGCCGGCCATGCTTTCGTGGCGGTGGAAAATATCCATCTCGCCAAAGCGCAGGCCGCTTTCGAGGATGTTCTGCAACAGAGCCGGGCCCTTGAAGCCGGCGGCGTCGCGGCAGATCACGCTGATCACCAGCACTTCTTCGGCGGCAGGCTGATCGTTGACGGATTGACGCGGCGCATTCTTGCCGGCGTTTTCATCCGGGAAATCGTCATCACGGCTGCTGAAGCTCGGGCCTTCATCGACATCGAGGTTCAGGTCACCCTGATGGGGTTCGGCAACAGCTGCACTGGCGCGCTTGCCACGCTTGGAAGAGGGCTCGCGGGCTTCACGCACCGGTGCACTCATCGACGGCAGGTCATGCTCGTCCAGTTGCGGTTCCTTATGGGTATCCAGCACACGGGGCGGCCCCAGCAGCTCGGCGCTGCCGTCGTCGTCGGGCAAGTTGGACAGGTTGCGGTCCAGGCGGAATTTGAGCTTGCCCTTGCCACCGCGCATGCGGCGCCAGCCATCAAAAAGAATACCGGCAATGACAATAATGCCGATGACGATCAGCCACTCGCGCAGACCGATTTCCATGTAATCCCGTGCCTCTAATAAAAAATGCTGAAAAATAAGGGGTTTAGCACCGTGCAAACCGCTTTAAAACGTGGCGCCAACTCTATGTTCTGACTGACGTTTTGCCCACGCACACGAAAAATTGACATTAAACTAGCACGACCAAAGATAACTTTACACCGTCTGTCAAAATGCCTTGAACAAATATGTCCATTTGCCACTTTCACCAGGCCGGTAAATCACCTGACATCGCGCTGAAAACTTTCGCTCATGGCGCAGCTCAGGATTCCACCATCGCCATCGCTTCTTCGACATCCACCGCGACCAAACGTGAACAACCCGGTTCATGCATTGTCACCCCCATCAACTGATCAGCCATTTCCATGGCGATCTTGTTGTGGGTGATATAGATGAACTGCACCGTCTGGGACATCTCCTTGACCAGTCGCGCATAGCGTCCAACGTTAGCGTCATCCAATGGGGCGTCAACTTCATCGAGCATGCAGAACGGCGCCGGGTTCAACTTGAAGATGGCAAACACCAGGGCCAACGCGGTCAGGGCTTTTTCGCCGCCGGACAACAAATGGATGGTGCTGTTCTTCTTGCCCGGAGGCCGCGCCATGATCGTTACCCCTGTATCGAGTAGATCTTCGCCCGTCAGTTCCAAGTAAGCGCTGCCACCACCGAAAACTTTCGGGAATAACGCCTGTAAACCGCCATTAATCTGATCAAAGGTATCTTTGAAGCGGTTGCGGGTTTCCTTGTCGATCTTGCGGATCACGTTTTCCAGGGTGTCCAGGGCTTCCACCAGGTCGGCGTCCTGGGCATCCAGATAACGTTTGCGCTCGGACTGCTGCTGGTATTCATCGATGGCCGCGAGGTTGATCGCGCCCAGTCGCTGGATACGTGCGGCAATCCGTTCAAGTTCTTCCTCGGCTTCTTTCTCGTTGGCCTGGGCGGTCAAGGTATTGAGCACGCCATGCAAGTCGTAGCCGTCTTCGAGCAATTGGTCTTGCAGGGCCTTGCGGCGCACGGTCAGGGCTTGCCATTCCATGCGCTGTTGTTCGAGCTGGCCGCGAATCAGCTGGGATTGCTGCTCGGCCTGGGTCCGGCGTTTTTCTGCGTCGCGCAGTTCGCGGTCGGCGTCTTCCAGGGCGATCTGCGCGGTCTTGAGTTCTTCGTCGACGGTCATGCGCTTGTCGAGCAACTCTTCAAGCTTGAGGCGCAGCTCTTCCAGCGGTGCTTCGCCCTCCTCCAGGTTGAGGCTCAGTTGCTCGCGCTTTTCGGTCAGGCGTTCGGACTGCATCTCCAGGCGCTCAAGGGCCTGGGCCGTGGACGCGTGCTGGGCCTTGAGCGAACCCAGGCGCACGGCCAACTGATGGGCGTGGTCCTTGTGCTGGCGGGCTTCCTGGCGTACACGATCAAGGCGCTCGCGCAGGCTGTCACGCTGAGCCAGCAGCAATTCGCGCTGCTCGGTGTCCAGGGCCATGCTGTCGAGGGCTTCCTGCAATTGCAGGCGCGCTTCGCCGATCTGTTCGTGTTCGAGGGCGCGCTGTTCGCCCATCTCCGCCACTTCTTCGTCGAGGCGGGTGCGGCGCAGGGTCAGTTGCTCGGCCTTGGCCTTGCTCGCGGAAAGCTGGGCTTTCAATTCGCCTTGCTGGCGCGCTTCGTCCTGCAACAGGCGCCGCAGGTGTTCGCGGCCGGTCTCTTGCTGGCGCTGGGTGGCGCGCAGGGTTTGCAGTTCGGTTTCGAGGCTTTCCAGGGTGGCTTCGCGTTCTTCGCGCTCGGCAATCAGGTTGACGATTTCCTGACCTCGGGCCAGAACGCCGCTTTCCGCTTCACTGGCGCGGCGCACCCGCAGGAAGTGGCGGCCGACCCAGTAACCGTCGCGGCTGATCAGGCTTTCGCCGCCCGCCAGTTGACCGCGCTGGGCCAGGGCCTGTTCCAGGGACTCCACCGGCTTGACCTGGCCCAGCCACGGCGACAGGTCAATCGCCGCTTCGACCTTGTCCAGCAGGCTGCCCGGCACTCGCGTGCCATCAGCGGCGGGGCTGAGCAGACGCAGATCGCCCTGGGCGAAGCCGGCCAGGTCGAAGCCGCCAAAATCATCCACCAGTACGGCTTGCAGGTCGGCGCCTAGAACGGTCTCTACCGCCAGTTCCCAACCGGCTTCAACTTTCAAGCCTTCGGCCAAGCGTGGACGCTCGGCCAGGTGCTGGTCGCGCAGCCATTCTGCGGTGCCGGTGCCTGGGTCCAATGCCGCTTGCTGCAAGGCTTCAAGGGACGCCAGGCGGCCGTTAAGCCGCTGCAAATCACCCTGGGCCTGCTGCTGGGCCTGGGTCGCCTGTTGCAGTTGCTGGCGCAATTGCTCCAGGCGCTCCACTTGTTGTTCTTCGCTGGCTTCCAGCTCTTCCAGCGTCATCTCGCTTTCGGCCAGTTGCTCGCTGAGCTCCATGATCGCCGCGTCTTCCGGGTCGGCGGCAAGCAGCACGCGCTCTTCCTGCAGGCGACGCTGGCGCTCGGCCAGGCGTTCCATGCTGGTTTCCAGTTGCTGGATGCGCGACTGCTGCACCTCGGCCTGGCGCCGCGGTTCGGCGGATTGCAGGTTGAAGGCGTCCCACTGCTCCTGCCAGCCGTGCATGGTGGTTTCGGATTCTTCCAGCGCAGCGGCGGCCTCTTCGGCGGCGGCGTTGGTGATGTCCTGCTCGGGGGTGAGCATGTCCAGCTCTTCGCCCAACGTCAGCAGCAAGGTGCGGTCGTGGCCCAAATGGGATTCGGTTTCCAGGCGCGCGCGTTCCGCTTCCTTCAAGTCATCCTGCAACTGACGCAGGCGCTGCTGGCCGTGCTGGATGCTTTGCTCGACGCGGGCAATATCACCGCCCACCGAATAGAAGCGGCCCTGCACCAGATTGAAGCGTTCGGACAGGTCATGGTGCCCGTCGCGCAGGCGCTCGATGGCGGCGTCGGCATTGCGCTGCTCGGCCACCAGCGCTTCAAAGCTGATTTCCTGGGTGCCGATGATCGCTTCGCGCTGGCCCACCTGATCGTTCAACGCCTGCCAGCGCAGGGCCGACAGTTGCGCCTTGAGCTGGCGCTCTTCGCCCTTGTATTCCTGGTACTTCTCGGCCGCCTGGGCCTGGCGGTGCAGGCGCTCCAACTGGCGCTCCAGCTCTTCGCGCAGGTCGGTGAGGCGGGCGAGGTTTTCATGGGTGCGGCGGATACGGTTTTCGGTCTCGCGGCGGCGCTCCTTGTACTTGGAGATGCCGGCCGCTTCCTCGATAAAGTTGCGCAGGTCTTCGGGCTTGGCTTCGATCAGCTTGGAGATCATGCCCTGTTCGATGATCGAATAGCTGCGCGGGCCCAGGCCGGTACCGAGGAAGATGTCGGTAATGTCCCGGCGCCGGCACTTGGTGCCGTTGAGGAAGTAACTGTTCTGGCTGTCGCGCGTCACTTTGCGGCGGATCGAGATTTCCGCGTAGGCCGCGTATTCGCCGATCAGGGTGCCGTCGGAGTTGTCGAACACCAGTTCGATGCTCGCCTGGCTCACCGGCTTGCGGCTGGTGGAGCCGTTGAAGATGACGTCGGTCATCGACTCGCCACGCAGGTTTTTTGCCGAGCTCTCGCCCATCACCCAGCGTACGGCGTCGATGATGTTCGACTTGCCGCAGCCATTGGGCCCGACCACTGCCGCCATGTTACTGGGGAAGTTCACCGTGGTCGGGTCGACGAAGGATTTGAACCCCGCCAGTTTGATGCACTTGAGCCGCACGTTTAGGCGTCCGCCAACGCAGCGATGACCAGCGAGCTGCTGCGCTGGCAGTAGGCCGACAGCACCTGGCGGATCTGCTCCAGGTCACGGGCGAGTACGGCGGCGAGCAGTTGCTCGAACAGCGCCAGGTACTCGCTCATGGACGCCTTGCGCTGATCCAGGGCCAGGTAATAGGCACGGTTCATCGCCGGCTGCAGGTTCTCGACGGTTTCCTGCAAATACGGGTTGTTGGCGAAGGGGTACGCGGCGCGCATCACATTGAAGCATTCTTCGACAAAGGCGCGGATGTCCTGGCGCTCGAAATTGCTCACCAGGCGCTGCTGGATCTGGACGAACGGCGCCATGTCGGCCTGGGTCTGCCAGCCCTGGGCGACCGCATTGCCAAGCAGGATATACAGCTCACTCATCAGCGTGCACAGGCTCTGCACCTTGTGCGCCGTGAGCTCGGTCACATGGGCGCCACGGCGCGGCAGGATCGCGATCAGGTGGCGGCGTTCGAGGATCAGTAAAGCTTCACGCACGGAGCCACGGCTGACATTGAGCGCCAGCGTGACTTTCTGTTCCTGGATCCGCTCTCCAGGCTTGAGATCGCCGCGAATGATACGTTCGGCGAGGTGGTGAGCGATTTGCTCGGCGAGACTGTCCGGCGCCTTGAACGTCATGTTTTCCCTTCAAAATCGTCTATCGGTACAAGCGCGGCAGTGTAGCGCATTGGCCCGCTGATGGCGCTACGCCCACCGTGGCGAATTTGGCATGAAATAAGCAACGCTGAACACCCACACGCCCCCAAAAACGCCGGTTTCAGAAGACTGAACCATAATTGAAAGTGTTGCGATCGCATTTTCCTGACCTTCTGGTCAGAAAATCATTGACCGAAAAGTCAGACATGACTAGATTCGGCGCAAAGCGGTTAACAACAATAATGAGTCTGCGAGGCCTTCCGTGATCCAGTTTTTACTTAACCAGGAACTCCGTAGCGAGCACGCCCTGGACCCCAACCTGACCGTGCTCAACTATCTGCGCGAGCATGTGGGCAAACCCGGTACCAAGGAAGGCTGCGCCAGCGGCGACTGCGGTGCGTGCACGGTGGTGGTCGGCGAGTTGCACACCGACCCTCAGGGCGTTGAGCAGATCCGTTATCGCAGCCTCAATTCCTGCCTGACATTTGTATCGTCGCTGCACGGCAAGCAGTTGATCAGCGTCGAAGACCTCAAGCACCAGGGCCAACTGCACAGCGTGCAACAGGCCATGGTGGAGTGCCACGGTTCGCAATGCGGCTTTTGCACCCCCGGGTTTGTGATGTCGTTGTTCGCCCTGCAAAAGAACAGCGACGCCCCCGACAGCCAGAAGGCCCACGAGGCCCTGGCCGGCAACCTGTGCCGCTGCACCGGCTATCGGCCGATCCTGGCCGCCGCCGAACAGGCCTGCTGCAACAAACCGGCGGACCAGTTCGACAACCGCCAGGCCGAGACCATCGCCCGCCTCAAAGCCATCGCGCCGACCCAAACCGGTGAACTCAACAGCGGCGACAAACGCTGCCTGGTGCCCCTCACCGTTGCCGACCTGGCCGACCTCTACGACGCCTACCCGCAAGCCCGCCTGCTGGCCGGCGGCACCGACCTGGCGCTGGAAGTCACCCAGTTTCACCGCACCCTGCCGGTGATGATCTATGTCGGCAATATTGAAGAGATGAAGCGCATCGAGGACTTCGACGACCGCCTGGAAATCGGCGCCGCCACTGCCCTCTCCGACTGCTACACCGCGCTGCACCACGAATACCCGGATTTCGGCGACCTGCTGCACCGCTTCGCCTCCCTGCAAATCCGTAACCAGGGTACCCTCGGCGGCAATATCGGCAACGCCTCGCCGATTGGCGATTCGCCGCCGCTGTTGATCGCCCTGGGGGCGCAGATCGTGCTGTGCAAAGGCAACACGCGCCGTACGCTGGCCCTGGAAGACTACTTCATCGACTACCGCGTGACGGCGCGCCAGGACAGCGAGTTCATCGAAAAAATCATCGTCCCCAAGGGCCACGCGCTGTTCCGTGCCTACAAGGTTTCCAAGCGCCTGGACGACGATATTTCCGCCGTGTGTGCGGCCTTCAACCTGAAGATCGACAACGGTGTGATCAGTGATGCCCGCGTCGCGTTCGGCGGCATGGCCGCCACGCCAAAACGCGCGAAAAACTGCGAAGCCATGTTGGTCGGCGCCACCTGGAACGCCGCCACCGTCGAGAAAGCCTGCGCTGCCCTCGCCGAGGATTTCACCCCGCTGTCGGACTTCCGCGCCAGCAAGGAATACCGCCTGCTCAGCGCCCGGAACCTGCTGCGCAAATACTTCATCGAACTGCAAACGCCGCACATCGAGACTCGGGTGACCGCTTATGTCTAACCATCACGCCGTGGAAAAAACCCAGGCCGAACTGGCCGCGCTGTTTGCCCAGGACCTGACCTCCGGAGTCGGCCGCAGCGTCAAGCATGACAGCGCCGCCAAGCACGTGTCCGGTGAAGCGCAGTACATCGATGACCGCCTGGAATTCCCCAACCAGTTGCACCTGTATGCACGCATGTCCGACCGCGCCCACGCCCGGATCATCCGCATCGACACCACGCCCTGCTACGCCTTCGACGGTGTGCGTATCGTCATCACCCACGAAGACGTGCCGGGCCTGAAAGACATCGGCCCGCTGCTGCCCGGCGACCCCTTGCTGGCCATCGACACGGTGCAGTTCGTCGGCCAGGTGGTTTTGGCCGTGGCCGCCCGCGACCTCGACACCGCACGCAAGGCCGCGATGGCCGCCGTGATCGAATACGAAGACCTGGAGCCCGTGCTGGATGTGGTCGAGGCCTTTCGCAACAAGCACTTCGTGCTCGACAGCCACACCCACCAACGGGGTGATTCGGCCGGCGCACTGGCGACCGCCAAGCACCGCCTCCAGGGCACCCTGCATATCGGCGGCCAGGAACACTTCTACCTGGAAACCCAGATTTCCTCGGTAATGCCCACCGAAGACGGCGGCATGATCGTCTATTGCTCCACGCAGAACCCCACCGAAGTGCAGAAGCTGGTGGCCGAAGTGCTGGACGTGTCGATGAACAAGATCGTCGTCGATATGCGCCGCATGGGCGGCGGTTTCGGCGGCAAGGAAACCCAGGCGGCGAGCCCGGCGTGCCTATGCGCGGTGGTGGCGCGCCTCACCGGCCAGCCGACCAAGATGCGCCTGCCGCGCGTCGAAGACATGCTGATGACCGGCAAGCGCCACCCCTTCTATATCGAATACGACGTGGGCTTCGACGACAGCGGTCGCCTGCACGGGATCAACCTGGAACTGGCCGGTAACTGCGGCTGCTCGCCGGACCTGTCCAACTCGATCGTCGACCGTGCCATGTTCCACGCCGACAACGCGTATTACCTGGGCGATGCCACGGTGAACGGCCATCGCTGCAAGACCAACACCGCGTCCAACACCGCCTATCGCGGCTTCGGCGGCCCGCAAGGCATGGTCGCCATCGAGGAAGTGATGGACGCCATCGCCCGCCATCTGGCGCTGGACCCGTTGGCGGTGCGCAAGGCCAATTACTACGGCAAGACCGAGCGCAACGTCACCCACTACTACCAGACCGTAGAGCACAACATGCTCGAGGAAATGACCGCCGAACTTGAAGCCAGCAGCCAATACGCCGAGCGCCGCGAAGCGATCCGCCTGTACAACGCCCACAGCCCGATCCTGAAAAAAGGCCTGGCGCTGACGCCGGTGAAATTCGGGATCTCGTTCACGGCGAGCTTCCTGAACCAGGCGGGCGCGCTGATCCATATCTACACCGACGGCAGCATCCACCTGAACCACGGCGGCACCGAGATGGGCCAGGGCTTGAACACCAAGGTCGCGCAAGTGGTGGCCGAAGTGTTCCAGGTGGACATCGACCGCGTGCAGATCACCGCCACCAACACCGACAAAGTGCCCAACACCTCGCCGACCGCCGCGTCCAGCGGTGCGGACCTGAACGGCAAGGCCGCCCAGAACGCCGCCGAAACCATCAAGCAACGCCTGGTGGAATTCGCCGCGCGCAAGTACGACGTGAGCGAAGCGGATGTGGAATTTCATAACGGCCATGTGCGCGTGCGCGAGCAGATCCTGACCTTCGAGGCGTTGATCCAGCAGGCGTATTTCGCCCAGGTCTCGCTGTCGAGCACCGGCTTCTACAAGACCCCGAAAATCTTCTACGACCGCAGCCAGGCCCGCGGTCGGCCGTTCTACTACTTCGCCTTCGGCGCGGCGTGCTGCGAAGTGATCGTCGACACCCTGACCGGCGAATACAAGATGCTGCGCACCGACATCCTCCACGATGTGGGCGCCTCACTGAACCCGGCCATCGACATCGGCCAGGTAGAAGGAGGCTTTATCCAGGGCATGGGCTGGCTGACCATGGAAGAGCTGGTGTGGAACAACAAGGGCAAGCTAGAGACCTGCGGCCCGGCCAGCTACAAGATCCCGGCGGTAGCCGACATGCCTTTGGATTTGCGTGTGAAGCTGGTGGAAAACCGCAAGAACCCGGAAGACACGGTGTTCCATTCCAAGGCCGTGGGTGAGCCACCGTTCATGCTCGGGATTGCCTCGTGGTGCGCGATCAAGGATGCGGTGGCGAGCCTGGCTGATTATCGCCATCAGCCGAAGATCGATGCGCCGGCGACACCGGAGCGGGTGTTGTGGGGGTGTGAGCAGATGCGCAAGTTGCAGGCGGCGACAGCTGTCGAGACTGAAACTGAAATGGCTTCGCTCTAGACCGATGACGGCCTGACAGACACCACAAGAGGTGACTATGAACAACTGGATCAGCGCCCTCGCCGACCTGCAGAACCAGGGTGAACCCTGCGTACTGGTGACCATCATCGAAGAGCTCGGCTCCACGCCGCGCAATGCCGGTTCGAAGATGGTGATCAGTGCCGCGCAGACCTTCGACACCATCGGCGGTGGGCACCTGGAATACAAGGCCATGCAGATCGCCCGCGACATGCTTGTGCGTGGCCAGCAGAACACCCATCTGGAGCGCTTCAGCCTCGGCGCCAGCCTGGGCCAGTGCTGTGGGGGCGTCACCGTGCTGCTGTTCGAACCCATGGGCCAGGTGCAGGCGCAGATCGCGGTGTTCGGCGCCGGCCATGTTGGCCGCGCGCTGGTGCCGTTGCTGGCGAGCCTGCCGTGCCGGGTGCGCTGGATCGATTCCCGCGAGCAGGAGTTTCCGGAACATATCCCCCAGGGCGTGCGTAAAATCATCAGCGAAGAGCCGGTGGACGAAATTGCCGACCTGCCGGTGGGCAGTTACTGCATCGTCATGACCCACAATCACGCGCTGGATCTGGAACTCACCGCCGCCCTGCTCAAGCGCAATGACTTCGCCTACTTCGGCCTGATCGGCTCCAAGACCAAACGCGTCAAGTTCGAACACCGCCTGCGCGATCGCGGCTTCGACGCCGCGCAGTTGCAACGCATGCGTTGCCCCATGGGCCTCAGCGAGGTGAAGGGCAAGTTGCCGGTGGAGATTGCCATCTCCATCGCCGGCGAAATCATCGCCACTTATAACGCCAATTTCGGCCAGCACACCGCGAGCGCCGAACCCATTGCCAAATTGCTGCCGGCCTCGCGCCGCAGCCAAGCTATCAATTGAGACGACCATGCCTTTGACTCGCAAAGCCTACCTTGCCGCCCTCCTGCACAGCATCGCCGACCCCGCTGAAGTTGGGGTCGAAGCCTCGTATGAGTATTTCGAAGACGGCCTGCTGGTGATCGAAAACGGCCGGATCAGCGCCGTGGGCCATGCCGGCGACCTGCTGCCGAGCTTGCCTGCCGACATCGACATCACCCATTACCAGGATGCGCTGATCATCCCCGGCCTGATCGACACCCATATCCACCTGCCGCAGACCGGCATGGTCGGCGCGTATGGCGAGCAGTTGCTGGACTGGCTCAACACCTACACCTTCCCGTGCGAAAGCCAGTTCGCCGACAAGGCACACGCCGAAGAAGTCGCAGGCATTTTTATCAAGGAACTGCTGCGCAACGGCACCACCACCGCACTGGTGTTCGGCAGTGTGCATCCGCAGTCGGTGAACGCATTCTTTGAGGCGGCGGAAAAACTCGACCTGCGCATGATCGCCGGCAAGGTGATGATGGATCGCAACGCCCCGGACTACCTTACCGACACCGCCGAATCCGGCTACCAGCAAAGCAAGGCGCTGATCGAACGCTGGCACGGCAAGGGCCGCCTGCACTATGCGGTCACCCCGCGTTTTGCGCCGACCAGCACGCCGGAACAATTGGCGCTCGCAGGACAACTGTTGGGCGAATACCCGGACCTGTACATGCAGACGCACATCAGTGAGAACAAGCAGGAAGTCGAGTGGGTGAAGGCGCTGTTTCCGGAGCGCAACGGCTATCTGGATGTGTACGATCACTACCAGCTGCTGGGCGAGCGCTCGGTGTTTGCCCACGGCGTGCACCTGTGTGATGAGGAATGCGCACGGTTGGCGGAGACGGGGTCGGCGGTGGCGTTCTGTCCGACCTCGAACCTCTTCCTCGGCAGCGGCCTGTTCAACCTGCCGATGGCCGAGAAACACAAGCTGAATGTCGGCCTGGGCACCGATGTGGGTGGTGGCACCAGTTTCTCGCTGCTGCAAACCTTGAACGAAGCCTACAAGGTCATGCAACTGCAGGGCGCGCGGTTGAGCCCCTTCAAGTCGCTATACCTGGCCACCCTGGGCGGTGCGCGGGCGCTGCGCCTGGAAGACAAGATCGGCACGTTGCAGCCGGGCACCGATGCAGACTTCCTGGTGCTGGACTACAACGCAACGCCGCTGCTGAGCTATCGCTTGAAGCAGGCCAATAACATTGCCGAGACGTTGTTCGTGTTGATGACCCTGGGGGATGATCGGACGGTGTTGCAGACCTACGCTGCCGGCCAACTCGTGCACCAACGCTGATCTGCGCCACGACACAAAACAAATGTGGGAGGGGGCTTGCTCCCGATAGCGGTGGATCAGGCACTTAATTCAGTGACTGACACTCTGCCATCGGGAGCAAGCCCCCTCCCACATTTTTTAATCGGGTTTACAGCTTGACTGAAGAACGCCCCGGCTTCTTGGTCTGCAACAGATGCGAGAACACCGCATGCAAATCATCCGACGCACTTTCCTCGTCGAGGTTGAGCTTGCTGTCGATATGATCCATGTGATGCATCATCAAGTTCACCGCCAACGCCGCGTCCCGTGCTTCGATCGCATCGATCAGTTGGGTGTGCTCATCGTAGGAACAGTGCGAGCGGTTGCCGCTTTCGTACTGAGCGATGATCAACGAGGTCTGGGACACCAGGCTGCGCTGGAAGCTGATCAGCGGCGCGTTTTTCGCGGCTTCGGCCAGCTTGAGGTGGAATTCGCCGGAGAGGCGGATGCCCGCTCCGCGATCACCGCGGGAGAAGCTGTCGCGCTCGTCGTTGACCATCTGGCGCAGTTCGGCCAGTTGCTCAGCGGTGGCGTGCTGCACTGCCAGCTCGGTGATCGCTCGCTCTACCAGGCGCCGGGCCAGGAACACCTGGCGTGCTTCTTCCACGCTTGGGCTCGCCACCACCGCGCCACGATTGGGCCGCAGCAACACCACGCCTTCATGGGCCAGGCGCGACAGCGCGCGGCGAATGATAGTGCGGCTGACGCCGAAGATTTCGCCCAGTGCCTCTTCACTCAATTTGGTACCGGGTGCCAGGCGCTGCTCGAGGATCGCCTCGAAGATATGCGCGTAGACGATATCGTCCTGGGTTCCGCTGCGACCGGCCTTGCCGGCTCGCGGTTGTTTCTTGAGAGGTTGCAACTGTTCGTTCATGGGCACTCGGGTAGGGAGAACGGCGGCGAATTAACGGTAATACGGCAACTTTAAGGTAATACGGCAACACGGGGTCGCTGGCAAGTATCACCTAAAAACAGCGCACATTGTACACAACCCACTGCGCCAACACACTGTACGGCTGTTTGCGGTGCCGTCTGTATTGCAATGAGTCGTTACGTTTGAGTTTAGGCTTGAATCTGCGCCGTCACCGGCAAACACCCAGGTAAAAGGAACACCTCTCCATGACCGACGCCACCCAAGCGCCCTTGCGCCCGCTGGCCGACACTTCTGCCTCCGCCGTCGTCGCCGGCTTTATCGCCATGATGACCGGCTATACCAGCTCCCTGGTGCTGATGTTCCAGGCCGGCCAGGCGGCCGGCTTGACCACGGCGCAGATTTCTTCGTGGATCTGGGCGATTTCCATCGGCATGGCGGTCTGCAGCATCGGCCTGTCCCTGCGCTACCGCACGCCGATCACCATTGCCTGGTCCACCCCCGGCGCGGCGCTGTTGATCACCAGCCTGGGCGGTGTGAGTTACGGCGAGGCCATCGGCGCCTACATCACCTGCGCGGTGCTGGTGACGCTCTGCGGGCTCACCGGCAGCTTTGAAAAACTGGTCAAGCGTATCCCTGCGTCGTTGGCGGCCGCCTTGCTGGCGGGGATCCTGTTCAAGATCGGCAGCGAGATTTTCGTCGCTGCGCAGCATCGCACCGGCCTGGTACTGGGGATGTTTTTCACCTACCTGATCATCAAGCGTCTGTCGCCACGCTACGCGGTACTGGCCGCCCTGGTGATCGGTACCCTGCTGTCGGGGCTGATGGGCTTGCTGGACTTCAGCGGTTTCCACCTGGAAGTGGCGACGCCGGTATGGACGACGCCGCACTTCTCGTTGGCGGCAACCATCAGTATCGGGATTCCGTTGTTCGTGGTGGCGATGACCTCGCAGAACATGCCCGGCGTCGCCGTCCTGCGGGCCGATGGCTATAACGTGCCGGCCTCGCCGCTGATCACCGCCACCGGCCTGGCCTCGCTGGTGCTGGCGCCCTTTGGCTCCCACGGCATCAACCTGGCGGCGATCAGCGCAGCGATCTGCACCGGCCCCCATGCCCATGAAGACCGTAATAAACGCTACACTGCCGCCGTATGGTGCGGGGTGTTCTACGGGATAGCCGGGGTGTTCGGCGCAACACTGGCGGCACTGTTCGCAGCCTTGCCCAAGGAACTGGTGCTGTCGATTGCGGCCTTGGCCTTGTTTGGCTCGATCATCAATGGCTTGAGTATCGCCATGAATGAGCCGAAGGAACGGGAAGCGGCGCTGATCACCTTTATGGTCACCGCGTCAGGCTTGACGTTGTTTTCCATCGGCTCGGCGTTCTGGGGGATTGTGGCGGGGGTGTTGACGCTGCTGATTCTGAATTGGCGCAAGGCATAAAAAAACGGCGACCCTCAGGTCGCCGTTTTTTTCAGTATCACTTAGCCGCGTTGATCGGCTTTTCCGGATACCACACGTCCAGCAGCGGGCTGACTTCAGCCTTGGTCAGCTCGGAACGGGTTTTCAGCCAGGCTTCGACGGCAGCACGCTGCTCTTCGGAGACCGAGCCACGCTTCTGCAGGCAAACCAGACCGTAGTCGTCGCCGCCGACATAGCCCAGGCCGTTGGCTTCCATGGCTTCTTTGATGAATGCTTCGAGGAAAGCGTCGATAGCTTCTTCACTCAGGCCTTCTTTGAAGTCCAGGTTCAGTTCGAAACCCAGCTCTTGAAATTCATCAACGCACAGTTTTTTGCGCAGACGCTGGGAACGGTTAGTCGCCATTGGAACAATCCTCATAAGTAATAACGGGCGGCACTTTAGCAGTTTAAGGCGACGATTGCCCGACTCTCTGGGACGGGCGGCCGTTTGCTGTTAAAAAAACGCCGATTACCAGCTATCGTTCAGCTACAAGTGCCTTCACCTTGGGGCATAATGCCGACACTTTCATGACCATTGAGGGATTTTTCCTATCTACCCCTCGCCTTTTTCACCCTCCTCAGCAGTAGGGTTTTATTTCTTATGATCAAATCTTTGCGTCCATTGCTACTTGCCAGTTTTCTCCTGCCACTGGCCTTTTCCACCTCCGCGGCCCCGATCAATAACACCTTGCCTGCCAACGTCCAGCAGGCACTGGCCAAAGCCAAGCTGCAAAACACTGCGCTGTCCCTGGTGATGATCCCGTTGAACGGCCCCGGCACCCCCACCGTGTTCAACGCCGACGTCTCGGTAAACCCGGCTTCCACCATGAAGCTGGTCACCACCTATGCGGCCCTGGAAATGCTCGGCCCCAACCACCAGTGGAAAACCGAGTTCTACACCGACGGCACCCTCAGCGGTGGCGTGTTGCACGGCAACCTGTACCTCAAGGGCGGCGGCGACCCCAAGCTGAACATGGAAAAACTCTGGCTGCTGATGCGCGACCTGCGGGCCAATGGCGTGCAGCAAGTCACCGGTGACCTGGTGCTGGACCGCAGTTTCTTCAACCAGCCGCAGTTGCCGGAATTCAATGACGACGGCAACGACGAGAACAAACCGTTCCTGGTCAAGCCCGACGCCCTGCTGGTCAACCTCAAGGCCCTGCGCTTTGTGACCCGTAACGATTCGGGCCGCGTGCTCGTCTCGGTCGAGCCGCCGATTGCCAGCATCCGCATCGACAACCAGGTCAAGGCCTCCAACGCCAAGCAGTGCACCGGCGACGTACGCTACAACCCGGTCACAGGCGCCGATGGCAGTATGACGGTCACCGTCAGCGGCCAATTGGCCGATGGCTGCAGCTCGCAGACTTATCTGTCGTTGCTGGACCACGCCACCTACACCGCCGGTGCGGTGCGGGCGATCTGGCAGGAACTGGGCGGCACCATCGAGGGCCGCGATATCCAGGCGCCGGTGCCCAAGGATGCCAAGGTCCTGGCCCGCGCCTTTTCGCCGGACCTGGCGGAAATCATCCGTGACATCAACAAATACAGTAACAACACCATGGCCCAGCAGTTGTTCCTGAGCCTGGGCGCGCAGTTTCGCAACGATGCCGACGGCGACGATGCCAAGGCCGCGCAACGTGTGGTGCGCCAGTGGCTGGCGAAAAAAGGCATCACCGCGCCACACCTGGTGATGGAGAACGGTTCGGGCCTGTCCCGTGCCGAGCGGGTCAGCGCCCGCGAAATGGCCGCCATGCTCCAAGCCGCCTGGAAAAGCCCCTACGCTGCGGAATACATCAGCTCGATGCCGATCGCCGGCACCGACGGCACCATGCGCAAACGCCTGAAGACCACGGCCATGCGCGGCGAGGCCCACGTCAAGACCGGTACCTTGAACACCGTGCGCGCCATTGCCGGGTTCAGCCGCGACAACAATGGCAACACCTGGGCGGTGGTGGCGATCCTCAACGATCCGAAGCCGTGGGGCGCGTCGTCGGTGCTGGACCAGGTGCTGCTGGATCTGTACCGCCAGCCAAAACTGGCGGCGGCGGCTCCCGTCCTATAGGAGCGAGCGTCAGGCCCGCGCCCTCTCGGCCTCCACCCGGTCCCTGCCCGCCTGCTTGGCCACGTACACCGCCGAGTCGGCACGCAACAACAGGCCATCAATGCCTTCATCCACCCGCCAGCTGGCCACACCAAAGCTGGCGGTGACGATGCCCACAGGCTCCATCGGCAGGTTACGCAGGGATTGCCACAACTCCATGGCCAGGCCATAAGCCTGCTCGCCATCGGTATTGGGGCACAGCACCATGAATTCCTCGCCCCCCAGGCGGCAGAACACGTCGGTGCGGCGCAGACGCTGACTGATGCGCCTGCACAACTCCTGCAACACCCCGTCGCCAACCGCATGCCCGTGCTGGTCGTTGATACGCTTGAAATGATCGATATCGAGCATGATCACCGACAGCGCCCCACTGGTCCGGTTGAGCCTCGCCATCTCGGCCCTGAGGCGGTCCTGGAAATAGCGACGGTTGTGAATCCCGGTCAGGGAATCTGTGATGGACAGCGCGCGCAGTTCCTCTTCAACCCGCTTCAAGTCGGAAATGTCCGACACATAGCCATGCCACAGCGTACCGCCCCCCGGTAACTCTTCCGGGGTGGCCTCGCCGCGAATCCAGCGCAACCCCCGTTGCGGCAACTGCACCCGGTACTCTTCGCGCCAGTGGCTCAACTGCAGTGCCGACAGGCGAATCGAGGCCCGCACCCGCTCCGCGTCCAGCGGGTGGATTCGATCGAAGACCTTCGTCGCATCCCGCTGCAACGCGCTGACCTCGATTTCATAGATATCGCGCATGCCGTCGCTGGCGTAGATAAAGCGCCAGTTATCCTGGGGTTCCAGGGTGAATTGGAAGATCCCCCCGGGTACGTGGGCACTGAGTTTCTTGAGCAGGCGGTCCCGCGCCGCCAGGGCCTCGTAGGCGCGTTTCTGCTCGGTGACGTCCAGGTAAATCGCGAGGTGACCGATCCACAGACCATGGTCATCCAGCAAGACGGTGGCCAACATATTCACAATCAGCTGACTGCCATCCTGGCGGACCAAGGTCCACTCCCGGGCTTCGTGCAGGTTGTCGGGGCTTTCCACCAGCATCGCCTGGCTCGCCGGGATACGCTTGCCCAAGGTCACGCTCAGGCTCGCGGAACGTGCCTCCAGCTCCAACGCCAAGTGCAGGCTTTCCAGGGTCAGCTTGCCCACCACCTGCTCGGCCTCGTACCCCAGCATCTGCTCGGCACCGGCGTTGAAGGTGTTGATCACGCCGCGCAAGTCAGTGGCAATGATCGCCACTTGTGTAGCGGCGTTGAGTACGCTGCGCAACTGGCCATGGGCACCCCGTAGTTCCTGCTCACGCAAGCGCAACTGCACAGTGCGTTGCTCCACCAGTTTCAACGCACGCTGGCGCTGGCTCACCAGCACATAGAGCAAGGCGCTGAGCAGCAGGCTGAGTAGGCTACCCATGGTCAGGATCGTGGACAGCGAGGAATAGTTGGCCTGCTCGAACACCTTGCTCGGGCGCAGGCTCAGGGCGTACACATGATCGCCCAGGGTCAGGCGACGTGCGCCAGCAAGGTCACTGTTGGCCACGGTATTGCCGGACTCGAAGAGCACGCGCTTTTGCAGGTCTGAGGTGTCGACGATCTGCATCACCAGGTTGTCCCGCTCCGCTTTGGGCAAGCCGTCGGCGACCAACTGGCGCATGCTGATCACCGCCATCACGTAACCATATGGCTCATTTGGGGACGGCTCGGACGTGGGCAGGTGACTCACCGGCGCGACCAGTAATACACCCGTGGCATAAGCCGGCTCGACCCCCACCAACTGCATCGGTTGGGACACCGCCAGCTTGCCGCTCTTTTGCGCCCGCTCAAGGGTAGAGCGCCGCAGGGGCTGGGCCAACAGATCAAAACCCAAGGGCGACCCCAGCAGGCTTTGAGTCTGGCTGTAGAGCACCGGAACGTATTCATCACGCTCGGGCGCCGGGGCCAGTTCGCCGGCGCTATTAAGTTCACGGATAACAAAGGGTACCCCACGCAGGCGGGACACCTCTTGTTCAAACTGGCTGCGCTGTTCGCGAAACACACGGGGTGCCCAGGCGTAGGCGCGGGCGCGCAACAGTAACGGCTGGGCAAAGCCGTCGAACTCCTCGCGGGACACAACATCGGAATTGACGAAGAACCGCCGCAGGCTGTTCAGGCGTTGTTCCTGATCCTCGAAGCGTTCCTGCAAGCGGGTGTAACGCTCGTTGACCAGCAACTGAAAGCGCTGGCGAACCTGTTGCTGATAGAGGTCGGAGGCCGCCCAGGCGACGATGGCCGTCAGCGCAAAACCTGCCAATAACACCACCAACGCCACCAGCCAAGCCGACGCCTGTTCACTGATAAAGCCTAGGATTTTCGGGCGAACGGCTTGCAACGGCATAGGCAACACTCACAACGCCAGCGTGCGGGGGGTGTCACTTTGGCTAGGCCTTAAGTTATAGCCATCGGCCCAGGGTTTGACCAGCGTAAAAAAGCCGCAAGCCCGGAATAGTCCAGGCTTGCGGCTTTTTCGTGGCGGCGATCAGCGAGCAGTGATTTTCCACGCCCGGTGGATCTTCGCATTACGCGCAAAATCCGGATCGAGGGTCTTGTCGCTGATTTCCTCGACCGCATAGCGTTCGCTGAGATTGTCCTCCAGCTGGAACTTGCGGAAGTTGTTCGAGAAGTACAGCACGCCACCCGGTGCCAGGCGCGCCATGGCCAGGTCGAGCAACTGCACGTGGTCGCGCTGGACGTCGAAGATGCCTTCCATGCGCTTGGAGTTGGAGAAGGTCGGCGGGTCGATGAAGATCATGTCGAACTCATCGCGGCTGGCCTCCAGCCAGGCCATCACATCGCCCTGCTCCAGGCGGTTCTTGTCGGAAAAACCGTTGAGCGAGAAGTTGCGACGTGCCCAGTCCAGGTAGGTCTTGGACAGGTCGACACTGGTGGTGCTACGCGCGCCACCCTTGGCTGCGTGCACACTGGCGGTGGCGGTGTAGCAATACAGGTTGAGGAAACGCTTGCCGGCCGCTTCCTTTTGGATACGCATGCGCATCGGACGGTGGTCGAGGAACAGACCGGTGTCCAGGTAGTCGGTGAGGTTGACCAGCAGCTTCACGCCGCCTTCGCTGACCTCGGTGAACTTGCCCTGGGCACTCTGGCGCTCGTATTGCTTGGTACCGCTCTGGCGCTCGCGACGCTTGACCACCACGCGGCTCTTGTCGATGTTCAGCGCCTGGGGAATGGCCGCCAGGGCGTCGAACATGCGGGCCGAGGCTTTTTCCGGGTCGATGGATTTTGGCGCAGCGTATTCCTGGACGTGGACCCAGTCGTGGTACAGGTCGATGGCCATGGAGTATTCAGGCATATCGGCGTCGTAGACGCGGTAGCAATCCACCCCTTCACGCTTGGCCCACTTGCCCAGCAGCTTGAGGTTCTTTTGCAGGCGGTTGGCGAACATCTGCCCGCCTTCGCTCAGGCGCGCCTGCTCGACCACGGGGGCCGGGGCGGGCTTGATCGGGTTGCCGTTCTTGTTGTACTGGCGCTCCTGCGGCTCGACCGGAGCCTGGTCGTAAACGGCCTGCTCACGTTCGGCCTGGCGCTGTTCCGGGGTACGGCGCTCGCCGGTGACGAACTGATCCGGGTTGACCTTGATCAGCAGCAACTTGCACGGCAATGCGCCGTTCCAGAACGAATACTGCTTGTGGCTGCGGATCCCCATGCGCTTGCCCAGGTCCGGCGCGCCGGTGAACACCGCCGCCTCCCAGCCCATGCAGGCCTGGCGCAGGCGCTCGCCGAGGTTCTGGTAGAGGTACAACAGGCTGGCTTCGTCACCCAGGCGCTCGCCGTAGGGCGGGTTGCAGATCACCAGGCCTTTCTGGTTCTGGTCCGGGCGCGGCTCGAAGGTGCCGACTTCGCCCTGGTACACCTTGATCCAGTGGCTCAGGCCGGCGCGCTCGATGTTGTTGCGGGCGGGCTGGATCAGGCGCGGGTCGGCTTCGTAGCCCCGCACCCACAACGGCGGCTTGTTCATGCCGATGGCCGCGCGTTCAGTAGCTTCGGCGTGGAGTTTTTTCCACAGCGCCGGGACGTGACCGAGCCAGGTGGTGAAGCCCCACAATTCGCGATTGAGGTTAGGTGCCATGTCGGTGGCAATCATCGCGCCTTCCACCAGGAAGGTGCCCACGCCGCACATCGGGTCAGTCAGCGCGCCGCCTTCGGCAGCAATGCGCGGCCAGCCGGCACGAATCAGGATCGCCGCCGCGAGGTTTTCCTTCAACGGCGCGGCGCCCTGCTGCAGGCGGTAGCCGCGCTGGTGCAGGCTGTGGCCGGACAGGTCGAGGGACAGGATGGCTTCGCCACGGTCCAGGCGCAGGTGGATGCGCAGGTCCGGGTTGATCTTGTCGATGGACGGGCGTTCGCCGGTCGGGGTGCGCAGCTTGTCGACGATCGCATCCTTGACCTTCAGCGCACCGAAGTGGGTGTTGTCGATGCCTGAGCCGTGACCGCTGAATTCCACCGCCAGGGTACCGTCGGAGACCATGTGATCGGCCCATTCAATATCCAGCACACCGTGGTAGAGGTCTTCGGCGTCCTTCATCGGGAAACGCTTGAGCACCAGCAACACACGGTTGGCCAGGCGCGACCAGAGGCACAGGCGATAAGCGGTTTCCATGTCGGCCATGCCGCGCACGGCCGAGGTGTGCTCGCGGGCGTCCTCAAGGCCAAGCCCGACGGCTTCCTCGATCAGCAGGCCTTCGAGGCCCTTGGGGCAGGTGAGGAAGAGTTCAAAACGGTCCGACATGGGGCATTCCAGGCTTTTCAGCAATAAGTGAACGGGCGACGCATCGCCGGCTCGGTTTTCAATCAAGCACTTTTCTTGAAGAGTGCCCGCGTGGCACGAATGTGCCGTTCCACCCCGTCTGACGGGCCTTGGAGCCTTTATTGACGGGGCAGAGAGAGAATTTGACGCAACAAAAAGAAATATTCCGACCCTTCGTCGAATAATAACCGACTGCAACCAGCGGGCATTCTCACTAAAGGATTAAACCCGTCCTCTTTGCAGGGTGCATCATAGCTGGCTTTGCCCGACAAATGGGGCGAAAAGCCATCCCAGCTTATGGCTATAGCATCGTTATCGTTACGTGCTTATGACAAAACGATCATTGAATCCATGTGACCTATTGGTTAGAACTCAACACAGGTTGGCGCCGCAACGACGCCGACACATAGGCTCGCCACGCCGGCAGCGAGCCCACCAACGGCAGAAAAACTCTGCCCGGCCTCAGACGAGGCCGAAGGATATCAAGACAGTCAACAAGTGAGGGAAACACCCTATGAGAAGACTTAAGCGTGATCCGTTGGAAAGAGCATTTTTACGCGGATATCAATATGGCGTTCATGGCAAATCCCGTGAGCTTTGCCCATTTACTCTACCGTCGGTACGCCAAGCCTGGATCAACGGCTGGCGAGAAGGACGCGGCGACAACTGGGACGGTATGACTGGCACTGCGGGAATCCACAGACTCAACGAACTTCACGCCGTCGGCTAATCAAGGGCATTTAATTCCGACACCACCTCGAATATGTAGCGACTTAACCACGCACGCCCTATCCAGGCGGCGGGCTTCGGCCCAGGGGCTCCTCTTAAGGAGCCCTTTTTATTGGCCTGAGCATAATGAGGACTACCGCAGGAGCGAGATTGCTCGCGAAGAACCCGAGGGCGCCGCGTTAAACCAGATGCGCCGCGCTATCGTTGACGTTCTTCGCGAGCAAGCTCGCTCCTACACGCGCAAGGCCGCAATCGCATCCACTGACTGGCGGATCAACGCCGGGCCCTTATAAATAAAACCAGAGTACAACTGCACCAGGCTGGCGCCCGCAGCGATTTTCTCGGCGGCATGCTTGCCTTCGGTAATGCCGCCCACCGCGATGATCGGCAAACGCCCGGCCAGCTCAGCGGCCAGCACCTTGACGATATGGGTGCTCTTGTCACGCACTGGCGCCCCCGACAGGCCGCCCGCTTCATCGCCATGGGCCAACCCTTCGACGCCGACACGGCTGAGGGTGGTGTTGGTCGCGATGACCGCATCCATGCCCGCATCCATCAGTGCCTGGGCCACCAGCACGGTTTCTTCGTCACTCATGTCCGGGGCGATCTTGATTGCCAGCGGCACGCGCTTGCCATGGCGCACGGCCAGGTCTTCCTGGCGTTGGCGCAGGGCTTCGAGCAGTTGCTTGAGCGAATCGCCGAACTGCAGGCTGCGCAGGCCCGGGGTGTTGGGCGAGCTGACGTTGACGGTGACATAGCTGGCGTGGGCGTAGACCTTGTCCAGGCAGATCAGGTAGTCATCCACTGCGCGCTCGACCGGCGTGTCGAAGTTCTTGCCGATATTGATGCCGAGGATGCCCTTGTACTTTGCGGCCTCGACACGCGACAGCAGATGATCGACGCCCAGGTTGTTGAACCCCATGCGATTGATGATCGCCTCGGCTTCCGGCAGGCGAAAGATACGCGGCTTTGGGTTACCCGGTTGCGGTCGTGGCGTCACGGTGCCGATCTCCACAAAACCGAAACCCAACTGCGCGAAGCCATCGATGGCCGCACCGTTCTTGTCCAGGCCGGCGGCCAGTCCGACCGGGTTGGGGAAGTCGAGCCCCATCACCGACACCGGCATTTTCGCCGGTGCCTTGCATACCAGGCCATTGAGCCCCAGGCGGCCACCGGCGCCGATCAGGTCCAGGGACAGATCGTGGGAGGTTTCCGGGGAGAGTTTGAACAACAGCTGGCGGGCCAGGGTATACATGGGCGGGCTAGACTCGGATGGCGGCGAAAGGTGGCGGCGATTATAGCGGGGTGGCGGGGTGCACGCGAGGCGCGCCGCCCAAACGTCAGTAGCGTTGCTGTACCAGGGCCTCATAACGTGCCCAGATTTTTTCTGCATAGCGCATGCGCAACGCGTCGCGCTCAGGGCCGGAGCCGGGCCCGACATTGTAGGACCCCACCGCCGTCCAGTTGTAGCCAAAACGCTGGATAAACTCGGCCAGTATGGACGCCCCGACTTCCACCGACAGGCAGGGCTCACTCAACAGCCTTTCCTCGGTGATACCCAGCTTGAGCAGGCGAGGCAAATGGATACTGTTGATCTGCATCAGGCCGATATCCCGTGTGCCGTTACCGTTGGCGTAGTTCATCGCATCCGGGCGAAAATCCGACTCCACGGCGGCGATAGCCTGTAGCAACTCCGGCTCGATATCGTAGCGATGGGCGGTTTCCTCCCAGCAATAGGCCAGTGCCTGATTGCCGCTCGTCACCAGGCCAAGCCACAGCAGCCGGCGCCAGAACTCAGCCATGACTGACTTGGCCACAGGCCGAACACACATGCGGCACGGTATCCATAGGCCCGGGCCCCTGCCGCGCAGCCTTCACAGGGCATGTAAAGCGATACCCGCGACCATAAATGGTCTTGATAAAGCCTTTGTCAGCGCCAAGATGCTTGCGCAGCGAATAAATGCAACGGGTCAGCGACTCCTCGGCGACCTCCCCCTGGGGCCAGGCCAACTCCAGCAAACGATCCTTGGTCATCAGTGCACCGCCAGAGACCAACAACAGCCGCAAAACATGCAGCTCCTTGGGTGGCAACTGGACGTCGCTGCCGTCGCCGGTCAGGCGACCATCGCCATGCAGCGTCCACTGGGAAAAGAGCAGGGACGTCGTCGTCAACTCATCATTCACGACGGCCATATCTACCTCGACATCCGACTACTGACATTGAAGTCCTTATTTTCCAGTACTGGCTCTTGTGCCCACATCACGACTATAAAAAACCACCTTGCAGCCCACGCTAGGAAAAAACCCATACAGCCGACGCTTTTTAGCAACACCCTGTAAGACACTTCACCCACATACGTCAGGCGCTCCCCCATTTATAGACCTCGTGCAACTCAACACCCAACCGATCCTCCAGTTGCACCAACTCGCCCAATGCGAGCAACCGGCCATTAACCCGAACTTCCACGCAGTGGATGATGCCCGGCGACAATGGCAGCACCTTTCCAGCAGCAAAAGCTGCCAGGCGCCTGCGGCTGATCAGTTGTTCCTGTAGAAGAATTTCCAAATGCATGGGTCAACACCTTATTCACGGAGAGCTATCGCGACCCGGGCGTACAAACGCACGTTGCACGCGCTCGTATTGCGCCGCACTCAACGGTGGTGCGCCCACGCCTGTGGCCAACGCCTTCAACTCGCTACCCGCGGCCCGGGCCTGAATCACAAACAGGCGAACCTTGGCCGGGCCGGCTGGAGCGGTGCTGCGTCCCGGCTCATGCGCCTCACGGCTGAACGCTCCCAGCCACAGGCGCTTGCCCTGCGCGACCCTCACCACACTGCTGGCACTCACCCGTCCGACCGCGGTCGGTTTGCCGCGCCGCCCCGCCTGGCTCAATTGTCGACCATCCTCGACATGGAGCAGCATCTCGATCTGGTTCGCTTCGGCAAAACGCGGCAGTACGCTGACCTGGGAGCCGTATTGCACGGGCTTCCAATCAGCATGGTCGGCTCCGGGAGCAGGCAGGTAGAAGGTGTGGTTATCCTGGAACACGGCCGGCACATTCTCCTGGGTGAGAATCACCGGCAACGTCATCACCCTTGCTCGCCGCCGGCGCTCCAGCGTGGCGATTTGCGCCATCACGCGGTTATCGTCCATCGGCTCCAGAATGCGCGTGGCCTGGGCCTTCCCATCCTTGTCCCAGTCAAAACCCAGCTTTTTCAGCTCGTTACGGTCCACATCCACCATCCAGAGCGAGACTTCGATAGAACGCTTGGGCGTGTCCAACTCCGCCACCAGGCGCTCGATGAACCCCAACTGCGCAGGTTTACCCTTGATCAGCAGGCTATTGGTATCCGGGTATGCGATCACCACCAGGTTCTTGTCGGCCAGCGGTCCCTTCTGTTCGGAACCCAACAGGGTTTCGATCGTCGACGCGATTCCCGGCACCGTGACCTTTTCGTCACCCATGGCATAGCCGCGGTCTGCCACGTGGGTGTTGAGTACCTGAACGACAGCAAACGCCTGGTTACCTACTTGTAACTCAGCACGCTCGCGATCCATCAATTGGGCAAGGCGCAAAACGTGGTCGACATAATGAGGTGGGCCGGACACATCGAATGTGCGTGCCCCGCTCACGCGCAGGGGGTAGCGCGTCTCATCAAGCCCCCAACGGCGCATGAGGCCACGAAACCGCTCGACAGATATATGCCTCAGCACCACTGCCGAACGTTTTGCCTCGCTGGCGTTGTAGAGATAGAGCGCCTGGCCATCGCTGTACCAGATCAAGCCGTACTGCAACGCAAGCGTCTCCAGGGCGTGCAGCGGCATAGCGAGGTCAATGACCTCGCTGATGCGTATGCGCGCCACTTCACCGCTCACGACGATGGGCAGGCCCATGGGCACGGACAAGGCGGTAAAGACGGTATGCAGGCTCTCGTCCTGCGCCTGGTAGATTTCGCCCCGGGCACCGGCACTTCCCAGCATCAGCGCGGCAAGCAGCAGCCAGAGACAGGGAGTGGTTACGGAAAAGTGAGCGTACACCTGGGATTTCCTGGGCGGCCTGGCAGTAAGAAGCGGCCATACTGAGAGGCAGCCGAGTTTCAATCTTGATGAAAAGTTGACGGCTGGCGGCGCCCATCGGCCCGTGGCATGTGCCTTGCTACGGACTCTGTATCAAGGCGCGCACCAACGGCGGAGCGGGCTTACGGACAAAGGCGTCGTTACCCGCAATGGCCTTGCATCGCCATCTGAGGGAACGACGCTTTTTTGTGAAAGAAAAGGTAGGTGTTGATGAACGATTCGGTTGGCAACAGCCCGACGAACGACCCGCTGGCCTGGGTCAACGGCAGTGATGCCCCGGAAAAGAGCAGCCTTGACCTGGGCTTCATGGCCTTGAGCGATTGCGCATCCCTGGTGGTGGCGGCGACCCAGGGTTTCGCACAGCCTTATGGCTTGACCCTCAACCTCAAGCGCCAATCTTCATGGGCCAACCTGCGGGACAAACTGGTCAGCGGCGAGCTGGACGCCGCCCACAGCCTGTACGGGCTGGTCTATGCCGTGCACCTGGGCATCGGCGGCGTCGCACCTACCGACATGGCAGTCTTGATGGGGCTGAACCAGAACGGCCAAAGCATCAACCTGTCCCGCAGCCTGCAACAGCAGGGCGTGGTCACTCCTGAGGCGCTGGACCGTCATGTGCACCAAAGCCGAACAAAACTGACTTTCGCCCAGACCTTTCCCACAGGCACTCACGCCATGTGGTTGTACTACTGGCTGGCGAGCCAAGGCATTCATCCGCTACAGGATGTGGACAGCGTCGTGGTACCACCCCCGCAAATGCTCGCGCACCTGCAGGCCGGGCGTATCGATGGCTTTTGCGTCGGCGAGCCCTGGTGCGCCAGTGCCGTCAAGCAAAACCAGGGCTTTACCCTGGCGACCAGCCAGGCGATCTGGCCGAACCATCCGGAAAAGGTGCTCGGCTGCACCCAGGCATTTGTCGACCAGTACCCCAACACCGCCCGCGTGCTGGTGATGGCGATCCTGGAGGCCAGCCGCTTTATCGAGCAAAACACCGAAAACCGTCGCTCCACCGCACAACTGCTCAGTGGCCGCGAGTACCTCGATGCCCCGCTCGACTGCATCGAGCCGCGCTTGCTGGGCGCCTATGACGACGGCCTGGGCAACCAATGGCAGGACCCCCACGCCCTGCGTTTTTTTGCCGATGGCGAGGTCAACCTGCCCTACCTCTGCGATGGCATGTGGTTCATGACCCAGTTTCGACGCTGGGGCCTGCTGCGCGAAGACCCTGACTACTTGGGCGTGGCGCGCCAAGTGCAACAGCTGGCGCTGTATCGTCAGGCCGCCGAGGCACTGGGCCTCGGCGACAACGGCCAGGACATGCGCAGCAGTCAACTGATCGACGGCAAGATCTGGGACGGCTCGGATCCCGCCGGCTACGCGCGCAGCTTCCGCCTGCATGCCATGGCGGACCCTACCAGCCGCCAAGCCTTGCGCTGACAGGAGGATTTCCATGCTGCGAATCCTGTTGATCAACGACACGCCACGCAAAGTCGGCCGCCTGAGGACAGCGCTGATCGAGGCTGGTTTTGAAGTGATCGATGAATCCGGCCTGACCATCGACCTGCCTGCGCGCGTCGAAACGGTGCGCCCGGACGTCATCCTGATCGATACCGAGTCACCGGGCCGCGATGTGATGGAGCAAGTGGTGCTGGTCAGCCGCGACCAGCCCCGGCCCATCGTGATGTTTACCGACGAGCACGACCCCGACGTGATGCGCCAGGCGATCAAGTCGGGGGTCAGCGCCTACATCGTCGAAGGCATTCAGGCGCAGCGCCTGCAACCGATCCTCGACGTGGCCATGGCTCGCTTCGAGAGCGACCAAGCCTTGCGCGCCCAGCTCCAGGCCCGTGACCAGCAGTTGGCCGAGCGCAAGCGCATCGAGTTGGCCAAGGGCATGCTGATGAAAATGAAGGCCTGCAATGAGGAAGAGGCCTACACCCTGATGCGCCGCCAGGCCATGAGCCGCCAGCAGAAACTGATCCAGGTGGCGGAGCAGATCATCGCCATGAGTGAACTGCTCGGCTGAGCACACTACGGCCAGCATGTTGGCGCAGGACTTGCTAAGTAATCACCACAGGTAACCAACGGCGGTTGCCCCTTCACGACAAAGACGTCGCACACCCGGTTTGCCCTTGCGAACCCGGTGGCGGCGTTTTTTTGTTTTGGCCCCGGTAGCACGGGGCCGGTGGGGCGGCCTCAGCCGGCAGCTCCATCACCAGGCCTTCTTACAAGACTCCCAACCGTTGAGGTGCGTGATGAAATCAAGCTTCTGGAAATCCGGGCACACCCCGACCCTGTTTGCCGCGTTCCTGTATTTCGACCTGAGTTTCATGGTCTGGTATTTATTGGGCCCCCTGGCGGTGCAGATTGCCGCCGACCTGCACCTGACCACCCAACAACGCGGCCTGATGGTGGCGACGCCGATCCTGGCCGGCGCGGTGCTGCGTTTCCTGATGGGCATGCTGGCGGACAAGCTGTCGCCCAAGACCGCCGGGCTGATTGGCCAGGTGATTGTGATCGTCGCCTTGTTCAGCGCCTGGAAACTGGGGATTCACAGCTACGAACAAGCCTTGTTGCTGGGACTGTTCCTCGGCATGGCCGGCGCGTCCTTTGCGGTGGCACTGCCGCTGGCGTCCCAATGGTACCCGGCCGAACACCAGGGCAAGGCCATGGGCATCGCCGGTGCGGGTAACTCGGGCACGGTGTTCGCGGCGTTGCTGGCCCCTGTGCTGGCGGCGGCGTTTGGCTGGAGCAATGTGTTCGGCTTTGCGCTGATTCCGCTGATCCTGACGCTGATCGTCTTCGCCTGGCTGGCACGCAATGCACCCGAGCGGCCGAAAGCCAAGTCCATGGCCGATTACTTCAAGGCCCTGGGCGACCGCGACAGCTGGTGGTTCATGTTTTTCTACAGCGTGACCTTCGGCGGTTTTATCGGCCTGGCCAGCGCCCTGCCCGGCTATTTCAACGACCAATACGGCCTGAGCCCCATGACTGCCGGCTACTACACCGCCGCCTGCGTGTTCGGTGGCAGCCTGATGCGCCCACTGGGCGGCGCCCTGGCCGACCGTTTCGGCGGAATCCGCACCCTGCTCGGCATGTACAGTGTCGCGGCGATCTGCATTGCGGCAGTGGGTTTCAACCTGCCCAGCTCCTACGCGGCACTGGCGCTCTTCGTCTGCACCATGCTCGGCCTGGGTGCGGGCAATGGCGCGGTGTTCCAGTTGGTGCCACAGCGTTTCCGGCGTGAGATCGGTGTGATGACCGGCTTGATCGGCATGGCCGGCGGCATCGGCGGTTTCGCCCTGGCCGCGGGCATGGGCGCAATCAAGCAGAGCACCGGCAGCTATCAACTGGCCTTGTGGCTGTTCGCCAGCCTGGGCGTACTGGCCTGGTTCGGCCTGCATGGCGTCAAGCGTCGCTGGAGAACCACCTGGGGTTCGGCCGCAGTGACCGCTGCGCGCGTCTGATGAGCCTGCAACTGAGCGTCGCCCACGCCAGCGCCATCGGCCCACGGGCGGAAAACCAGGATGCGCTGCGGGTCGTCACCCCCGCAGCGGAACTGGCGGCGAGCAAAGGCTACCTGTGCGCCATGGCCGACGGTGTGAGCCAGTGCGCCGACGGCGGCCTGGCCGCACGCTCGACTTTGCAAGCCCTGGCCCTGGATTACTACGCCACGCCGCAAACCTGGGGTGTGGCACAGGCATTGGAGCGCTTGCTGCTGGCGCAAAACCGCTGGTTGCAGGCCAATGGCGGCGGCCAGCCGTTGCTGACCACCCTCAGTGCCCTGGTCTTTCGCGGCCAGCGTTTCACCCTGGCCCATGTCGGTGATTGCCGGGCGTATCGCTGGCTGGACGGTGAGTTGCAGCGCATCAGCGAAGACCATGTGTGGGAGCAACCGGGCATGCAGCACGTGCTCAAGCGTGCCCTCGGCCTGGATCAGCACCTGGTGCTGGATTTTCTCGACGGTCAATTGCGTGAAGGTGAGTGCTTCCTGCTGCTCAGCGACGGCGTCTGGGCCACCCTGGGCGATCACAGCATCAGCGCGATCCTGCGCGAACAAACCGACCTGGACCTGGCGGTCACCACGCTGGTCAATGCCGCACACCTGGCGGGCAGCCAGGACAATGCCAGCGCCTTGCTGGTGCGCGTCGACACACTCGGCGCTGCCACCCTCGGTGACGCCCTGGTGCAATTGCAGCAATGGCCCTTGCCACCGCTGCTGAAATCCGGGCAACGCTTTGAAGGCTGGCAGGTGGACAGCGTGCTGGCGCAAAGCAGGCAGTCGTTGCTGTACCGGGTGCGCGATGCCCAACAGCAGCCCTGGCTGCTGAAAACCCTGCCACTGAGCCGCGACGACGACAGCGACGCCGGCCAGGCATTACTGTCGGAAGAGTGGTTTTTGCGACGGGTAGCCGGGCGTGCCTTTCCTGAGGTGCACGCCGCCAGCGGGCGCCAGCATTTGTACTACGTCATGCGGGAATACCCGGGGCAGACCCTGGCCGAGCTGTTCCAGCACCAGGGCCCATTGCCCCTGGCGCAATGGCAGTCCGTCGCCGAGCGTTTGCTGCGCGCAGTCGGCATGCTGCACCGACGGCAGATCCTGCACCGCGACATCAAGCCGGAAAACCTGCTGCTGGGGGATGACGGTGAATTGCGCGTGCTGGATTTCGGCCTGGCCTACTGCCCGGGTCTTTCTGAGGACCGGGCCCACGTACTGCCGGGCACCCCGAGCTTTATCGCGCCCGAAGCGTTCAATGGCGACCGTCCGACAGCCCAGCAGGATTTGTACAGCGTAGGCGTCACCTTGTATTACCTGTTGACCGGGCATTACCCCTACGGGGAAATCGAAGCCTTCCAACGGCCTCGATTTGCCCAGGCTGTCAGCGCCAGCCGCTATCGCCCGGATCTCCCCGATTGGCTCCCCCTGAGCCTGGAGCGCGCCGTGGCTGCCCAGCCGGCGCATCGCTATGAAACCGCCGAGGAATGGCTGCTGGTGCTGGAACAGGCGGACCGCCATGAACTGAGCATCCGCCCCAGGCCCCTGCTGGAGCGCGAACCGTTGAAGGTCTGGCGCACCTTGGGCCTGGTCTCGATGCTGATCAATCTGATTCTTCTGTATTCACTCTTTCACAACTGACGTCAGCTCTAGACGAGGAAAAACCCATGAACGCAAAAGTCTGGCTGGTGGGCGCGGGCCCTGGCGATCCGGAGCTGTTGACCCTCAAGGCTGTACGGGCCCTGCACGAAGCCGATGTGGTACTGATCGATGACCTGGTCAACCCCGCAGTGCTGGAGCACTGCGCCGAAGCGCGGGTGATCACGGTCGGCAAACGCGGCGGCTGCCGCTCGACCCCGCAGGACTTTATCCACCGCCTGATGCTGCGTTACGCCCGCCAAGGCAAGTGCGTAGTGCGGCTGAAAGGGGGTGACCCGTGCATTTTCGGCCGCGGTGGCGAAGAAGCCGTGTGGCTGCGCGAACGCGGCGTCGAAGTAGAGTTGGTCAACGGGATCACCGCCGGGCTGGCGGGGGCAACGAATTGCGCGATTCCACTGACGTTGCGTGGCGTCAGCCGCGGTGTGACCCTGGTCACGGCCCATACCCAGGACGACAGCAGCCTTAATTGGCGCGCGTTGGCCGAGGGCGGGACGACATTGGTGGTGTATATGGGAGTGGCCAAGCTGGAGGAGATTCGCCAGCAATTGCTCGAAGGCGGGATGGCGGCAGATATGCCGGTGGCGATGATCGAAAACGCCTCACTGCCCCAACAGCGCGAATGCCGCAGTGAGCTGTCGCGGATGCATGAAGACGCACAGGCATTTGCCTTGAAGAGCCCGGCGATTCTGGTGATCGGCCATGTTGCGGCCGCCGAGCAGACGGCTTATGTCGCAGCCGCAGTCAGCGCCTGAGGCAAATTCCAGGCGAAAAAAAACCCGGCCGAAGCCGGGTTTTTTCTACATCTCAGTAATTACTGAGCGGTAGCTTCAACCGACGCTTCTACGCGACGGTTAACAGCACGACCAGCTTCAGTTGCGTTGTCAGCAACTGGGCGGGATTCGCCGTAACCTACCGCGGTGATGCGGCTAGGCTGAACGCCATCTTTAACCAGGACTTGCTTAACAGCGTCAGCACGACGCTGGGACAGCTTCTGGTTGTAGGCGTCTGGACCTACGGAGTCAGTGTGACCAGCAACTTCTACGTTGGTAGCTGGGTACTGAGCCATGAAGTCGGCCAGGTTTTTCACGTCGCCGTAGCTGTTAGGCTTAACAACGGCCTTGTCGAAGTCGAACTTAACGTCCAGCTCAACACGAACAACCTGGGCAACTGGAGCTTCTGGCTCTGGAGTTGGCTCTGGAGCTGGTGCTGGGGTAGGAGCTGGAGCAGCTGCGCCAGCGTTACCGCCGAAGTTCACGCCCAGGCCAACCAGTGCGGAGTAGTCCCACTTGCCGTTGTCCAGACCGTAGTCAGCTTCAACACCGGCACGAGCGTACAGGTTGTTGGTGAAGTAGTACTTCACGCCGGTACCAACGGTAGCGAAGGTAGTCTGGTCGCGACCGCTGTGGCCGTCAGCCTGGACGTTGGTACGGCTCTGGTGACCGAAGCCGCCTTCTACGTATGGACGCAGGCTGTCTACGCCAGCTTGACCGAAGTGATACTGGGCAACCAGGCTGCCGGTATCGCCTTTGATCTTCTGGTTACCAGTACCGTCGTTCGAACGGGTGTGGTTGGTCTTGTCGTAGGACAGGTTCAAGGACAGGTCGTCGGTCAGGAAGTAACCGATGCGAGCGCCAGGATTGAAGCCGTCTTCGATGTGCTTGACGCTATCGTTGTACTGCTTCTTGTAGAACAGCTCGCCTTCAACTGCGCCTTGGCCTTGTGCCAGAACGCCGAAAGAAGTAGCGGCAATAAGAGAACCAATGGCCAAGCCCAAGGTGTTTTTCAGTTTCATCCGTTAAATCCCCATCTGGTGATTGTAAAGCAGTCCCACAAACCGGGGGACAACTCGGCGACAAGTCTAACAGAACTTGCCTACACGTAAGAGATATTTGCCACGCACTAAGTTTCAGTCTCGCCCGCAAATTTCTCACGTAATTTATCTAGAGCACGCTTGTAACGCATTTTTGTAGCACTCAAACCCATGTGCATGATGTCAGCGATTTCCTGGAACTCCAGCTCTGCGACAAATCGTAGCACCAGAATTTCCCGGTCAATCGGGTTCACATACACCAGCCAGCGATCGAGTCCGCCCTTTTCCTCGGGTGCCGGCGCCTTTTCTTCAGACGCCTCCTCAAGGGGGTCCAGACTCAAGGCGTCCATCAAGCGACGCTTTCGCCGTTCCTTCCGATACTGCGTGATGCACTCGTTGTAGGTGATGCTGTACAGCCACGTCTTGAACTTCGATTTGCCCTCGAAGTTCTTCAGGCCGTACAGCACCTTGAGCATCACTTCCTGACAGACATCATCCGCATCTCTATCGTTCCCTAAATACCTTGAACAAACGTTGAACAGAGTGCGTTGATATCTGCGCATCAATTCTTCATACGCGCGAGTTACGTGAAACAGCTCCGTGTGCGAGCGCGCGACCAACTCCTCATCAGAGAGCTCACGGGGGTCATAGCGCGTGGACAGCGTTTGGGCTTTATTCAAAACAAGTCGTGCCGACAGTCAGGTCAATGTCCGCTACAGCCCGGTCAGCCGGGCTTGCGGCGGCGTACATTAGCAGGGTTTACCGGGTTAGCGGCTACTGACCTGCTGCTCGAGGAGAATCCGATTGGACAGCGACACCAGGTCGCCGTCATCGGTCAGCACCGTCGTCTTGACTGTGCCGATCTCCTCGATTTGCCCTTCGACCTCGCCCACACGCACCTGTTGCCCAACCTGATACAACTCACGCACATAGATTCCCGCGAGAATCTGGCCGGCAATTTCCCGGCTTCCCAAGCCCATGGCCAGCGCAACGGCCAGACCAACGGTAATCAAAACGATGACGATCACGTGGTTGAGCAGGTCAGTCTTGACCTCCAACTGGCTGATCGCGACCGAAATACTGATGATGATCACCAACCCCTGGGCGATGCGCCCCAGGCCAGCGGCATAATCCAACCCCACCCCTTCAGCGGCGCCGCGCACCAGCCCATTGGCCAGTTGAGCAAGCAAAACGCCTACGAGAAGCACCAGCGCGCCGCCGAAAACCTTCGGTAAATACAGCGCCAGCATGTCGAGCGTAGCTGAAACTCGCTCAAGTCCAAGGGATTGCGCCGCAGAAACCAGAAAAATCAGCAAAACAAACCAATAGACGATCTTGCCGATCAACGTGGAGATCGGCACCTGCAACCCGGCGCGGCCCAGCAGCTTGGTCAGGCCGGTGCCGGCCATCAGGCGGTCAAGGCCCAGTTTCGCGAGCAATTTGGACAGCAGGGTGTCGAGCAGCTTGGCCACGACAAAGCCCAGCAACACCAGGACCAGGGCACCAAACAGGTTGGGGATGAAATTCGCCACCTTGGTCCACAATGCGGTCATCGCGGTGACCAGGCTCTGGGTCCAGAGATCAAGTTCCATATTCAATCAGCCTTATCAGCAGTGCGAGCAAGAGGTTTACGACGGGAAACCGGCGACACGTGGGCCGAACCGTTGTTCAGGGCCATCATCAACGCCGGCATCCAGCGGCCGAGCAGACCGAACAGGTCACCCGCGCCCACCTGACGGTTAGCGGTTTTCAATACGCGGCCCAGGCAGGCATCGTCGTCACGGTTGGACGGCGAGGCATTGAGCATGTCACGCAAAGACTGTTCGAACGGATCGTGCATAAAGACCTCTCGCAAGTGTTTTAAAAGACGAGGGTAAAATTCCTGGGGTCACATAGGCCCCTTCCTACGTTCAGGTCATATTCAGCTCAAACCCAGCGCAATCGTCGAAACAGCCACCATTGTCCGAGTGCCACCGAGACCATCAACAGGCATGCAATCACGAATCCGTAGGGGCTGGCAGAGAACGGTATGCCCCCCACATTTATACCCAGCAAACCGGTCAGGAAACTCATCGGCAGGAAGATTCCCGTGATGATCCCGAAGCGGTACATGGTGCGGTTCATGCGTACGCTCAAGCGTCGGTCTTCGGCCTCAAGCACAAGCCCCACGCGCTCCCGGGTCAATTCGAGTTCTTCCAGGTAGCGGGTCAGGCTGTTGTTCAATTCGTTCCAATAGTCGGCATCGTCGTCACAGAACCACGGCAATTTTATCCGCGTGAGCTGGGCAAAAATATCCCGCTGCGGCGACAGGAAACGCTTTAGCCCGGCCGCTCGGCGACGGATCTGCAAAACACTGCCATGTTCAGGTGTATACCGTTCGTCGGTATCGAGTTTTTCTTCCTCCGCATCGACGATTTCCGACAAATCCGTGACCAGATCCTGGACCTTGTTGGTCAGGTACTGCGCCATATAAAGGATGAGCTCCGAAGCGGTTTTCGGCCCCTTGCCATCCGCCAACTGCACCAGCAGTTCATCGGTGGCGCGCAACGGGCGCAGACGCAGGGAGATCACACGGCTGGCGGCAGCGAAGATACGTACCGAGACCATGTCTTCCGGCTCGGCCCCCGGATTGAGGTTGACCCCGCGCAGGAACAGCAGCAACTCGGCATCCGGCAGCGGCAACAGGCGTGGGCGGGTGTTCTCCTCCAGCAGCAGGTCACAGGCGAATTCGCTCAAGCCACTGGATTTGCGCAGCCAGGTCTGGGTCTGGGGATGGCCGCGATCCCAGTGCAGCCACAGGCTTTCCTGGGGCTGCAGTTGCAAGTCGTCGAGCTCAGTCCGGGCAATCGAACGCGCACCGCCTTTACCGTCCAGCACCAGGGCATGCACCAGCCCCCACTGCGCGTTTTCTTCCTCGAACATCCTCACCCCTGTCGGTTATTGCGGTTTATTCAGGCATCTGCAGCGGGCTTGGCGAGACGATCACGCCATTATTGTCGGCGTAGATGTACTCACCCGGGCGGAACGTCACACCCGCGAATGTCACCACGACGTTCAGGTCGCCGATCCCGCGCTTATCGGTTTTCATCGGATGACTGGCCAGCGCCTGTACCCCAAGGTCGGTCTGGGCGATCACATCGACGTCACGGATGCAGCCATAGATCACCAACCCTTCCCAACCGTTTTTCGCGGCTTTCTCGGCGATCATGTCGCCCAGCAACGCGCGCCGCAGGGAACCACCACCGTCGACCACCAGCACCTTGCCGGCGCCCGGCTGGTCGGCCTGCTCCTTGACGAGGGAGTTATCTTCGAAACATTTGATGGTGACAATCTCGCCGCCGAAGGAATCTCGGCCACCGAAGTTGCTGAACATCGGCTCGACTACCTGCACCAGGTCCGGGTAGGCGTCGCACAGGTCGGGGGTCACGTAATGGTTCATTGAAAAATTCCTTTCCGCCAAAGAAGTGTCTTTCGAAAGAAGCACCAGCCGGAGCCGGTGCGCAACATCCCATCCGCTTCGTCGTAACGCAATAACCACTGCGCGACTGAATATGACCAGAAGCGTTTAACGCGTCATATATTAGCCGCAACCACACACGAGCGAAACGCCCTTGGCAGAGCCCTGGGTCAAACTACGACCAATGCCTCGGGCTTGGCAGCCAATAAAGGTGCCAGCGGGTCGTTCAACCATTGCTCAACCAGCGGCCAGACCTCGGCCTGGGCGGCCTTGCTGACGAGCATTTCCACATGCCCGAAATCACCGCTGAACCCTTGCTGGCGCCCCAGGCACAGGTACTGACGGTGCTCGGAGCCGATCTGCTCGAACAGCTTACGGCACGCCCAGTCCGGATCCTGCCGATCGCCCGCCGCGCTGACGGCCAACAGCGGCACATCGACGTCCGCCAGGCCTTTCCACCAATCGCGCTTACCTTCGCCAAAGCGACCGAACAGGCCATTCCAGCGCATGGCTTCGATCAGCACGCCCGCCGGTTCGTCCTCCGGGCCCCGCTTGAGCCGCGAGCCGGACACTGCGCCGAAACGCTTCAACAGCAGACGGCCGGTCCACTCCACCGGGGGAAGTTTCAAGGGCCAGTGGCTGCGACTGACCTGACAGCCAAACAGCGCCACCGAGGCCACTGCCGGCGCCCCCAGGTGCTGCCCACCCAGGGCCGCCGCCAGGGTTGTAGCGCCGAGAGAATGACCCATCCAATGGGGAATCTGCGCACTTTGCTCACGCACAAAGGCGCCAATGGCCGGCAGATCGTAACGCGCGTAGTCGGCGACGCGGTTGCGGGCGTAGCCCTGGTTGCGCCGGGACAGCCCATGACCGCGCATTTCCGGGATCCACACATCGAACCCCTGGCGGGCCAGGTAGGCGCCCAGGCCGATCCCCTTGGGCGAATACCAGAAACGCCGGTTGGAAAAACTGCCGTGCAACAAAATAACCGGGATGCCCCGGTTTTCCGGGACATCGGCCAGGCCCAAACGGGTCACCGCCAGCTCGACGGTACCGTCGGGGCTGTTACCGGGCTTGAGGCGATACACGTCTTCACTCAGGTCGCCACGACGCTCAGCGCTGATCAGGGCGACAGGAAACAGGTTGCTGCTGCTTTGCATAATGCTCTTGCACAAAAAAGGGCGACGTCCGCAAGGATTCCGCCCTGTACAGATAAGAATGCCGGTCACCCTGACGGGGGACCGGCACTTTTGACATGGCGACCTCAGGCGGACGCTTGGCCTTCCGCCAGGAAGAACCAGGTTTCCAGCACGGAGTCAGGGTTCAGCGAGACGCTTTCGATACCCTGCTCCATCAGCCATTTGGCCAGGTCTGGGTGATCGGAAGGGCCCTGGCCGCAGATACCGATGTACTTGCCGGCCTTGTTGCACGCCTGGATGGCGTTGGCCAGCAGCTTCTTGACCGCAGGGTTACGCTCGTCGAACAGGTGGGCGATGATCCCGGAATCGCGGTCCAGGCCCAGGGTGAGCTGGGTCAGGTCGTTGGAACCGATGGAGAAGCCGTCGAAGAACTCCAGGAACTCTTCGGCGAGGATGGCGTTGGACGGCAGTTCGCACATCATGATCACGCGCAGGCCATTTTCGCCGCGGGACAGGCCGTTTTCGGCCAGCAGGTCGACGACCTGGCTCGCTTCGCCCAGGGTACGGACGAACGGCACCATGATCTCGACGTTGGTCAGGCCCATCTCGTTGCGCACACGCTTGAGGGCGCGGCACTCAAGCTCGAAGCAGTCACGGAACGCTTCGCTGATGTAACGCGAGGCGCCACGGAAGCCCAGCATCGGGTTCTCTTCTTCCGGCTCATAGAGCTTGCCGCCGATCAGGTTGGCGTATTCGTTGGACTTGAAGTCCGACAGGCGCACGATGACCTTTTTCGGGTAGAACGCCGCCGCCAGGGTGCTGATGCCTTCCACCAGCTTCTCGACGTAGAAGCCCACCGGGTCGTCGTAGCCGGCGATGCGCTTGTCCACGCTTTCCTTGATGTCCAGCGGCAGGCCGTCGTAGTTCAACAGGGCCTTGGGGTGCACACCGATCATGCGGTTGATGATGAACTCCAGGCGGGCCAGGCCCACACCGGCGTTCGGCAACTGCGCGAAGTCGAAGGCACGGTCCGGGTTGCCGACGTTCATCATGATCTTGAACGGCAGGTCGGGCATGGCGTCGATGGAGTTTTGCTTGATGTCGAAGCCCAGCTCGCCTTCAAAGATGAAACCGGTGTCGCCTTCGGCACAGGACACGGTCACGCCCTGGCCGTCCTTGAGCAGTTGGGTGGCGTTGCCGCAACCGACCACTGCCGGGATCCCCAGTTCGCGCGCGATGATCGCCGCATGGCAGGTACGCCCGCCACGGTTGGTCACGATAGCGCTGGCACGCTTCATCACCGGTTCCCAGTCCGGGTCGGTCATGTCGGAAACCAGCACGTCGCCAGGCTGGACTTTGTCCATCTCGGACACGTCCTTGATGATCCGCACCTTGCCGGCGCCGATGCGCTGGCCGATGGCACGGCCTTCCACCAGCACGGTGCCGGTTTCTTTCAGCAGGTAGCGTTCCATGACGTTGGCCGAGGTACGGCTCTTCACGGTTTCCGGGCGGGCCTGCACGATGTACAGCTTGCCGTCGTCACCGTCCTTGGCCCATTCGATGTCCATCGGGCACTGGTAGTGCTTTTCGATGATCATCGCTTGCTTGGCCAACTCGCTGACTTCCGCGTCGCTCAGGCAGAAGCGCGCGCGCTCGGCTTTGTCGACGTCCACGGTTTTCACCGAACGACCGGCCTTGGCCTCGTCGCCGTAGATCATCTTGATGGCCTTGCTGCCCAGGTTGCGGCGCAGGATGGCCGGGCGGCCGGCTTCAAGGGTGTGCTTGTGCACGTAGAATTCGTCGGGGTTGACCGCGCCTTGTACAACGGTTTCGCCCAGGCCGTAGGCGCCGGTGATAAACACCACGTCACGGAAGCCCGACTCGGTGTCGAGGGTGAACATCACGCCGGCGGTGCCGGTTTCCGAACGCACCATGCGCTGCACGCCAGCGGACAGGGCCACCAGCTTGTGGTCGAAACCCTGGTGTACACGGTAGGAAATGGCACGGTCGTTGAACAGCGAGGCAAACACTTCCTTGGCGGCACGGATCACGTTTTCCACGCCGCGAATGTTAAGGAAGGTCTCTTGCTGGCCGGCGAAGGAGGCGTCGGGCAGGTCTTCGGCGGTGGCCGAGGAGCGCACGGCGACGGCCATGTCCGGGTTGCCGGCCGACAGGGTGGCGAAGGCGGTGCGGATTTCTTCGTTGAGCTTCTCGGGGAACTCGGCTTCCATGATCCATTGGCGGATCTGGGCACCGGTTTTGGCCAGGGCGTTGACGTCATCGACGTCCAGGGCATCCAGCGCGGCGTGGATCTGAGCGTTGAGGCCGCTCAGTTCGAGGAAATCGCGGTAGGCCTGGGCCGTGGTGGCGAAACCACCCGGCACCGACACACCTGCGCCTGCAAGATTACTGATCATCTCGCCGAGGGATGCGTTCTTGCCCCCTACGTGCTCTACATCATGGACGCCGAGCTTATCGAGGGAAACTACGTACTCTACCAAGGTGATCTCTCCACTAACTGTGTTGGAAAAGCTCAGGACGCCGGCTGCTCGTAGGAGCGATTACCCGCGTTTGTGGCCTGGACCTGGAAAATAAGTGAGAATGCGGCCCACTATGGGACGGCAAAATCGCGCCTATCATATCCAAGATTCGTCATCAGCTTAAGGCCCAGGGCTCAAATGAAACGATCTGCTTTCTTTATCTCCGACGGCACCGGCATTACCGCCGAAACCCTGGGTCAGAGCCTGCTCGCGCAGTTCGAAAACAATACCTTCGCCAAATTCACGCGGCCCTATATCGACAGCGTGGATAAAGCGCGGGCCATGGTACAACAAATCAATCTGGCGGCTGAAAAAGACGGCTTTCGGCCGATCATTTTCGACACCATCGTCAATCAAGACATCCGTGAGATTCTCGCAACGTCGAATGGTTTCATGATCGACATTTTCTCGACGTTCCTGGCGCCGCTGGAGCAGGAGTTGAGCGAACACTCCTCCTATTCGGTCGGAAAGTCCCATTCCATTGGGCACAACTCCAATTATATGGAGCGTATCGAGGCGGTGAACTTCGCCCTCGACAACGACGACGGCGCCCGCACTCACTACTACGACAAGGCCGACCTGATCCTGGTCGGCGTGTCGCGCTGCGGCAAAACGCCCACCTGTCTGTACATGGCCATGCAATTCGGCATCCGTGCGGCCAACTACCCGCTGACCGAAGACGACATGGAGCACCTGACGCTGCCCGCCGCGCTGCGCGCCCATTCGCACAAGCTGTTCGGCCTGACCATCGACCCGGACCGTCTCACCGCCATCCGCAACGAGCGCAAGCCCAACAGCCGCTACTCCAGCTATGCCCAGTGCGAGTTCGAAGTGCGCGAAGTAGAAAATCTGTTCCGTCGCGAGAACATTGCGCATATCAATTCCACGCATTTTTCGGTGGAAGAGATTTCGGCGAAGATTCTGGTGGAGAAAGGTGTGGAGCGGCGCTTCAAATAATGCCTTGAGACACTGTTTTACTGTGGCGAGCGGGCTTGCCCCGCGCTGGGCTGCGCAGCAGCCCTAAACCAGTCACCGAGAACTGGCTGACACACCGCATTTATCTTGATTGGGGCTGCTTCGCAGCCCAACGCGGGACAAGCCCGCTCACCACAACGAGCCTGCTCACAGCATGGACGTCCACTCGCTATAGGTGAAACCGCCCTCCCCCTTGCCCCAACGCCGTCGCCAACGCATCAAACCCCGCCCGCAACAACTGATCATCCCCCGAGGTATTGCAGATACTCGCCCGAATGAACTGCGGCACCGCCGTCTGCCCCACGGCAAACGCCTCGGCGGTGGCGATCAGGTAATTATTCTGCTTGAGCTCCGCCTCGATTTCCGACGCGCGCCAGGGCTCCGGCACCTCGATCCAGAAGTGCGGGCTGTTCAGGTGGGTGCGGTACGCCAGGCCGGCCAACAGGTCCTGCACCAGGGTCTTGCGGCGGCTGATCTCGTTGATCTGTTGGCGCAGCAGGTATTCCGCCGTGCCGTTTTCGATCCACTGCGTCGCCAGTTCCAGGGTCACCGGCGTGGCCATCCAGCAGGTGGAGCGCAACGCCGCCGAGATACGGCTGACCAGCGCCGGGGGCGCATGCACATAGCCCACACGCAGCCCGGCAGACACGGCCTTGCTCAGGCTGCTGATCAAAATCGTACGTTCGGGGGCAAAATGGCTGAGGGGCGGTGGACGGTCTTCAACCAACACGCCGTGGGCTTCGTCCTCAAGAATCAGCAGATTATGTTCCCGGCACACCTTCACCAGGGCTTCGCGGCGCGCCACGGATAACACCGCCGTGGTCGGGTTCTGGATGGTCGGCGTGCAATACAGCGCTGAAACCCGGTGATTACGACAGACTTCATCCAGCGCGCTCGGCAGCACGCCTTCTTCGTCCATCTCCAGGCCGATCAGGCGGATACCCAGCATGCGAGCCGCGGTGATCAGCCCCGGGTAAGTCAATTGTTCGGTGACCACCGTATCGCCGGCGCGCAACAGGGCCATCATCGCGCACAGCAGGCCATGCTGGCCGCCGTTGACGCAGATCACCTGCTCGGGGATCGGATGAAAATCACGCTGCACCAGCCACTGCGCGCCCGCGTCGCGATAACGCGGCAGGCCGGCATCGGGGGTGTAGGCGCTGATGTCCTGGAGGAACTTGGCGTTGGTCGACAGGGTTTGGAAGCTCTGTGCCAGGAAGGTGGTTTCCTGACCCGGGATATGCATGTTGCGACTCATGTCGAAGTACTGGCGCGGCTCCTCGCTGAAGTTACGAAAGCCTTCATCACGCTGGCGCTCCATCCCACGCTTGCGGACGAAAGTGCCGTCACCCACTCGCGCTACTACCAAACCCAGACGCTCCAGCTCACCGTAGGCCCGGCTGATGGTGCCGATGGTCACCCCCAGATTGTCGGAAAGCACCCGATGAGGCGGCAGTTTTCGTCCCGGCTCAATCAAGCCTTCGAGGATGCCCCGTTCCATGACATCGGACAGGCGCTTGTACTTCACGCCCTGCCCGTTGGACAACCCCTCACGCATAATTGACACCATGTCAATATTTGTTTTGACAGCCATCTTTCGCCCTAATAGTGTGCTTTTACGGGTTCAATCGCCGAATTTCATAACTCATTACAAGTTCAATATAGAGTTCAATTCAGGCTCAGGGAAGCAATAAACGATGCCAATGTCCGCCGTTCTCGAAAACACCGCCAAAACCAAAACGCAAAAACAGTGGCTGGCCGGGCTGGTGACCAGCGTGATGTTCCTGATCGTGTGCCTGAGCTGGGGCACCACGTGGCTGGGGATCAAGATCGCCGTGGAGAGCGTGCCGCCGCTGACGTCCGCCGGCCTGCGCTTCCTGATCGCCTTCCCGCTGTTCCTGTGCTTTGCCAAGGTGCGCCGCGAGCCCATCCTGTTTCCCCGCGAGAGCCGCTGGTTCTTCGTGTTCGTGACCCTGTCCTACTTCAGCGTGCCCTACTACCTGCTCAACTACGGCGAGATGCATGTGTCATCCGGTCTCACCGCCCTGCTGTTCAGTTGCATGCCGGTATTCATCCTGATTTTCTCCGCGTTGTTCCTGCGCGAGCGCATCTACTTTTCCCAGGTGGTCGGCATCGGTATCGGCTTCGGCAGCCTCTACATGATCATCAGGAGCCAGGGCCTGCACCTGGACCACGCCGAGTTCCTGGGGGTACTGGCGATCCTGGCGGCCGCGATCATGCACGCCTTGTGCTACGTCATCACCAAGCAAAAAGGCAGCGCCATCAGCGTGATCACCTACAACACCCTGCCCATCGGCATTGCCGGGCTGATGCTGTTCGTGGCCGGGTTGTGGTTTGAAACACCGACCTTTGAAGCCATCACCCTGCGCTCCTGGAGCGCGCTGTTCTACCTGGGGCTGGTGGCCTCGGTGGGTGGGTTCATCGTGTATTTCATGCTGCTCAAGCGCTTGAGCCCGATCATCCTGTCGTTCGTGTTCATCATCTTCCCGGTGTTCGCGGTGATCATCGGCGCCTGGTACGAAGGCGTGGCGATTTCCCGCGACCTGATGCTGTATTCGGCCATCCTGCTGGCCGGCTTTGCGATCACCAAATTGCCCATTGAAAAACTCCTGGCCAAGAAAAATTGACCCGCCATCAACGCGAGAGAAACATGGACGTCCTCCGCCCAAAAGCCCTGGAACAGATCTACGCCCACGCCAGCCGCAGCTACCCCGAGGAATGTTGCGGCTTTGTCTTCGCCGACGGCAGCGTGTACCTGGGCAGCAACATCCAGAACGAACTGCACCGCAAAAACCCCGAGATGTACCCGCGCAGCGCGGCCAATGGCTACACCTTCTCGGTGGCCGACACCCTGCTGATGAACAAGGCGTTTCGCAGCGACAACCCGGTGGTGGTGATCTACCACTCCCACCCGGATGTCGGCGCCTATTTCAGCGATGAAGACCAGGACAAGGCCCTGTTCATGGGCGAGCCGATCTACCCCGTCAGTTACCTGGTGGTCGACGTTCGCCAGGGCCAGGCCCTGGGTTCAAAACTGTTTGCCTGGGATGGCGAGCATTTCACCCTTAATCCCTTCAACGACCTGCACACGGAGTTGTCCATGAACGCTGTCTCTTTCCCCGACATTCTGGTTCGCGTGGCCAAGCTGCCGGAATCGACCCTCGAGGGCGCCGGATCGACATTGCGCGAAGTCATTGAAAACCTCTGCAGCAGCCACCCGCAGTTGCGCGCCCATCTGTTTCACGAAAAGAACAACCAGCTCAAGGAACACTTCCTGTTCACCGCCGAGGAAGAGCTGATCGGCGCCGATGACCGGCTGCCGGAAAAAGCCCGCATCGAAGTGCTGCTCGCCACCTCCGGCGGTATGGACGTCGACAGCCTCAGCAACGAGGAAGTGCAACGTTACGTGCGCCATATCACCCTGCCCGGCGTCGGCCGCGAAGGCCAGTTGAACCTCAAGAAAGCCAAGGTCCTGATCATCGGCACCGGCGGCCTGGGCTCGCCCATCAGCCTGTACCTGGCAGCGGCCGGTGTCGGTACCCTGGGGCTGGTGGATTTCGACGTGGTGGAAAGCAGCAACCTGCAACGCCAGATCGTCCACGGCAACAGCACCCTGGGCATGCCCAAGGTCGACTCGGCCAAGCAGCGCTTGCAGGACCTCAACCGCCATATCCAGATCAACGCCCACGACACCGCCCTGAACGCCGACAACGCCCTGGAACTGGTGGGCGCCTATGACCTGGTCATCGACGGCACCGACAATTTCGACACCCGCTACCTGGTCAACGACGCCTGCGTGCAACTGGGCAAACCCCTGGTGTACGGCGCCATCTACCGCTTCGACGGGCAGATCAGCGTGCTCAACTACCAAGGCGGGCCGTGCTACCGCTGCCTGTTCCCCAGCGCACCGCCCGCGGAACTGGCGCCCAATTGCAGCGCCGGAGGGGTGATCGGCGTGCTTCCCGGGGTGGTCGGGATGATCCAGGCCACCGAGGCGATCAAACTGTTGATCGGCATTGGCGAGCCCCTGTCCGGCCGCCTGATGCGCTTCGATGCACTGGCGATGAAGTTCAGCGAAATCCGTTTCAAGCGCCGTGCCGACTGCCCGTGCTGCTCCGACCTGCGCCACAGCGAAACCCTGGCGCCAGCCGTCTGTGCGGACGCCGTGCCCAGCCAACCGTCCCTGGCCGAAGAGCGCTATATCAAGCCGCGCGGACTCAAGCAGGTACTCGAACACCCCAGCAGCGCCGACGTGCTGCTGGATGTGCGCGACGCCAGCGAACTGGAGGTGTGCAAATTACCGGGGGTGGTGCATATCCCCCTGGCCGAGCTGGATGGCCAACTCGGGCGCCTCAGCCGCGACAACACCCATTACCTGATCTGCTACGCCGGCACCCGCGCCGAGCAAGCGGCCAGCACCCTGCTGGCGGCGGGTTTCGCCAACACCAAAGTCCTGCAAGGCGGCATGAAACACTGGGTTCGCGACGTCGAACCCGACATGCCGTTGTACTGACCCGGGGGCTGACCGATGCTGCATAACTCTATCCTCGACGCCATCGGCCATACGCCGATCGTCCGCCTGGCGCAGTTTTCCGAAGACCTTGGCATCGAGGTCTACGCCAAGCTCGAATCCCTCAACCCGGGGGGCAGCCACAAGGCGCGCATCGCCCTCGGCATGATCCTCGACGCCGAGCGGCGCGGCGTGCTGATCCGTGACGCCGGGCAAACCATCATCGAACCCAGCGGCGGCAATACCGGTATCGGCCTGGTGATGGCCGGCAACGTGCTGGGCTACAAGGTGGTGCTGGTGATCCCGGACAACTACAGCCCCGAAAAACAGAAGCTGCTGCGCCTGTACGGCGCCAAGGTGGTGCTCTCCGACAGCCGCCTCGGCAACAATTCCCACGGTGAAAAATGCATGGAGTTGCAGCTGGAAAACCCCAGCTACGTGATGCTCAACCAGCAACGCAACGGCGCCAACCCGCAAACTCACCGTGACACCACCGCGCCGGAAATCCTCCGCGCCTTCGGTGATCGCCGTGTTGACTATTTCGTCAGCGGCATCGGCACCGGCGGCCATATCACCGGTATCGGCGAAACCCTCAAGGCCGCCTGGCCAGCCCTGCGCGTGATGGGCGTGGAGCCCGAAGAATGCGACCTGCTGAAGAACCAGCACGCGCCGCACCATATCCAGGGCCTGTCCATCGGCCTGATCCCGAGCATCCTCAACCTGGAGGTGATCGACGGCATGCTCAAGGTCTCGCGCCAGGACTGCATCGACATGATGAAACGCATCATGCGCACCGACGCCATCAGCCTGGGCCTGTCCTCCGCCGCCAACATGGTGGCCATCGCCAGGCTCGCCCCCGAATTGCCGCCCGAAACGGTGGTGTTGACCATGGTCTACGACAATGCTGACAGCTACCTGCCCAGTTTCGAATAACGGGTTTTCCAACCAGCCAGAATGCGGGGGTGCCTCCATGGGCGGCTTTATCGACATGCAACAGTTGCACGATGAGTTGCTCACCCAGCTCATCAAGACCCTCACCCCCATGCAGATGAAACAGCTGGAGCCGCACCTCGCGCCGCTGATCCAGAATGCCGCCCAGGCGGTGGCCGAGGACTTGATCGCCTATGCCTATCGCGACCCGGCATCCCGTGGCCGCGGCGAACTGATCCTGGAGTCCTACGCCTCGTTCAAGGCGGTGCTCTATTACCGGCTTGCGCATCAGGTGTGGAATTTCCCCGACCAGACCAACGGCGTGTTTTCACGCATCGCCCTCAAGCTGAGCAACCAGGGCAAGGTCCTGTCCGGGGCCGAAATCCACCCGGCGGCGCGTATCGGCCGGCGCTTTGTGCTCGACCACGGCTACGGCACGGTAATCGGCGAGACCTGCGAGATCGGCAACGATTGCTACATCCTCTGCGGCGTGACCCTGGGTGCCCGCGGCATCGCCAACAATCCCGATGGCAAGCGCCATCCGCGCCTGGGCAACAACGTCGAGGTCGGCTCCGGCGCCCGGGTGCTGGGCTATGTGCTGATCGGCGACAACGTGTTTATCAGCCCCTCCTGTGTGATCACCCAGGACGTACCCGCCGGCACCAAGGTGAAGGTGGTGAACCAGATCCAACTGCAAAAAAACGATGAATCGGACCACAGCAACTACCTCGGGGCCTTCGCCCTGGATGAGCGCCTGCACGTGGTCGGCGAGGTCAATGCCAGCCACAAGGTCACGGTGCTGGACGCCGACTTTCATCCGTTGCAAGGCCTGATGCTGGAGCCAACGGTGAAGGAACGTCACCACCTGCAATTCAGGCTGCACCGCCTCGAATCCGGCAACTACCTACCGCGCCTGCCGCTGAACCTGAAAGTCTGCGGGCCGGAATTCGAAATCACCCTGCTCTCCCCCCCTGGCTTGAGCGCGATGGTGCGCCACCTGCTGCAGGCCAGCCCACTGATCGTCGGAGGTTGAACATGTCCGTGCACACCATGGAAACCCTGGCGCTGTTTGACAGCGCGCCCTACCAGAACGCATTCAGCGCCCGGGTGATTGCCGTCAGCGAACACGGCATCGCCCTGGAGCACACCCTGTTCTACCCCACCGGCGGCGGCCAACCCGGCGACACCGGCCACCTGACCCTGGCGGACGGTACCCGGGTCGACGTGACCGGCACGGTGCGCGACCCGGTGCTGCGTTCGATCATCTGGCACCAGGTGGAACACTGCCCCGAGCAACTGGTCGCCGGCGTGCTGGTGGACGCTGGCCTGGATTGGGAGCGACGCTACCAGCACATGAAAATGCACACCTGCCTGCACCTGCTGTGCTCGCTCATCGACGCACCAGTGACCGGTTGCAGCATCAGTGCCGACAAAGGCCGCCTGGATTTCGACCTGCCGGAAATGACCCTCGACAAGGACAGCATCACCCGTGACCTCAATGCGCTGATCGAACAGGCCCACGAGGTGAAGACCCTGTCGATGCCGGCTTCGGAGTACGCCACCCTGCTGCAGATCACCCGCACCCAGGCGGTTGCGCCGCCGGTGATCCAGGGTTCGGTACGGGTGATTGAAATCGGCGGGATCGATATCCAGCCATGCGGCGGTACCCATGTGCTCAACACCGAGGAAATCGGCCGGGTGTTCTGCGAGAAGATCGAGAAGAAGAGCAAGCACAACCGCCGGGTGATCCTGCGGTTTGAGTGAACGCAACAACTGTGGGAGGGGCTTGCCTCTCCCACATTTTTAGTTTTGCGGCGCCTGCTAGATGACGAACAGGTCCACGAAACGATTGACCGGCGTGGCCTCGAGCTTCGCCTGGTCCGTGCACAACGCAAAGATCTCGGCACTGCGCTGGGCGGTAAAGCGCGTGGCCAGGTTGGCTTTGAACTTGTCTTCCAGCAACGCAATGCCCTCCACTCGACGACGGCGATGGCCGATCGGGTATTCCACCGCCACTGGCTCGGTGCTGGAGCCATCCTTGAAGAACACCTGCACGGCATTGGCGATGGAACGCTTGTCGGCTTCCAGGTATTCACGGCTGTAGCGTGGGTCTTCGACGATGACCATCTTGTCGCGCAACTGATCAATGATCGGGTGAGCGGCGTGGAATGCATCCTCGTAGTGCTCGGCCACCAGGTTGCCGAATGCCAGGGGCACGGCGGTCATGTATTGCAGGCAATGGTCACGGTCGGCCGCATTGGCCAGTGGCCCGGCCTTGGAGATGATGCGAATCGCCGACTCATGGGTGGTGATCACGATGCGCTCGATGTCGTGCAGGCGATCCTTGACCAACGGATGCAAGGTCACCGCGGCTTCACAGGCGGTCTGCGCGTGGAACTCGGCGGGGAAGCTGATCTTGAACAACACGTTTTCCATCACGTAGGTGCCATACGGCTGGGACAGGCTGAACGCACGCTTGTCCTCGGGCTTGAGCGCCAGGTCGTTGTTGGTGTGGCTGAACAGCACGTCGTAGAAGCCCCATTGCGGCGCGCTCAGCACACCAGGGATGCCCATTTCGCCGCGCAGGGCTATATCCGCCAGGCGCACGCCGCGACTCGACGCATCCCCCGCCGCCCAGGATTTGCGCGAGCCGGCATTCGGCGCATGGCGATAAGTGCGCAGGGCCTGGCCATCGACGAAGGCGTGAGACAGCGCCGACAGCAACTGTTCGCGGTTGGCGCCCATCAGCTTGGCGGTAACCGCCGTGGAGGCGACTTTCACCAACAGCACATGGTCGAGGCCAACGCGGTTGAACGAGTTTTCCAGGGCAATCACACCCTGGATTTCGTGGGCCATGATCATCGCATCCAGCACCGCGCGCACGGTCAGCGGCGCGTCGCCATTGGCCACGCGCTGTTGCGACAGGTGATCCGCCACGGCAAGGATGCCGCCGAGGTTATCCGAGGGATGCCCCCACTCGGCGGCGAGCCAGGTGTCGTTGTAGTCGAGCCAGCGCACGATGCAGCCAATGTCCCAGGCCGCCTTGACCGGGTCCAGGCGAAACGAGGTGCCCGGCACCCGCGCGCCAAACGGCACCACCGTGCCTTCAACCATCGGCCCCAGGTGCTTGGTGCACTCGGGAAAACGCAGGGCCAGCAGGCCGCAACCGAGGGTGTCCATCAGGCAGTTGCGGGCGGTGTCCAAGGCGGCCTGGGACTCGATCCGGTAGTTGAGGACATAGTCGGCGATGTCCTGCAGAACCTGGTCGTAGTCGGGGCGGTTGTTCTGGTCGACGTTGGTGCTCATGGCAGATCTCCAAAGTGAGTTAGGGTTGTTGCATCCTCAGGGTCAGGGTTGATCGTTTCGCAGGTCTGAATGCCTGCTTATGACTGTGGGAGGGGGGCTTGCCCCTCCCACAGGGGATTGGTGTTGGACTTTAGAAAGAGTCGCCGGGTACGCGGACGAAACCTTCCATCAACACCCGCGCACTGCGGCTCATGATGGCTTTCTTCACCACCCACTCACCGTCCACCTGGGTGGCTTCAGCCCCCACGCGCAAGGTGCCGGAGGGATGCCCGAAGCGCACGGCATTGCGTTCAATACCGCCCGCAGCGAGGTTGACCAAGGTCCCCGAAATCGCCGCCGCCGTGCCGATCGCCACCGCCGCCGTGCCCATCATCGCGTGGTGCAGCTTGCCCATGGACAGGGCGCGCACCAGCAAATCCACATCGCCGGCCTTGATCGCCTTGCCACTGGACGCCACGTAGTCGGCAGGCTTGGCCACGAACGCCACCTTCGGCGTGTGCTGGCGCTGGGCCGCTTCGTCGAGGTGCTTGATCAGCCCCATGCGCAACGCGCCATAGGCCCGTACGGTCTCGAACATCGCCAAGGCCTTGGGGTCGCCGTTGATCGCGCCTTGCAGCTCGGTGCCGGTGTAACCGAGGTCTTCGGCGTTGATGAAAATCGTCGGGATGCCGGCGTTGATCAGCGTGGCCTTGAAGGTTCCGACACCCGGCACTTCCAGGTCGTCAACCAGGTTGCCGGTGGGGAACATCGAACCGCCGCCGCCCTCTTCTTCCGCCGCCGGGTCCATGAATTCCAGCTGCACTTCGGCCGCCGGGAAGGTCACGCCGTCCAGCTCGAAGTCGCCGGTTTCCTGCACCGCCCCGTCGGTGATCGGCACGTGGGCGATGATGGTCTTGCCGATATTGGCCTGCCAGACCCGCACCACGGCCACGCCGTTATGGGGCACGCGGGCCGCATCGACCAGCCCGGCGCTGATGGCGAACGAACCCACCGCCGCCGACAGGTTGCCGCAGTTGCCACTCCAGTCGACAAAGGGCTTGTCGATGGAGACCTGGCCAAACAGATAGTCCACGTCATGATCGGCGCGGGTGCTTTTGGCGAGGATCACGGTTTTGCTGGTGCTCGATGTGGCGCCGCCCATGCCGTCGATTTGCTTGTCGTAGGGATCGGGGCTGCCGATCACCCGTAGCAGCAAGGCATCCCGCGCCGCTCCCGGCACCTGCGCCGACTCGGGCAGGTCCTGGAGGCGGAAAAATACGCCCTTGCTGGTGCCGCCACGCATATAGGTGGCGGGGATCTTGATTTGCGCTGCGTGTGCCATGGTCATCCTCTTCAGGCGGTGGTCGCCGATTCCAGGAAATCCTGGGCAAAACGTTGCAACACGCCGCCCGCCTCGTAGATCGACACTTCTTCGGCGGTGTCCAGGCGGCACGTCACCGGCACCTCGACACGTTCGCCATCCTTGCGATTGATCACCAGCGTCAGCTGCGCACGCGGGGTGCGTTGGCCGATCACGTCGTAGGTTTCGCTGCCATCAATCTGCAAGGTGTGACGGTCGGTGCCCGGCAGGAACTCCAGGGGCAACACGCCCATGCCCACCAGGTTGGTGCGGTGGATGCGCTCGAAACCTTCGGCGGCAATCGCTTCCACACCCGCCAGGCGCACGCCCTTGGCCGCCCAGTCGCGGGACGAGCCCTGGCCGTAGTCGGCGCCGGCAATGATGATCAGCGGCTGCTTGCGCTCCATGTAGGTCTCGATGGCTTCCCACATGCGCGTGACCTGGCCTTCCGGTTCGATCCGCGCCAGGGAGCCCTGCTTGACCTTGCCGTTCTCCCGCACCATTTCGTTGAACAGTTTCGGGTTGGCGAACGTCGCGCGTTGTGCGGTCAGGTGGTCGCCACGGTGAGTGGCGTAGGAGTTGAAGTCGACTTCCGGCAGGCCCATTTTCGCCAGGTATTCGCCGGCGGCACTGTCGAGCATGATCGCGTTGGACGGCGACAGGTGATCGGTAGTGATGTTGTCCGGCAGCACCGCCAGCGGGCGCATGCCCTTGAGCGGCCGCGCACCGGCCAGCGCGCCTTCCCAGTACGGTGGGCGGCGGATATAGGTGCTCTGCGGGCGCCATTCGTACAACGGCGCGACTTTCGGGCCGGTGTCTTCGTGGATCGCGAACATCGGGATATACACCGCGCGGAACTGCTCCGGCTTGACCGAGGCCTTGACCACCGCGTCGATCTCTTCGTCGCTCGGCCAGATGTCCTGCAGGCGGATTTCCTTGCCGTCGGCGTCGAGGCCGAGCACGTCCTTCTCGATGTCGAAACGGATGGTGCCGGCAATCGCATAGGCCACCACCAGCGGCGGCGAAGCCAGGAACGCCTGCTTGGCGTACGGGTGGATACGCCCGTCGAAGTTACGGTTACCCGAGAGCACGGCGGTGGCGTACAGGTCGCGGTCGATGATCTCTTGCTGGATCACCGGGTCGAGCGCGCCGGACATGCCGTTGCAGGTGGTGCAGGCAAACGCCACCACGCCAAAGCCGAGCTTTTCCAGCTCATGGCCCAGGCCGGCTTCTTCCAGGTACATGGCCACGGTTTTCGAACCCGGTGCCAGGGACGACTTGACCCAAGGTTTGCGCGTCAGCCCAAGCCTGTTGGCGTTGCGCGCCAGCAGCCCGGCGGCGATCACGTTGCGCGGGTTACTGGTGTTGGTGCAACTGGTGATGGCGGCAATGATCACCGCGCCGTCGGGCATTTGCCCCGGCACTTCATCCCACTGGCCGGAGATGCCCTTGGCGGCCAGGTCGCGGGTGGCGACTCGGGCGTGCGGGTTGCTCGGGCCTGCCATGTTGCGCACCACACTGGACAGGTCGAAGGTGAGGCCACGCTCGTATTGCGCGCCTTTGAGATCGTCTGCCCACAGGCCGGTGTGGCGGGCGTATTGCTCGACCAGGGCGACTTGCTCGTCTTCGCGGCCGGTGAGTTTCAGGTAGGCGATGGTCTGCTGGTCGATATAAAACATGGCCGCCGTGGCGCCGTATTCCGGGGCCATGTTGGAGATGGTCGCGCGGTCGCCGAGGGTCAGTTTGGACGCGCCTTCACCGAAGAATTCCAGCCAGGCGCCGACCACTTTCTGTTGGCGCAGGAACTCGGTCAGGGCCAGCACCATATCGGTGGCGGTGATGCCCGGCAGCAACTGGCCGGTCAATTCGACGCCGACGCTTTCCGGCAGGCGCATCCACGACGCGCGGCCGAGCATGACGCTTTCGGCTTCAAGGCCGCCGACGCCAATGGCGATCACGCCCAACGCATCGACGTGGGGGGTATGGCTGTCGGTGCCAACGCAGGTATCCGGGAAGGCCACACCGTCACGCACCTGGACCACCGGGGACATTTTCTCCAGGTTGATCTGGTGCATGATGCCGTTGCCCGGCGGGATCACGTCGACGTTCTTGAAGGCCTTTTTGGTCCACTCGATAAAGTGGAAGCGGTCTTCGTTGCGACGGTCTTCGATGGCGCGGTTTTTCTCGAACGCGTCCGGGTCGAAACCACCGGCTTCGACAGCCAGGGAGTGATCGACGATCAACTGGGTGGGGACCACCGGGTTGACCTGGGCCGGGTCGCCGCCTTGCAGGGCGATGGCATCACGCAGGCCGGCGAGGTCGACCAGGGCGGTCTGGCCGAGAATGTCGTGGCACACGACGCGGGCCGGGAACCAGGGGAAGTCGAGGTCGCGTTTGCGTTCGATCAACTGGCTCAGGGATGCGTTGAGGGTGGCCGGGTCGCAGCGGCGCACCAGGTTCTCGGCGAGCACACGAGAGGTGTAGGGCAACGTGGCATAGGCGCCGGGGCTGATTGCATCGACCGCCGCGCGGGCGTCGAAGTAATCCAGGCGGCTGCCGGGGAGTGGTTTGCGAAATTCAGTGTTCATCGTCAGGACTCGGTCACGGTGATTGCAAAAGGAAGACCTGGGCCGATCCGGAATTGAAATGCGATTCAAATGTGGGAGGGGCGGTGCGACGATTCGACTTGCCCCCGATAGCGGTGTGTCATTCAACACCTATGGCAACTGATAAACCGCCATCGGGGGCAAGCCCCCTCCCACACTGGGTCCGGTTTCCACTTCGGGATCGTCGGTGTTCCCATTCAGCGACGTTCGATTGGCACGAACTTGCGCTGTTCGACGCCGGTGTACTCGGCGCTTGGACGGATGATGCGGTTGTTGGCGCGCTGCTCAAATACGTGGGCCGCCCATCCTGTAAGCCGCGAGCAGACGAAGATCGGCGTGAACAGCTTGGTCGGGATGCCCATGAAGTGGTACGCCGAGGCATGGTAGAAATCGGCGTTGGGGAACAGTTTCTTCTGCTCCCACATGGTCTTGTCGATGGCTTCGGAGACCGGGAACAGCACGGTGTCGCCCACTTCGTCAGCGAGTTTTTTCGACCAGCCCTTGATCACTTCATTGCGCGGGTCGTTGTCTTTGTAGATCGCGTGGCCGAAGCCCATGATCTTGTCCTTGCGCGCCAGCATGCCGAGGGTGCCTTCGACCGCTTCGTCTGCCGAACCGAAACGCTCGATCATTTCCATCGCCGCTTCGTTGGCACCGCCGTGCAGCGGGCCGCGCAGGGAGCCGATGGCGGCGGTGACGCAGGAATACAGGTCGGACAATGTCGAGGCACACACCCGCGCGGTAAACGTCGAGGCGTTGAACTCGTGCTCGGCGTAGAGGATCAACGACACGTTCATGACTTTTTCATGCAGTTCGCTCGGCTTCTTGCCATGCAGCAGGTGCAGGAAGTGGCCGCCGATGCTCGGCTCGTCGGTCACGCAGTCGATGCGCTTGCCGTCGTGGCTGAAGCGGTACCAGTAGCACATGATCGCCGGGAACGCGGCGAGCAGGCGGTCGGTCACGTCGCGTTGCACGCTGAAGTCTTTTTCCGGCTCGATATTGCCAAGGAAGGAGCAACCGGTGCGCATCACGTCCATCGGGTGGGCGTCGGCGGGGATGCGTTCGAGCACTTCTTTCAGCGCTTGCGGCAGGTCACGCAGCGTGCTCAGCCTGGCGCTGTAGGCGGCCAGTTCGGCCTGGGTCGGCAGTTCGCCGTACAGCAGCAGATAAGCGACCTCTTCAAACTGTGCATCGGCAGCCAGTTCGCGCACGTCGTAGCCACGATAAGTCAAGCCGGCTCCGGCCTGGCCCACGGTGGACAGTGCGGTCTGCCCGGCGACCTGGCCACGCAGGCCGGCGCCACTCAGTACTTTTGCTTCAGCCATGGTTTTTCTCCAATCTTGTCGTTATTCAGGGAGGCGTGTTCGTCACTTTTTCGCGGCGAACAGCGCGTCAAGCTTCTGCTCGAAGGTGTGGTAGTCGATGCGATCGTAAAGCTCCATGCGGGTTTGCATGGTGTCGATCACGTTCTGTTGAGTGCCGTCGCGACGGATCGCGGTGTAGACGTTCTCGGCAGCCTTGTTCATGGCACGGAAGGCGGACAGCGGGTACAGCACGATGGAAACATCGGCAGATTTCAACTGTTCAGTGGTGTACAGCGGCGTGGCGCCGAACTCGGTGATGTTGGCCAGGATCGGCGCCTTCACACGGGCGGCGAACAGTTTGTACATCTCAAGCTCGGTAATGGCTTCCGGGAACACCATGTCGGCGCCGGCTTCGATGCAGGCGGCGGCACGCTCCAGGGCGGACTCCAGGCCTTCCACGGCCAGGGCATCGGTGCGCGCCATGATCACGAAGCTGTCATCGGTGCGCGCGTCCACGGCGGCCTTGATGCGGTCGACCATTTCCTGCTGGGACACGATCTCTTTGTTCGGACGATGGCCGCAGCGCTTGGCGCCGACCTGGTCCTCGATATGAATCGCGGCCGCGCCGAACTTGATCATCGATTTGACCGTGCGCGCGACGTTGAACGCCGAGGAGCCGAAGCCGGTGTCCACGTCCACCAGCAGCGGCAGGTCGCAGACGTCGGTGATACGGCGCACGTCGGTGAGTACGTCATCCAGGCCGGTGATGCCCAGGTCCGGCACGCCGAGGGAACCGGCCGCCACGCCGCCGCCCGACAGGTAGATCGCCTTGAAGCCGGCGCGCTTGGCCAGCAGCGCATGGTTGGCGTTGATCGCACCGACCACCTGCAAGGGATGCTCGCTGGCGACCGCGTCACGGAAACGCTGGCCGGGTGTGCTTTTATTGTTCGAACTCATGACTCACCTCTATCAGGGGCGCCGCCTGGGAAATGACGGGCAATATTGCGTTTGGAAGCACCGATATGCCGGCGCATCAACAACTCGGCCAGTTCACCGTCGCGATCGGCAATCGCATCAAGAATGCGGTGATGCTCGGCAAAGGCCTGGCGTGGACGATTGGGGGTGGCGGAGAACTGGATGCGGTACATGCGCACCAACTGGTACAGCTCGCCGCAGAGCATCTGGGTGAGGGTGCGGTTGCCCGCACCTTGAATGATCCGGTAATGAAAATCGAAGTCGCCTTCCTGCTGGTAATAGCCGACACCCGCCTGGAACGCGGCGTCGCGCTCGTGGGTGTGCAGCACCTGACGCAGCTCTTCGATCTCCGCGTCGGTCATGCGCTCGGCGGCCAGGCGACAGGCCATGCCTTCCAGGGACTCGCGGATTTCATACAGTTCAACCAGCTCGGCGTGGCTCAAGGATACGACCCGGGCGCCCACATGGGGCACGCGCACCAGCAGGCGCTGGCCTTCCAGGCGGTGGATCGCCTCGCGCAGCGGGCCACGGCTGATGCCGTAGGTGCGGGCCAGTTCCGGCTCGGAAATCTTGCTGCCGGGCGCGATCTCACCCTTGACGATGGCGGCCTGGATGCGTCGGAAGACGTTCTCGGACATCGTTTGGGATTCGTCCGACGCCATTATCGGAGCTTCTGATTGACCCAGCATATTGTCGACACCTTTGAAAGCAGTGCGGCAAAAACTAGCCAATAAACCGCGACCAGTCAAAGAATAAATCGATATTGTCGACAATCGTCTAATAATCCCGGCTGTATCCCCTCAGGGCATGGCCGGCTGCCAGCGCTGGCGCCAGAAAAGCATCATGTTAGAATGCCCGCCGCATTTGCCTGACATCACTTGATGAAACGGCGCACGAAGGGAGCTTGCGCAGCAATGCCAGTCGCCTTGAATTGAACATCGCACTGCACCGCCTCAGGATCTATGAGACTCAAGCCCTTCCCCCTGTTGTTTTGCCTATTGTCCATACCGAGCCTTGGCGCTGCCGCCGAGAAGACGGTGTATGGCCTCAATGAATACGCGCAATTGGCCGGCATCGACCTGGAAGTAGCCGCCAAGCTCGACACCGGCGCCAAGACCGCCTCCCTCAGCGCCCGTGACATCAAGCGTTTCAAGCGCAACGGCGAATCCTGGGTGCGCTTCTACCTGGCCATCGACACCGCCCATTCCCATCCCATCGAACGCCCCCTGGCCCGCGTCAGCAAGATCAAGCGTCGCGCCGGCGACTACGACCCCGATGAGGACAAGAACTACACCGCCCGTCCTGTGATTGCCCTGGATATCTGCATGGGCACCGCTTTACGCAGCATCGAAGTGAACTTGACTGACCGCAGCGCTTTCCAATACCCGCTGCTGATCGGCTCCGAAGCGCTCAAACGCTTTGATGCCCTGGTCGACCCCAGTCTTAAATACGCAGCAGGCAAACCTGCCTGCGCCGCCGACGCTCATACCGCCGAGTAAACCGAATGCGCGCTCTAACCCTGCACCTGAGAATCCTGATCGCCATCCTGGTGGTGTTGGGTATTTCGGTCACCGCCTACCAGATCTTCGTGCTGGGCATTCCCGTCACCGAGGACGCCACCGACGACCTGTGGAACATCGACGCCAAGGTCGAGTTCGTCGCCAACCCCAAGGACCCGGTGAAGATCCAGATGTTCGTGCCGCCCTTGAGCCGCGACTTCGTCAGTCTTAATGAGAGCTTTATCTCGAATAACTACGGGGTGAGCGTCAACCGCATCGACGGCAACCGCAAGGTCACCTGGTCGGCACGCCGCGCCAAGGGCAACCAGACCCTGTATTACCGCCTGGTGCTGACCAAGCGCTACAGCGGCGAAAAAACCAAGATCAAGGGCCCGACCTTCCGCGACAGCATTGCCGTGGAAGGCCCGGAAAAAATCGCCGCCGAAGCCCTGCTGGCGCCGATCCGCCAGCATTCGGCCGACGTCGAGACCTTTATCACCGAGGCCATCAAGCGCACCAACAACCTCAACGACGACAACGTGAAGCTGTTGCTGGCCGGCGACCCGTCGACGCCGCACAAGGCCAAGATCGTCGAGCTGCTGCTGTCCATCGCCCACGTGCCGGTGGAAAAGGTCCACACCATCCGCCTGGTGGCCGACCAGCCGCAAACCCCGGAACTGTGGCTGCGCAGCTTCAATGGCAACGACTGGCTGTACTTCAACCCGGAAACCGGCGAACAGGGCCTGCCCGCCGACCGCCTGCTGTGGTGGACCGGCGATGAAAACCTGATCACCGTCGATGGCGGCAAGAAAGCCATGGTCACCTTCAGCCTCAATAACAGCGAAATGAACGCCATTCGCCTGGCCAAGCTGACCGACGAGAACACCGACGCCAACTTCCTCGAATACTCGCTGTACGGCCTGCCGCTGCAAACCCAGCAGACCTTCATGATCATGGTGATGATCCCGATTGGGGTGCTGGTGATCCTGATCCTGCGCAACCTGATCGGCCTGCAGACCCTCGGCACCTTTACCCCGGTACTGATTGCCCTGGCGTTCCGCGAGACGCAGCTGGGCTTCGGGATTGTGCTGTTCACGATTATCACCGCGCTCGGCCTGTCCCTCAGGTCGTACCTGGAACACCTGAAGCTGCAGATGCTGCCCAGGTTGTCGGTGGTGCTGACCTTCGTGGTGGTGCTGATCGCCGCCATCAGCCTGTTCAGCCACAAGCTGGGGCTGGAGCGCGGGCTGTCGGTGGCGCTGTTCCCGATGGTGATCCTGACCATGACCATCGAACGCCTGTCGATCACCTGGGAAGAGCGCGGCGCCAGCCATGCCATGAAAGTCGCGATTGGTACGCTGTTCGCCGCGTCCCTGGCGCACATCATCATGAGCGTGCCGGAGCTGATCTACTTCGTATTCACCTTCCCGGCGATCCTGCTGATCCTGGTGGGCTTCATGCTGGCAATGGGCCGCTATCGTGGCTACCGCCTGACCGAGCTGGTGCGATTCAAGGCCTTCCTCAAGGCTGACTCGTAATGTTCGGCTTCTGGAAGACCTGGAAGGCCCTGGAAGCGCGGGGGATCATGGGCATCAACCGGCGCAATGCCGACTACGTGCTCAAGTACAACAAGCGCAGCCTGTATCCGATCGTGGATGACAAGATCATCACCAAGGAGCGGGCCATCGCCGCCGGCATCCATGTGCCGGAAATGTACGGGGTGATCTCCACCGAGAAGGAAATCGACAAGCTCGACGAGATCATCGGTGGGCGCAGCGACTTCGTGATCAAGCCGGCCCAGGGCGCCGGCGGCGACGGCATCCTGGTGGTGGCGGACCGTTTCGAGGGGCGCTATCGCACGGTGTCGGGCAAGATCATCAGCCATGAAGAGATCGAGCACCAGATTTCCAGCATCCTCACCGGCCTGTACTCCCTGGGGGGCCACCGCGACCGTGCGCTGATCGAGTACCGCGTGGTGCCTGACCAGATCTTCAAGAGCATCAGCTACGAAGGCGTACCGGATATCCGCATCATCGTGCTGATGGGCTACCCGGTGATGGCGATGCTGCGCTTGCCGACCCGCCAGTCGGGCGGCAAGGCCAACCTGCACCAGGGCGCGATCGGCGTGGGCGTCGACCTCGCCACCGGCCTGACCCTGCGCGGTACCTGGCTGAACAACATCATCACCAAGCACCCCGACACCACCAACGCGGTGGATGGCGTGCAACTGCCCAACTGGGACGGGTTCATGAAGCTCGCGGCCGGCTGCTACGAGCTGTGCGGGCTGGGGTATATCGGCGTGGACATGGTGCTCGACCAGGAAAAGGGCCCGCTGATCCTGGAGCTGAATGCGCGGCCGGGGCTGAATATCCAGATCGCCAACGACTGCGGCCTGACCTTGCGCACCCATGCGGTGGAGGCGCGACTGGAAGAACTGAAAGCCGCCGGCGTGACGGAAACTCCGGAAGAGCGGGTGAAGTTCGTGCAGGAGATGTTCGGGCATATTCCCCCCGTGGAAGGCTGATCCGGTCTTCGAACTGTCTATCCCCGACATCCCCCCTAGGAGCAAATCCTACGGGGGACTACAATCCCTCTCCCCCCGCGCCATTGGCTGATCCAACCCCGCATGTCGACCTGCTCCGTACACCCATTGCCCTACCGGGCCAACCCCGCCGAGTATTTTGCGGCGATTCGCCACGCTCCCGGCGCGGTCCTGCTCGACAGCGGCCGCCCGGCGGCCGAGCGTGGGCGTTACGATCTGCTCAGCGCCTGGCCCGACGCAACCTTGACGGTAGCGCCTGACGAAAGCGGCGCTGCTTTCCTGCAACGCTTGCGGGAAAACCTGACGCGACTGGGTGAAGCCACAATTCCTGCCGGTTTGCAGTTGCCGTTCGCCGGTGGCTTGATCGGCTACCTGAGCTACGACTTCGGTCGGCACCTGGAGCCCATGCCGCACCTGGCGGTGGATGACCTGCACCTGCCGGACGCGCGCTTCGGGCTGTACGCCTGGGCACTGATCAGTGACCACCAGGCCCGGAGCAGCCAACTGGTGTTTCACCCCTCGCTGGCAGACAGCGAACGGCAACGGCTGATCGCGTTGTTCAGCCATGGGGCGGTCGACACCTCTGCGACGTTCAAACTCCAGGGCCCGATGGCCCCCGACCTCAGTGCCGAGGCCTACCGCCTGGCCATCGTGCGGATCCAGGATTACATCCAGGCGGGCGACTGCTACCAGGTCAACTTCGCCCAGCGTTTCCGCGCGCCGTGCCTGGGTGATCCCTGGGCCGCCTACTGCGCGTTGCGCGAAGCCTGCCCGACGCCGTTTTCCGGGTTCCAGCGCCTGCCGGACGACGGCGCAGTGCTGAGCCTGTCGCCGGAGCGTTTCGTGCGCATCAGCGAGCGCCACGTCGAGACCCGCCCGATCAAAGGCACCCGCCCCCGCGGCCTTACGCCGGAAGAAGACGCGGCGAATGCCGACGAACTGCTGGCCAGCCCCAAGGACCGCGCCGAGAACCTGATGATCGTCGACCTGCTGCGCAACGACCTCGGCCGCACGTGCCGCACCGGCTCGGTCAATGTGCCGGAATTGTTCAGTCTGGAAAGCTACCCCAATGTGCACCACCTGGTCAGCAGCGTGACCGGCACGTTGGCCGACGACAAAGATGCCCTCGACCTGATCGCCGGCAGCTTCCCCGGCGGCTCGATCACCGGCGCGCCGAAGATTCGCGCGATGCAGATCATCGACGAACTGGAGCCCACACGCCGTGGGCTGTACTGCGGTTCGCTGGTGTACCTGGATGTGCGCGGCGAGATGGACAGCTCCATCGCCATCCGCAGTTTGCTGGTCAAGGATGGCCATGTGTACTGCTGGGGCGGCGGCGGGATTGTCGCGGATTCGCAGTGGGAGGCGGAGTACCAGGAATCGCTGACGAAGGTGCGGGTGTTGTTACAAACGCTGGAAAGCCTGTAGCGCACAGTGCCTTCCTGGCTCTCAGACGCAGCGCCGGGCAGTAGAAAAAACCTGAATCAGAACCGCAGTAGACGTAGTTGAACGTCGGAAGATAGCGTCCGGCTTCAACCGTCCACCCGCCGTCTGTGAAGGATCACATGAAGCGACTGCCTACCCGTCAGGAAATATTTCCGAGATTGCGCCCCCTCTCAACCGCGCCTATCATCTCCCAAATTGGGAGGTTGCAGCGATGCGGATAATCGCCCTATCGACCTTACGAATATTCTGGGAAAGCCAACCCGCCTATATCGATGCAAAGGCACCGCTTATTGAACTGTATCGCCATATGGAAAAGGCCATTTACCCGACGCCACAAGCACTCAAGGCAGCGCTCAGGACCGCGAGCATTCTCAAAGGTGGCAGGGTTGTATTCAACGTGGGCGGCAACAAATATCGAGTGATCATGGCGATCGATTACCAGCGACAGCTTGGGTTCATACGGTTCGTAGGGACTCATGCGCAGTACGACCAGATCAACGCGGAGACCGTGTAATGAACATCAAACCCATACACTCCCAGGAAGACCTCACTGCGGCACTCGCGCGGGTGCAGCAGCTCTGGGGAGCGGACATCGGCTCGACTGAAGGCGATGAGCTGGAAATTCTTGCAGTACTCATTGAGAAGTACGAAGCCGAACATTACCCAATGCCACCCTCTGATCCGGTGGAAGCCATTAAATTTCGCATGGAGCAACTGGGCATGACTGCCCGCGACCTGGAGCCATTTATCGGCACCAGCGGACGGGTGTCAGAGGTGTTGAACCACAAGCGCAAGCTGAGCCTGTCGATGATCAAGCGGCTGCATGAAGGCTTGAGTATTCCTTATGAGCGGTTGCTTGCAGAGGGCTGACAGGAACATAGGCAGTGGCTTTACCCGCCCCATCAGCCCGGCCGAAAAAATTAAAGGCTCAACGGCCGATTCGAAGCCTTGATGAATTCCTTCTTCAAATCTTCAAACGTATGCACCGCCGGGAATTGCGGGAACTCGCGGATCACGTTCTCCGGCGCATGGAACAGAATCCCACGGTCGGCCTCGCCCAACATGGTGGTGTCGTTGTAGGAGTCGCCCGCGGCGATCACGCGGTAGTAGAGGGTCTTGAACGCCAATACCGACTGGCGCTTGGGGTCTTTCTGGCGCAGTTGGTAGCTGACCACGCGGTCGTTTTCGTCGGTGATGAGACGGTGGCACAACAAGGTCGGGAAGCCCAGCTGGCGCATCAGCGGCTGGGAGAATTCGTAGAAGGTGTCGGACAGGATCACCACTTGGAAGCGCTCGCGCAGCCAGTTGACGAACTCGATGGCACCGTCCAGCGGCTTGAGGGTGGCGATCACTTCCTGGATGTCGGCGAGCTTGAGCCCGTGTTCGTCGAGGATGCGCAGGCGCTGCTTCATCAGCACGTCGTAGTCGGGAATGTCCCGGGTGGTGGCCCGCAGGGATTCAATGCCGGTTTTTTCGGCGAAGGCGATCCAGATTTCCGGCACCAGCACCCCTTCCAGGTCGAGACAGGCAATTTCCACAAGACACTCCCATTAGATGTTGTTAGTTGAGCGAGCAAAAGGACTGCCGAACTCTAGCGATTCAAGCCCGCCGCCGCAACGCAGGGCGGATTTTGATACCATCGCTCCCCTATAGAGCGCTCAGCGCCATTGACCTGTAGGAACCGTCCTGATGAACCAAGCCTTCGACGTCGTTGAACTCGCCACGACTTATGCCAACAAGTCTGCCCAGGACATTCTCAAGCTGGCGTTCAGCCAGTTCGGTGATGACCTGTGGATTTCCTTCAGCGGCGCCGAGGATGTGGTGCTGGTGGACATGGCCTGGAAGCTGAACAAGAACGTCAAGGTGTTCAGCCTCGACACCGGTCGCCTGCACCCGGAGACCTACCGGTTTATCGAACAGGTGCGCGACTTCTACAAGATCGACATTGAACTGATCTCGCCGGACCAGAGCAAGCTGGAACCCTTTGTCAAGGAGAAAGGCCTGTTCAGCTTCTACAAGGACGGCCATGGTGAATGCTGCGGCGTGCGCAAGATCGAGCCGCTGCGCCGCAAGCTTTCCGGCGTCAGCGCCTGGGCCACCGGCCAACGCCGCGACCAGAGCCCAGGTACCCGCAGCCAGGTGGCGGCGCTGGAAATCGACACGGCCTTCTCCACCCCGGAACGTACCCTGTACAAGTTCAACCCGCTGGCGCAGATGACCAGCGAGGAGATCTGGGGTTACATCCGCATGCTGGAGCTGCCATACAACAGCCTGCATGAGCGCGGCTTTATCAGCATCGGCTGTGAGCCGTGCACCCGGCCTGTGCTGCCGAACCAGCACGAGCGCGAAGGGCGCTGGTGGTGGGAGGAAGCCACGCAGAAGGAATGCGGGCTGCATGCCGGGAATATCATCAGCAAGGCTTGAAGTTGATGCTGTAAAAAATGTGGGAGGGGGCTTGCCCCCGATAGCGGTGGGTCAGCCAGTTCAATAGTTGCTGACACACTGCAATCGGGGGCAAGCCCCCTCCCACATTTTGTCTTGTGCTGAATGTTAGAGATGTACACATAGATGTAACCATCGGTGCCATTTATGTGTGCAATTTCTCTTCAGCCGCACCATAACGTAACACCTCTCCCCTCCCGTCGATTGACCTGGCGAATCACAGGCTGACAGCGCAAAAATAAATAGCTGTTCAATCGGTCAATTTATATTTCTTCAAATTCAGCCAGTTATTTAACTAACCTATAAAAACGAAATTACCCAGAACTTTCATAGATCCAAAGCTGGCACGCATGTGGCTTAAGGTGAAATACGCTTTGTATACAATAAATACAAAACCTACATACACTTTGCCATCTGCAGCGCCCCGGCAGATGTGCTGGAGCCTGCCGGAATGCGTACAAGCCTCTCGAACAACATCGCACTGGATCTGCCCTCCTCCGCCCTGAACCCGGACGCCGCGAGCCCCGGCCCCCTGGTGCTCAGCCCGCGCCTGCACAACAAGGACCTGGCGCCCACCAAGATCGAAGGCCGACGCTGGGGGCGCTACAGCATCTTCGCGCTGTGGACCAATGACGTGCACAACATCGCCAACTATTCGTTCGCCATCGGTCTCTACGCGCTGGGCCTGGGCGGCTGGCAGATCCTGTTGTCCCTGGGCATCGGCGCGGCGCTGGTGTACTTCTTCATGAACCTGTCGGGGTATATGGGCCAGAAGACCGGCGTGCCGTTTCCGGTGATCAGCCGCATCAGCTTCGGCATTCACGGTGCGCAGATCCCGGCGTTGATCCGCGCCGTGATCGCGATTGCCTGGTTTGGTATACAGACGTACCTGGCGTCGGTGGTGTTCCGCGTACTGCTGACGGCGATTCATCCGGGCTTTGCCGACTATGACCACAACTCGATCCTGGGATTATCGACTCTGGGTTGGGCCTGTTTCGTGGCGATCTGGTTCGTGCAACTGGTGATCCTGGCTTATGGCATGGAGATGGTGCGCCGCTATGAAGGCTTCGCCGGACCGGTGATTCTGCTGACGGTGGCGGCGCTGGCCGGTTGGATGTACTTCCAGGCCGGCGGCAACATTGCCTGGTCGATCCGCGAACCGCTGAGCGGCGGCGAGATGTGGCGCAATATCTTTGCCGGTGGCGCGTTGTGGCTGGCGATCTATGGCACGCTGATCCTCAACTTCTGCGACTTCGCGCGCTCTTCGCCGTGCCGCAAGACCATCCTCGTCGGCAACTTCTGGGGCCTGCCGGTGAATATCCTGGTGTTTGCCGCCATCACTGTGCTGCTGTGCGGCGGGCAATTCCAACTCAATGGCCGAGTGATCGAAAGCCCGACTGAAATCATTGCAGCCATCCCCAATACCTTCTTTCTCGTGCTGGGCTGCCTGGCGTTCCTGATCGTCACCGTGGCGGTGAACATCATGGCCAACTTCGTCGCGCCGGCTTTTGTGCTGAGCAACCTGGCGCCCAAGTACCTGAACTTCCGCCGCGCCGGCTTGATCAGCGCCACCGTGGCCGTACTGATCCTGCCATGGAACCTCTACAACAGCCCGTTGGTGATCGTGTATTTCCTCTCCGGCCTGGGCGCGCTGCTGGGGCCGCTGTACGGGGTGATCATGGTCGATTACTGGCTGATTCGTAAAAGCCAGGTGGACGTGCCGCAGCTGTATAGCGAAAACCCGAATGGCGTTTATTACTACAGCCGTGGGGTGAATATGCGTGCCGTGGCGGCGTTTATTCCTGCAGCCGTGATCGCCATCCTGCTGGCGCTGTTGCCCGGATTTGCCAGCGTCTCACCGTTTTCCTGGTTGTTTGGCGCCGGTATTGCAGGGTTGCTGTACCTGCTGATCGCCAAGCGCCAGCCGTTCTACGCCGATGTCAGCGGCGAAAGCATTGCCGTCGATAACGTCAGTCACTGAGTAAGGACATTCCATGCGTATCCTTGTGGTCAACGTCAACACCACCGAATCCATCACTGAAACCATCGCTCAGCAGGCGCGGTCCGTGGCCTCGCCGGGCACCGAGATTGTCGGGCTCACGCCCTACTTCGGCGCGGAGTCGGTGGAGGGCAACTTTGAAAGCTACCTGGCCGCCATCGCCGTGATGGACCGGGTGATGGCCTACGACCAACCGTTCGATGCGGTGATCCAGGCCGGCTACGGCGAGCACGGCCGGGAAGGCTTGCAGGAATTGCTGAATGTGCCGGTGGTGGACATCACCGAAGCAGCAGCCAGCACCGCAATGTTCCTGGGCCACGCCTACTCCGTGGTGACCACCCTGGACCGCACCGTGCCGCTGATCGAAGACCGCCTGAAACTCGCCGGCCTGTACCAGCGCTGCGCCTCGGTGCGCGCCAGCGGCATGGCAGTGCTGGAACTGGAAGAAGACCCGCTGGCCGCCATGGAAGCCATCGTGCGCCAGGCGGAACTGGCCATCCGCGAGGACAAGGCCGAAGTGATCTGCCTGGGTTGCGGCGGCATGGCCGGGCTGGATGAGCAGATTCGTCAGCGCACCGGGGTGCCGGTGGTGGATGGGGTGACGGCGGCGGTGACCATTGCCGAATCCCTGGTGCGGCTGGGGTTGTCGACGTCGAAGATCCGCACTTACGCGACGCCACGCCCGAAGCAGGTGATTGGCTGGCCGACTCGGTTCGGCCGCTGACCGGCACCTGCTTTCAGATTGCGCTGAACCTCTGGCCCAGCTTCTTCTCGGCAAACTGCTCGATGATGAAATCCACAAACGCCCGGGTCTTGCCGGGCAGCAGTTTGTGCTCGGCGTAGTAGATGGAAATATTGCCGTCGTCGACACACCAGCCGGGCAACACGCGCACCACCGCGCCACTGTCGAGGAACGGCACGGCCATGGGCATGCTCACCAGCGCAATCCCCAGGCCCTGGGCGCTGGCACAGCAGGCGGCTTCGGAGTCGCTCATGGTCATGCCGGGCTTGAGCACCAGCGGGCGGTGTTCACGTTCGACACTGGTCAACTGCCAGGACCGGATACGCCCGGTTTGCGGCGAGCGGATCAGAATGCCCTTGCAGCGCGACAAGTCTTCGGGCTCGCGCACCGGCGGGCGCTGCGCCAGGTAACCCGGCGAGGCCACCAGCACCCGATGCGCCGGCGCCAGCTTGCGCGCCACCACCCCTTGGGGCAGCTCAAAACCGCCACCTATAGCGGCATCGAAGCCCTGGCCGATCAGGTCCACCTGGCGGTTATCGAAATGCCAGTCCGGGCTGATATCCGGAAAGCGCGCCATGAACGCCCCCAGCAACGGCACCACGTAGCGATTGCCAAACACCGTGCCCATGCTGACCTTGAGCGTGCCCACCGGCCGGCCTTCGGCGCTGGCCAGGTTAGCCACAGCATTCTGGATGGTGGTGAGGCTGCCACTGACTTCGGCCAGGAACAACTTGCCGGCTTCGGTCAGGGCCAGACGCCGGGTGCTGCGCTGGAACAGCCGCACGCCGAGGCGCACCTCCAGCTTGGCGACGCTTTTGCCGACCGCCGCCGGGGTCAGGCTCAGGTGCCGGGCGGCCTCGGCAAAGCTGCCACCTTCAGCGCTGCGCACGAAGCATTCGATACTGCCAAAGCTTTCCATGTCGCCCCACTCTAAACTTTTGGTTTACACAGACTATAGCAATCACGGTCTACCGGCAGCGGCGAGCGAGGTCGATACTCGGCTCCAACAACAGGGCATTGCGCCTTGAATGACCAGGAGATCGACATGACCACACACAACCTCAGCGGCAAAGTCGCCTTGATCCAAGGCGGTTCCCGCGGCATCGGCGCCGCCATCGTCAAGCGCCTGGCCGCCCAGGGTGCAGCCGTTGCCTTTACCTACGTCAGCTCGGCCGCCAAGGCTGAAGCCCTGCAGCACAGCGTGATCAGCGAAGGCGGCAAAGCCCTGGCGATTCACGCCGACAGCGCCGATGCCACTGCGATCCGCAACGCGGTCAACGCCACCGTGGAAGCCTTTGGCCGCCTGGACATCCTGGTGAATAACGCCGGCGTGCTGGCCATCGCACCGCTGGAAGACTTCAAGCTGGAAGACTTCGACCAGACCCTGGCGATCAACGTACGCAGCGTGTTTATCGCCACCCAGGAAGCCGCCAGGCATATGGGTGAAGGTGGCCGGGTGATCAACATCGGCAGCACCAATGCCGAACGCATGCCGTTTGGCGGTGGTGGCCCGTACGCAATGAGCAAGGCGGCGCTGGTCGGTTTGACCAAGGGCCTGGCGCGGGATCTTGGGCCGCGTGGCATCACGATCAATAACGTGCAGCCTGGGCCGGTGGACACCGATATGAACCCGGCAAACAGTGATTTTGCCGAGAGCCTGATCGGGTTGATGGCGGTGGGACGTTACGGGCATGTGGAAGAGATTGCCAGTTTTGTGGCGTATCTGGCCGGGCCGGAAGCGGGGTATATCACCGGTGCCAGCCTGACTATCGATGGTGGGTTCAGCGCATAACCCAATGTGGGAGCGGCTTGCCCCCTCCCACAGGTTGACCTTGTTGGTTCAGGAGATGGGCGGCAGGCCATAGGCCGCCAGGTCGAAATCCGCAAGCTTGCGGATGATCTGGTCGGCATGCTGGTACTTGCTGTCGGCCATGGCCTCATCGGGCACGGCGATGGCGGTCATATGGGCGGCCTTCGCCGCCGTCACACCAAACGGCGAGTCTTCGAACACCAGGCAATCCTCGGGCGCAACGCCCAGGCGGCGCGCAGCAGTAAGGAAGATGTCCGGCGCAGGCTTGGCGGCGCCGACTTCCGGGTCGTCAGCGGTGACGATGGTGTCGAACAAACCAAACCACTCGCGGTGCAGGGTAGTCTTGTGGCCAAACGAATTGCGCGACGAACTGGTGCCCACGCCAATCGGTATGTTGTGCGCCTTCAAGTGCCGCACCAGCGCCTCCGCGCCGGGCATGCCCAAGGCCTTGGGAAAGCGCTCGCTCATCAGCGGCTCGCGAATTTCGAGGAATTCAGCCGGGGTAATCGGCAGGTCCAGCGCCTTGACCACATAGTCGGCCAAATCCTGGGCGCCGCGCCCGATGATGTGCTGCTTGATGCCCCAGTCGTAGGTTCGTCCGTAGCGTTCAGCGATGATCTGCGTGACTTCGGTGTAGATGCCTTCCGTATCCAGCAATAACCCGTCCATATCGAAAATCACGGCCTTGATCGGACCGACTGCGGTACGCGGTGCATTCATCACTACAAACCCTGGAGGAAGGACTAAATGGATTCAGCACAATAACGGCCTGGGTTGCCTGCAAGCAACCTTCGCGGCCAGGTATTGAGTCGGCACACGCCTGCAATCTGTGTGCGATCAGTGATTCATACCGCGCAACAGTTTTACCCGCTTGCGTGCCATGCGGCCGTCTAGGGTTTGTAGGAACAGAGCGTTCGGCCGATAGCTCTCCTCTGAAAAATACCCCTTGCAAACCTTATAAAAGACTTATTAACTTCTGATGAACTCAATCCACTGGACCCGAAAAGCCGTCAAGCAATTGCTTCGATTGCATTCGTATCATCAGCAACAAGTGCGTGATGCCGTCTTCGTACTTGAACGCATGCCCGACGCAGTCAACGTCAAGGCGTTGGTCAACCACCCCTGCGGTTACCGATTAAGGGTCGGGAGTTACCGAGTCCTTTTCGACTGGGACGGCAATATCCAGGTAGTCAGCATTCAAGAGGTCAAGAAACGTGACGAGCGAACCTACTGCCATACAGATCATCCACAATACGGAGGGCAAGCCAGCGTTCGTGGTGATCCCTTATGAACACTATCTGGCCCGGCAGAACGATCCAAACCTCATCCCCCACGCGGTCGTCAGCCGCCTGGTAGATGGAGCCACTCCGATCCGAGCCTGGCGCGAACACCTGAACCTGACCCAGGAAGAAGTCGCCCTACGCCTGGGGATTTCCCAATCCGCATTTGCCCAGCAAGAGGCGGTGAACAAACCTCGCCGGACGACGCGGGAAAAGATTGCCAAGGCATTTGGCATTAACGCCGCTCAGCTCGAGCTATAAGGTCAACCGGGACAGTCCGCGCCTTCCAGCCACTTAAAAGCGAAACCCTATGCTCTATCGTCTAGCCGCAGACAGCCTCGTGCTGTTCCACCTGTGTTTCATCCTGTTCGTACTGTTTGGTGGGCTGCTGGCCCTGAAATGGCGCCCGGTTATCTGGCTGCACCTGCCCGCCGCCGCATGGGGCGTGGCGGTCGAAGTGTTCCACCTGCCCTGCCCGCTGACCCGCTGGGAAAACCTGTTTCGCCACCTCGCCGGGCAGGACGGTTATGGCGGTGGGTTTATCGAGCATTACATCGTTACGCTGATCTACCCGGCCGGGCTGACGCCACAGATCCAACTGGGCCTGGGCGGGTTGGTGCTGGCGATCAATATCGCGGTGTATGTACGCTTGATCAGGCGTTACGTACAGGCTTGAGACAGCTTCTCTGGTGAAGAATCAGACTCCCTCAGTCCCTTCACCGGCGCGCCCCCATGTCCGAAGCCTTCGAAGTCCCCAGCCCCCACGAAAAACACCTCGAACACACCACCGAACATGCCCACGCCCGTGGTGACAGTTTCGCCAGCCGCATCGCCGTCATGACCGCGCTGATGGCCACCCTCGGCGCCATGCTCAGCTACCAGGCCGGCTCCACCGAGAGTGAGGCGGCGATGGACAAGAACAACGCGGCCATCATCAAGACCGACGCCGCCAACCAATGGAACTACTACCAGGCCAAGTCCAGCCGACAGAACCTGGCGGAACTCGCGACCCATATTCCCGGTGTGGATGCCGCCCATTACAAGGATGAGATCGAGCGCTACAAAAGCCAGAAGGAAGAGGTACGCAAGCAAGCGGAAAAACTGGAAGCGACCTCAAAGGAATGGGATGAAAAATCCGAGCAGGCCCTGCACCAGCATCATCGTTGGGCCCAGGCGATGACCGCGATTCAGATCGCGATTTCGCTGGCGGCGATTACGTTGTTGACGAGAAGGGAATGGTTGAAGCGCATGTCCTATGCGGCGGCGGGTGTCGCGGTGGTGCTAGGTAGCCTGGCCTGGCTGCATATCTAGCAATTTTACTTGGGCGCGTTGCACTCATCGCTATATAGTAAATGGCATAACGCTACCCAAGGAGAGACCGGTGTCCGCACAACCCAAAGAAGCCGTGGGCGCCGCCTACAGCATTGAATCCATGCGCTATGCCCAGGCCATGACCTGGCAAGCCATCGACCACCTCGCCCAGCGCATCCGCCCCGGCATGCTGGAATCCGAAGCACGCGAATTGGGCAAGCACGTGCTTGCCGAACTCGACATGCAACGCATCTGGCACCCGCTGCTGGTGCGCTTCGGCGCCAACACCCTGAAGACCTTCAAACAACGCTCCGATGGCGACCCGGTGCTGGGCGACAACGACATTTTCTTCATCGACATGGGCGCCGTGTGGCAAGGCCACGAAGGTGACGCCGGCGCGACCTTCGCCACCGGCAACGACGCGGACATGATCGCCTGCGCCAACGCCGCCAAGGAACTGTTCGACCGCGTGCAAGCGCGCTGGATAGACGACCGGGGCGCCGGCCTGGAGCTTTACCGCTACGCCGAAGAACAAGCCCAGGCCATGGGCTGGCAACTGAACCTGGACATCAAGGGCCATCGCGTCAGCGACTTCCCCCACGCCATCCATCGTGGCGGCGACCTGGGTGACTTCGAGCACTACCCGAATGCAGGGCTGTGGATCCTGGAAATCCAGATCGCCCACCCGACCAAGCCCTACGGCGCCTTCTATGAAGACTTACTCGCCTGACCGTTAAAGGAACAGAAATGGAACGCTCCACTGAACACTCTGTGCTGTTGTTTTCCTACGGCACATTGCAGGACAAAACCGTGCAACTGGCCAACTTCGGGCGGGAACTGGCAGGCCGACACGATGCAATGCTGGGCTACGCACAAAGCTGGGTAGAAATCACCGACCCGCAGGTACTGGCCAGCAGTGGCAAGACCCATCACCCGATTGTGCAACCTACCACCGAGGCGGGGGCGCGTATTGAGGGGATGGTGTTTCAGATTTCCGAGCAGGAACTGGCGGCGGCGGATGCGTATGAAGTGGCGGACTACAAGCGCATGGCTGTGACGTTGGCGTCCGGGCTGACGGCGTGGGTGTATGTGCAAGCCTGAAGATGACGTTGCCCAAATCGCCCAAGCTTTAACCTGAGCCCGCGACGTATCATGGGCCAACCTTTCGAGGATGGCCCATGAACCTCAGTATCTTCTACGCACTCGCCGCCGCCGCCCTGTTCGGCGCCAGCACCCCGCTCGCCAAACACCTCGGCCTGGGCCTCTCGCCCGTGCTGCTCGCCGGCCTGCTCTATCTTGGCAGTGGCGTCGGCCTCGCTGGTGTGCGCGTGATTCGTGATCGCGGCTGGAAACCCTCCGGGCTAACCCCTTCGGAATGGCCCTGGCTGCTCGGCGCCATCGCATTCGGCGGCATCCTCGGGCCCGTCGCGTTGATGTTCGGCCTGACCCGCACCGCCGGCGCCACCGCCTCCCTGATGCTCAACCTGGAATCGGTGCTGACCGCCGTTATCGCCTGGGTCGTGTTCAGGGAAAACGCCGACCGTCGCATCGTCCTGGGGATGATCGCCATCGTGCTGGGCGGCGTGGTGTTGTCAGGGGCCGACGGCGGTGGCACCAGCCATGACTGGACGGGGCCGCTGGCGGTTGCCGTGGCGTGCCTGTGCTGGGGGATCGATAACAACCTGACGCGCAAAGTGTCTGCGTCGGACGCGCTGTTTATCGCCGGGGCCAAGGGGTTGATCGCGGGGCTGGTGAATGGCGGGTTGGCGCTTTATCTCGGGGCGCGGATCCCGGGCATGGCGCAGCTGGCGCCTATCTTGCTGGTGGGTTTTCTGGGCTATGGCATCAGCCTGGTGATGTTCGTGCTGGCGTTGCGCGGACTGGGCAGTGCACGCACGGGGGCGTATTTTTCGACTGCGCCGTTCCTGGGGGCCGCGATTGCGCTGCTGTTGTTGGGTGAGTCAGTGACGCTGGCGTTCTGGATTGCCTCAGCGCTGATGGCCGTGGGGGTTTGGCTGCACCTGACGGAGCGGCATGCCCATGAACATCAGCATGACGCGACGGAACACGGGCATCGGCATGTGCATGATGAACACCATCAGCATGAGCACGGGTTTGCGTGGGATCCGGCGGAACCCCATAGCCATGTGCATGTGCACAGTCCGCTGAGGCACAGCCATGCGCATTTTCCGGATGTGCATCATCGGCATCGGCATTGAGGGAGCCCCCACTACCTCTTCGACGTAGCGCTGTCGCGCAGCAAACGGGGACCTTTGTGGCGAGCGGGCTTGTCGAAGCGTCGCACCGCCCGCGTTGGGGTGCGAAGCGCCCCTGATGAAGACGAATGAGGTCTATCAGGCACTCCTCTGCGCCTGGTTTTGGGGCTGCTGCGCAGCCCAACGCGGGGCAAGCCCGCTCGCCACAGGAATGCGGTCGCCTGAAATTGCTTATGCAAGGCTCAAGACTTTAGGATGAAATATTAAATCTTAAAAATCAGTAAGCTATTTTAAGTTTGGTAAGCGATGTATTGCACAGCAGCAATAGATTTGAGCAACTTCCTACAAAGCCCTCAGAAGCGCCACTCCTGCTCTTTTTGTCGACACCACCGCGCCTCTGCAGATACTGCTCGATGCCGCGACATATCGACTTCACGCCGTCACCCAAGTCCTGGAGAACCTCGTACTACACAGTGAAATCAGCTGCGATGCCGTTGTTCTGAGCGATTTTGCATTGCTCTGCTCAATCCCTCTACGAGACGGATGCGATTTGCTGGATGTCATAGGGCGACGGATGGATGTGGCGGGCGCGTGATTTAATCCTCACAGACTTTTTCAGAATCCGAAAATTACAAAACCCTGGTTTCTTTCGAAATCAGGGGTTTTGTTTAAAAATCAAATAAATCTTTCCGCTTTTCCTTGTAAAACCAGAGTGCCGGGAGCCGGTAGGCCACTCTAGGGGGGATTGGTTTCCGGAGCCCGAAAAAAGGCCCCCGCACCAGGTCAAAGTGTGGGGACCCTTTTTACATAAGCGGCGTTATTCGTAATGCGTCCAGATGAATTTTTGAAAGCCAGCTATCGACCCATAGCAGTCATCTGAACCGCATTGATCGACAGAAATGTCCACCGCCAATCCTAAAATCGTGAAGGTAGCTCATTTCCGGTCTTGATATTCGAAAAGACCTCATCTGGATCTGCCTGACACCAATATCTGAACAGAAGGCGAGGTTCGGTATTTCCGAAATACTGATCAACGGTGCTGTCGGGCGGCACGGTCAATTTAGGTGCTGGCCATTGCTGCGCTAAAACACCTATTGGTTTGTCAGACGACCAAATAATCCAAGTAGCCTTGCCTCCATTGATACCCGGTAAGTAGCCGGCATCTTGTATCACTTCGATTAAGGCGCGCAGCGTTGCTGATGGATCGAGTGTGATCGACGTCGCATGGCTTCCCAGATCATCTCCTGCATGAACGCTATCTCGATCAATGGCAACTTCCAACGTGACTACTCCTTTTTTACCGCTGTGCTGTCACTAGATCGTCCAGCGTAGAGACATCAACAGCTACCTGTCCACAGCCTGCTTTTGGCCGCAAGCTGACGTTGATCATACCGTGCAAAAGCAGGAAAAAGTGGACGTTAGGCACGAGCCTGTTGAAACTGACGTCGAATTGACCCAGAGGCCTATGCCACACTGCCCCATCCCGTCAGTAAATATCTAGTGCTGGTAATAGTTCACAGGGTAGGATCCTGGATCAGTAAAGTTTCTGTAACAGGGCCAATCCAGCACTGGCGATAATAATCTCAGGCGATATACACGTTTTACCAGAGGTGAAGTAATGCCGTTAGATAAAGATTGGCAGCCAAGTTTTGGGACTATCTTCACGTGGTTCGCCATGGATCGACATGGGCGTATAGCTGTAATGGTGAATAACTGTTTCGGCCCTATCCCTTCGAGCTTGTTGGCTATTCCAGAGCTAGAGAAAAAACTCGACAGTATAAATGAGTTTATGTGGGAAGAGTCGCGTGAGTTTCAAAGTTATCCAAAAAACAAGGAAGGTCAAACTCTTTTAGATATATATAGGTTTCGCAGGGAGCTCAAACCCTCGTCGCGCGGCGAAATGGAACGCATAGTCTTAGAGAGTTCGAACTTTTATCAAGAGCTCACGGAGTATTCAATTCCATCAATAAAAGGCTTCTATGTTTATCACGCGCTAGAAGATTACGTGTCCAGCGAAGACAATCCGATTGGTTATGAGGGCGACGCGGGAATTGGAGACTACTTTCGATATTTGATTCCAACGGCATGCGCTAGCATCGAAGACTTCCCTGAAGAATTAAGGTCACTAATCGCCGTATCCGACACATTAGATTTCACAGTTGACCGAGCCATATTTAGTATGTCAATCAATCAGAGTTTTAAGCGATCTTTTAATCAACAGACGTGAAAGATTAGCAGTTTTTAAAAAGTATTCGTTTCATCGGCTACGCAGTGAAGCGCTCTGGATTTGTAGACAAACGGAGTGTCAGTTATTGGCCGATTGCTGCCTGCGAGGTGATATTCCCTAGGCCTACCGCAGGCATATTATCGCGTCGGTAATCGCTTTTGCATTTGTGTCCAGAGTTGCCGTGGCCATGATTGCGTTATCTGCAGCACTCACTACGCCATTCTCTGGAAGCCACTTAGTGGTCTCTTCAATCGCCGCACCCAAGGCATGCTGAATGTGCAGGAGCAACGTCAAAGCGTCTGCTGCAGCGATATTGCAACCTGAGTTATCTGGCAGTCGTCCTTGATGAGAGTTGCGGAAATCCTAATTCACGCGGGCTAGAACAGTTTTCTGGTCCAAGTGTTGGCTTTTGAGCCCATCATACTTCTTCCGCTAATTTTCACACCAGAACAGGGCGCCAGTCCCATGGCGGTCCCATGAGGGCATTTTTCGGACGCAAAAAACCACAAACCCCCGACTTTCTCTAGGAAAATCAGGGGTTCGCGTTTTCAAAATGTGGCGGTGAAGGAGAGATTCGAACTCTCGATACAATTTCTTGTATACACACTTTCCAGGCGTGCTCCTTAAGCCACTCGGACACTTCACCGTATCTCGTCAAACCAGTTCAGTCTGTCGAGGCGCGCTAATGTAGTCGAAAGCCTTTCTGATGGCAAAGGTTTTTTTCAGAATTTTCATGCGGTTAGATGGGTATGCCGGGATGTGCCCGGCTAGGGGTGGTGATTCTGCCATTCTTGGGCATGGGCGTCCTGTGTCTGGGGCCAGTGTTGCGCCCTGCTCCAGGCCTTCCGGCGTTCTCCCTGCGGGGAAAGTCTGACTGGGCAGTCAGTCACGGCGCTTTACCGGGGCGGGCGTGGTGGGTAACGTCTGCGCATGCGCCTTTATAAACAGCCTCTCTATAACAAATCCTACAAGGAACCGCGTCATGAGTGAGTTGATTGCTTACCACCTCGAAGACGGTATCGCGACCCTGACCCTGAGCAACGGCAAGGTGAATGCCATTTCTCCGGATGTGGTCAGTGCGTTCAATGCAGCGCTGGACCAGGCCGAGAAAGATCGGGCGGTGGTGATCATCACCGGCACGCCGGGGATCCTGTCGGGTGGGTATGACTTGAAGGTGATGACAGCCGGCCCCAAAGAAGCCATCGGCCTGGTGACGTCGGGCTCGACATTGGCACGTCGCCTTTTGTCCCACCCGTTTCCGGTGATTGTGGCGTGCCCTGGGCATGCGGTGGCCAAGGGTGCTTTCCTGTTGTTGTCGGCAGATTATCGGATCGGGGTGGAAGGCCCGTTCAGCATTGGCCTGAATGAGGTGGCGATCGGCATGACCATGCACCACGCCGGTATCGAGCTGGCGCGGGACCGTCTGCGTAAATCGGCGTTTCATCGCTCGGTGATCAATGCCGAGATGTTTGACCCGCAAGGCGCGTTGCAGGCCGGTTTCCTCGACAAGGTGGTGGCACCTGAAGAGCTGCAGGCGGCGGCGCTGGAAGCGGCACGTCAGTTGAAGAAGCTGAATATGAATGCCCATAAGCACACCAAGCTGAAGGTGCGTAAGGCGTTGCTGGAGGCGTTGGATGAGGCAATCATCCAGGATCAGGGGCATATCCTGAGTTAATACCTACAACCGGAACATCGAAGCCCGACCTTGCGTCGGGCTTTTTCGTACAAATGAATCCGAAACATCTTTAGCCGCTCTAGCCTGCCTATATCGGCACATGATGAAACATGTGCTTAAACATCGCCCATCTCCTACCTCTTTACGGGTAATTGCCGAATTCAGTGCACATCCGTACACTGCGCCACCTTTTATCCCGATGGGCCGTGTCGATGCTTTTTCTGTTACGCATGTTATTGATGGGCCTGCACTTTATGGTGGCCGGTGTACTGGGCGTGCTGCTCGGGGCCTGCCGGCCATTCCACCCGGACAACAGTCGCTTGTGTGCGCGCCTGTATGCGCTGCCGGCCATGTGGATCCTGCGCCTGAAGGTGAAGACCGATGTCGACTCCCTGCGCAACAAGCCTGGTACGTGTGTGATCATCGCCAACCACCAGTCCAACTATGACCTGTTTGTGCTGGGCACCGTGGTGCCCCATCGCACCGTGTGTATCGCCAAAAAGAGCCTGAAATGGGTACCGCTGTTCGGCCAGTTGTTCTGGCTGGCGGGCAATGTGCTGATCGACCGCGGCAATGCGCACAAGGCACGTCGCGCGATGCTCACCACCACTCATACGTTGCAGCATCAGGACACCTCGATCTGGGTGTTTCCGGAGGGCACGCGCAATCTGGGCAAAGGCTTGTTGCCGTTCAAGAAAGGCGCGTTTCATATGGCCATCGCCGCTGGCGTGCCCATCGTGCCGGTGTGTGTCAGCAATTACGTCACCCATATGAAGCTCAATCGCTGGAACAGCGGTGATGTGCTCATACGCTCGTTGCCGCCGATTCCTACTGTGGGCCTGACTTCGGATGACATCCCGCAGTTGATGCAGACCTGTCAGGCGCAGATGGATGAGTGCATTACAGCGATGGATCGCGAAGTGCAACCTGCCTGAACACCTTCCGGGGGGCCTGGCCTCCCCACGCAAACAAGCTTGCTCGTCACAAAAAGCGAGCACCTGCAGACGCCGCAACGGAACGTCATTCAAGCTAAGCTGCCCAACACCTGTCCTCCTAATAAGAAGTGATCAGCACCATGGGTAGAGTTGTTGCGGCCGCCGTGTACAGCGCCGGAAAGAAAGTCACGGATATCACCCTAGACGAAGGCGCGGCCTGGGCCGCCAAACCCGGGCATTTTGTGTGGATCGGCCTGGAAGAGCCCAACGCCCAGGAGTTGGCCAACCTGCAACGCCAGTTCAACCTGCATGAACTGGCCATCGAAGATGCCCTGGAAAAACACAGCCGCCCCAAGCTGGAAACCTTCGGCGACGCACTGTTTATCGTCACCTATTCACCGGTGCGCGAGAACGGCAAGCTGGAGTTTATCGAGACCCATATCTTCGCCGGCAACGGCTACATCATCACCGCGCGTAACGGCCATTCGGCGTCCTACGGCTTTGTTCGGCAACGCTGTGAGGCGCGGCCGTTATTGCTGGAGCATGGGGAAGATTTCGTACTCTACGCCCTGCTGGATTTTGTCACCGAGAACTACCAGCCGGTCAGCGAGGCGATCCACGCCGAGATCGATGAACTGGAGCACAACGTGCTGTGCAGCTCGCTGAGCGAGCGCGATATCCAGAAGATCCATGGCCTGCGCCGCGACGTGCTGCGACTCAAGCGCTATGTGGCGCCGATGGTGGAGATCAGCCAGGAACTGCAGAAGCTGAGCTTTCCGTTTATCGACAAGAACATGCGCCCGTATTTCCGTGACGTGCAGATCCACGTCACGCGGCAGATGGAAGACCTCACCACCCTGCGCGATATCGCCAGCCAGACCATCGAGATCGGTGTATTGCTTGAGGCCTCGCGCCAGAGCGTGGTGCAGCGCAAGTTTGCCGCGTGGGCGGCGATCCTGGCGTTCCCCACCGCGGTGGCGGGGATTTATGGGATGAACTTCCAGAACATGCCCGAGCTGCAATGGCACTACGGCTATTTTGCGGTGCTCGGGTTTATTGCGTTCGGTTGCACCGGCTTGTGGGCCAGTTTCAAGCGCTCGGGCTGGCTTTAAACCCGGGCCTCAGGCTTGTGCGCCACGAAGCGCATCATCCATTCCGCCACGGTCACGCCGTGGTGGTCGCGCGCCAGGCTGGCCACGCCGTTTGTGTAGACTTTTTCACCCAGGGTTGTCTGAAGAATCTCCAGCAACTCGCGGGAATAATCATGGATAAATTCCGGGTGCCCCTGGAAGCACAGCACCTGGTCGCCGATGTGATAGGCGGCGAACGGGCAAAACTCGCTGGAGGCGATGACCGTGGCATTGTCCGGCAAGGTGGTGACCTGGTCCTGGTGGCTGATCAATAGCGTCAACTCTGGCACTTCAGGGCTCATCCACGGCGCCTTGGTATCCAGTTTGTAATCGTGAATGCCCATGCCCCAGCCCTGCCCCGCGCGCTCGGCCTTGCCGCCCAGCAGCAGCGCGAGCAATTGATGGCCGAAGCAGATGCCCAGCAACTTGTCGCCGCGCTCATAGCGTTCGAGCAGGTAGGTCTTGAGGGTCTGGATCCAGGGGTCGGTGCCGAAGGAATCGGCCTTGCTGCCGGTCACCAGGTAGGCGTCGAACACTTCGTCGTCCGACGGGTATTCGCCCTGCACCACGTTGTACACAACGAATTCGGCGGCAATCGGCTGCTTGGAGAACAGGCGCTTGAACATCTGCCCGTAGCCTTGGTATTGATCGATCAAGCCTGGACGCAGGATATCGGTTTCCAGGATACAGACGCGTAGCGACATAAAAAATACCTGACACGGTGATGGGAATAATGCACACCCCAGAGCCTGCCTTGAAATACCCTGACAAGGCAAGCCCTGTGCATGCCCAAAACCGTCAGAAGGTCGTGTTCTGCGCAGCTTTGTCGAGCAACAACGCCGGCGGCGAGAACCGCTCCCCATACTGTTCCTCCAGGTAGCGGGCACGGGCGATAAAGTCATTGAGGCCGTACTGGTTGATAAACTGCAACGCGCCACCACTCCAGGCGGCAAAACCGATCCCGAAGATCGACCCCACGTTGGCATCCGCGGTGGACATCAACACGCCCTCCTCTACGCAGCGCACGGTCTCGATGGCCTGGATAAACAGCAAACGGTCGCGCACATCCTGTGCTGAAATGCGCTGGTCGGCTCGCTCAAAGCGCGCTTTCAATTCAGGCCACAAATGCTTCTGCCCGCCCGCCGGGTACTCGTAGAAACCGCCTCCCGCCGCCTTGCCCGCGCGTTTGTACTCGTTCACCAACAGATCAATTACCACCGTCGCCGGATGGCGTGGGACTGTTTTACCTTCCGCCTGCAGATCCTTGGCAGCCTGCTGTCGGATATGACTCATCAGGCTGAGGGACACTTCATCGGACACCGCCAGCGGCCCCACCGGCATACCCGCCTTGCGCGCCTCGGTCTCGATCATCGGCGCAGCCACGCCTTCGCCGAGCATGGCGATGCCTTCATGGGTGAAGGTGCCGAACACCCGCGAGGTGAAGAACCCGCGACTGTCGTTGACCACGATCGGAGTTTTCTTGATTTGCAGGACGAAATCGAACCCTCGGGCCAGGGTTTCGTCCGAAGTGCGGGCGCCCTTGATGATTTCCACCAGGGGCATCTTGTCCACCGGGCTGAAGAAATGCAGGCCGATGAACTTGCCTTGATCCGGCACCGCCGTGGCCAGGCCGCTGATGGGCAAGGTAGACGTGTTGGAGGCGATCACCGCGTCGGCGCCGACCACATTGTGTGCGGCAGCCGAGACCTTGGCCTTGAGTTCACGGTCTTCGAACACGGCCTCGATGATCAGGTCACAGCCGGCCAGATCAGCATCCGAAGCCGTAGGATGAATCCGCGCGAGGGTGGTTTCGCGCTGCTCGGCGGTCAATTGCCCACGGCTGACCTTCTTGTCCAACAGCGCCGTCGAATGCGCCTTGCCCTTCTCGGCGGCCGCCTGGTTGATGTCCTTGAGCACCACATCGATACCGGCGCAGGCGCTGACATAGGCGATGCCTGCGCCCATCATCCCGGCACCGAGTACCCCGACCTTACGCGTCACGTAAGGCGCAAAGCCCTGAGGCCGCGAGCTGCCGGCGTTGATTTCATTGAGTTGGAACCAGAAGGTGCCCATCATGTTTTTCGCCACCTGCCCGGTGACCAATTCGGTGAAGTAGCGGGTTTCAATCACATGTGCGGTATCGAAATCCACCTGCGCGCCTTCCACGGCGGCGCAGAGGATTTTCTCCGGGGCCGGGAAGCAGCCGTTGGTTTTGCTGCGCAAAATCGATGGTGCAATGGCGAGCATTTGCGCCACTTTCGGGTGAGACGGCGTACCACCGGGAATCTGATAGGCCTTGTTGTCCCACGGCTGACTGGCCTGCGGATTGGCGAGAATCCATGCGCGGGATTTGGCCAGCAGCTCAGTGCGATCCGCCGCCAGCTCATCGACCCACCCGGCTTGCAGCGCTTGCTGGGGCCGGACTTTCTTGCCTTCGAGCAAATACGGCAAGGCCTTTTCCAGCCCCAGCATGCGCACCATCCTCACCACGCCACCGCCGCCTGGCAGCAGGCCAAGGGTGACCTCCGGCAAACCGAGTTGCACCGACTTGTCATCCAGCACGACGCGGTAGTGACACGCCAGGCAGATCTCCCAACCGCCGCCGAGGGCTGCGCCATTGATGGCGGCCACCACCGGCCTGCCGAGGGTTTCCAGGCTGCGCAGCTGCGCCTTCAACACCAGGACGCTGGCGTAGAAATCCTTGGCGTGGGCCTTGTCGACCTTGATCAGTTCATTGAGGTCGCCGCCGGCGAAAAAGGTCTTCTTCGCCGAGGTGATAACCACACCGGCAATGTCGTCCTTTTCCGCTTGCAGGCGTGCGACGGTGGCCGCCATTGCCTCACGGTACGCGGCGTTCATGGTGTTGGCGCTCTGGCCGGGCATGTCGAGGGTCAGCACCACGATCTGGTCCTGGCCTTTTTCGTAACGAATGGCAGCGGTCATGACAAATTCCTTGGGCTCAGAGGCGTTCGATAATGGTGGCGATGCCCATGCCGCCGCCGACACACAGGGTGGCCAGGCCGTAGCGCTGCTGGCGCACCTCCAGTTCGTCGAGCAGGGTGCCGAGGATCGCGCAACCCGTGGCGCCCAGCGGGTGGCCCATGGCGATGGAGCCGCCGTTGACGTTGACGCGCGCGGCGTCGATGCCCATGTCCTTGATGAACTTGAGCACCACCGAGGCAAAGGCCTCGTTGACCTCGAACAGGTCGATGTCTTCTACGCGCAAACCGGCCTTGGCCAGCGCTTTACGGGTGGCCGGCGCCGGGCCTGTGAGCATGATGGTCGGGTCGGTGCTAGTGACGGCCGTGGCGACGATGCGTGCCCGCGGTTGCAGGCCCAGCTCGCGGCTCTTCGCTTCGGAGCCGATCAACATCAATGCGGCGCCGTCGACGATGCCCGAGCTATTGCCCGGTGTGTGTACATGGTGGATGCGTTCTACATGGCTGTAGACCCGCAACGCGGTGGCGTCGAAGCCCATCTGCCCCATCATTTCGAAGCTGGGCTTGAGCTTGCCCAGGCCTTCGAGGGTGGAATCGGCGCGAATGAATTCATCATGGTCCAGCAGCACAATGCCGTTCTGGTCCTGCACCGCGATCAACGACTTGTTGAAGGAACCGTCTGCACGCGCCCTGGCGGCTTTCTGCTGGGACTGCAGGGCAAAGGTATCGACATCCTCGCGGGTGAAACCTTCCAGGGTGGCGATCAGGTCGGCGCCAATGCCCTGGGGCGTGAAGTGGCTGTGCATGTTGGTCTGCGGGTCGAGCACCCAGGCCCCGCCATCGCTGCCCATGGGCACGCGGGACATGGACTCCACGCCGCCGACCACCACCAGGTCCTCAAAGCCGGAACGCACTTTCATCGCGCCGAGGTTAACCGCCTCCAGGCCCGAGGCGCAGAAGCGGTTGATCTGTACACCGGCGACGCTGACGGCCCAGTCCGCCACCAGCGCGGCGGTCTTGGCGATGTCGGCGCCCTGGTCGCCCACCGGGGTAACGCAGCCGAGCACGATGTCATCCACCTGCTGGGTGTCGAGGTCGTTGCGTTGTGCCAGCGCGGTGAGCAGGCCGGCCACCAGGTTTACCGGCTTGACGCTGTGCAGGGCGCCGTCGGCCTTGCCTTTGCCGCGGGGCGTGCGTATCGCATCAAAGATCAAAGCTTGGGTCATGACGTCCTCGAACCATTGCGCAGTAATGCCCTTACCTTAGGCCCGATTGACACGGTTTCAATGACGGATGCGCTCATTGCTTTTGACCGCCACGCTCGGACGAACGGTAGGCACCTAAGGTAATTGCTGGATTAATCGTTTTAGCTGTCTAGCCAAGGCATTGGCGCCAAGATGGCGTTATGCCTCATGCCTTTTTAAGCTGAAATGCTGATCAGGTGATATGAAATGGGTCTAAGCCGCGCAGAACGAGGGCTCTAAGGTTCAATCAGTAAGAAGTTGCTGCCGGGTTTTGCTGGAGCAGCTGTAAGAAAAGCGACACGTCACATTGCGATACTCATATTCAACGGCACGCATTTGACGCTCAGGAATAACAACAAAAGGCAGTCAGCCATGTTCAAACATTCGAAAGTACGTCAGGCGGGACTTATTCTGTTCGCCACCACATTGATTCTGATCTTGCCCAACTTGACCAAGGTCATTGGGTGACCTCTTCTTGAGCCTGTTCTTTCCTCAGGATTACCGCTTTTGGCAGCACCTGCCGGGACTTCGTGCATAGCGATCCTGTTGCAGGGGCTGCCTTTTTACCTGCACTTTTCCGCTATCGTGGGCCCTATCGCCACTTAACACGGGGCCGCCGTCTTGAAACCGATCTTCGCATTCCTTGCCTTGTTCCTCGCCCTGCCCGCTTCGGCGGCGCAATTGACCGTCGAGCTGGATCACAGCCGCAAGACCTGGCAGACCGCCGACCTGCTCAAGCATCCGGACGCGCAGACAGTGCAGGTCGTCGATGACGTTTCCTACAAGCGCAACATGACCTATCGCGCAGTACCGCTGGCAGTGCTCCTGCCGGGCCTACAGCCCGATAATCATCTGCAAGCCGTTGCCCTGGATGGCTTCGCCGCCGAACTGACGGCTGCACCGTTGCTGCAAAAAAACGGCGCCCGCGCCTGGCTGGCCGTGGAAGACCCGGTCCACCCATGGCCCCCGTTGGCAGACGGCAAGCCGAGTGCCGGGCCGTTCTACCTGGTGTGGACCGATCCGCAGGCCGGGCATATCAGCCCGGAGCAGTGGCCGTTCCAGATCTCCGCGATCAAGCAGTTGAAGACGGTGGCCGAACGTTTTCCGGCGCTGTTGCCCGACCCGAAGTTGGCTGCGAATGATCCGGTCAACCAGGGCTTTGCGCTGTTCCAGAAGAACTGCCTGGCCTGTCACCGCCTCAATGGCGCCGGCGATGCACAGGTGGGGCCGGACCTGAATGTTCCCTACAACCCTACGGAATATTTCAGCGGCGACTTCCTCAAGCGCTATATCCGCGACCCGCAGAGCCTGAGGCACTGGCCGCAGGCGAAGATGCCAGCGTTCGCCGCCAGGGTGTTGCCTGACAGCGAGCTGGAATTGCTGGTGGGGTACTTGAAGCATATGGCGGGGCGTAAACAACACCCCTGATCCCAGCCTGATCTCGGTGGCGAGCGGGTTATTGCTGCTGGACCAGGACCACCGGCGTCGGCGCCACGAATACCTTGGCATGCATCTGCTCATGCCCACCGCCACGGCGCATGCCGCGCACCGGGCAAGCGTCGAGGTAGTCCAGGCCCACGGCCAGTTTCAAATGCCGCTCCGGCCGGGCCAGTTGGTTGGTCACGTCAAAGCTGTACCAGGCGTCATCCAGCCAGGCTTCGGCCCAGGCGTGGCTGGCCAGGTGAGTACTGTCTTCCGTGTACAAATACCCCGACACATACCGCGCAGGAATGCCCAGGCTGCGCGCGCAGGCCAGGAACGCATGGGTATGGTCCTGGCACACCCCCGCCCGCCCTGCGAAGGCCTGGGCGGCGCAGGTGTCGACTTCGGTGGCGCCGGGCGTGTAGACCATCGACTGGTTGAGGGCGTGCATCAGGTCGATCAACGCGGTGCGATCACGACGCTGGTGGCAATGCTGCTGCGCAAAAGCGCGCAGGGCGTCGTCGGGCTCGGTCAGGCGGGTGCAGCGCAGGAACGGAAAGGCTGACTGGCTCTCGTGTTCAGCCTCACGCAGCTCATCGATATCCACCTGGCCACGGGCGCCAATGATGATGGCGTCGTGGGGTTCGTCCAGGGTCAGCACGTGCAGGATGTTGCCGAACGGGTCGATCTGCGCGCGCACCGGGCGAGGCAGGTCCAGTTGCCAACTGAGCACGTGCTGGCGCTCGCTGTCGTGGGGCGTGAGGCGCAGGTACTGGATGCTGGCGCGTACCTGGTCTTCGTAGTGGTAGGTGGTTTCGTGACTGATGGAGAGTCTCATGCGGCCTCCAGGTAGGAACTGTAGATGGCGTCGCCCAACTGGCGGACCAAGGGGATAAAGTCGGTCAGCCAGGCGTGCAGGCCTTCCTCGAGGATTTCATCGATCGCGGTAAACCGCAGCCGCGCATCCATCTCGGCCGCCAGGCGCTGGGCCGGACGCCCGTTGATGCCGGGCAGGCTGGCGAGGATCTGGTCGATCTCTTCGCTGCAGGCCCGCAGGGAGCGCGGTACATCGGCGCGCAACAGCAACAGCTCCGCGACTTGCCGGGCCCCTGGGGCGTCGCGGTAGATCTCGGTGTAGGCCTCGAACGACGATAACGCGCGCAGCAAGGCACTCCATTGATAGTAGGCGTGGGCGGTGCCATCGGTAACGGCTTCGGCCTGGTCACCGGCCATTTCATAGCGCGCATCCAGCAGGCGCAGGGTGTTGTCGGCGCGCTCGATAAACGTACCCAGCCGAATAAAACGGAAGGCGTCATTGCGCATGATGGTGCCGTAGGTCGCCCCCCGGAACAGATGGGAACGCTCCTTGACCCACTCGCAGAAGCGGCTCATGCCGTAGCGGCTGAGGCCCTGCTGTGAGATTTCGCGAATCTCCAGCCAGGTGGCGTTGATGTTTTCCCACATGTCGGCAGTAATTCGCCCACGCACAGCATGGGCGCTGGCCCGCGCGGCACCGAGACAACTGTAGATGCTGGCCGGGTTGGCCGCATCCAGTGCGAAGAAATGCAGCAGGCGTTCGGCGTGCAATTCGCCGTGGCGCTCGCGGTAATCATCCAGCGTGCCGGTGATCAACAGCGGCATGGCCAGTTCATGCAGGCCATCACCGCGCCCATCCTGGGGCATCAGCGACAGCGAATAACTGACATCGAGCATGCGCGCGAGGTTTTCCGCGCGTTCCAGGTAGCGCGACATCCAGTACAAATCCGAGGCAGTTCTACTCAACATGGCATCAGTCCTCGACCACCCAGGTGTCTTTGGTGCCGCCGCCCTGGGACGAATTGACCACCAGCGACCCTTCACGCAGCGCGACACGGGTCAAACCGCCGGGTACCACACGGGTTTCCTTGCCGGACAACACGAACGGGCGCAGGTCGATATGGCGCGGCGCAATGCCGTTTTCGACAAAGGTCGGGCAGGTGGATAAACACAGGGTTGGCTGTGCGATATAGGCGTGGGGCTTGGCCTTGATACGCGCGCGGAAGGCTTCGATTTCCGCGGCCGTGGACGCTGGGCCCACCAGCATGCCGTAGCCGCCGGAGCCCTGGGTTTCCTTCACCACCAGGTCCGGCAGGTTGGCCAGCACGTGGGACAATTCGTCGGGCTTACGGCACTGGAAGGTGGGAACGTTCTGCAGGATCGGTTCTTCGTCCAGGTAAAAACGGATCATCTCGGTGACGAAGGGGTACACCGACTTGTCATCCGCCACCCCGGTGCCGATGGCATTGGCCAGCACCACATTGCCCGAGCGATACGCCGCCAGCAGGCCGGGCACGCCGAGCATGGAGTCGGGGTTGAAGGCCAGCGGGTCGAGGAATGCGTCGTCGAGGCGACGGTAGATCACGTCCACGGCTTTGGGGCCGTCGGTGGTGCGCATGAACACACGGTCATCGCGCACGAACAGGTCGGCGCCTTCCACCAACTCCACACCCATTTCCCGGGCTAAAAATGCATGCTCGAAAAACGCGCTGTTGAAGCGCCCCGGGGTCAGCACCACGACGCTGGGATTATCCAGGGGGCTGGCGCTTTTCAGGGTATCGAGCAGCAGGTTGGGGTAATGATCGATCGGCGCGATGCGCTGGGCCGCGAACAGCTCGGGGAACAGGCGCATCATCATCTTGCGGTCTTCGAGCATGTAGCTCACGCCGCTGGGTGTACGCAGGTTGTCTTCCAGCACGTAGTAGGTGCCGTCGCCGTCGCGTACGAGGTCGACTCCGGAGATGTGGGAATACAGGTCGCGGTGCAGGTTCAGCCCCTGCATTGCCAACTGGTATTGCTCGTTGGCCAGTACCTGTTCGGCGGGAATGATCCCGGCCTTGATGATGCGTTGTTCGTGATAGAGGTCGGCGAGAAACATGTTCAGCGCCTTGACCCGCTGGATGCAGCCACGCTCGACCATCCGCCATTCGCTGGCGGGAATGCTGCGGGGGATGGTGTCGAACGGAATCAGGCGCTCGGTGCCCTGCTCGTCGCCGTAAAGCGTGAAGGTGATCCCGGCGCGGTGAAACAGCAAATCGGCTTCGCGCCGGCGCTGGGCCAGCAGTTCAGCGGGGGTGTCGGCCAACCAGCGGGCGAACTCGCGGTAGTGAGGGCGAACCTGCCCTGCCCCATCGTACATTTCGTCGTAATAAGTGCGGATCATGCCGTACTCCTTGTCACCCGGACGCAAGAACCATCGCAAGGCCCGTGCCAGCGGCATAAACACTTAAAAATCAGTGAGTTGAATATAAGCAAAGACCTGATCGCACCGTCCTGGTGCGCGGAATCCCCACTGCACTGCCGCACGCTTCATGGCAATGCAGGCTTTGGCTATCAACAGCATAGTCAGAGTTGATTTCACTGCCCGTGCCAGCCTGCGGATAATTCTCCCCATCCGCTGAACAGGACACGTCCTACAGCCTTACCCATCCCGCACTCGGTACCTTGAAGCTCGTGTACTGACCGGCTCCTTCGGTCTTCCCTTTCAGCCACCCTTTTCGGGTGGCTTTTTTTTGTGCGGGAAAGGGCAACGGTAGTTCCGGAAATTTTCACACAGCACATACAAAATCGGCCGACCCCAGGGTCAGCCGATACGCTGTGTTGCTCATACAATGGCGCTACATGGGTAACCCACGCACCTCCTGCTTGACGCCCCAACCTTCGATGATTCCGCCCAGCGGCTCGACCACCGCTTCAAAGTCCTGCTCGAAGTCTCCTATGCCATCGTAGGTTGCAAACATGATCTTGCTCAGTTCCAGGTACCAGGCGCCATCGTCGCGCGCACTGACCTGGGCATTCAGGGACTCACCACGAAATTCACCCGCAGCCCTGCGCGCCCGTTCCTCATCCGGGAAAATGGCGTAGAACTCAATGGGGTGGAACCGTGAAAAGTCGAAGCCGCCTTCTTTCATGCGGCGCAGAACGTTGGTGCTGATGTCTTCTTGATAGGCTGTGCTCATGAAACGTCCTCCTCAAACCGATGGATAGACTTTCCGTGCTTCCCAAAGCCCGCGCGCTGACGGCGCGGGTACCACGGCAACAACATCACCACGGGAAAACAAGCATGTAGCTGACAAGACCAGACCTTAGCGATTCATTCGCTGATCTCACTTGCAGAGTAGCGCGAAGCTATCACCTCCACCAGAGGTGCTTGAATGGCATACAGGAAATGTTCAGGCGGCGGGAGAGATGTCGAGGATTTGAATACTGTTCTGGTCTTTGAGGATCTTGACCGTTGGCTCGGGCTTGCGGCCCTCAAGGTCGTTGAGGTCCAGTTCGGCGGCCACGGGCACCAGCTTGTTGCGGATCATGTGTGCCGCATCTTCGAGGCTGGGCTTGTGCTCGCAGGTGAACTGCTCCACGGACTGTACGCCGTGATCATCAACGAAGGTAATCTGCCACTTTTGCATCGGTGCCTCCTCGATAAAACCCATGTGTGGGCTTACATCTATCTGGACCTTGAGGGCTCGGCAAACGTTCCACTCAAGTCAGGAAGCACCGGATCAAGCACAGTTATTTTTCAGCGTGTTCCTTCAAGGCTTTCAGGGTGTTGAACGGCGCTTCCACCACGAACTTGTTGGCCAGCCACGACGGCACGCTGCCGCCTGGCTCGGTGTGTACCTGGTAGGTGACTTCGGTCTCATTGGCGCCTTTAGGGACCAGTTTCCAGAAGCCCTCGACCTGAGCGACTCGCACGTAGCCTTTTTCTTCGGGCTTGTAGGTCGGCACGCCCTGCAGCTTGCGGGTTACGCTGCCGTCGGCGTCCTTGGTGGTGGTGACATGGATGTACGAATCACGATCGGTCACCGGGAACGGCGCCTTGAACTGGGTGTAGGTCCAGGCCTCATCGCCTTTCTTGTCCACCAGCTTCTGGGATTTGCATTCATGAATCCACGAGCAGGCACCAGCCACATCTTCCTGCAGGGCCTGGATCCTGGCGACAGGCGCCTTGATCACGGTCACACCGCGATACGCCTTGTATTTGGAGCCGGCGACTTCGCTCAGGGACACCTTGATACCGTCTTCATCCTTGGCAACCTGCCAATCCTCAGCCTGGGCAGTGGCAGCAAATACCAGGGTAAAACCGCACAGCACAGCCATTCGTTTCAGCGAACCCATTGTTGTATTCCTTATTGTTGAAGTTCCGATAGTAAAGCCCCTCAAGCCGCCGTCATCTGCTCCCACCAGCCGATCAACCGGATCGCATCGGCCTGGTCGGTGCCGCAGACATCGATATCCGCCTTGAAATCACTGCACACCGCCGGGCGCTCCGGCTGGCCGAACAGTTGGCACAGCTGTTCGACCGACAGGTGCAGGCAGCGTTCGCCCGCCGGTTTGCCATTGGGCATCCCGGGTAACGGCGAACTGATGGAGGGGGCGATGCAGCAGGCGCCACAGCCTTCACGGCAATTCATGACCAGCAGGTCCTCGACGACTCAATAGGGACGGCCGGGCTAGGGTACGCCCTTAAACAGTCGTTTTAAAATGGGTTAACAGGGGTTTTTCGCACAAAACAAAAGTGACCGACCAGTCTGCGACAGATGGTCGACGGCCTGCGTCACTTTGTAGGAAAAAGTTTACTGTTTGAACTCGAATTCCAACGCGGCACCTTCCACTTCACGGCGCTCTTCGTTGCGCAGTTGCAGCTTCATCTCATTGCTGAGCAAACGGCCGTTGATCTGGAACGCACTGTTGTCGGTGGGCTTTTCACCGAACATCGGCGGCAACAACGGCACGCTCTTGGGCTTGGGCACGGTCCCCAGGGGCTGCAGATGCCTGACCATGTCCGAAGGCAGGGACAAATCCAACTGTGCCGGTGGCAGTTTGGTCTGTGCCACTTCCTGGGCTGACTTGGATTTTTTCGCCGTCGACGCACGTTTTTTCGCCGTGGCGGTTGGTTTTTTCGCGACGGGGGCTTGCTTGGTGGGGGAAGGTTTTTTTGCCGGGGCATCCTGCCGGGTATTGGCAGCGGGCTTGTTTTCAGCCACGGGTGCCGCCGCCAGCGCTGTGCCGACGTTACACAGGCTTAACAGGCCAATCACCAAAGCAGCGCGAACAATCGAGGTCATATTGCCTACAGCATTAACGGCAGAGGGCCATATGCTCGCTTGTTGTGCGCGGCATGACAAGCGCGGTGATCAGCCAGCTATCGGCGCTGCGCCTTTTCGGCGCCTCAAAAGCCGGCTGCGGTTTCCTGGCATAGCTGGCTGGCCAGCATCCCCAGGGTCATCAGCGCACGCTCTGCTTCGCGGTTCCACGGTGTGCCGCAGTTAAGGCGAATACAGTGGTTGAACTGCTCGGTGTTGCTGAAGATCAAGCCCGGCGCAATGCTGATGCCCTGTTGCAGGGCGCGCACGTGCAGTTCCTGGGTATTGACCCGCCCAGGCAAACTGACCCACAAGATAAAGCCGCCCGTCGGACGAGTCATCTGGGTGCCTTCCGGGAAATACTGCTGCACCGCCAGTTGGAAGGCGCTGAGATTCTTGCGGTATTCCTGGCGGATGTAACGCAGGTGCCGGTCGTAGCCGCCGTTCTCCAGATACGCTGCCACGCCCATCTGGGTGACGCTGCAGGCCGAGTGGGTGCTGAACATTTGCAGGCGCTGGATTTCCTGCTGGTACTTGCCGGCGATCATCCAGCCGATGCGCACACCCGGCGACAAGGTCTTGGAAAAGCTCGAGCAATAAATGACCCGGTCCAGGCGATCATAGGCCTTGAGGGCCTTGGTGCGGCCGAGTTCGAACATCAGTTCGCCGTAAATATCGTCTTCGACAATCTGGATGTCGAAATCCGAGGCCAGGCGCAGCAACTGTTTCTGCCGTTCCTCGGGCATGGTGCCGCCCAGGGGGTTGCTCAGGCGCGTGGTCAACACCAGGGCCTTGATCGACCATTGGTTGGCGGCCAGTTGCAGGGCTTCCAGGCTCATGCCGGTGGACGGGTCGCTGGGGATCTCGATGACCTTGAGGCCCAACAGGTCGGCCAGTTGCAGCAAGCCGTAATAGGTCGGCGATTCAGCCGCGATCAAGTCGCCGGGGCGTGTCAGCACCCGTAGCGACATCTGCAAGGCGTCAACACAGCCGTGGGTGATCACCACTTCGGAGGGGTCCACCACCACGCCGGCGTCACGCATGCGAATCGCCACCTGGCGACGCAGCGGCTCGAAACCGGGGCTGAACATGTAGCTGAAGGCGCGTGGGCTCTGGAAGCGCGTGACCTTGGCCAATTGCTGGTGCAGCGCCCGTACCGGCAGATAGTCGACGCTCGGCACGGCGGCGCCCAGGGGAAATACACCTTCGCGGCGCGACTCGCCCAATACCTGCTGGATAATGCTGCTGCGGGTGACCAACCCCGGGCGCTCGACCCGCGCGATGTCCGGCGTGGGCGCCGTGAGTGCTGGCGTCTGGTGCACGTAGTAACCGGACTGCGGCCGTGCCCGGATCAGCCCCTGGTCTTCCAGGTTGGCGTAGGCCTGCAATACCGTAGCGTGGCTGACATTGAGCTGGGAGCTCATCTTGCGCACCGAGGGCACGCGCTCGCCAGGTTGATAGACACCGCGACGGATGTCCTCAGCCAGTTGCTGGGCGATACGTTGGTAAAGCAACAGATTGGTCATGACGCAGCACTCGATTTCACGGGTATTTTATTTTTGTGTGAAACATACCAGCACAGTTTAGAAGTGTACGGGGACAGTTGCCACAATAGTCGAGCGCGCGCGGGAGTGACAGTAAAAACTGTAAGGTGAGTGGAGAGAATATTCAGATGTATACAGAACAATGTGGGAGGGGGCTTGCTCCCGATGACGGAGTGTCAGTCGCCGAAAATAGTGACTGGTCCACCGCTATCGGGGGCAAGCCCCCTCCCACCCTTTTGATTTGCGCAAGACTTCAGCGAGCGGCGCCCAACTGGCCCTTCTCGTCGGAGAACACTATTTCCACGCGACGGTTCTGCGCGCGGCCACGCTCGGAGGCGTTGGCTTCCACCGGGTACTGGTCGCCGTAGCCTTCAACCTGGATGCGCTTCTCATCGATCCCCAGGTCCACCAGCACATCGGCCACCGACTGCGCACGATCACGGGACAGTTTGAGGTTTTCCTGCTGACCACCGGTATTGTCGGCGTACCCCTCGATGCGCACCACACGCTTGGGGTTCAGTTGCAGGAACTGCACGATTTTCAACACCGTGCGGTTGGCCGAATTTTTCAACTCCGCTTCGCCGGTATCGAACAGCACGTCGCCCAGGGTCATCACCAGGCCGCGATCGGTCTGGGTGGTGGTCAGGCTGGCGATCTGTTCTTCGAGCCATTTACCCTGCTGCTGCACGCTGATCAGCTTGCTTTCGCGCAGGGCCAATTGCAGGCGCTGGCGTTCCAGTTCGAGCTTGGCGGCACGCTCTTCGTTAAGTGTCTGCTCGGTGTGTTCGCGGGCGATGGCACTGTAGCGCTGGCTCAGGTAGGCGTAATGCACCACGTCGGCACCGCTGCCCCAGTAGCTGGACAAACGGTCGGCCCGCGCCAGGGATTCGCCGGCGCGGATCACGTCCTTGGGTGCGATACGCAGCACGTTGGCGTCTTCCTTGACCTTCTGGAAGTCGCTGCCCGCCTGTTGCAAGGCCTGTTCGCCATTGGGGTGGCTGGCACAACCGCCCAGTGCCGCACTGCCCAGCAGCACCGCACAGCCCAGACCACGGATCATCGGGTTCATTGGGCTTCTCCCAGCTGCAATTGCTTGCGCAGGCGCGTGATGCGGGTGTTGAGCACGTTCAGTTGTTCCTGGCTCTTGCGGGTCAGTACCTGGGCTTCGGCCAGGCGCGCGTCCAGCTCGGCCTGTTCGGCCTGCATGCGCGCGTCCTTGTAGGATTGCTCGGCCATGTCGGCCTTGGCCTGGGCGAATTTGTCCTCGGCCAGTTTCAGTTCGGGTGATTCATCGGCGCTGGCGCCCACGGCGTTGGCTTGTTCCAGGGCTTGCTGGGTGAGGCGAATTTGTTCATTCGGCGCAGGATCGGCCGCACATCCCGCCAGAGCGACAACGGCGAGGGCCGCGAAAAAAGGTCGAAGAGTCACTGAAAATCCCTACTTTGTTGGGGTGCCGACGGGTTGTTGCAATTGCGCTTTCCAACGCTCCAGATTGCGCTGCAGCGCGGCTTCCGTCACACCAGACCCGGGCAATTCTGTCATCTTTTTGGCCAGCTGTCCGCGCAGCCACGGATCATTGCAGGCCGAGTTGTGGGAAATCGCCAGGTACAGGCCGGGCTGATCGACGGGCACGTCGCGGGCGACCAGGTCATTGCTCATCCCTAACGTCTGGGCCATGGCCATGCCGGAGTAACGCCCGGCCAGCACGTAGTCCACTTCCCCCAGCAGCAGTTTCTGGAAGGCCGGGGTCAACGTGGGCAGGCGTTGCAGGGTCAGTTGCTGGCCGGCGAAGGTTTCAAAGTCGCGGCTCAAGCGTGCTCGCTCCGACACTGCACCCTTGTGGCCATGCAGGTCGGCCGCCGTGGTATAGGCCAGCGCCGAATCCTTGCGGGTCCAGACCAGATAATCGAGCTGTACCAGCGCCGGGTGGATGTAGTCGAGGGTTTCCAGCTCGCCAAGGTTCAGCGGTGCATCGGCGAGGATGTCCATGCGCCCGCTGCGCACTTCGTCCAGGGCCAGGGAACGCTTGCCGCCGTAGAGCAGGTCGATTTTCAACCCAAGCTCCTTGGCTACCTGTTGCAAGACATCGGCGGTGGCGCCGATCAGGTGCGTCGGGTCTTGGGGATCGCGCCACAGCAGCGGCGGTGCGTCCGGGCTGCCGGTGATCACCAGGCGGTCACATTTGCCGGCTGCCTGGGTCAGGCTCGGCAGCAGCGTAAGTCCCAGCAGTACGGCCCAGGGGCGCAGTTCCATGGCGGTTTCTCCGGCGTTCAAAAAAGCCCGGGCCAAAAAAAGCCCGGTCACTAGACCGGGCTCTTTATAAGTGAAGCGGCTGGATTAGACCAGCTTCTCCAACTCAGGTACGGCTTCGAACAAGTCCGCCACCAGGCCGTAATCGGCCACCTGGAAGATCGGTGCTTCTTCGTCCTTGTTGATCGCGACGATCACCTTGGAGTCTTTCATGCCGGCCAAGTGCTGGATCGCGCCGGAGATACCGACGGCGATGTACAGCTGTGGCGCAACGATCTTGCCGGTCTGGCCGACCTGCATGTCGTTGGGTACGAAGCCTGCGTCGACGGCCGCGCGGGAGGCGCCGACCGCAGCGCCGAGCTTGTCGGCCAGGGCGTACAGGTGCTTGAAGTTGTCACCGTTCTGCATGCCGCGGCCGCCGGAAACGACGATCTTGGCAGCGGTCAGCTCAGGACGGTCCGACTTGGCCAGCTCTTCGCCGACAAAGCTGGAGGTGCCAGCGTCGTGGGCCGCGGAAACAGCTTCAACGGCAGCCGAGCCACCTTCAGCGGCAACCGGGTCGAAACCGGTGGCACGCACGGTGATGACTTTGACGGCAGCGGTCGATTGCACGGTGGCAATCGCGTTACCGGCGTAGATCGGGCGCTTGAAGGTGTCGGCGCTTTCTACCGAGATGATCTCGGAGATCTGGTCAACGTCCAGCTGCGCGGCAACGCGTGGCAGGATGTTTTTGCCGTTGGAAGTGGCGGCAGCCAGGATGTGGCTGTAGCCAGCGCCCAGCTCTGCTACCAGAGGGGCGACGTTTTCCGGCAGTTGGTGAGCGTAAGCGGCATTGTCGGCCAGCAGTACTTTGCTCACGCCAGCCACTTTGGCTGCAGCCTCAGCCACGGCGCCAGCGCCTTGACCGGCGACCAGTACGTGGATGTCGCCACCGATTTTAGCGGCAGCAGCAACAGTGTTCAGGGTGGCCGGGGCCAGCACCTTGTTGTCGTGTTCAGCGATTACCAAGATAGTCATTTTTAGATTACCTTCGCTTCGTTTTTCAGTTTCTCGACCAGTTCAGCCACCGACTTGACCTTGATGCCCGCGCTGCGTGCAGCCGGCGCTTCGACTTTGACGGTCTTGTTGGTGGAGGCGGTGGAAACGCCCAAAGCATCCGGAGTCAGCACTTCGAGAGGCTTCTTCTTGGCTTTCATGATGTTTGGCAGGGACGCGTAGCGCGGCTCGTTCAAACGCAGGTCGGTGGTGACGATGGCCGGCAGTTTCAGGGAAACCGTCTGCGCGCCGCCGTCGATTTCACGGGTCACGGCAACGTTGTCGCCGCTCACTTCGACTTTGGAAGCGAAGGTGCCCTGGCCGTAACCGGTCAGTGCAGCCAGCATCTGGCCAGTCTGGTTGTTGTCGCTGTCGATCGCCTGTTTGCCGAGGATCACCAGCTGAGGCTGTTCCTTGTCGACAACGGCCTTGAGCAACTTGGCCACGGCCAGGGAGGTCAGCTCTTCAGCGGACTCGACCAGGATAGCGCGGTCGGCACCCAGTGCCAGGGCGGTACGCAACTGCTCTTGAGCAGTGGTCGGGCCGATGGAAACCACAACGATTTCAGTCGCCACGCCTTTCTCTTTCAGGCGTACGGCTTCTTCCACGGCGATTTCACAGAAAGGGTTCATCGACATCTTGACGTTAGCAAGGTCGACGCCGGAATTGTCCGCCTTGACGCGAACTTTCACGTTGTAATCGACAACGCGTTTGACAGCTACAAGAACCTTCATGGATTCCTCGTTACTCTCCGGTGAAAAGAAAGTCGCCTAGGCGAACCTGGCGGTTGATGCTCATCGGCACACAAGGGCACCTCCAAAAACGGCGGCGAATGACCTTGCTCACGGGAAGTGATGACCGTTCGTCAGTGGTGACTGGGAGGTCATTCTTTATCGCGGCGTGTAAACTGCGCGCCATCAATTAAACGCGCGTCACCTGTTTTGCCTTTGCCGTGCTTTTGGACGTGCTCTTGAAACCTACAGTCTGCCTACGGTCTGTGCAAAACCGACCGTATATTGACCGGAACGCCTATTCTGGTCAATACGGCAAAATGGCCAGTCATAAGCCGCGTTGCTTTGATTTACCTAGCCTGCGGGCAATTCAAACAAACGTTTGTATTGGACGCTGACAGTGGTCTATATATAATGCGCCACCTAGAGAGACAGGTGGGTCATCCCCTGCCGTTGCGCACGGCGATGACGGACACGACACCGAACCTCCACCCATTAGAAAAAAAGCCTGTTGAGCCTTGAGTAGGAGATAGCCTGTGGAACGCGAATACATGGAATTCGACGTGGTCATCGTCGGCGCTGGCCCGGCGGGCCTGTCTGCCGCCTGCCGACTGAAGCAGAAGGCCGCCGAAGCCGGTAAGGAAATCAGCGTCTGCGTGGTCGAGAAAGGCTCCGAAGTGGGCGCACACATCCTCTCCGGTGCCGTGTTCGAGCCCCGCGCCCTGAACGAACTGTTCCCGGACTGGAAGGAACTCGGCGCCCCGCTCAACACCCCCGTGGTGCGCGATGACATCTATGTGCTGCGCAGCGCCGACACCTCCACCAAGGTGCCTGACTTCTTCGTGCCCAAGACCATGCACAACGAAGGCAACTACATCATCTCCCTGGGCAACCTGTGCCGCTGGCTGGCCCAGCAGGCCGAGAACCTGGGCGTGGAAGTCTACCCAGGCTTCGCCGCCCAGGAAGCACTGTTCGATGAAAACGGCGTGGTGCGCGGGATCATCACCGGCGACCTGGGCGTCGACCGTGAAGGCCAGCCAAAGGAAGGCGTCTATACCCCCGGCATGGAACTGCGCGGCAAGTACACGCTGTTCGCCGAAGGCTGCCGTGGGCATATCGGCAAGCAGTTGATCCAGCGTTTCAACCTGGACAGCGACGCCGACGCCCAGCACTACGGCATCGGCCTCAAGGAAATCTGGGAAATCGACCCGGCCAAGCACCAGCCAGGCCTGGTGGTGCACACCGCCGGTTGGCCGCTGGACATCATGAGCAACGAGAACACCGGTGGCTCGTTCCTCTATCACCTGGAAAACAACCAGGTGGTGGTTGGTCTGATCGTCGACCTGTCCTACAGCAACACCTTCCTGTCGCCCTTCGATGAGTTCCAGCGCCTCAAGCACCACCCGGTGCTGGCCCAGTACCTGGAAGGCGGCAAGCGCATCAGCTACGGCGCACGCGCCCTGGCCAAGGGAGGTATCAACTCGTTGCCGAAGATGGTCTTCAAGGGCGGCGCGCTCATCGGCTGCGACCTGGGCACCATGAACGTGGCCAAGATCAAGGGCAGCCACACTGCGATGAAGTCCGGCATGCTCGCTGCCGATGCCGTGGCCGAACGCCTGCTGGCCGAATCCGAAGGCGGCGATGAGCTGACCAACTATGTCGACAGCTTCAAGGCAAGCTGGCTCTACGAAGAACTGTTCGCCAGCCGCAACTTCGGCCCGGCGATGCACAAGTTCGGCCCGATCATCGGCGCCGGCTTCAACTGGTTCGACCAGAACATCCTCGGCGGCAAGATGCCGTTCACCCTGCACGACACCAAGCCGGACTACGCCTGCCTGAAGCTGGCCAAGGACAGCAAGAAGATCGACTACCCGAAACCCGACGGCAAGTTGAGCTTCGACAAGTTGAGCTCGGTGTTCATCTCCGGTACCAACCACGAAGAAGAGCAGCCGTGCCACTTGAAGTTGAAAGACCCAAGCATCCCGATCGGCACCAACCTGCCGCTCTACGATGAACCGGCGCAGCGTTACTGCCCGGCGGGCGTGTATGAAGTGATCACCCAGGAAGACGGCGAGAAGCGCTTCCAGATCAACGCCCAGAACTGCGTGCACTGCAAGACCTGTGACATCAAGGACCCTTCGCAGAACATCACGTGGGTCACACCGGAAGGTGCGGGCGGGCCGACTTACCCGAATATGTAAGCCAAGCGAGGCTCCCGAATGGGAGCCTTTTTTATGCAGTCAAACTCGGACAACTGTGGGAGGGGGCTTGCCTGAAATGACTAGGCAGCCCGCTCTTCGCCAGGGTTGCGCTCGAAGTAGCGCTTGTACTCGCGACTGAACTGCGACGTACTCTGGTACCCCACGCTATGCGCCGCCTGCGCCACGCCCATGCCCTCCACCAGCAGCAACTGCTGAGCCTTGAGCAAGCGCAAACGCTTCAAGTACTGCACCGGCGACAGCAGCGTGCAACGCTTGAAATGCTCGTGAAACGTCGACGCACTCATATGCGCGTACCCCGCCAACGTCTCGATATTCAGCGGCTCGGCGTAATGGGCATGCAGGTGATTCAACGACGTGGCGATCCGCGAAAACTGCCCCTGCTGTTCCACCAAGGCGCGCAGCACATCGGCCTGGGGGCCGCGCAAGGCGGTGAACAATAATTCCCGCACCCGCGCCGGGCCCATGATCCGGCTTTCCAGTGGATCGTGCAGGCACTGCAGCAGCCGCTCCACGCAGCCGCGCATGGCGTCATCCAGGACCACCGAACTCATCGACTCCAGGGTTTGCGCGGTCGGCGGCGGACCGGCCTGCATGCCCATGGCCATCACCAACTCACCCAGCACCACGCGGTCGATGCCCACGGTCACCCCCAGCAGCGGCGCACCGGGCGCCATGGCGAATGTCTCGCACTCGAACGGCACCGGCATCGCCTGGATCAAGTAGTGCCCGGCGCCATACTCCAGCGTACGCGGGCCCAGGTAGGCGACCTTGCTGCCTTGGGCGACGAACATCAGGCTCGGCTCGTAGATCTGCGGACCGCGTGCCACGTCGCAACTGGCGCGCAGTACTTGCACACCCGGCAGGTGGGTCGGGGAGAAACCGTCGCGGGACGTCAGCCCCTCGATCAGGGCAACCAGCGTGGCGTTGGCATCAACATGGCGGGTCAACAGCATGGCAAAAAACTTCGCGAATAAGGGATGAGAGCATCATCGCAGGTCTGGCCGCAGATGAATCCAAACAGGGGGCACTCCCGGACGAATAGGCATGAGACTCGGAGCAATCGCCATGGCCGCATCAGGGGGTGACGCGGAAAATGGCCCGCCTCATCTGTCCCTGCTTTTGCGAGGTTTTCGCCATGTATACCGCCATCGGTTACGCCGCTCAGTCGGCCACCACTCCCCTCGCCCCCATGTCGTTTGAACGCCGCAGCCCGCGCGCCGATGACGTGGCCATCGAGATTCTCTACTGCGGCGTGTGCCATTCCGACATCCACCAGGCGCGCAACGAATGGGGCATCGCCGTGTACCCGCTGATGCCGGGCCACGAGATCGTCGGCAAGGTCACCGCCGTCGGCGCCCGCGTGACCGCGCATAAAGTCGGCGACCTCGTCGGTGTCGGCTGCATGGTCGATTCGTGCCGCCACTGCGAAGCGTGCAAATCGGACCTGGAGCAATATTGCCTCGAAGGCCCGACCATGACCTACGCCACACCGGACCGCGTCGACGGCAGCAACACCATGGGCGGTTACTCCGACAGCATCGTGGTCAGCGAGCACTTCGTGGTGAAGATCCCGGCCAAGCTCGACCTGGCCAGCGCCGCGCCGATCCTGTGCGCGGGCATCACCACCTATTCGCCGCTCAAGCACTACGGCGTCAAGGCTGGCGACAAGGTCGGGGTTCTCGGCATGGGTGGCCTGGGCCATATGGGCATCAAGTTCGCCAAGGCCATGGGCGCGGAAGTGACACTGTTCACCCGCTCGGCGAGCAAGGCTGAAGAAGGCCGCCGCCAGGGTGCCGACCATGTGATCGTGTCCACCGATGCCGAACAGATGCAAGCCGCCGCCGGCAGCTTTGACTTCCTGCTCGACACCATCCCGGTGCAGCACGACCTGAACCCCTACCTCGACGTATTACGCTTTGATGGCGTGCACATCCTGGTTGGCCTGATCGAGCCCGTGGCCCCACCGGTCAACGCCGCCAAACTGGTATTGGGGCGTAAAGTGCTGGCCGGTTCGCTGATCGGTGGCATTGCCGAAACCCAGGAAGTCCTGGATTTCTGCGCCGAGCATGGCATCACCTGCGACATCGAAATGCTCGACATCCGCCAGATCAATGAGGCCTATACCCGCATGATCGCCGGTGATGTGAAGTACCGCTTTGTCATCGACATGGCAACCTTGAAGGTCTGATCAGGCCTTCGCACCCAACTCCGCCGACAGCCGCGCTGCGACCTGTTTGATCACAGGGATCAGCTCGGCCATTTTCTCCAGCGGCATGTAGGGCACGGTACTGGCGATGCTGATGCCGGCGACGATTCGCCGGCTGGCATCGCGCACCGGTGCCGCTACGCAACGGATCGACGGTTCGTTGTCTTCCAGGTCGAACGCATACCCGCCCACCACATACTCACGCATGCGCTGCTCGAACTGCGCCCAGGACTGTTCTGGATGCTGCGGCCATTGCAGGTTTTTCCCACCCGCCGGCAGGCTGGTCTCGTACAAGCGCTGCCACTCTTGCACCGAGTCATCCAGCAGCATCGCCTTGCCCACGCCCGTGCGCGCCAACGGCATGCGATGGCCGACCCGCGAGCGCATTTCCGGACCGTTGCGGCCAGGGTTCTTGTGCAGGTAAAGCACATCGTCGTATTCGCGAATGGCCAGGTGGATGGTGTCGCCGGTCAATGCCGACAGCTCATCCAGGTACGGCACCGCCAGGGTCACCAGCGGCAGCTCTTCGCGGGCCTGAAACCCCAGCTCGATCAACTTCGGCCCCAACAGGTAGCCGACTTGCGGCACCACGCGCAGGTAACGCTCTTCCACCAGGCAACTGGCCAGGCGGTGGGTGGTGCTGCGGGTGGTGCCGATGCGCCTGGCGATCTCTTTCAGATCCCGCGCACCGGCCGCCACCGCCTGCACGACGCCCAGGCCACGCAGCAGGGTCTGGGTGCCGGTGGGGGCAGCGTCTTTGACGGGGGTGTGGGCGTTTTCCTGCATATCGGGCCTATAGGTATGAAAGCGGGGGCATTATGGCAAATACCGTCCCTCAATACAGTGGCGATCCAAAGGTGGGAGGTGTTCGGTCTAGCGCTGCTTCATGCGGTCGATGATGACCGCCAGCAACAGGATCGAACCACGAATCACGTACTGGTAGAAGGTGTCGATATTCTTCAGGTTCATCGCGTTCTCGATGATCGCCAGGATCAGCACCCCGGCAATCACATGGCGGATCATGCCGATGCCGCCGCTCAACGACACCCCGCCCAGCACGCAGGCGGAAATCACCGTCAGCTCGAACCCCTGGCCGATCATCGGCTGGCCCGAGGTCATGCGCGAGGCGAGGATCACCCCGGCCAAGGCGCCGATCAGGCCGTGCACGGCGAAGATGATGATCTTGGTGCGATCAACGTTCACCCCGGCGAGCAACGCCGCTTCCTGGTTCCCCCCGATCGCCATGGTGTTGCGCCCATAGGTGGTGTAGTTCAACAGCCAGCCAAAAAACACAAAGCACAGCACGGTGATGATGATCGGCACCGGCACGCCCAACAGTTGGCCGTTGCCGAACACAAAGAAATCCTCGTTCATCACCCCCACCGCCTTGCCGTTGGAGAAGATATAGGCCAGGCCGCGCACGATCTGCATGGTCGCCAACGTCGCGATCAACGCATTGATACGCAGCTTGGCGATGACAATGCCGTTGATCAGCCCCACCACCAGGCCCATGGCCAATGCAGCGGACACACCGAGCGCCACGCTGTCAGTGTCGCGAATCACGATCCCCGCCACCACACCGGCGCAGGCGATCACCGAGCCCACCGACAGGTCGAAGTGCCCCGACGCCAGGCAGAACAGCATGGTGCAGGCGGCAATGCCCACGGTGGAAATCGCCAGGCCCAGGCCACGCATGTTCAGCGGCGAGAGGAAGTTGTCGATAAACAGCGCGCTGAGCACAAAGATGCCCAATGCCGCCAGCAGCATCACCCAGTCATCGAGAAACTTGCGCTGGTTGAAACCCGGCCAGAAGCCCTTTGCAGTTTTTACCTGAGACATGCCTACACCCTCTTATTCTTCAAGCCCGCGAACGCGGGAGTGCCAATTGCAGCAGGCGTGCTTCATCCGCTTGATCGCGGCTCAGCTCGCCGGTCAGCGCGCCTTCGCTCATCACCAGGATGCGATCGGAGATGCCCATCACTTCCATCAGGTCGCTGGACACCACAATCACCGCAATACCGCTGGCGGCCAGGTTATGAATGATCTGGTAGATCTCCGACTTGGCGCCGATGTCGATGCCGCGGGTCGGCTCGTCCAGCAGCAGCACCTTCATCGGCATCGACAGCCAGCGGCCGAGAATGGCTTTCTGCTGGTTGCCGCCGGACAGGTACATGATCTTTTGCGCGGCGGT